>NZ_CTEJ01000002.1:2500-602500 GCF_001282625.1 Lascolabacillus massiliensis
CTCGCTTTCGCTGCGGCTCGGTACCTTAGATACTTAACCTTGCCAGGCAAGAGTAACTCGTAGGTTCATTATGCAAAAGGCACGCCGTCATCCCTCAAGGGGACTCCGACCGCTTGTAAGCACATGGTTTCAGGGTCTATTTCACTCCTCTGTTCGAGGTTCTTTTCACCTTTCCCTCACGGTACTGGTTCACTATCGGTCTCTGGAGAGTATTTAGCCTTGGCGGATGGTCCCGCCGGATTCACGCAAGATTTCTCGTGCCCCGCGCTACTCAGGATACTGATAGGCTTAAAAAATGAGTCGTGTACGGGATTTTCACCCTCTATGATGCAACTTTCCAGATGCTTCCACTTCACTTTTGTCTTGCCATGTCTCAGTCCTACAACCCCGATACTGCCGAAACAATACCGGTTTGGGCTTCTCCCGTTTCGCTCGCCACTACTCCGGGAATCACTATTTGTTTTCTCCTCCTATGGGTACTTAGATGTTTCAGTTCCCCACGTTTGCCTTCCGCTTATAACGGAATGATACGATACTATCATATCGGGTTGCCCCATTCGGAAATCTGCGGATCGATTCGTATTTGCCAATCCCCGCAGCTTATCGCAGCTTATCACGTCCTTCTTCGCCTTCCAGAGCCTAGGCATCCCCCATGTGCCCTTATTCACTTTCTTTTCGCCGACCGGATGATGATCATATATCCAATAAATTGAACATACAAACATACCGGGTCTGATAAATACCAGCGTCTTTTGTTCTTTTAAATGAACTCTTTATTAGTTGTTATTTGTATTTGCTCTTGTTTTTACTTCATCATGTCAAAGATCTCTTCGAAAAACAGGCTTTATAATATAAAACCAGCATTCGATAGCTGCCTGAGACGGTCTCGAACCGTAAAGCGAGATTCATTTATCACTCGCTGTTGCCCCCAAACGGGCTTTCAAACATATTCTTTTTTAAATACTTCTTTTTTTTTAAGACTTAACTCGCTCGTTAAACCTTTTCTTCCATCTTTACCGGGTGGAGAATAACGGATTCGAACCGTTGACCCCCTGCGTGCAAGGCAGGTGCTCTAGCCAGCTGAGCTAATCCCCCGTTTTATTCTTAAACACTCTTGTTTTAGTAGTCCCAGGCAGAGTTGAACTGCCGACCTCTACATTATCAGTGTAGCGCTCTAACCAACTGAGCTATAGGACTGGCTGGTTCGCTGTCGGCATCCCTCTTCTATTCATTTTGCCTAAAACATCTAAAAAAACGGGATGTCACTTAACTTTTAAGATGGCTTATCAATTATACATACACTCTTTTTTTTTATATCTCCCCAAGCAAGATAAAGCCTTTATATCCAGTTATACCGAAATACCCCTTCAACAGACTGTAAAAGAATAAAATAAAACCGTGTGCTCCGGAAGGCCCGCATAAAAATGATATTAAAAAACTAATCTTCATATCTTTCTTAAAGGCACATCCCTGATGTTTTACCCAATTATTCTTATCTCTGTCTTTATAACCATAGAGCAGATCATAACAGGTAAGGGAAAAAGTTTCTCCAGAAAGGAGGTGTTCCAGCCGCACCTTCCGGTACGGCTACCTTGTTACGACTTAGCCCCAGTCACCAGTTTTACCCTAGGTCGCTCCTTTGACGGTTACGAACTTCAGGTACCCCCGGCTTCCATGGCTTGACGGGCGGTGTGTACAAGGCCCGGGAACGTATTCACCGCGCCGTGGCTGATGCGCGATTACTAGCGAATCCAGCTTCACGAAGTCGAGTTGCAGACTTCGATCCGAACTGAGAATGGTTTTGGAGATTAGCATCATGTCGCCATGTAGCTGCCCTTTGTACCATCCATTGTAACACGTGTGTCGCCCCGGACGTAAGGGCCGTGCTGATTTGACGTCATCCCCACCTTCCTCACATCTTACGATGGCAGTCTCATTAGAGTCCCCAGCTTAACCTGATGGTAACTAATGATGAGGGTTGCGCTCGTTATGGCACTTAAGCCGACACCTCACGGCACGAGCTGACGACAACCATGCAGCACCTACACATCTGCCCCGAAGGGAGAGAGCGTCTCTGCTCCTGTCAGATGCATTTCAAGCCCGGGTAAGGTTCCTCGCGTATCATCGAATTAAACCACATGTTCCTCCGCTTGTGCGGGCCCCCGTCAATTCCTTTGAGTTTCATTCTTGCGAACGTACTCCCCAGGTGGATTACTTAACGCTTTCGCTAAGCCGCTTACTGTGTATCGCAAACAGCGAGTAATCATCGTTTACTGCGTGGACTACCAGGGTATCTAATCCTGTTTGATCCCCACGCCTTCGTGCCTGAGCGTCAGTTATGGCCTAGTAAGCTGCCTGCGCAATCGGAGTTCCTCGTGATATCTATGCATTTCACCGCTACACCACAAATTCCGCCTACTTCATCCACACTCAAGAAAACCAGTATCGATGGCACTTTTACAGTTGAGCTGCAAAATTTCACCGCCGACTTAATCTTCCGCCTGCGCACCCTTTAAACCCAATAAATCCGGATAACGCTTGGATCCTCCGTATTACCGCGGCTGCTGGCACGGAGTTAGCCGATCCTTATTCATACAGTACATGCAAAAAGTCACACGTGACTCACTTTATTCCTGTATAAAAGAAGTTTACAACCCGTAGGGCCGTCATCCTTCACGCGACGTGGCTGGTTCAGAGTTGCCTCCATTGACCAATATTCCTCACTGCTGCCTCCCGTAGGAGTCTGGTCCGTGTCTCAGTACCAGTGTGGGGGATAAACCTCTCAGTTCCCCTATCCATCGTTGCCTTGGTGAGCCGTTACCTCAACCAACTAGCTAATGGAACGCATGCCCATCTTCTACCGAAAAAAATCTTTAACAAATATTCCCATGCGGGACCCCTGTATTATGGAGTATTAGTCCGTTTTTCAACGGGTTATTCTCCTGTGGAAGGTAGGTTGCATACGTGTTACTCACCCGTGCGCCGGTCGCCACCATCTGTATTGCTACTTCATGTGCTGCCCCTCGACTTGCATGTGTTAGGCCTATCGCTAGCGTTCATCCTGAGCCAGGATCAAACTCTTCGTTGTAAATTTGTTATTTTTATATCCTTGAAACTTCCCAAATCTGATAGCTTATGATTGATATGACCATAAAATATGACAGACTTAAAAAAAATAAGGGTTAGGAAATAACCAAAAAGATAACGAAAAAAGTTCTTTTTCAATCCCTCTATACTGCCCCCGGATTCACGATTTATATCCTTTTAAATTCTATTGAACGGGTACCTCAATATAATCTTAATATTATATCTCTTGTACTTGCTTGTCAAAAAAAATGTATGTAAATTTTTTAAAGATCGCTTATCGTTTCGCTTATCAGGTGGTGTTCCTTTCAAAAGCGGGTGCAAAGATATGGACTATTTTTTAATATCCAAAATAAATCGAGATAATTTTTCAATTTATTTTTTTCTCTGCAACATGTAAATTGATTTTCAACCTTTTCGATCATTAACCTCTGTAATGAATTCTACATTGAGCGGAAAAGGATTGCAAAGATAGAGAAAATTATAAATACGCTCCAAACATTTCTATCACTTTTTTCTAAAATCATCATATTATTTTCTTGCCTATAATGTAACTGACAGTACAATACATTCAATGACAGAGAATTGCCATTCCAGTATACTCCTGCTGTTCTATTCTTATTAGTCTGCAAGAATATTCTCCCTAAAATTTATACCAAAGCTTTGCCCAAATAATATACTATTATTACAACTATTTTACCATCCCCATATATAGAAGGAGCAGGTAAGAAGAATATAAGAAGAATATAAGAAGAATATAAGAAGAATATAAGAAGACGATAAGAGCTTAGGTAAGATGAAAGTAAAATAAAAGCATGTCAAGATCTGAAATATTTTTCCACTAAGTAGTAGAAAAACATGACAGAACTACATAATCTATTATAAGTATATACTTCTATTAATATGCCAGTAAGTGTGAACTTGTAGTAATAGTAGGTGTAACAGCAAAATTCAAAATATTTCCATTTCTCTCAACCTCTATATTTATAGAAACAGGTGTATTCCAGTCAATATATTGATTGAAGTTGAACAGGTATGAAAAAGCTGCTCTATATCTCTTATTGTTTGAGATTGCGTTTGATATTTTTAAATAATCAGCAATATTCCAGAACATACAATCCTTGAAGCCATTTGAATCGGTATATCTAGTGTTCGTATCCCTAAATTCCATAGTTTCAGCAATAAACCGACGATAACCCTCCGTAAGTTGCTGAGATGAAGTGTGATCAAAGCTTTGCCCCTGAATATTGATAACCACATCACCCTGACGTATCCCAGCCAACGCTGCAGGAGAGCCAGGATCAACAGAAGCAACTGTTTTTAAATCATTCATATCATAGCCTATACCTGTATAATTGTACTTAAGATATTTAATCTGGAATGTGGCAAATGATCTGTTACCTGCATAAGGAAATTTGTATAGCATAAGAGGCAAATTCATTTCCAGGTAATCAATCAGATTATAATAAGAACTTAGTCGCTCATTCACCTCTCCCTCCCAAATAAGTGTCATCTCACCTGCCTCCATAAATTTCACATCATAGAAACGTGCTCCAAATTGCAACTGATAGGCAATATCATCAATTCGAACTCCCTCAGATGGATTATATAAAGGCACTCTTACGGTTCTGTTATTTCTTGTATCATACCTCCAAACAGGTTGATAACTTCCAAATGTTGAAGAATTAGACTTGAAAAGAGGGTTACTTTCAAAACTGTAGTATGTTTGAATTATAAAGTCTGGATCAGTGGGATTGTACTCCAATCCCTTTTCTGATAAGGCACGTATAAAGATTGCATTTATTCTTTCATCTATCTCTCTGGTACTTTCATCAGAAGCTGCAAACCCAAAAGTTTTATAGTTATGATATAGAGCGTTCTCGTTAGTTACGGTCTTTACAGGCATCAGAAAACGCCTGTTCTGAACATTTTCTAAACTATAAAATGCAAATACCGGGGCAAGCTGTGCTTCCGGAATAGCATTACTGCTGCGGCAATCTTTCGAAAATGTAATCTCTTTGAATGAGTGTTCGAAATTACGAATTGCAAGTGTAATGTCTGTTTCGTTTATATTGAACCAGGACATTATTGTTTGGTAAGATTTGAGATATGTGCCATTATGATTGACCGATAGTAATATATCATTGATCTTTAAACCAGCTCTTTCGGCGGGTGAACCAGGGGTAATCTCCACAACAACAGGCTCTTTATATCCCCAGCTTTTATCATCACTGATTTCAAAACTAAAACCTAAACCACATGTAATCTTGTTTTCTTGTGATAAGGATTTAAATGAAATTAATAACAGAATAAAAACAATATTTATAATTCGTTTCATTGTACTATCTTCTAAATGTGTGCTCAATAGACAAAGATATGAGAAATCAACAAATAAATTAAATGAAATCTTCACAATTTCTATATCTTTGTTATTATCGATGCATATAATATTAAAATCACACATCAAAATAAGATGTTAGACATAATTAAAAATGATCCCTGGCTGGAGCCATATTCAAAAGCAATAAACGGTCGGCATGATTATTATCTGAAAAGATTATCTGATTTAACGAATAATGGTAAAATAAAATTATCTGATTTCGCAACAGGACATCTATATTTTGGATTACACAAAACATCTGATAAGTGGGTGTTTCGTGAATGGGCACCAAATGCCACAGATATCTTTCTTGTAGGTACTTTCAACCAGTGGCAACATCTGGAGTCTTTCCGATTGCAACCTATTGGCAATGGTGTGTGGGAAGTTAAGGTTCCACTGAATCGCATTAATCACAAAGATCTATATAAACTTCATGTTACATGGGATGGAGGATCTGGCGAACGAATTCCAGCCTGGAGCAAACGAGTTGTTCAAGATCCTGAAACATATATATTTAGTGCTCAGGTTTGGGAACCTGAACATAAATACACATTTAAATATAAAGATTTCAAACCTGACACCTCCCCTCTTCTTATATATGAGACACATGTTGGTATGTCGAGTGAAGAAGAAAAGGTGGGTACATACAATGAATTTCGGGAGAACATTCTCCCTCGTATTAAAAAAGCTGGTTATAACGCCATTCAGATTATGGCAATTCAGGAACACCCTTATTATGGATCCTTCGGATATCATGTGTCCAGTTTTTTTGCCCCATCATCAAGAAGCGGAACACCTGAAGAGTTACGTGAATTAATTGATACTGCCCATGGAATGGGCATATCTGTGATAATGGACATAGTACACTCTCACTCTGTTAAAAACGAAACTGAAGGAATATCCAGAATTGATGGATCATATGATCTGTATTTTCATAGTGACCCATCACGAAGATATCATCAGGCGTGGGATTCACTTTGCTTTGATTATGGTAAAGATGAAGTCCTCCATTTTTTACTGTCAAACTGTAAGTACTGGTTAGAAGAGTTTAAATTTGATGGATTCAGATTTGATGGCGTCACATCAATGATATATCTCAGTCACGGTTTAGGTGAATCATTTTCGAATTATAGTGATTATTATAATGCAGGTCAGGATGGGGACGCTATATGCTATCTGACACTAGCCAATCAGCTAATACATGAAGTAAAACCTGATGCAATTACTATTGCAGAAGAGGTAAGTGGAATGCCGGGTTTAGCTATGAAAATTTCAGAAGGCGGTTATGGTTTTGATTATCGAATGGCAATGAATATACCTGACTTCTGGATAAAAACCATAAAAGAGAAAAAAGACGAGGATTGGCATCCATCAGCAATCTGGTGGGAAACAACAAATAGACGATCCGATGAGAAAACAATATCATATTGTGAGAGTCACGACCAGGCATTGGTAGGCGATAAAACAATAATATTCAGGCTTATTGACTCTGACATGTATTGGTATATGTCGAAACTTACAAATAGTACCCACAGGGTAGATCGTGGAATAGCACTTCATAAAATGATCAGACTGGTTACAGCAACAACGATAAATGGAGGCTATTTAAATTTTATGGGAAATGAGTATGGACATCCTGAATGGGTAGATTTTCCCAGGGAGGGCAACAACTGGTCATATAAATACGCAAGAAGACAGTGGAGATTGGCTGATGATGGAAATTTAAAGTATCATTATCTTGGAGATTTCGACAGATCAATGATTAACTTAATTAAATCTGTTCCCAATTTCCAGGATAAACCTTTGATTAAGGTTTGGGACAAAGATGATGATAATGTACTTGCCTATATGAGAGACGAGCTATTGTTTGTATATAATTTTAATCCAAAAAAATCATTCAGTGATTACGGAATACTAGTTCCTCAGGGTGAATATAAAGTTATATTAGATACAGATGATAAAGAGTTTGGAGGCTTTGGTTTAAATGACACATCTATTAATCACTTCACACATTTCGATCCTTTGCACTCAAAAGACAATAAAGGATGGATAAAGCTTTATCTGCCTGCTCGGACGGCGCTGGTTTTAAAAATAAAGAAGTAAGAAGATAATTTTATTAAGTATAAATAATAAGAAAAAACTACTGAAATGACAAAGAACAATAATAATACAATAAGTCAAAATGATTTTTTATACCCACTGAAATTTGAGCCGATTCTTAAATCAATTATATGGGGAGGTTCAGCTATTACTGAATTCAAAAACATCAAGCCATCACTTGACGGTATAGGTGAAAGTTGGGAAATCTCAGATGTAAAAAACAATGTTTCTATTATATCCAACGGAGAACTCGCTGGTTTATCATTAAATGAACTACTTTCTAATAAAAAAGAGCAGCTAGTTGGAAAAAGAGTTTATGACAAATTTGGAGACACCTTCCCTCTTCTCATTAAGTTTATAGATGCAAATGACGATTTGTCAATACAGGTTCACCCTGATGATAAAATAGCAGGAGAAAGACATAATTCTTTCGGAAAAACCGAAATGTGGTATGTTGTAAAAGCTGCACCGGGAGCATTTCTTTATTCAGGCTTTGAAAAAAGCATATCACCAGATGAGTATGTAGATAGTGTAGAAGATGGAAGTTTTACAGGAACACTAAAAAAGTACAATGTAGAAGAAGGAGATGTGTTTTTTCTACCTGCAGGTCGAGTTCATGCTATAGGAGCCGGATGTTTTATAGCAGAAATTCAGCAAACATCAGATATTACATATCGTATTTATGATTATGATCGTCGTGATGCTAACGGTAACACCAGAGAACTCCATACTGAACTGGCAAAAGATGTCATTGACTTTAAGATATATGATACATATAAAACTGAATATACTAAAGAAGTTAATCAGCCAGTGAAACTTGTTTCATGCCCTTATTTTACCACCAATCTGCTAGACATTGATATCCAAATTAGCCGTAATTTTAAAGAAATAGACTCCTTTATTATATATATGTGTCTGTCGGGGCATTGTACATTGAAAGATAATAATGGTAACTCTGTTTTTATTGATCAAGGCGAGTCGGTTCTCATACCAGCTACTACAGATAATCTTCTAATTATACCAAGTGAATCTTCTAAATTACTCGAGATATATATAGAATAATTTTAAAAACTGCAGAAAATGAAAAACATCAAACTGTTGTTAATTGCATTATGTACCACACTAACTACATTTGCTCAGGTACCGCAAAACCTTGAAAGTGAACTTGTATTACTGAACGTAAAAACAGGTAAGGAGAAAGTAATCCTTCGTGAGAAGAGACATTTCGAAGCACCTAACTGGTCGCGAGATGGTAAATATCTTATTATAAATAGCAATGGATTGCTTGAAAAAGTATCTGTAAAAGGAGAAAAACTAGGAATAATAGACACTGGTTTTGCCAACAGATGCAATAATGATCATGGTTTATCATTTGACGGCAAATGGCTTATTGTGAGTCATAACGACCCTACTGTAACTGCACAGGGTGGAAACTCTAGAATTTTTATTCTTCCGCTATCAGGAGGTGTACCAAGGTTGATCACAGGTAATGCACCAAGTTATTGGCATGGTGTAAGTCCTGACAATCAATGGGTCGTTTATTGCGCAATGAGAAATGGAGAATGGGATGTTTACAAATCTCACATGATAACTGATGAAGAGATACGCCTTACTGATGCAAAAGGTTTGGATGATGGTCCGGAGTATAGCTATGACGGAGAATGGATATACTTTAATAGCAACAGAACCGGAAGAATGCACATTTACAGAATGCGGCCTGATGGAAGTGAACAGACACAACTGACCAATGATGAATATGATAATTGGTTTCCACACCCGGGACCTGACAACAGAAGTATAGCATATATTGCCTATATAGAAGATCAGCAGGGAGGACATCCATTTGGAAAAGATGTTAAATTGAGATTGCTGGATGTAGAAACTTCACAGATACGTGATCTTACACCTGTTTTTTATGGTGGTCAAGGAACATTAAATGTTCATAGCTGGTCGCCCGATGGTAAAAACATAGCTTTTGTAAGATATATAAACAACGACTGAACTATATATAATATTCCATCTGATCTATTAACCCGGCTTGCAATGCATACCGAGTTACTTCGTTTACGCTGTTAACCCCGAGTTTTCTGTAGATATTGCGTCGGTGAGTATTTACTGTATGGAAACTTAAATTTTTTTCTACTGCAATTTCTTTTGTTGTTTTACCTAAAGCAATCTCTCTTAGAATATTAGATTCAGATACCGTAAGTTTATCAGGAATATTTTGCTGGGGGACACCTGCTTTCATAACAGATTCAGCAAAATCACACCAGTATACCTCATATTCTGTGACACACATTAATGCATCCAATATATAGGATTTGGAATTATGTTTTAAAACAACGCTGATGGAGGGATCTGATTGTAACAGTTGTCTCAGAAAATGGACATCAGGTTCGTCAGAAAAGATTAGCCATGATGAAGCTTTAGCTCCACTCTTAATGTTAAGTAAGTGAGTTATTGATAAAAAATCAAATAAAGAATAATCAACAATTACAACAGAATTAGGGTATTGGCGAAGCATGAAAAGCATTTTACTGTAGTTTTCCACCTCAATAATCTTTGCTTCTTTATTATACTCTCTGAGTATTGATATTAGCCCTATTCGCGTAACATCCTGATTATCTGCAACAATATAATTCCGACTCACAATAATTATTATTTTACAATCACAAATTTAATAATTTATCTCACTATATCAGTAAATATACCACGAATGTGCTATTTCAATCTCATATTTCATCTAATATCTTTGCTTCATAAAAAATTAAAAATTAACAATATGTCAAAAATTGCAGCAAATTTAACAGAACTAGTAGGTAATACACCATTACTCAGACTAAGTCAATATGGAGATAAAGAGGGAGCAAAGGCAAATATTATTGCCAAGTTAGAGAGTTTTAATCCCCTTAGCAGTGTAAAAGACCGTATCGCGTTATCGATGGTTGAAGATGCAGAGAAAAAGGGTATATTAAAACCAGGCTCTGTAATAATTGAACCAACAAGTGGCAATACCGGTATTGGCCTGGCATTTGTATCTTCAATTAAGAAATACAGACTTATTCTAACAATGCCTGAAACGATGAGCATTGAAAGAAGAAATTTACTCAAAGCACTGGGAGCTGAACTAGTATTAACACCCGGAGCTGAAGGTATGAAAGGTGCTATAGCAAAATCAAAAGAACTGCAGGCTCAGACATCAAATGCAGTTATTCTTCAGCAGTTTGAAAATCAGGCAAATCCTGAAATTCATTACCTTACAACAGGAGAAGAAATTTGGCGAGATACTGATGGAAAAGTGGATATCTTAGTAAGCGGTGTTGGTACGGGTGGAACTGTGAGTGGAGCCGGAAAACGCTTGAAAGAGTATAATCCCAAAATACAAGTAGTGGCCGTTGAACCCACTGATTCACCCGTATTATCGGGTGGTAATCCCGGTCCTCATAAAATACAGGGAATAGGTGCTGGTTTTATTCCAGGAACATACAATTCATCAGTAGTAGACCGCATTTATAAAGTAAACAATGATGAAGCAATTCTTACGAGTCGCAGGTTAGCATCTACTGAAGGTTTACTTGTTGGAATATCTTCAGGTGCAGCAGCATATGCAGCATTGCAAATAGCACTTGAACCAGAAAATCAAGGGAAAAATATTGTTGTGATACTCCCTGACACAGGTGAACGTTATTTATCCACAGTACTTTATGCTTTTGAGGAATATCCATTACAGCTTTCTAAGGTTGAAGATTGATACTTTTTAAACACTCAATATTCCTCGAAATGATTACAGGCTTAAATAACATGCAGAGAATGTTGGTTATGAATATGTCAGCAATGAATGTTTGTTGTACAAAACTTCATAATCAGCCCTCTCTGTATACCTAAATTAAAAAAGGTATCATAAAACGGGGCGGCTGATTCAAAAGATCAGCCGCTTTTTTTTGAATAATTAAATCAACTTTTAATAATTATAATTTAAAACTTATGAAATTAACTTTTATAGTTCTTATCCAACTACTTATATTTAGTACATATGCACAAGATTTGCAAAATGTAGTTATAACGGGAAAAGTAATTGATCAGTATAATGAACCTCTGGCAGGGGTTACAATTATTGATATTACTAATCCAGGAAATGGTACCGTTTCAGACATTGATGGTAATTATCGGATTAGCACAAATATTGGTCATACACTTGAATTTACTTATATAGGATTCGAAAATCAATCTATAAATATAGATAAATCGGCTACAATCAACGTCAGACTAATTGAGTCTACTACCACTTTGAATGAAGTGATAATTACCTCATTAAATATTCCTCGAGAAAGAAAAGCATTAGGTTATGCAGTGCAGGATGTCTCCTCTGAAGCATTTCAGACCAGACCAACAAATCCTATGAGTGCACTTTCAGGAAAAATAGCCGGGCTACAGGTAATCTCGGGTGGAAGTAACCTTGGTGGTTCTTCAAGAATAACATTAAGAGGTATAAACTCAATAACCGGTAATAATCAACCACTTTATGTTATTGATGGGGTACCGCTTGATAACAGTGAACTGAATAGTTCATCCACAATAAACGGTAGTGCAGGAAAAGATATGGGAAGCACAATTCAGGATATTAACCCTGATGATATTGAGAGTGTTAATGTTCTCAAAGGACCTTCAGCTGCAGCTCTATATGGCTCAAGAGCTGCTAACGGTGTTATTCTTATTACTACTAAAAATGGTAAGACCGGAGATGGAGGGATTAACATAGAAGTTAATACAGGTCTGGAGTTGGAGAATGTGGTCAGACTACCAGAGCGTCAAAAACTTTATGGAGGTGGGTATAATACTACTTTCAGCACAGCACAGATCAATGGTACAACATATAATATTGTAGATTATGCAGGAGATGAAAGCTGGGGACCAAAATTAGATGGCACACCTGTACTACATTGGTATAACCTCGACCCAGAATATCCTGAGGATTATTTAAATCCTGAGCCATGGGTATATCCTGAAAATGATGTTCATTATTTCTTTAAAACCGGATTAGCAAATACCAACAATATATCTTTATCTAAATCAAATGATAATTCTGTATTTAGGGTATCATTTACTAATAAGAATGTAACAGGAACTATTCCAAACTCATCATTGGGTAAAAACAGTTTGAGTATTTCAGGAAATATTACAGGTGATCTACTATCGTTTTTTGCAAGTGCAAATTATATCAAAACTTCAACTACTGGACGACCATGGACAGGTGCTTCCAACAGGAATATTATTCTGGAAGCTTTTCAATGGGGTCATGTTCAGGTTGATTATAAGAAACTTAGTGAATATAAAAGACCAGATGGTACTCCAAGAGCATGGAACCGTACAGGTTATCAGAACACTGTAGCTGATGAGAAAACCAAATATATTGATAACCCATACTGGTCGGCTTATGAAAGTTATCTTGAAGAGGACAGAGATAGGCTTTATGGGAATTTTGGCATTGTACTCACCCCCACTCCATGGCTATCTGTAACAGGTCGTTTAAATGCAGATATATATGATTATGATTATCAGGACAGAATAGCTTATAACTCGCGTTCGCAATCTATGTACCAGGAATATAGTCAAAAATATGAGGAATTTAACTATGAATTGCTTGCTACAGCTAACAAATCTTGGAGTGATCACTCTTTTGTTGCAAATGTAGGAGCTAATTATCTACAGAGAAACAGAAGAATAAGTGATATTTCCACTTCTGGGGGTTTGATTATACCTAACTATTACAGCCTAAATAATGCAACATCAACTATTATAAACCCAACAACAGGTATATATAAAAAACAGCTTTCATCGGTTTATGGAAGTATATCTTATGGATGGAAAGGTACAGTTTACCTGGATGGTACATTTAGAAATGACTGGTCTTCAACACTGCCTGTTGAACACAATTCATACTTCTACCCATCTGTTACTTCATCAGTTATACTTAGCGAACTACCAGGGCTACGTAACAGCAACTGGCTCTCTTTTGCCAAACTTAGATTAGGATGGGCACAGGTAGGTAATGATACAGATCCGTATCAGCTTTACAAAGTATACGAAGCGGTAAGTTCAATTAATGGCAGAAGTGCATACACTTTACCTAATCAATTAAATAATATCAATCTTAAACCAGAGATTACATCTTCACTGGAGACCGGTTTGCAATTACAATTCTTCAAAGATCTTATAAATCTTGATTTTACATATTATAATAACTCAAGCCGTAATCAGATAATTTCATTACCTACATCAGCAGCATTTGGGTATTCTTCTATGCTAATCAATGCAGGTGAAATAAATAACAGAGGCTTTGAAGTGATTTTAGGTATAAATCCGGTTAAAAGTAGAAACTGGGACTGGAATACAACGTTTAATTTCTCAAGAAACATAAATAAAATAATTGAGCTTTCTGATGCCGTAAATAAATTAAATCTTAGTACAACTCTTGTAACACTCACTGCACAGGAAGGTAAAAGTTATGGTCAGATAGAGGGTTACGATTTTGTTTATGCTCCTGATGGACAAAAAGTTGTGGGTGAAAATGGTCTTCACATGAGGACTCAGCAGATTGTCCCCTTAGGCAGTGTACTTCCTGACTTTCTTTGGAGCTTTCAAAATGGATTAAGATATAAGAATCTTAGATTTAATTTTCTTGTTGACTCACGTGTAGGTGGAAAATTCTTTTCCCAAACGTACTCTGTGGCTATGTATTCAGGTATTCTTCCTGAAACAGCAGCTAATGGCATTCGTGAAACAGGAGTTGTTTCTGATGGCGTAACAGCAGATGTAACCTTTAACGCTGATGGCACCTATAGTGTAACAAATATTGCTCCTAATACTAAAAATGTAACAGCTCAGGCATGGGCAAGGAACTATAGTAACGGACCTACAGCATATAGTATTTTTGATGCTACCTTTATTAAACTAAGAGAATTATCACTTGGGTATGATATTAAATTATCGGAAAATAGTCCTGTGAAAAGTATTGGCACCTCTCTATATGCGCGTAACCTATTTTATCTATACAGAAAGAGTAAAACAATTGATCCAGAGTTGACCAACAGCAGTGGAAATGTTCAGGGAATTGAAGGTGGTAATATGCCCACACCATTAACTTATGGCATCAATTTAAGTTTCAGGTTTTAAAAAAGATTAATGAACAATTTAATTCAGAATAAGTTATGAAATTATTTAATATATCACTAGTATCTCATCTAACAGTATTATCACTACCATTATTATTCCTTTTTACATCATGTATAGATGAGAATCTTAATATAGATCCAAACAGACCATCCTCAGTGCAGACTACATCACTAATTGTAACTGCTCAAAAACAGCTTGTTGATAATGTTAAGAGTGAACCAGCATCTCTTCGAAGCTCTGCATTGTTTACACAACAAATAAGTCAGGTAACATATACCAGTCAGTCACGCTATGACATCCCCTTCAGTTATTCGGAGACTATCTGGAATGGTCTTTACAAAGCAGTGAACAACCTTCAGGAAATTATCATACTTAACAGTAACCCTGAAACTAAAGATTTGGTAACAGCAGATGGCGCAGGAAGAAACTCAACCCAGATTGCTATAAGCAAAATATTAAAGTCATATGCTTTTTATGCGCTTACTGATATTTTTGGGAATGTTCCTTACCATTCTTATGGAAACAATGATCCTGAATTTGAGGCTCTGCAACAGGAAGCAAACAACTTAACACCGGCATATGCCTCTCAGGAGAAGATATATGCAGATATTCTTAATGAGTTAAAACAGGCAGGTGATACTTTAATTAAGTATCAGGCCGAAACAACATTTGGGGCATCTGATATAATTTATGGAGGTAATAATCTTAAGTGGGCAAAATTTGCAAATTCACTTAGATTACGATTTGCTACCAGATTAAAAGTTAAGAATCCGGAACTATACAGTTCTCATTTTACAGATGCACTGACAAAAGGTGTATTCACAAGTAATGCAGATAATGCAATTTTTAAATACTCAACAGCTTCCCCTAATGAAGCCCCATATTATCGTGCTACAGTAACTGCTAACAGAAGAGACTTTGCTATTTCAAAACCCTTTATCGATTTACTTAAAGGAGAAAATCCACAAATACCTTTTGCAGACCCTCGTTTAAGCAAATTTGCAGCACTAAACAGTAAGGGTGAATATGTAGGATTACCGTATGGACTAACTGAATCTGAAGCTGGTAGTTTTCCTGCAACTGAAGTTAGTCTGCCAGGTGCTATTTACAGTGCTCCTGATTTTGGAGAAGTACTTATGGAGTATTCCGAGGTTGCATTTCTTCAATCTGAACATAATGGATGGAGTCAAACTGACTATATTAATGGTGTAAGAGCATCTCTGGAGAAATGGGGAGTAACAGATTCTGAAGTTGAAAATTATATAGCATCACTACCTGTAGCCAATCAGAGAAATGTTCTTAATCAGAAATATATTGCACTATTTACTCAGTTTCTGGAAGGTTGGAGTGAGTATCGCAGAACCGGATTTCCTGATTTTCTTATTAAAAGAGGAGATATTATATATTCAGGTCAGGTAAACGGAGGTCAGGTAACATATACTTTTAATCCATTATTTGGTGACGGAGGAGTCCCATCTCGTTTATATTATCCTGTAAAAGAACAATCTGTTAATCTAACTAGTTATCAGGATGCAATTGCAAAACAGGGTAATGATGTAATTGAAACTAAACTATGGGTGTTTAAATAAAAACATGTAATTTTACGACCTTATAATTATATTGGTTGAAGCAGTATATTACAACTATTTTTTATTAATATCCTCAATTTAAATAAAATATGAAATACAAAACGATATTATTACTTGCAGTGCTTATTGTTATGTTTTCCTGCAATCAAAAAGACAAAAAAGCAGATCTGCAAAGCGGAATCTGGCTAGGTGAAATAGAAGTTGCTGAAGGTAAAAAGGTTCCATTTCTTTTTGAAGTTAACAAGGTATCGTCTGACTCTGCAACAGTTATTCTGCTGAACGGAGAAGAGAGGTTTGTCTTAAATGGATTTTCATTAATCAATGACACTCTGATTATCCCTATAATTGCATATGATGCAGAGTTAAGAGGTATAATTTCAGACAATAAGATAGAAGGAAAATTCTTGAAGCATTATATAGAGAATGATCCGGGTATACCTTTTAGGGCTACTTTTGGAGTTCTGAACAGATTTGAACCTGTTGATAATCCTACATCATTGAGAATTGATGGTAAATGGGATGTGCTTTTTATAGGTGAAAATAGGGATACAACACATAATGTTGGGATTTTTAAAACAGATAACAATATTATTACTGGTTCAATTCTTACACTTTCGGGAGATTTAAGATATTTGGAAGGAGCATATACTGAAAAAGGTGTTCAACTTTCTGCATTTAGTGGTTTAACCCCTTATTATTTTGATTTTAATTTTATTGATGAAAATAGTTTTGAGGGAATTTTCTATACAGCAAGAGGAACTACACGCATTATCGGTAATAAAAATGATGCTGCTGAATTGGCTGACCCTTATTCATTAGCAGGACTAAAGAAAGGATTTGACACTTTAAGTTTTGAATTGCCCGATCTTAATGGAAATATTGTATCTCTCAAAGATGAAAAGTATCAGGGTAAAGTGGTTATTGTTTCTATTCTGGGAAGTTGGTGTCCCAACTGTCTCGATGAAATGGCATATCTTGCACCA
This sequence comes from Lascolabacillus massiliensis, assembly GCF_001282625.1. Lineage (NCBI taxonomy): Bacteria > Pseudomonadati > Bacteroidota > Bacteroidia > Bacteroidales > Porphyromonadaceae > Lascolabacillus > Lascolabacillus massiliensis. Next base: position 19,810 of record NZ_CTEJ01000002.1, read on the forward strand.
TGGTATGAGGAAAACAGAGATCGTGGTGTTGAAGTTATTGGTATAGCTTTTGAAAGAAAAGATGATTTCGATTATGGGAAAAGAGCTCTTACTCAGTTAAAAGAACGATACAATACTGGTTATACTTTGCTTTTTGGAGGTGCTGTAGGCAGGGAAAATGTTGCAGGTGCATTGCCGGAACTGGATAATTTTTCAAGTTACCCTACAACTATATATATAGATAAACAGGGGAAAGTACGTAAAGTGCATACAGGTTTTAACGGACCGGCTACAGGATTATTCTATGAGGAATTTAAAGAGGAATTCAATCAACAGATTGACTCTCTTTTGGAAGAATGATCAGTATCGTTAAAGTGATTTTTATTTAATCTAAATATATTAAATTTAAATTGAGTAGATAATATCTTAAAGCATATATCTAAATATATTCTAGAGCCTGTTTTATATCTGAAAATATTGAATCCACACTCTCAAGTCCTACTGACAGACGGAGTGTGGTTTCTTTTATACCCATATCTGAACGCTGTTCAGAAGTGAAGGTTCCATAAATTGTACTTGCCGGATGAATTATTAGAGTTTTGTTATCAAACAGATTAGTTGCTCTATGTATAATTTGAAGTTTGTTCATGAATTTAAAGCATTTTTCCTTAGACTCAAGGTCGAACGTGAGCATTGCACCCGGGTATTCACCAAATTGACGTTTACTCACTTCATAATATACATTATCTCCCAATCCGGTATAATTAACAGATTTGATTGCGGGTAACGCTTGGAGTTTTTTAGCAAGCTCCAAACAGGTTGTTGAGTGTCTATCAAACCTTACACTTAATGTTTCAAGTCCGAGGGACTGAATATAGGCCACTTCTGGTGTCATATAAGCACCTATATTACGATGAATCTCCTTACGTAGCTTAAAATTAAAAGCTGATTCATGAATTTCTGATAAGTAGTTTAATTTGGCTGAATTCTTCCAGTTAAACTTACCGTAATCAATAATTAAACCACCAAGACTAGTTCCTCCGCCTGATATATACTTAGTACTTGATATTACATCAATATCAATACCGAAATCTTTTGCTTTGAAATTAGTAAAAGGTATTATTGTTGTGTCAGCTATAAGAGGAACATTATTTTCATGTGCTACACTGCTCAATTTCTTAAGATCAGCAACCTCCATTTGTGGATTAGAAATAATCTCAACAAATAGTGCACAACTGTTCTCATCAAGATTAGCAGCAACATCTGCTGGATTAGTCAAATCACAAAAGCGTGTTTCAACACCAAAAGCTTTTAACGTATTAATGAAAAAAGAGTATGTGTTACCAAATAAATATTTTGAGGTGACTATATTACTACCACTCCAAGCTAATGTGAAGAACGCATTACTGATTGCTGCCATTCCTGAATTAAGCGCTGTAACGTTATAAGCATCTGTTAGCATTTTTACACGTTCTTCATAATATTGTACAGTTGGGTTTGACACTCTCGAATATGTATGCTCGTCAGTTCTGCCACAGAATGCATTCTCCATCTCTTCTGCAGTAGAAAATTCATAAGCCAGAGCGTGGTAAACCGGCATTGATAAAGATCCATAAGGATCTGGTTTTGGATAACTCAGACTCAATAACCTATCTACCTGATTTATTTTATTCATTATATTTAAATTACCATTTTATACTTCTTACCTAAAACAAAATAAAAGAATATAATTCATATATATGAATCTAATATAATAAAATACTGAAATACAAATTATATTAAATACAAAGATAAAAATAAGTACATAAAAGCATAAAAAAACCCCGAAGGTTTATTATTCGGGGATAATTATTTTTTTCTAAAAATCAGGGAATTTAAATCTGTCAGTAGGTGGTACCAATCTCTTCCTATGATGGTACATTTCATAAACCCAATAGAAAATAAAACCTAATACAATACTCCTTTTGATAGACATAATAAAAAAATTATCGTTTTAGAATCCATGCATCCGAATACTTTGGATAATGTTTATGTACTTTCTTTAAAAACTCTTCAGCATCCGTTTCATTATCAAATGACGCTGAATAAACATCAATACGTTCAGGCCTCTCTAACCAGTTTGTTCCTGTAAAACCATCTGCTTTTAGTGATTCAGCAAGTCGTGTGGCAGACTTATCACCTTTGAATACACCCATTATGATATAATACCTTGGAGAATCATCAGTTATCTCTACAATTTCTGATGCAGGAAATACAACTTCTTTAGTAGCTTTATTCTCAATGATTATTTCGTTAGATCTATTGTTTTTAGGTGTAAGCCATTCTGTTTCATAAGATATTTTGGCAGATTGACGTTCAATAGTCCTGTCACTCATTGGCATAAAGAACATTATTAATACTACAGCAGCCACAACAGCTGCTGCAACACTTGCAGTTCTTAAACTACGTTTTTTATTGTAACTACTATCTGAATCAACCCCTCTGTTAGCCTCAGTAAGACTTACAGGTTTCTGCAATTGAATCAATGGTTTCAATCTGGCCATACTCAGACCAAATAAAGCGGGACGGATAAAACTTCCAGGTTTATATGAAAACCTGTTATCATCAAATAAGATAAAAGAACCTAATCTTCCTAACTCTACAGAACGTTGATCCCTTAATTGCTTCTTCATTTCAGAGACTTCCTCTTCAATCCAAAGCATAGCAGCATCAAATGAAATGCTGTAAGTCTTCATATATGATTCTGCTAGAAGTCCGTCATTATAAGTAAGATCCCTGTTGAAGACCAATTCACAAGATGGTGGTAAATAGATAGAAATTCCATCTCTGTGAGAGTTACTGGTGTTTACAACAAACCCTCCAAGTTCTGGAATAATTACACAATTGTGTTCGTGCAGCAAGAATTCGATGTGTGTAACAAGTCGGTTCATAAGGCAAAGATAAAAAAATAGAGGTAAATCAAGTCAAATGTAGTAAAAAAAACATCATTTTTTAACTAACGGTTAACTTTATCAGGATTCTTATTTGCAAAGTCTTTCCAGTCTTTATATTTCTTATCAACTGTTGATACTCCTGACTGATAAAAATGGCATAATGCAGCAGCCAAACCATCGGAGGCATCAAGTTGCAAAAGCATCTTATCATCCGGAATATGTAGAATCTTTTGTAGCATATATGCTACCTGCTCTTTAGCAGCTCTACCATTACCTGTAATGGACATCTTTATTTTCAGAGGTGCGTATTCAAAAATAGGAATATCTCTTGATATTGCGGCCGCCATTGCAACCCCTTGGGCTCTTCCAAGCTTTAGCATACTTTGAACATTTTTTCCAAAAAAAGGAGCTTCGATGGCTAGTTCATCAGGAAGATATTCATCAATAAGTCCTATTATTCTTGAATATATTTTTGCAAGCTTCAAATAATGATCACCATATTTACCAAGATTCATAACACCCATGGCTTCCATAGAGGGTTTGTTATCCAAAACTCGAAGGATTCCGTAACCCATAACCTGTGTACCGGGGTCAATTCCCATAATTATACGCTCTTTTTGAATAGAGTCTTTTTGCATGGTAAATAATGAAGTTTAATAGTCAATAGTCTGTAATACAGTAGAAAAGCCCACAAGCTTTTCTTTAAACTTATCCATTAACAGATTATATACATAATTACTCTCCTCTTTGTTCCATTTTTCAAGCAGTTCAATAGTTTCAACCTGAAATTCCATAGCGAATGATAAACCTTCATCCTTATTACTTCCATATATTCTGGCAAATCTTGCTGAAGTTAAAATTCCGCTTTTTGTTGACATTGGTATAAACTCCTGAAGAATATATTCTATAAATTCATCTTGAAGAGTTTCATCTATATGGAAAGTTGTGTTGAAAACAATCATCTAAAGGAGTTTTTTTATTTAATTTATGCAACAATTGAATTGCAAATATACATAAATTCTCTATCTTTGCACCGCCTTGTTGAGATGATGAAGTTAATTATTGAATCAATAAGTTATAAATTGGGGGATTAGCTCAGCTGGCTAGAGCGTTTGACTGGCAGTCAAAAGGTCATCGGTTCGACTCCGATATTCTCCACATCAATATTCAAGCCCTTAAAAATAATATTTTTTAAGGGCTTTTTTATTTCATTTTACTTTCTTCTCATCATATTCATTAATCCTCCACCATTTTCTACATTAGTAAAGCCCATTTGTATTAGCATTTGTTGTGCATATGCAGATCGGGCACCTGATGCACAATATAGGGTAATCTCACGATCTTTATCACCTAGTTCATTTACCCTTCTTTCTAATTCATCTAACGAAATATTAATAGCATTTGGGTAAGCCCCACCCATAAACTCAACTGGAGTGCGAACATCAATCACAAGTGGTGTATTTAAATTAGCCGATATTGATGTCTCTTTTATATTATCGGCAACTTTTTCACCTTTACCTTCATTGATCTTTTTATTTTCGAGCTCAGGCAGATTAACATGTATATTTTGGAAGCCAACCGCATACGCCTGTCTCTGCAATGATATAAATCCACCTGAAATATTGTAAACATCCTCTACGCCCATACTCTTGAGTATTCGTAAAGCTTGGTGTCCCTTTTTACCAGTTTCATCATATACCAAAACACATGATTCTTTAGGAATAGCCTTAAGATCGTTGTACAACATTTCTAAAGGCACATTATATGCACCACTAATATTCCCTTTTTTAAACTCGAATACATCACGAACATCAATCACAATAGGATTATGATCAACTATCCACTGATCGAGTTCACCAACGGTAATCGACGAACTATATCTGCTCTTATTATTTTCAGCCACGAATGCAGCCATATTTATAGCATCGTTTGCTGTACCCAATGGAGGAGAATACGCATAATCGATATCTGCCAAATCATGAATTGTAAGATTACCAGCGATAGCCGTTGCAATTACATCCAGACGACGATCGGCGCCCTTATAACCAGCAGTTTGACCGCCCAGCACTTCTCCTGTTTCACTGTTATAAATTAACATAACCGAGACATTCTCTGCCCCTGGATAATATGAAGTGTGATGTTCTTTATGTATCACCACTGAATCTGCAGGAAGACCAAGTGAGCGAGCTTGTTTAAGAGAAAGTCCCGTAATACCTGCAACTGCCTCAAAAACACGCAGTATCGATGTTCCCATTGCGCCTATGTAAGCATGCTTTCCCCCCAACATATTCTCAGCAGCAATTCTTCCCTGACGATTTGCAGGTCCCGCAAGTGGAATCCTAACCATCCTGCCTGAAACTCTGTTCTCTACTTCTATCATATCACCTGCTGCATAAATATGCTCATCTGAAGTTTGCAAATATTCGTTCACCAGCAGTCCTCCCGATTCACCAATATCGAGTCCCGCTTCTTTTGCAAGTTGCAGGGTTGGACGTACACCAATCGACATCAGCACCATATCGGCATTAATAATAGTACCATCATTTAGTTTTACCGATTTTGATGATATTGCTGTAACACCCTTTCCTGTATGAATATTCACTCCGTATGAAAGCATTTCATGCTCAATAAATCCTGCAGTCTCCGCATCCATCACCGACATAACGTGTGGCATCATTTCAACCAAGTGTACATTTAAACCTCGTTTTACTAACGCTTCAACCATCTCAAGACCAATGAATCCACCACCAACAACAACTGCATTTTTGGGTGCTCTTTCTTCAATGTGTCGATGAATATTATCCATGTCATTGAGCGTCCACAAAGTAAAAACATGATCTAGATTAGCCCCTTCAATATTTGGTATAACTGGTCGTCCTCCTTGTGCCAATAGCAATTTATCATATTTAAAGTAATTGATTTCGCCTGTTCTAATGTTCAACGTGGTAACATTTTTATTATACCTGTCAATATTGGTTACACGAGTATTCACATGTACATCCACTTTATATTGCTCTTTGAAACTTTCGGGACTCTGCAGAATCAATTTTGATCGACTTTTTATATCTCCACCTATATAATATGGAAGTCCACAATTGGCAAATGAAATATCATTGCCTGCTTCAAACATAGTAATTGCTGCAGTAGATGAAAGACGACGCACCTTTGCTGCAGCAGTAGCTCCTGCTGCCACACCTCCTACAATAATAATTTTTTCCATTTAAATACTTTTAGTGTTGTTTGTTAGATTCACAGAAATTTATAGTATAACTATCAATAAATTCAATGCAAAAATACAAATATACATGAATACATGTTCATATATCCAATAGAATAAACTTATAAACTATTGATCTTGATTATTAAAGTTGTAAAGCCTTTAAACTGATACTATGAATGTTTCTATGTTGAAATAAAGGAGGAAATGGATGGACAGAACCATATTAAAATATGCACCTGTAAAAAAGAAATCCACAAGTTTGAAGGTTAACCTTCAAACTTGTGGATAAAAATAACTAGTATTGTAAAAAAAACTGTAACGTTTATTTAGGACTAGTCATATTCAGAACTATCAATATAAAATCGATATGGAATAGGTATTTAAAAAAAACTATTTCTTTAAAAACTCGGTCTTTAAAAATATTGTTTGACCATCAACTTTTGCCTGAACGTGAGTTGGATCATCAGATGATAATCTAATACCACGTGCACGGGTACCTCTTTTTACTACCATTGACGAGCCCTTTACCTTAAGGTCTTTAATTACTGTAACATCATCACCATCAAATAGTTCGTTACCATTACTATCAACTACCTTATCAAACTTTTCGGCTGCTTCCATATCTTCCTGTGTCCATTCATGAAAGCATTCAGTACAGTGAAATAGTGAACCATCGAAATAAGTTACTGAACTTTGACATTTAATACATTTAGGAGTTTGTGTCATAATTATTTTGTTTAAACGGTACAAAGATACTGTTCAAATCGCTGTAATCAAAATTACACTATTGCACTCACAAATATCCATGAGTTTGTTAATATAAATCATTTAAATTGTTAAGTGAAAAAAAATGGATTATTTTTGTGGGAATTTATTTTGATCTTAAAAGAATAACCTTATGAGTTTAATTAAAACAAAGAATCTTCTTTATCTACTTATATTACTATTATCAGTAATAACATCCTGCAATGATTCAGGGGAAAATACACAAGAAGCCACTATAAACTCTTTTACTTTACAACCAGAATTCAATAGCAGTTTAGATGAAGTTGTCGTAGGAGAAATATCAGATAATACAATTAAGTTATCTGTACCTTACAGAGTCTCACTCAATAATCTGGTAGTATCATTTAATTACGTTGGAATTAAGGTTGAGGTAAATAATATAGAGCAAATAAGCGATATAACTTCAAACGATTTTAGCCAAAAACTTATCTACAAGGTAATTGGTAGTAATGGTGAAATTACTGAATACACTGTTACTGCAACAAATAAACCACCACGATTGCCAAAGGTTTATGTAAATGTAGAGGGTAATCAAGAATATAGTGATGACGAAAAAGAGAATTATAAAAACATAACATTACGTGTTTTAGATTCTGACAACTACTATACCACTAATACAGATTTCATTGCTAAAGGAGAAATGAAGGGAAGAGGCAATTCAACATGGTACGGTGTTCCTAAGAAACCATTTAGAATAAAACTGGAAGAAAAAAGTTCTCTCCTAGGTATGAGTAATGACAAAAACTGGGCTTTACTTGCAAATTACTATGATAAAACACTATTACGAAATATAACCGCTTTCGAGATTTCTAAAATAGCAGAATTATCTTGGACACCGAAGTCTCTAAGCGTTGATTATTATATGAATGGCACATATCGTGGAGTATATACACTTACAGAACATGTGAGAATATCAGACGAAAGATTAGATATGGATATAGTTTCACCTGAGGATAATTCTGGAGATGCATTAACAGGTGATTATTTCTTGGAGCTTGACTTCCATTTCGATGAACCATATAAATTCAAAACAGATAGGAATAATCTACCTATCATGTTTAAAGATCCTGAAGAGCCCACAACCAATCAATTTGATTACGTTAGGGACTTTTTTAATACTGCAGAGGAGGTTTTATACTCAGAAAATTTTACTGACCCTGTTGAAGGTTACAGGAAATATATCGATGTGCCATCATTTATTAACTACTATATAGTCCAGGAGTTATCTAAAAATGTAGATGGTAATTTGCGTGGTAGCTGTTATATGGCATTACGAAATAAAGGAAAAATAGAATTCCCTCTAGTATGGGACTTTGATCTTGCCTTTGGTAATGCGGATCATATTACTTGGGAACAAGGAGCTCTTTCCAGAGAATGGGATGGATGGTATATTAAGACACAATCACCATGGTTTGATCGCTTATTCGAAGATCCTCAGTTTGTTAGTGAACTTAAAAATCGATGGAACGAGTTGAAACCTGAATTAAACAAGGTTCCAGATTTTATTAGAGAGCATGCAAAATTACTAGATGAATCACAAGATAGAAATTTCAGCCCCAAACCATATGGAGCTGGTTGGAGTATAACGAAACCTGAATGGAATACAAGTATTATTAGAGGTTCTTATGACAAAGAAGTGGAATATCTGATATACTTCGTTGAGAAACGACTAGAATGGCTGGATACAAATATTAAAGGTCTTTAAAATTACTATTTATAATCACTTGGCGATATGCCAAACTGCTTCTTAAAACTGGTAGAAAAATGAGAGAGGGATGTAAATCCGGTTAAATCTGCAACCTCAGAGATATTATACTTTCCCTCTTTTAAAAGTTCCGCAGCCCTATTCAGTTTATATGATCTGAAGAAAACTGCCGGTGTTTCACCGGTAAGTCCCTTTACTTTATAATAAAATTTAGATCTTGATATTTTCATCATGTCTGTAAGTTTTATTATATCAAGTTCAGAATTGGAAATCTCTGATTCCATCAGGTCATAAAGCTCTTTCATAAAGATATTATCCTGAGGAGAAAGGATGTCATTATCTATTTCTTCAGCTTTTGTAGTTGCAGAAAGAATCATCTGTACTTTCTCTCGATTTGATAATTGAGATTTAATTAGCGCTAACAGATATGGTGGTTCGAATGGTTTAGTTATATAAGCATCAGCTCCTGTATCTAACCCTTTTACCTTGTCTTGTAATGTAGATTTAGCTGTCAAAAGTATTACTGGAATGTGGCTAAGCTGTAGATTATCTTTTATATCTTTACACAAACTATAACCATCTTTTTCCGGCATAACTATATCTGAAATAACCAAGTCAGGAGTATCTTCTAACATGTACTCAAGTGCATTAACTGCATCGTAAAAACAAATCACATTATAAAAAGGGGAAAGTACAACTCGAATAAAGTTAGCCAATTCAGAATCATCCTCAACTACTACAATAGATTTTAGATTTTTAGAATAATCTGGTTCATCATAATTAAATTCATTTTTTGAATTTAACTGTAAGTTTTCAGTTTCCAAATCTTCTGAAATAATACGCTCACTTGAACTGTATAAATCATCATTAATAGGTAGTAATAAAGTAAAAACGGCACCTGAATTACCTTTCTTATTGTTGGCTTTTAGATATCCATGATGTAATTTAGCCAAACTTAGTGCATGATACAATCCTATTCCTGTACCATAATAATTATCCACATCAGCATCTCCTGCTTTATAGAAACGATTAAATATCTTTTCCTCTTCACCTTCAGGGATTCCTTTCCCACTATCTGTAATAGTAAGTTTAAAATATTTAGATGATCTTTTATCTGGTTCTAGATTAAAAATTCTGGATGCATCATGTTCGCTTATAATATCAATTTCTACTGATATTATTCCACCTTGAGGTGTAAATTTAATAGCATTAGAAAGCAAATTACTTACAATTTTATCAAGTTTATCTTCATCAATCCACATTTCAAATCGATCCTCAAGTCCTTGTATTTTAAACTCAATTCCTTTGTTTTTCGCATTAATACAAAAAATATCTATAATTCTCTTTAATAACTCTGTAACATCTTCTTTTTTTACTCTCAGCTTTAAAGTGTCATTTTCAAGCTTATTGAAATCCATAAGTTGGTTTATTAATTGCAGCATACGTACAACACTTCTTTTAATTATTTCAATAAGCTCTTTCTCATTATGTGGAACATCCTTGCTTTCTGCTAATTGAGAGATTGGACCAGAAATCATCGTTAAAGGAGTTCTGAATTCATGTGAAATATTAGTAAAGAAACGCATATTCATTTCGTTTGTTTTCTGCTCTTGCTGTTTTTGCATCTCAGCCAAATATGCCAATTCTCTTTCTTTACGGATATGCCACAATCCTCTAAGTATTAAATAAACTAGTCCACTAATCAAAATAAGATATATACATTTCGCCCACCATGTTAACCATGGTTTAGGCTCTACAATAATATTAATGGATTCTTGTGTTTCAACTATACTTTGATCATTATCAGTAATTCTAACTGAGAATTTATATTTACCTGAGGGCAGATTGGCATAATATGCTTCACGGTTATTATTTGCATCAACCCAATAATTATCAAAACCTTCAAGCATATAATAGTATTTTACACGATCATATTCACTATAATCCAATGCAGCAAATGAAATACTGAATCCATTCTCAAAATATCTTAATCTAATATCAGGTTTATATGAAAGATGTTTATCTATACTACTTCCTTTATCTTGAGGTCTTATTATCTGATTGTGAACTTTTAAATTTTCAAATAATAAAGGTAGAGTTTGTTTCTCCGGGACATCGATTGGATTGAAAAAAGTAAGTCCATGCGTTCCCCCAAACACAAGTGTACCATTTGATAGAAGGTAAGATGCACGTTCTATAAACTGATTCCCTCCAATACCGGAAGAAGCGTAGTAATTTGTAAATAGCTTTAAATCACGGTCATATTTCCCTAACCCATATTCAGTTCCAACCCATAAATTACCATGTAAATCTTCTTCTATTGATACTATATCCATACATGGTGCACCACTAATAGGTTCAAGATATCCATCTTCCGGTAAAAATCTTAGCAGTCCATTCGTTTTAGTTCCTATCCAAACCTCACCTCTGCTATCTTCAAAAAGAACATTGGTTATAAGTACCGAGCGTGGAATAGAATTTTCCCATTGTGCTTCATCAAAAATAATTTCCTCTACAATTCTTCTATCAGGGTCAATCATTTTAGGTCTGTGGTAAAAAGGAGAAGCCATAATCTTGCCATTTCTAAGTGTTATGAATCCTGAAACAAAATTAAAGAATGGCGTATATATCTGGAGTGGTTCAAAATCAGAATCTCCTTTTTTTAAAGAATAAACATACTCTGAGGTAGTACTAAGCCATATCGTTCCATTATTATCTTGTGTAAACACATTCGGCCCAAAAACATCATAATCAGAAACTAGTCTGAGTTTATCTTCAGTTAGTATACATTTCCAAACCTTACCATTTTCTTTTGAGCCTAACCACAGATTGCCTTCATTATCAATAAACAATGTGCTAACCAAAACCTCTTTAATGTTATTCTGTGGAATGCTTTTATATAGTAACTGTGAAACATTTAAATTTTCAATTTTCTTATTTTCTAGATTATAAATATATAACTCTCCTTTGGATGTTAAGAGCCACATATTACGTTTATCATCTTCAGACACAGACAATATTGGTTTACCACGAAAATACTCATTCAAAAAGTTGTCATTATTAAATCTGTTCTTATAACTGGAGTGCACTAAAAAGCCTTGATCCTCTGTTCCCAACCAAATATTTTGTTGAGTATCAACGAAAATAGTGCTAATACTGTTTTCAGTTCCCACAAATGGGAAACCGCTCTCATCCTGATGATACAGTGTTTGATCACCTCTGTTGTATACAAAAGAGCCATTATTTTCAGAAACAAAAAGCAAAGAATTGGAGTTTAAAGAATAAATCTTTTTCACAGTGCTTTGCATAAGTAGATCATGATTTGCTATACATTGAGGTGTACTAATATATCTGCACGTACGAGTATCAAAAACAGCAATATTATCATCTCCGGCAATCCATAATTCATTATTCCCCCATAGATAAGATGTAATTACACTGAAGTCTATGTTTACAGAATCTTTAATATCAAATGTAAATGAATTATATCTGTAAATTGTTCTTTCGCATATAGTCCACATATCATTACTTGCGTCTATAAAAACGAATAGAGGTATTTTATTAAAATCGAAAGGTTCAAATCTATCAAAACTCTCATTTTCCGGATTATAAACACCTAGCATATATGAGAAGTTAAGCAAAATTCTACCATCTCTTGTTTCAATTAACTGATGTCCATTCTGATTGCTGTTTCTAATCGGAATTCTTTTGAAATTATCTTGTTCTGTATACCTACTAACCCCATTAACAGTTGCTATCCAAAGTCTTTTTTTAGAATCCAAGATCAAGTCTGTAATATTATTATCAGCTAAATCCAGAGAATCATCTGTACTGAAAAATTGATAGAATTCATTGCCATCATATTTATTTAACCCCCTAAATGTACCTATCCAAATATGTCCATGTTCATCCTCTGCAAACGCAGTAATTTTCTGATTCGAAATATCATTCGCAATAACTGGAGTTTGCTCCTTAACAGGATTTTTAAAGTCTACAGGTGCATTACATGATGTAATAAAAAGAATTAAAATGATAAGGATGATATTTATCATAGAACTTCATGGTCTTTATAATATTCAACTACATGACTCAAATATAGGGAATATATGGGAAATTTCAATATGCTTTATAAGATTAAGGAATTTCAAAAAGGTTATTAAAAGCCAAATTAAACAAATATGAAAACATTTGGACAATCCATAAAACCCTATTCTACAAATATGAAAATTTATTAAACAGTTCTGAAAACATAGTTTTATATGATATTATAGATTTGCATAAACATTTAAGCCATGATATAATATGCGATTTTATTCTATACCATTATTTATTACCTCCATAATTATATTTTCAAGTTGTCGAAATAGTAAAACGGCTGAATCATTATGTGAGAATCAAAGTGAAATTACTACTTCTTTACAAGCTACAACCGCTAACACTGAGTACGGAAAGGTGGCAGGGTATATTGAAAATGGGATATACATATATAAAGGTATTCCTTATGCAGAAGCAGAAAGATTTATGCCTCCAACAAAAGTTACAAAATGGGATGGCGTTAGAAGTAGTCGCTCATATGGTCCAACATCACCACAGGGCAAACGAATGGGCTGGTACAGTGATGAACAAGCATTTGCTTTTGACTGGAATGATGGTTACCAGGATGAAGATTGCCTACGATTAAACATCTGGACACCTGGCATTAACGGCAATCAAAAAAGGCCGGTTATGGTATGGTTGCATGGAGGGGGTTATTCAGCCGGTTCCGGACACGAACTGCCCTCTTATGATGGAACAAATCTTTCACGTAAGGGTGATATTGTAGTTGTCTCATTAAATCATCGATTAAATGTGCTCGGTTTTCTTGATCTGTCTGCTTATGGAGAGAAATATAAAGAATCAGGTAATGTTGGAATACTTGATATAGTTGCTGCACTTGAATGGATAAATAAGAACATCTCTTCATTTGGAGGTGATCCATCTAATGTTACAATATTTGGTCAATCAGGAGGAGGAGGTAAAGTTTCAACACTATTAGCAACACCTTCTGCAGAAGGCTTATTTCACAAAGCTATCATTCAGAGTGGAGCGATGTTGAATACAATGGAGTCAAAATGGTCCAGGAGAATCGGTACAGCTGTTGTCCGGGAGCTTGGCTTAAATTCTTCAGATATTGATAAGATCCAGAATATTCCTTACCAGCAGCTTCTTGAAGCCGGTGAAAAGGCAGTTGCCGAGGTTAAAGTCGAGGCAGATAAAGAAGGATTTAAAACATTTATTTTTGGTTGGGCACCCACTATTGATGGAAATATTCTGCCATCTAAGTTATTCTACCCCACTCCACCTGAGCAGAGTAAAAATATTCCAATTTTAGTTGGCACAACACTTCATGAGTTTTGTACCAGTACATACAACCCTTCAATACGAAATATCACACAAGAACAGGCTATAGAGAAATTGAAGGTCAAATATGGAAACAGAGTTAATGAATATATTGAAGCTTTCAAAAAGGCCTATCCAAACTATACCCCTAAAGATTTATTTGACGTCGACTTTATTTTCAGACCCAGTGTAGTTGAATTCAGTAATATAATGTCATCATTTAGTAACGCTCCAGTATATACATATCTTTTCACTTGGGAATCCCCAGTGCTGGACGGAATTCTCAGAAGTATGCATTGTTTGGAGCTACCTTTTGTATTTAATAATGTGACGCTTCATGGAAATATGACTGGCGGAGGATCTGAGGCAATAGATCTTGGAAATATTATGAGTTCAGCATGGATCAATTTTGCAAAAACCGGTGATCCTAACACCGAAGGCTTGCCTCATTGGGAGCCATATAACCTTAATAATGAATCTTTAATGATTTTCGATAATGAATGTGAATTGAAAAAAGGACATGATAAGGATTTGTTGGATATAGTCCGTCTTTTCCCTATTCGTGGATTATAAAAAAAATTAATCTATTTAACTATCTAAACAGAAGAAGATGAACAAGAAAGACTCAATTAAACGACTGATTTTGTCAGTTTTATCCTTAATGGTTGCTGTGCCCCTGTTATTTGCACAAAACATTGTACAAGTAAGCGGCAAAGTTGTGGATATTCAGAATGAACCAATGATTGGTGTAAGTGTACTGGAGAAAGGTACTACTAATGGAACAATTACAGATATTGATGGAAATTATCAAATATCAGTAAGACAAGGTGCTACATTAGTTTTTTCTTATATTGGTTATATAACCCAGGAAAAAACTGTAAGCGCCAATACTCTTGATGTAACTATGGATGAAGATATGCAAGCATTGGATGAAGTTGTTGTTATTGGTTATGGTGTTCAAAGAAAAAGTTCACTCACCGGTGCCGTATCTTCAGTAAAATCAGAGGACTTGGAAGCAAGAACAATAGCTCGTCCTGAGATGGCACTTCAGGGAAAGACTGCCGGTGTTCAGGTTTTGAGTTCAACTGCTCGTCCGGGTTCTTCACCTTCTGTTAGAATTCGTGGTATCAGCTCAAATGGATCAAGTGAACCACTTTACGTAATAGATGGTAGAATTGCAAGCGACATCGGAGGAATAGATCCAAATGATATTGAGTCAATGGAAGTATTAAAAGATGGTGCCTCAGCAGCAATTTATGGAGCTGCTGCGGGTAATGGAGTTGTTTTAATCACTACTAAAAGAGGAAAAGGAAGTGGCAAAATAACTTATAATCTTCAGCATACTTCTCAAAGTTTAGGCAGAATACCTGAAGTTATGAACTCTCAGCAGTATAAAGACTATTTCATTGAAGCAGGTAAAATTGCCGAAGGTGCATTTAATTTGAACTGGGATGGAGTTACAAATACAGATTGGACAGATGTAGCTTTTGAAAATAGTTCAATGATGAGACACAACCTAACATTCCAGGGTGGTAATGAAAGTGGCGCACTTTATTTATCATTGTCAAGCCTGGATAATGATGGAATGGTGGTTGGAAACAGTGATACTTATAACAGACTCACCGGTATGATTAATGCCAGTTGGAAAATCAAACCATGGTTAGAAGTAGTAACAAACAATCAAATTGAACACTATAAAGTTCAATCTGTTGCTGAAGGTAGTGAATATGGAAGTTTACTTTTATCAGTGCTACAACTTGATCCTCTTACTAAACCTTTATATCCAATAAACAATTTACCTCAACATATGGCAGATACTTATGCTCAACATCCAAATATGTTAGGGGATGGAAAAGGCAATCTTTATGGTATATCAGCATTTACAGGAAATGCTGAAGCTATAAATCCTCTTGCTATGCGTGATCGCTCATTTACTAAAAACAGAGGTTTCAATATCAATGGTACTACATATATAAACTTTAAACCTATAAAACCATTGACTATCACTTCAAGACTTGGATATCGATTATCATCATCTTCTTCATACGGAGTGAGCCATGACTATTATTATCATGGTACTGCAAAGCAGGATTATATACAGGTAAGCGCATCAGATTATAGTCCAACATACTGGCAGTGGGAAAATTTTATGAACTATGATCGTAAATTTGGAGATCATAATACAACTCTGATGTTAGGTACATCATTTAGTGAGAGTCGTAGTTTTGGAGTAAGCGGGAATAAACGTGGCGACGATCAAAACATAGGATTCCTTCAGGATGATCCCCTATTCTGGTACTTCGCTTATGCAACTTCAGATGCTGCAAAGGATATTTCAGGTGGAGAAGAAAATTTCTCACGCAAGCTAGCCTATTTTGGTCGTTTGAACTATGAATATAAGAACAAATATCTTGCACAGTTTTCTTTACGTGCAGATGCTGCAGACCTTTCTGTATTACCAAAACAAAAGCGTTGGGGCTATTTCCCTGCAGCTTCTTTTGGATGGGTAATTTCAGAGGAAGACTTTATCAAGGGATCAAATGATTTTATGACTCATTTAAAACTGCGTGCCAGTTGGGGTCAGAATGGATCAACTGCATCACTAGGAGGTTACCGCTGGAACGTATCTGTTGGTTCAACCGGTCATATTGCTATAGGTAATAATAATGATTTCTACTATGTAAATGGTTATGCCCCCTCTGCTACTGGTAATGAACAGTTAAAATGGGAAACATCAGAACAAACCAATATCGGTATTGATGCTCGTTTCTTGAATAATCGACTCTCATTAACTGCCGATTATTTCAATAAAGAAACCAAAGACTTAATTGTATCAGGAATTAAAGCTTCTACAGTTGTTGGTAATACTTTTTCTCCTGTAAACGCAGGTAACATTACTAATAAAGGTATTGAACTTGAATTAGGCTGGCAAGATAGAATTGGCGATTTCTCTTATGGAGTAAGAGGTAATATATCAACCCTTAAAAACAAAGTTACCTATATACATGAGTCACTGGCTGCAATTGATGGAACATCTTTAGTTACTTATGGAGCTATAACCCGTTTTGAGGTTGGAAAACCTGCATGGTACTTTTATGGATATGAGTTTACTGGTGTTGACAAGGAAACTGGTGAACCTATTTTTGCAGATCAGGACGGAGACGGTGCTATTACTGATAATGATAAAACAGAAATTGGAAAAGGTATTGCCGACTTAACATACGGTATTACATTAACTGCCGGATGGAAAAATTTTGACTTAATAGTGTTCGGAACTGGTTCACATGGTAATGATATTTATATGGGTCTAAATCGTGTCGACTATAACTTGAATCAACTTACTTATTTTACAGAAAACAGATGGACTAGAAATAATCCTAATGGTACTACTCCTAGAGCGTATGCAACAGATTTTACTAAGTTTATGACATCATCGGGTTCAGTATTTGATGGCTCATTCTTTAAAATTAAACAGATACAGTTGGGTTATTCAATACCAAGAAATCTTTTGAGTAAAATATCTATTGATAATTTACGAATTTATGGTTCACTCGAAGATTACTTCACATTTACTGATTACCCAGGTTTCGACCCGGAAGTAACAGGAGTTGGCAGTGCACTTGGAGTGGATAAAGGTAGTTATCCTAATTCTAAAAAAGTAGTTGTAGGCTTAGCAGTTACTTTCTAATTATTCATTTCAGTTAAAATTAATTATTAAACAACATGAAAAATAAATATTTATTATTATTAATAGTTGGTTTGGTTGCGCTAAGCAATACTTCGTGCGAAAGCAGACTTGATATTCCGCAAAAAGGTGTTCTGGACTATTCTTTTTATTACCAAACTGATGAGCATGCTGAAGCAGCTTCTAATGCACTATACATCGAATTAAAAGGTACATATTACAACTATACCATGCTTAAAAATGCTCTGTCTGACGATGTCTGGGCAGGAGGTGGAGGTCGAAATGACAATGCTGAATTAGAAGGTTGCAATGAGTTCTCATTTGGTTCTGACCAAAGTTTCATACGTGGTGTTTGGGAAAGTTATTACAGTTTGATATATAAGGC
Organism: Lascolabacillus massiliensis; assembly: GCF_001282625.1. Taxonomy (NCBI): domain Bacteria; kingdom Pseudomonadati; phylum Bacteroidota; class Bacteroidia; order Bacteroidales; family Porphyromonadaceae; genus Lascolabacillus; species Lascolabacillus massiliensis. The sequence continues at coordinate 37,882 of NZ_CTEJ01000002.1, forward strand.
AAATGTAATTTTAGGTCATATAGAACCTGACACCGATGTAAAGAAAAGAGCTCATGCTGAGGCAAAGTTCTTCCGTGCATTTGCCTATTTCGATCTAATCTCAATGTGGGGAGAAGTTCCACTTGTAGATCACGAACTAACTCCTGATGAGTATCAGATGCCTAAAGCTTCTAAAGAAGAACTGTGGGCACTTGTAGAACAGGATTTGAATGATGCAATCAATTCTGGATATCTTGCCGAAAAACAGGACGCATATGATAATAGTGTTTGGCGTGTAACTAAGCAAGTAGCTCAAACCATGCTTGGAAAAGCACTTCTATGGCAAAATAAATATTCAGAAGCAGCAAAAGTGTTCAATGAAGTTAGAAATAGCGGAAAGTATAAACTATATGAAGGCGAATATCAAAATATTCTTACCTACATTGCAGAAGGTAACAGTGAAAGTATGCTGGAAAGTAACCGTATACTTGACTTGAATAATCCTTGGGATGAGTTTAGCTTCTATGAAGTTATGAACCACTGGCGCATGGATAATTTAGCTGCTAGCTCAGCACAATTCTATGATTATAAAGAAACAGGATGGGGATTTATGGTTCCTCAGAAAAAACTTTATGATGCATTTGTTGCAGAAGAAGGAGTTGATGGATATCGTCTAAATCATACTATGAAAACTTATGAACAAATGAATGAGTTAGGAGTTAAACTACAAAAAGGCAAAAGTATTATAAATGAAGGTGTGTTTTTGTGGAAACGTCGCTTCTCATCATCTGAGGCACCAATTACTTTCTGGTGTTCATATAATAACTATCGCTGGATGCGTTATGCAGAAGTTTTATTACTTGCAGCAGAAGCAAATTTCATGGCAGGAAATCAATCTGAAGCTGATGCAGCTTTAAATGAAGTAAGGAGTCGTGCAAGATTACCTTTCAAACCTGCAACATTGGAAGCCATCAAACTTGAAAAACGTCTGGAACTATGCAGTGAATACACACGATACCAAGATATTATCCGTTGGGGTGATGCTGAAGCACTTCTGAAAAATCAGGGTGCAACTACCCCACTACTTATCAACAAATCAAGTTCTCAGAATGAACCAGATAATGTTGTTGTGGAGTATGTACAATATAATACTGACCCAAGCCGTTATGGATTCAAACCAAAGCATTATCTGCTTCCAATTCCTGCAACAGAAATGAGATTGAATCCAAATATGGTTCAAAATGAAGGATGGTAATTGACATAAATTTTCAAGTTTAAAGAAACATTAAAATGAAGAAACTATTTTGTATTATTATTCTGGCTGGATTATTCAGCCAGAATAATATTTTCTCACAGAATATCACACTCAATAAAAACAATATTGATGAGGTGATAAATGCAATGACCTTAGAGGAAAAAGTAAGAATGGTAATTGGCTGTGGGATGTCGGGTCCTGACGCTAAATTTCCCGGCACAGCAGGGCGTTCTTATGAAATACCTAGACTGGGTATACCTTCAGTATACTTTGCTGATGGACCTCATAAACTGGCAATGAGTGTTCGTCGCGAGTTTGATAGCAATTTTTACTACACAACAGAATTTCCTTCAGGATCTACTGTAGCTGCAACTTTCAATCCCAATGCAGCATATGAGGTTGGTAAAGCTATTGGTACTGAAGTCAAGGACTACGGAATGGATGTATTGCTTGCACCGGGAGTTAACCTTATGAGAAATGTTCTTTGCGGCCGTAATCACGAGTACTATTCAGAGGATCCACTTATAGTAGGAAAAATAGCTGCAGCCTATATCAACGGTGTTCAAAGTCAGGGTATTGGTACAAGTATTAAACACTTCGCTGCCAATAATCAGGAAACAAACCGATACAGCAATGACCCTCAAATGGATCAGCGTACTCTTAGAGAACTTTATCTAAAAGGTTTTGAAATAGCAATCAAAGAGTCATCTCCTTGGACTATTATGACAGCTTATAACAAGATCAACGGTAAGCACACAAGTGAAAATATAGATTTGACAACTACTATTCTTCGCGACGAATGGGGTTATAACGGATTAGTAATATCAGACTGGAATGCAGGTAGTGATGCTATAGCTTCTATGATTGCAGGTAACGATATGTTACAGCCTGGACAAGAAAGACAATACAATGCAATCTATGAAGCAGTTAAAAATGGCCAGCTCGAAGAGAAAATATTAGACAGAAACATAAAGAGAGTTCTTGAGCTTGTAGTTAAAAGTAATACCTTTAATAATAAAAGTTATCCAAACGAGACAGATCTAAAAGCTCATGCTGCTATTTCCCGTAAGGTAGGAACTGAAGGTATTGTACTTCTTACAAACAATGGGGTACTTCCTTTTTCTGAAAAAGTGAATCAAGTTGCTCTTTATGGATCTACATCCTATGATATGGTACCGGCAGGTCAGGGATTTGGTAGTTTGGCATTTGGAAGATACACTGTATCTTTAGTTGAAGGTCTACGCAATGCGAACTATGAGGTTGATAAAAACCTTATCCGCAAATATCAGACACATCTTGCTAGTGAAGAAAAAAGGTTATTTCCAAATGGACGACCACCATTCTCTCTTGCACCACCACCACGTGCAGACGAGTTTATTCCAACAGCAGAAGAGTTGGCAGAACAAGTAAAATCAAATGATGTAGCTATTTTTACTATAGGCAGAGCAAGTTCAGAACCTGTTGATCGTCATGTTAGAGAGTTTTATCTGACTGAAAATGAGCTTGCCCTTTTAAAAGCAGTCTCTGATGCCTATCATTCTGCAGGAAAAAAAGTTATTGTAGTCCTTAATATTTGCAGTCCTGTAGAAACTGCATCATGGAAATCATTAGCTGATGCCATTATATGTGCATTCCAGCCAGGTCAGGAAGTAGGACATTGTGTAACTGACATCTTAATCGGTAAAGTAAATCCTTCTGGTAAACTACCTGTTACCTTTGCCATAAATTATGGTGATGCTGCTTCTGATAAAAATTTCCCATTTGATTATGAATTTAAGATGCCTTCATTTTTTATGGGATCAGGTCTAAGCATACAGGGTGAAAATGAGGAGCCACAGGAAGTAAAGCCTGTGCGTAATATAGATTATACTGTTTACGAAGAAGGCATTTATGTTGGCTACCGCTACTTTGATACTTTTAATAAAAATGTTTCATTTCCTTTTGGTCATGGTCTCTCTTATACTACATTTAACTACAATGTTATTAACTCATCAGTCAATGATGATATTTGTTCAGTCGAAGTTACTGTAACCAACACAGGAAATGTATCTGGGAAAGAGGTTGTACAAGTATATATTACAGCACCTGAAGGAGGTTTGAAAAAACCTAGTAAGGAGTTAAAAGCGTTTGGCAAAACTAGGGAGTTAAATCCCGGTGAAAGTGAAACATTAACTCTTACATGGAAAACAATGGATATGTCCTCTTTTAACGACAAATCCAGCTCCTGGGAATTAGCAAAAGGAAAATATCTGTGGCATATAGCAACATCTGCAGCTGATGTTAAAAGTACTGTAGAGCATAAAATAAACAGCTCTAAGAAAATTAAAGTAAACGATGTAATGAAACCTGCTCAAAAAATTGCCACAATTAGATAATTATGTATCTTTAGCAGATGTTAACTATAATAATCATTAATCTCTAAACTAAACAGTATGAAAAGGAAATGTTCGTTAAATAAGATCATAGTATCTTTTATCTATTTGATGTTGGTTATTCAAGTAACAGCTGCACAGGAACTATTTAAAAACGAAGAATTAACTATTAGCAAGTTAGAGGATAAGACATGGGTAGTAGAGACAAATGATTTGACAACCATGTATATCTTGGAAGGTGACAACCAGGCGATGTTAATCGATACAGGTACAAAATGCAAATCACTTGATAAGATAGTACGAGAAATAACACAGAAACCTCTTACTGTAGTGCTTACCCACAATCACAAAGACCATGCAGGAAATATTCACTATTTCGAGCAAGTTTATATGCATCCTTCTGACACCACAGTTGCCGTAAATATTCAATTTGAAGGCGAATATAAATGGATGGCAGATGGTGATGTTTTTGACTTGGGTGGAAGAAAGATAGAAGTTTACCTGATGCCGGGACACACACCCGGGTCTGTAGTATTTGTTGACAAATCAATCAATGCAGCTTTCACAGGAGATGCTTTCGGATCAGGGCAGGTATGGTTGCAGCTGAGACCACATGTCCCAATGTCCGAATATTATGCTTCTTGTGTAAGGATGGAGAAGATAATGAATGAACATAATATCAGTAAACTTTATGTTGGTCATTATCCTCACGTTAAGCGCCCAATGGATTTAAGTTATCTTATAGATATGAAGACTCTGGCGAAGGAAATAAGTGAAGGAAATTTTTCCGAAGCAAAAGATTATCCTAATATGGGATTAGATATTTCATGCGAGAATCCAAAGATAGCTGCAAACGGTCAATCAATGATAGTATTCGACCCTGAGAATATAAATTAGCATTAAAATGAAGAAATATATAAAACTGTTTTATCTGTCACTGACTTTTCTCATATGCATTAGTGTTTCAGCACAAACAGGCAGACCACAAAGTAAAATAATTACTGATAGCATTTATAGTGAAATATTAGATGCTTACCGTACTTACAATATTTTTCTGCCTCAAAGTTATGAAATGGATAAGGATAAGAAATATCCTATACTCTATCTCTTACATGGAGTCATGGACACTAATCAGGGTTGGACAACCAGAGGTCATTTAAAAGATGTTATGGATCAACTTATTGCCTCCGGAGAAGCTGGTGAGATGATTATTGTAACACCAAATGCAGGGGGTAATATTTATGCAGGTGAATGGAATGGCTATTTCAACATGCCTGGCTGGGCTTATGAGGATTTCTTCTTTAAGGAGTTCTTAGTTTACATAGAAAAAAACTACAGAGTTAAAGGTGATAAACAAAACCGTGCTATTGCAGGCCTTTCAATGGGAGGAGGTGGATCAACCAGTTATGCTCAAAAACATCCTGATATGTTTTGTGCAGTTTATGCTATGAGTGCACTTATGAATATCCCAAATGTTGGGGGATTACCTCCTCAGAATCCCGACGACAAGATGGCAATTCTGAATAAATCAGTTATTGAAAACAGCTGTATTAAATTTATAGAAGAAGCCAGCGATGAAACTAAAGAGATGCTTAGAACCGTAAAATGGTTTGTAGACTGCGGTGATGATGACTTTCTGCTGGACCGGAATATTGAGTTCATACAAGCTATGCATAAAGCAGATATACCATTTCAGTTCAGAGTTCGTGATGGTGGTCACACTTGGGAATACTGGCACTCAGCACTCTATATCAGCCTTCCATTTATCTCTCGCACGTTTAGTAAATAAAGATTTAAATATCAGAACAATACAGATTAATTTAAACAATTTAGAAACATGAAAAAAGTAACAATTTTGTTAGTGACACTATTTATGTGTTCAATTACTTTCGCCCAACAAGCTTTATGGGGTGGCGAGCCAATAGTATCACCTGAAATCCATGATGATAACACGGTAACTTTCAGGCTAAGATCACCCAAAGCAGTTAAAGTAGAAATAACAGGTGATTTTCTGGCACCACAAAAGGTTGAAACTGATTTTGGTACATTTGATGTCCCGGGAACAGCACAATTGAAAGAAGGTGCAAATGGCGTTTGGGAATATACAACTCCTGAACCATTAGCATCAGAATTATATAGTTATACATTTATAGTAGACGGACAACGAATGAATGATCCTGCAAACGTAGATATGATTCGTGATGTTGCTTCAATAACTAATATATTCATCATTCCCGGCAATCCAGGTGACCTGTATAGTGTAAAAGATATACCCCATGGTACAGTTGCCAGACGCTGGTATGATAGTCCAACATTAAAAGAGCAGAGACGTATTACAATTTACACTCCTCCAGGTTATGAAAATAGCAAAGAAACATATCCTGTATTTTATCTGCTTCACGGGTCCGGTGGTGATGAAGAGGCCTGGATTGCTTTAGGCCGTACAGCACAGATCCTTGACAACTTAATTGCTCAGGGTAAAGCTAAGCCAATGATTGTAGTAATGCCTAATGGTCATACACAAAATGTTGCAGCTCCAACTGAATCGTTCAGACAATACAAACCTGCAATGGGTGGTGGACCACGCGAAGCAGTTGCCAGTATGGAAGACAGCTTTGGTGATATCATCAAATTTGTAGAGAGCAATTACAGAGTGAAAAAAGATAAAGCCAATCGTGCTATTGCTGGATTGTCGATGGGTGGTATGCACTCAGCAGCTATTTCTGCACAATATCCTAACACATTCAACTATATAGGTGTTTTCTCTGCACCTCCAATTGCCAGTATGATGGCTCGCAATGATAGTGAGAGAGCAAAATATGCTGAAGAGTTTGTAAAAAAACTGGAAGTACAGAAAAAGAATGGCTATAAATTATATTGGATTGCATGTGGCGATACAGATTTTCTTTATCAAGGTGTAATTGACAGCATGAAGAAGATGGATGAAATTGGCTTTAATTACACTTATAGAGAAAGTGGTGAAGGTCATATATGGAAAAACTGGAGAATATATTTATCTGAATTTGCACCAATGTTATTTAAATAATTAAGATATGAAGAGACTTGTTTACCTATCCCTTTTTCTGTTCATATGTACATTTATAGATGCACAGGAATTGGCAAATTTCATGAACAGAACACCTATTGTATCTCCTGATATTGCAGGAAACGAAGTAACCTTTCGAATAAGAGCACCAAAGGCAAGAGATGTAAAAATCTATGGCTCATGGATGGCTAACTATTCCGACACTGAAACTCTGAAAGAGAATAATGAAGGAGTATGGGAAGTAACAATCCCAACACCGGATCCTGATATATACACCTATCATTTTATCGTAGATGGTGTAGTTATCAGTGATGCAAATAATATTCTAATGCAGAGAGATGGAACAAGATACCTCAGCATGTTGTTAGTAGATGGAGAAAAATCTGCCAATTACAAAGAAGCAAATAAACGAGGTAATCTTACAAAAGTATGGTACGACTCTCCCACTTTAAACATGACCAGAAGAATGTATGTTTATACTCCATACGGTTATGAAAAAGGGAAAGAAAAATATCCTGTACTTTATCTGCTTCATGGAGGTGGTGGAGATGAAGATGCCTGGTCAAATATGGGGCGTGCATGCCAGATACTCGATAATCTTATAGAACAGGGTAAAGCTAAACCAATGATTGTGGTAATGCCAAATGGAAATCCAGGTCAGCAGGCAGCCAAACCATTAATGTTGCCAGAAAAACCCTTTAATTATCAAGATCCTGCAACTGCTAACTTATACATACATAGTTTAGCTAAAGATATCGTACCATTTATTGAAAAGAACTACAGAGTAATTGCTAAACGCGATTCCAGAGCCGTTTCTGGTCTTTCAATGGGTGGTGGTCATACAATGAATGTTGCGAACAACTATCCCGGAATGTTTGGTTATATAGCACCAATGAGTATGGGTATCAGAGAAGGACAAGATATTGACGAACAGCTGCAAGCTCTGAAAAAAGCTGGTTATAAGTTATACTGGCTGGCATGTGGTGACGCTGATTTTGCCTATCCGGGAGCAAAACTTCTTCATGAAGCACTTGAAAGAAATGGCTTAACTCACACATTCCATGTAACAGGTGGTGGACACACCTGGTCAAACTGGCGTGATTACCTGAATACTTTAGCTCCACTTTTATTTAGATAGATTTTTAAGTTAAACATATTCTGGAAGTCGTAGTTTTTATGTATTTAATCAGAAAGCGGAAAGCGAATGAGCTTTCCGCTTTTATTATCTAATCTCGATACCCTCCTTTTCGCACAATTCCAAAGCCATTTCTCGTAAACGAAACTTCTGTATCTTTCCACTTCCTGTCATTGGAAAACTATCAACAATAAATACGTAACGAGGTATTTTATATTTAGCTATATGCCCTTTGCAGAAATCACGAACATCCTGAGTATTTAGATCGTATCCATCTTTTTGAATTATGAATGCTCCTACATCCTCTCCATACCGTTCTGATGCAACAGCTACAACCTGTACATCTTTCACCCCCGGCATTTTATAAAGATAATCCTCCACTTCCTTAGGAGATATATTTTCCCCACCACGAATAATAATATCCTTTATACGTCCGGTAATTCTGAAATTACCATTTTCGTCCTTTACTCCCAGATCACCCGAATGCATAAACCCATTTGAGTCAATAACTTCTGCAGTAGCCACAGGATTTTTATAATATCCTTTCATCACATTGTAACCCCTGCAGCACATTTCACCCTCTTCGCCAACAGCACACTCTTCGCCAGTTTCAGGATTAAGTACTTTCACCTCTGTGAATTCATATTCCCTTCCCACAGTAGTACAGCGCACTTCAAAGGGATCCTCCACCCTGCTCTGCGTCATTCCAGGAGAAGTCTCAGTCATACCATACACACTCGTCAGATTCATATACATTTTTTCATTCACTTCCTTCATCAACTCTTCAGGGCAAAGTGCACCTGCCATAATTCCAGTTCTCAGAGAACTCATATCAAAGAGTGAAAACATAGAGTGGTTTAGCATTGATATAAACATTGTTGGCACCCCATGCAATACAGTACAACGTTCTTTGTGGACTGAAACCAATGTCAAAAGTGGATCAAATTTCTCTACCATTACCTGTGTACTACCATGTGTCAAACAGCACATTGTTGCAAGTACTACACCAAAACAGTGGAACAAAGGTACACAGATACAACATTTATCATCCTTGGTGAAATTCATATGTACTCCTGTCAAATATCCATTATTGGCTATATTGTGGTGAGTAAGCATAACCCCTTTAGGGAAACCGGTTGTACCTGAAGTATATTGCATATTGACAACATCATGACAGTTAGTAAGTGACCTCAGTCTTTTAAACTCGTTATCAGGTACATTCTTTCCCAGTAACAAAATTTCTGCTGTATTATACATACCTCTGTACTTCTCCTGACCAATATACACTACATTCTTAAGTTTCGGGAAACGATCAGATTTTAGCTTACCTCTCTGTTTTGTTTTCAGCTCAGGAATCAACTCGTATATAATATCTGTGTAACAACTTCCGGCAACACCATCAGTCATACACAAAGTATGCATATCCGAGTTCTTCATCAAGTAGTCAATTTCATCCAACCGATAACTTGTATTCACAGTTACAGCAACTGCTCCAATTTTGGCAGTTGCATAGAGAAATGTAAGCCAGTCAGGAACATTCTGAGCCCATATACCGACATTACTCCCACGAGTCACCCCTATAGATATTAAACCTTTGGCCATATTATCCACCCTATCGTTGAATTTCTTCCATGTATATCGCAGATCACGATCTGAGTAAACAATATATTCCTTATCAGGAGACTCTTTTGCCCAATATTCCAGCCAGTCGCCCAATGTCCTGTCAGACAACTTTATATCAAATTCACTGTTCATTATTGTTTTATATTATGAAGGAGAATAAACAACAGCAAGTATCTTTGCTCCATTATCATCTATAGATGTTACAAGGTGATCTACAATAGAATCATAATATATAGAATCACCCTTATTCAGAATATAGGTCTCTGCACCATACCTAACTTTTATAGAACCCTCCAGCACAAAAAGGAACTCTTCCCCTTCGTGAGTAGAGCATGTCTCATTGCCATTTTCAGTTTGAATATTAATCAGAAAAGGTTCCATATTACGTCCTGCTTTACTTGAAGCCAGGGATATAAAATCCATGTGTGAATTACTATTGGTCTGATGACTAGTGAAAGTTACTGATTGATGATGTTCTTCACTTCGATTTAAGACAGGGCCAATCTGTTCACTATCATCAAGAAAAGTTCCAAGTCGCACCCCTAAAGCCCTTGATATTTTAATTAAAGATGACAAAGATGGAATCTCATCACTCTCACAAATTCTGTTTACTTGCTCTAAAGACAGACTCGATCCTTCGGCAAGTTCAGCAGCTGATATTTTTTTATCAGCACATAAAATCTTAATTTTATCTGTTACTGTAGACATTGATTTAATAGTACGTTTGTTTCAGGAATTGTTTCAGACCGCAAATGTAAAAGATTATAATTAATAAGGCAAATTATATTGTAAAATGTTATATTTAATGATTTATTTATAATAAATTATTTGACGGTTAATTAATTATTCCAATAGATGTAACTTTATAGATAATAGTTGTTTTAATAGATAGATTTAATTAATAAAATCATATGTGTTTCACGGTATCATTTGAAGGGAAGGCTATTAAAGCAGTAAAAGAACATCTTATAAATAACAAGAATTTAAAGATGAACGGAGAATTTAGTGATGTTTATTATCTTGTATCCGGGTTCTCCCATCCAAGACTGCCTGTAATAAAAAAGCACTCTATTGATATATCAGAATGGGGGTTAATACCATCATTTGTAACTGATGAAGAAAAAGCTAATGAATTGGCCAACATGACTCTCAATGCCAGAAGTGATACCATTCACGAAAAGCCATCATTCCGCAACTCTATAAAAAGCAACAGATGTGTTCTACCACTAGACGGTTTTTATGAGTGGCAACAAGCAGGTAAAATAAAACTACCCTATTACATCTATCCGACTGATGAAACAGTCTTTTACCTTGGTTGCATATATAACACTTGGGTAAATAAAAATACAGGAGAGATCAGAGATACATTCTCCATAATTACTACAGAAGCCAATCCCTTGATGGAGATTATTCACAACACAAAAAAACGAATGCCACTGATATTACCAAAATATGCACTTGAAACTTGGGTTGATCCATCAACTAGTATCAATGAAATTAATAACATGATGAAACCATATCCAGATGATTTGATGTCGGCCTATACTATTACTCAGAACGCTGGCAATGCAAGATTTAACAGAAACATTCCTGAAATTAAGCAAAGAATAGAACCCTCTTTATTCTAATATTTTAAAGATTACAATTTTAATGTTTTAATGAACCTCATCTTCTCTGATATGAAACAAAAAGCTTTACAAATATTTCTGGCAGGAGTTGATAATGTTCTACCCAACAAACTGGTAAATAAAGTTTTTTCAAGAAAAGATTTTCAACTAGACAAATTCAATAATATATATTTGTTAGCTTTTGGAAAAGCTTCATTTTTAATGGCTAAAGAAGCTGAAAATATATTAGGAGAAAGAATTGTCGATGGGGTGGTTATTACAACATATGGCAATGGAGGAAAACTAGATAAACTCAAAGTAATTGAAGCGGGTCACCCCATACCTGATAATAATGGATTGAAAGCAACAAAACTGGTTCTTAATATAGCAGATAAGGCACAAGAAAATGATCTGGTACTATGTCTGATTTCTGGTGGTTCATCTGCATTATTGGCTGACTATCCAACAGATGCTACAATCAACGATCTGAAGAAAGCAAGTGAGCTATTAATTAATAGTGGTGCTTCGATCTCAGAGATAAATTGTGTTAGAAAGCATTTATCTAGTGTTAAGGGTGGCCAGCTTGCAAAAGCTATTTATCCTGCATCTACAATCAGCCTGATACTTTCAGATGTGGTAGGTGATAAATTGGATGTTATAGCATCTGGTATTACAGCACCTGATTGCACAACATTTTCTGATGCTATACAAGTTTTAAAAAAGTACAATCTAATAGAAACCTTTCCTTCAGTTTTTATAAATCATCTGAGAAAGGGAATGGCAGGAATAATTGATGAGACCGCTAAACCTGATGACATTGTATTTAACAAAGTAGAAAATCTAATAATAGGTAGTAATAAAATAGCTTTAGATGGAGCGGCCGAAAAAGCCAAAGAATTAGGCTTCGAGACATATTTAATAACTGACAGACTGGAAGGAGATTACAAATATGTTGCTGATTTCATATTCAAAACCATCAATTCAAAAAAACCGAAAGACATAGTTATAAAATCAGATAATAAGAAACCTCGCTGTCTTCTGTTTGGGGGCGAGTCAACTGTTTATGTTTCCGGCAATGGTAGAGGAGGCCGCAATCAACACCTGGCGCTATATCTGGCAATTAAAATTAATGGTGCAGAGAATGTTACCATACTTTGTGCAGGGACTGATGGGTTAGAAGGGCAGACTGACGCAGCGGGAGCAGTAATTGACGGATTCACTGTATCACATTCAATAAAAAATAATTTGCAACCAGACGATTACCTTTTGAATTTCGATTCATATAATTTCTTTGATAAGTTAGGGGATAGTGTCAAAATAGGAAATAGTGGAACTAATGTTATGGACTTGACAGTTGTACTGATAAATGAATAAGAACAAAATAAATTTATTAAAAAGTAAAACCATGAACAACATAATCGTAGGACTGGGAGAGATTCTCTGGGATATTTTTTCAGATCAGAAAGTTTTAGGTGGAGCCCCCGCCAATTTTGCATATCATGTTTCACAACAGGGATATAAAGGTTATATAGTGAGTTCTATTGGAAATGATGAGTTTGGTAGTGAAATAATCAGCCTGCTTAAAGATAAAAATCTAAATTATATAATAGATATTAACGATTATCCAACAGGTGTTGTGAATATTAAATTAAATAGTTACGGTGAACCGCAATATGAAATAGTAGAAGATGTGGCCTGGGAAAATATGCTTTTTACCAAAGAAATGGAAGATCTGGCAAGAAAAACCTCAGCAGTATGTTTTGGTACTTTAGCACAGCGAAGCCTTTTATCTCACAATACAATCAACAAATTTCTAAACACTGTTCCTGAAAACTGCATAAAGATTTTTGATATTAACCTACGCCAAAATTTTTATAGTAAAAGCATTATACAAGGCTCATTGGAAAAAGCTGATATTTTAAAATTGAATGATCATGAAATTAATGTAATGGCAGAACTTTATAACATGAAAGAGATGAAAGAACAGGAGATTTGTCTCAAACTTAAAGATCTGTTTTCACTTGAAATAGTTATTCTTACAAAAGGTACCAATGGTAGTTTTATATTCAGTAATAATGAAATATCATTTCTGCATACTCCCAAAGTAAATGTTGTTGACACTGTAGGTGCAGGCGATGCATTTACTGCTGCTTTTATAACATCATACCTTAAAGGCAAGCCAATAAAAGAAGCCCATAAATCAGCCGTAGAAGTTTCGGCATTTGTTTGTCGTCAACAAGGTGCAATGCCCAAATTTTAAGAACGTTTTGAAAGGTATTTTCTCACAGGTATATCATATATTTTCAAAATAATCCAGGCCAATAATATATTACCAATCAAGAGTACTATTGCCACTGGCCATACCTCCGAAAATGTTAATCCATTTTTCCATACCCATGAGTAGAAAAGATACATAAATGGATAGTGTACCATGTAAAGAGGATACGAAATATCTCCAAGAAATTTAGATAAACGCTCCGAAGTTTTACTCTTTAGTTTTCCTGATGCACCTATATATACCAGAAAAGGGAAAACAATTATAGTGCAAATTGCATCATATAAACCATTTATCCATAGCTCATCACTACTTCCAATAAAGGGCATCGAAAGCAGAAAAACTATTACAACACTGCATATTATGAAAGCTCCCTTAATTTTTCCAGGTTTAAACAGACGTGACATTAATAATCCGGCTGAAAAGGTATAAAGCAATCGCAGCATTCCTCCAATGAAATTATTGTCTGCGAGGGTCCACCCTACCCCCAAGTGCCAAAAACCGGAAAAATTGCCAACAGCAAAAGTAAAAAGACCGATTCCTGACAAAATCACTACAGCCTTAAGTCCCTTAGTAGATAAGCGGCGAAGGAAAAGTGCATAAAATATATTACCTATATATTCAAAAAAAAGCGACCAGCTAGGTCCGTTCAAAGGAAACATCTCTCCATTTCCACGTACTTCCACACCACTACCCGGCATAGCAGGTAACAGAAAAATGTGCAGAAGAAATGCAGAAGCTATCATCAGGATCGAAACTTTAGAGCCGTCCCATGCTTCTCCGCCCTGAATAAGAAATGTAATCAAACCTAAAAATGCACCCATTATAACCATTGGCTGCAAACGAATTAATCTTCTGCGGAAAAAACCACTAATATTCATTTTCCCCCACCTGTCATCATATGCATAACCAATTACAAAGCCTGACAGAACAAAGAAAAAATCGACAGCCAAATAACCGTGATTAAATTTCTGATCCATTGAACTTGTTGCAAAAGCTTCAAATATATGATAGAATATTACCATAATTGCGGCCACGCCACGTAATCCGTTGAGTATCTGATAATGTGGTTTAGTATCAGTAAACGATGCAGAGGGTTTAATTGACATAAAAAAGTGTTGTTCTATAATTGTGTATAAAAAACAAAAGTAAGCATTTTTCATCTAACCCTCATTAAAGGTACATATCTGAATAAAATGTAGTTAGAATATGCCTCAAAATTATAGTTGTAAAACATTCAATATCAAGGTAAAAAAAATCAAATCAACTCAATCAATTATAACTTATCTTTCATTATCTTTGAAAAATTAAACATCTTAAACTATGAAGCATTCAGTAAAATACACAAGCCCAACTAATGAGTACTACATAGAAACTGTATCATGTAATTTTTAGCTTATAATAAAAAAATGAATGTCATGAAGAGAATTGTTTTACTGATTGGTTTTTGTCTGATATTTACAAGTCAGGCAGATGCTCAAAGTTTTCTTAATAAGTTGGGAAAATCTATTAAGGAGACTGTTGAAAATACTGTGGAACGTAATGTGGTTGAAAAAACTGAAGAGGTAACTGAAAAAGCTTTGGATGTAAAAGCAAATAAAAAAAATGGTGAAAGTACTGATGATGAGGAGTCAGAAAATGAATCTCAGGATAATTCAGTTCAAAACACAAAACAGGAGCCTCAGCAAAAATTATCAAGTACAAGCAGGTATGATTTCGTACCGGGAGATCAGATTCTCTATTTTGAGGATTTCTCTCAAGATGCAATTGGCGACTTCCCGGCATTGTGGACTTCAAACGGCAGTGGCGAAATTAAAACAGTCAATATTGCACCGGGGAACTGGTTTCATTTGAATGGCGAAGATGCTGTATACTGTTACATGGAAGAGATAGATTTTCCTGAAAACTTCATAGTGGAATTTGATATAATACCTGATGAAGAGTTTGGTTATGGTATCCAGTTTACACTTTATCAAGAAAGAGAAGGTGATCCTAAAGAGTTGAATAATGACCTGTATCCTGGACAGGCAGGACTCCATCTGGTTCTGAGAAATGAAAGGTGGGAAAGCAAAGGCTATAAGGATGGGGAAGATTGGATTGAAGGTAGTGCTTCCAAGAACCCTGTAATCAGAGAAAAGTTAAACCACGTCATTCTATGGATTCAAAAACGGAGAGTGAGAGTTTATCACCAGAATGAAAAAGTAATGGATATGCCTACTAATATTTATCCCGGTGTTAAATTCAATCGTATACGTTTCTCCGGATGGGACAGACACAGTGAACCATTTATTTCTAACATTAAGATTACAACCGCATCACCAGATACGCGCAGTAAGCTGATAACTGAAGGTAAACTTGTTACATATGGAATCACTTTTGATGTCAACAAATCTGATGTAAAACCTGAGTCTTATGGCACTCTTAAAAGTATTGCTGATGTACTCAAAGAAAACGGATCTGTGACAGTGAAAATAATAGGCCATACTGATAGTGATGGAGATGACAATATGAATCTTGATTTATCGAAACGAAGAGCTGAATCTGTAAAAAATGAGTTAATAAATATTTTTGGTATCGATGCTGCTCGTTTAGAAACTGATGGTGCAGGTGAAACTAAACCTATAGCTCCTAATGACACTCCGGCAAACAAAGCACAAAACCGTCGGGTAGAATTTATAAAAACAAATTAGTCACATAAATAGCAGGGTGATCTATCAGAAATCACCCTGCTAAATTAAATGATATTATTTGTTGAATTAAATATACGGCAAACAATAATCATTAATATCTATGTTGATCAGTAAATACTAAAATAAAATCATAGATATTAATTCACCTCAATCAATATTGGAGGTGGTAATCTAAATTCTTCATTATCATAAATTACGGCCGACCTGGTTAATGATTGAGTTTCTCTGACATCCTTTTGTTTAAACTCTTCAAAGGAGTATGTTTCACCGGCAAGTTCTTTAATTCTCATAACAATTTGCTCTCTGCCTTGTGCATTTATATATCGTATATTATTATTCATCAGACTTACCGGTTCAGATCTCCAGACACCTTTAGAATAATAAAACCCTCCTTCATATACTCCAACATAAGAATAGTCTGGATCATTTATAAGATGACTCCATAAAATATCTTCCACACGATCTGTAAGATCTACATTTTCAAAAAATCCCCATTGTTGCCATTTAAGCAAATCCTCCTTTTCAGATTGAGGTATTGTTGAATTATTTTCAGTATACTCATCTGCAAGCTGCCCAAATCCATGTCCTCCAATCTCATGCTGTACTACTCCCCTGAAATCATTAGGATAATTGAAATTTGATACAGGTACAACAGATATCGACATACCATTAGAATATGACCAGTTTGTACCCCCATATCTTGTACTGTTAGCAATGACAGCAATCTGTGTCTCTGAGAGGTCAGAACTTAGTGGCACTTTTTGTGCATATTCAAAAACAGATGTATGATCGATACTCATTCTTGTTGATGTGGCACTCTCAAATTTTGCTGAGAACTTCGTTTTCCTGGTTCTTTGAATATCACTTATTCCACTCTCCTCAGAATATGCATAAACAATATAAACATCGAAATAATTTCTGTATGTTCTATATGGCTCAATATCAAAGAAGTGATCAATTGCTTCAAGCAGATTGTCTTCGAACTTTCCTGAAATAATATCAGCAACAGTATAACCATCGCCCAGAAACACTATATCTATACCATCACCTGCCGTAGAACTTTGTATTTTTACATATTCACCATCACTTAATTGGTAATTAATCTGATTAATCCTTAGTGTATCTGCGTAGTTTCTGTTATTAAGTTTGAAAATCACATCACCAGATCGATTTAGAGATGTACCAGTAAACAATGAAACATCCACAACTAATTCAACTGAGTCAGAACCTGTTGCGGAGCCTGACAAGAGAGACGTTGTAACCCATTGGGGAGAGGATACTATTGTCCATGAACTGCTGGCAGTTAGTTTAACTTGGTAACTACCCCCATTGAGTGAAGTTTCAATTATATTTCTAGAAAGTGATATCCAGTTCTCAACGACTTGTATATTTATAATTTTGCTAACATTTCCATCATGGCTTGATACCGTTATAGTTGCTTCCCCAACATTTTTTGCATTTAACAACCCATTATTATCGATGGTCACAATATTATCGTTACTGGATTTCCAGTTGAGACTTTTATTAGATGCATTTGAAGGAATTATCATAGCATTAAGCGTTAAAGTATCCCCTTCTGCTACAATAATGTTATTCGTATTTATAGATATATCTGTAACCCTAAAAAACTTCTCATCTTTTTCGCAAGAAATTACTAAAACAAGAAACAAAATTAGGACAGACAAAAATAATAGCTGTAATTTCATATGCCAAAATTCTTATTTACGACACCTATATCTCAATAACACAAAAAAAAGCTTTAAGGTTTGATTAATAAAAATATGAAATCTATAAATAAAAATAATTCAAGAGATATTTTTACTTGCTGTTTATTGAAGGTATGTTAAGACTCGAGGCTTATAAAGGCAAGTCTGCATTCTCAAATAACTGTTATTTTCTTCAGTTACAAAAGATGTTTATAAGGAAGTGGTAAGAGCAAGGTAAGAGCAAGGTAAGAGCAAGGTAAGAATTAATTGTATCCCAAAAAGTATTCTAATAAACAATAATTCCTAATATTGTGTTTAAACTATAAATATAGTTCTTTCACTTAAAAATAAATTCTGTTTATGAAATACACAATTTTACTGATTTCTTTATTTGTTGCAAACTTCACCTATAGTAGCACATCCGATGTAATACAGAATGATACTACAATTACAAATCTTAATTATGACAAACTTCTTGCCGAAAAATTAGGAGGTGATGATTATGGTATGAAAATATTTTATCTTGTAATTCTAAAAACAGGAACTAATAATACAACAGATGAGACTATTATTAATGAAAGTTTCGGTACCAAAAGGATCAAATATGTAGAAGAGAATATAGCTGCTGCAAATATTACACTTAGTCAGGAAAATATTGATCTTTTGGAATCAATTATTCCTTTGGGAACAGATACTGGTGACAGGTATGCTAATATGAGTGGTGTTAATTTATAATATTAAAATATTTCAGTTATTGTAATTTGTTCTTTGTAGTACTCTTATTATAAATCATTTAATGCAGATGTTCCTTTAAGAAACTTATCACTTTCGCTCTAATAAAATCAGCATCGAACATAGGTCCAAAATGTGGTGCCCCTTCAACAATGATTAGTTCGTTGGGAATATCATTAATTGTTAACCATGATCTAAGTACCTGTGAATGTTTAACATCTACCAGATTGTCTTTTTCACCATGAATAATAAGAAATGGAGGATCGTTTTTATCAACATATGTGTTTGGACTAGCAAACTTTGCCAGGTCTGGACGCTCAACAGTAGTCGCTCCAATTAAAATTGCTTCAGGTGATTTTTCATCATTACCTCCTGGAAAAAGGATTAATTCCGTGGGACCATAAAAATCTACTACAGCATTTATATTGAAATTTCTGTTTGTTCTTTCTGAAAAGAAATCATCTATATTGTTATTTTTTGATAGTCCAACCATACATGCTAAATGACCTCCTGCAGAAAAGCCCATCACCGCAAACTTGTCATTGTCTATTCCATATTTATCTGCATTATCATAAATATATGAAATAGCCTTGTTGCAATCTTGAATCTGCGCTGGAAACAGAGCTTCTGTACTGAATCTGTAATCAATGGAGACTAACGCAAATCCATTTTCCACTACCTCTTTAACTGTCTCTTTCATATAGTTCATGTCGGCATATTTATCATTGCTTAACCAACCTCCACCATGAATGAAAAATAGTACAGGGACTTTTTCTTTTGCGTTGGCAGGAAGATAAATATCTAGCAGATGTTTTTCGTGAGAATTGTCATTATAGGATATATTGCCATATAAAACTGTACCTTCAGGAAATAAGCTTATTACAGGATTAGATTGTGAATAGACAGTGACTGCGAATAAAATGCAGACCATTATAATTGCGTTTTTCTTCATTTGATTTTTTATTTGGAGTGTAACAAATTACTTTACACACAAATATATAAAATAAGCAAGAATTATATTGTAATTTTGAACTTTAAAATGAGTCCATATGAATAATTCAGAGCTACTTAACCTGCGTCTTTATAATCATCTGCTACTAACTCATAATCTGAAAGAGCCGGTTGATATAGTAAAACATATGTGTGCCATGCAATCACAAGCATGGGATATAGCGAAATGTGTTATTGGTGTACGATTGCCCGGTAGTAATAATAATAGTGTAATTGAAGCATATTGCAAATCCGTTAAAAAAGTGATAAACTAAACAGTTTACTATACAAAATAATATTATAAATTTATGATTAAAATTCCACAGTTTTATGATTTTAAAAATTGATAAAGATATTGAACTGAGACAGTTAAAATTTTCTGATGCCAAAGATATCTTTGAGACTATCGATTCGCAAAGGAACTATCTTGGCAAATGGTTACCTTTTGTTGAATCAACAAAGAGTATAACTGACTCTGAAATGTATGTTAACTCAGTAATTAATGCTGATGCAGATCACTTTGAATATGTTTTTACTATAAGGTATTGTGGTCATTTTGCAGGTATTATAGGATTCAAAGATACAGACAAAGTTAATAGGAAAACAGAAATTGGATACTGGCTATCTGAAGAGTATCAGAAAAAGGGCATAATGACAAAATCGGTTGATATTTTATGCAATTTTGCATTTAAAGCGCTTAATATAAATAAAATACAAATAAAGTGTGCCGTAGGAAACATACCAAGTAGTAATATTCCTAAAAGGCTAAACTTTATTTTAGAAGGTATTGAAAGGGACGGTGAATTGCTATCGGGGAGTCATTTTGTTGATTTAGAAATATATAGTAAATTAAAGTCGGACTGCAGACGAAGAACAAATAAGAATTAGAGTGTCTCATATATATTTATCAGTTACCTTTGCAGATAAATTAAACGGTGCATTTATAAAGATGGAAAATAAGGATTTAATTCGTATAAATAAATATTTTAGTGAAATTGGTTACTGTTCGCGAAGGGAAGCTGACAAACTGATTGAACAGAGACGTGTTACTATAAATGGCACTGTTGCTGAGATGGGGAGCAAGGTTTCTTATAATGATGAAGTTAGACTTAACGGGAAACTTATATCACCTAAGGTAGATGTTGATGGAAAGAAAAAAAAGCATGTTTACTTATTACTTAACAAACCACGAGGAATTGTATGCACTACAGATATAAGGAGGGAGAAAAATAACATTATTGATTTCATTAACTATCCAGAAAGAATATTTCCAATTGGACGACTGGATAAAGATAGTCAGGGATTGATCTTACTTACTAGTGATGGTGATATCGTTAATAAAATACTTCGTGCAGGAAATAATCACGAAAAAGAGTATCTGGTAAAAGTGAAGCATCCAATAACTAAAACATTTATTCAAAAAATGGGCAATGGTGTTCCAATTCTTGGAACATTGACAAAAAAATGTTTGGTGGAGCAAATAGACAGGTTTACATTCAGAATAATCCTAACTCAAGGTCTTAACAGACAAATACGACGTATGTGTGAATATCTGGGAAATGAGGTGGTTGAACTGGAAAGATACAGGATAATGAATATTAACCTTGATGTTCCAATCGGAAAATGGAGACATTTAACTGATAAAGAACTCAATGGTATTTTTAAAATGGTTAGACATTCTTCAAAGACAACAGTGATTTAATTTTCAATATATCTTTTAATCATATGGCTTACATTGATTATTATAAAATATTGGGGGTTGACAAGAATGCATCTGCAGATGAAATAAAAAAGGCTTATCGCAAACTGGCGAGAAGGCTACACCCTGATCTGAACCCTAATGATAAAGAAGCACACAGAAAATTTCAGGAGCTGAATGAAGCAAATGAAGTACTTAGTGATCCCGATAAACGTGCTAAGTATGATAAATATGGAGAAAACTGGAAACATGGAGAGGAGTTCGAGAAAGCCAGGGAACAATATCAACAACAGTGGGGAAACAATCAGCAATGGAGTAATCAGGGAGGTCAGACATTTTATACAGAAGGCGATTTCTCTGATGATGACTTCTCAGATTTTTTTCATTCGATGTTTGGATATGGTTTTACAAATCGCACTAGAACTTCTGGCAGACGAAACAGATATAAGGGAGCTGACTATCAGGCTGAATTGAGACTGACTCTCCGGGAAGCAATGAATACACATCAGCAAACCTTAACTATTAATGGTAAAAATGTGCGAATAACCATTCCTGCCGGAGTATCGGATGGACAGAAAATTAAACTTAAAGGATATGGACAGGAAGGTATTGGAGGTGGGCCAAACGGCGATCTTTATATAACATTCATAATTGAGGATGATACTCGGTTCAAACGACTTGGTGATGACATTTATACTGATGTTACAGTTGACTTATATACTGTCGTTTTGGGTGGTGATGTAACAGTGAATACTCTTGACGGACAGGTTAAAATGCAGATTAAACCTGGTACACAACCGGGTTCAAAATTAAGACTTAAAGGCAAGGGTTTCCCAGTATATAAAAGGGATAACAGTTTTGGTGATTTATATGTTACTCTAAGGGTACAAATACCGGAACATCTTACAGATGAAGAGAAAAAGCTATTTACCCAATTATCAAAAATCAGAAGATCATGAGTGAGAAAAGATTACGATATAGTGAATGCCTGAAAATATACGATGTGGAGGATTCATTTATAGACTCATTACACAATATGGGCTTGATTCATGTAGTGGTTCATGAAGATGAACGTTTTATAGAATACGATGAATTAACTGATCTGGAGCAATTCATTCGTTGGTATTATGATATGGACATCAATGTGGAGGGTATAGATGCTCTGCAGAACATGCTTAGCAAGGTAAAACAGCTTCAGACAGAAATAGAACAGCTAAAATATGAGTTATCCTTTTATAAGTCACTTTTATAGCCTCAGTCATTAAAAGTAAACCTGATGCCTACTCTTAAATTAAAACTAAAAGGTCGGTCTTTATATATTGTTTTTAATTCACTACTGTTCTTGAAGTAATAATCTATTCCTGGTTCAGCATATAAACCCAGATAATCAGATACTCTGTATTCTATTCCTACAGCAGAGTTAACTGACCATTGCAACTCTTTTTCCGTGATTCTTTCTGAAGTGGTTGACTCAAGCTGATTGTCTATATAATAGTTTGAGACAAGTCTGCCACAAACGTTCTTTTGCATATGTGCACCTGCAGTAAAGTAACCAAGAAAGTTGTTATTTTGCCAGAAGTTGTATGCTATGTTTAAGGGCACACCAATATAGTGCAACTTCTGATTATCATCATAATAATAATTTTCACCCTGGGATCGCAATTTAGACGACAACAATGAGTATGTTATACCACTCGTAATATTCCATTTGTCATTTATATTATATCTTAGAGTTAAACCTAAAGTGATTGGTTGCTCATGTTTTATATCGGTGTATGCACCTTCACGCGAATACTCTGAAAGGAATGCATACTGCTGATTAACTGTCTCTTTAAGAGCAAATGTACCATATCCGGGGAATGTTTCTGATGATCCGGAAGAAGTATTTGAGATGGAAACATTTGTTTGCCATCTGGATCTTTTTAAGTTGTCTATGTTGCTTGATGAAGCTATCAGTAATTCGTTCCAATCTTCAAGATTTTCTTTACTTATATCATTTACTACCTGTTCTTCTATAACAACGGGTTCATCAACTCTTTCAGTTACTATATCTTCGTTATATAATGTAATACCATTATTTATCTCAGTTTCGGAAGATTTATTTTCAGAAGTTGTTAATATATTACTTGAAGTAACTTTTGGTTTAATATTATTTTTAGCGAGTATAATATCAGGTACCTCTTTATTTAAATCTAACTCACTTTTATCTGCAAATTCTATATCTATGTTGTTTTCTTTTAAAATGGGTTCATGTATAGTATTGTCTTGTTTAATATTCAGTAGATAAAACAGAACAACTACTGCTGCTGCGGCGATTGCACTTATACTGATACTCCGTAATCTATGCAATTTCCTATTTTGTATATTAATTACTTTTCCAGAAATATAGTTTTCGGAAATATCCTCCTCTCCCAACATTATATCGGAATCAATTTGTCGCTCCAATTCTTCCCACAAACCATCGGGTGCAGTCTCTTCGTAAGAATTTATACGATTGCGGAGTTTATTTTGCCAAATATCGCTCATTATTCTCTTTATTTAACCTATACTTCTCTATCTCTTTAACTAACAACCTCTTGGCTCTATGAAACTGTGAGGCGGAACTATTCTCTGCAATATTCAACATTGATGCTATCTCTTTATGACTTTTCTCTTCAAACACATACAGGTTAAAGACTGTACGATAACCGACAGGAAGTGAACTAATCATCTCAAGAATTGCAGTTGTTGGAATATCTTCAAAATCCGGTTCAATGTTATCATTATCATCAGGTATATCCCAGTCATTCAAACTCATCAGCTGCATTTTATCGTTTTCCCTGATAAATTTTAGAGACTCATTCACGACGATACGTGCTGACCAGGCTTTTAGAGATCCTATACCTCTGTACTTAAAGTTATGTATTGCTCTGAATATTTTAAGAAAACTCTCCTGTAATACATCTTTAATATCCTCTTTATCTGATATGTAACGAGCGCATACAGCTGTTAGATAGCCGGAATAGGTATCATAGAACATCTTCATAGCAACTTTGTCACCATGCACAATTTGCTGAATTAGCTCACGCTCTCTGCTTTCGTCTTTTCTCATTTAAAGATTAGGTCTGGACATTACCATTTTAATTTTACTTTTTTGTTTAAAAGGTTGTACCTTTTTGCAAAGGTACAACCTTACACTTTTAAATGAAATATTGAAAAGAAAGCATTGTATTAATATTTGCGTGAGTGATTAATTCAAGGGGATCACATTTCTTTGTTCTGCAATAGCATTTGTACCCGGAGTTGCAGTACGTGTTTTATAATCAAATTCCACTGATTTGGTAACGCCATTAAATGCATTCCAAATTAATTTTAATTTAACTGTCTCACCTTCTGTGTCTGGCAGATCATCGAGTTTAAATGCAACTAAACCATCTCCCATTCTACCGCCAACATCACCTTTTGCATCATGCCTGAACTCCACCTCGTAAGGGTTTTCAGGGTTGTTAGTAGGAATGAGGTTTACGTGATGGGTTACACCCATATTGCTCCATAATGTTCTGAAGCGAAGAGTAAGATATCCATCTTCGGCAATAGTTACCCAGTCACGTACTATTTCAACGGGATCATTTCCATACTTTTCATCGTTTTGATCTCCTAAATTTGGTGCCATTGGTTTTGTTCTTATACTATCAATCCAGTTTACGTGTACAGCTTTATCAAAATCACCACTTGGAACATCAACTTCTTTATAATTTACTAATGCTCTCACTTCCTTTCCTCCGTATGGATGGGTATTTATATTTACCGGAAGTAGTGTTGTTTGATCATCCAATTGGAAGAAGAGTTTATCATCAGCAGTCTCTTTAACTGTTACCAGGGCATTGGGATATCTTAGACTCATGTCATAATCATCATCATCAAGACATGAAGGTAAAATAATCATGCTCATAACAAAAAGTGATGCTAAAAGAAATTTGGTTGTTTTCATAAAATTGTAGTTTTTAAAAGTTACTAGTAATATGTTTCTTATTTTATCTCATTTAACGTTACTAATCTATTTCTTGAATTTCTAAAGAACTTAAGATATTATCATAATATCAATAATTATTACAACCCTTTATTAATTCGTTGCTGACTCTTAAATAGAGATGTGGTGATAATCTTGCATGTAAAAAAGTTAAAGAATTATAAACAAAATAAGCTACCAACCTGTTGAAACAGGAAACTATTACAAATACAATAAAAAATCAATTATGCGAAGAAAGTTTTACTGCTCATTAATTATATATGTTATTGCAATTTTTAATTTAAAAGCACAAAATGTACCTTTTGAAAGTTGGGCTGCCGGAATTAACGCCGGATTATATGGTATAGGAATTCAAGGAGCAACTTCTCTCTCCCCTAACTTTAAAATTAGAATTGGATATGATTATTTCAAATTTATTAACAATGATACAAAGGAGTTTGATGTTAATGTAGAGTATAGTGGCTATAAAGGAAGTACTCAGGCAGAACTGACGGAAACAGATATAGTTTTCCCTAACTTAAAAACTTTAGTTGATTATTACCCTGTCGATTATGGCATTTTCTGTATTACAGCTGGTTTTTATATTGGTGAAAACAGAGCTTCAACAAATGGTTTAGTCAAAGACTACAGAGTGCTGGCTGAGTTTTTGGGAGAAAACCCAGTGCTTATTTATGAGGATATTATTATAACGCCTTATAGTGATGGACGCTTTGAAGGTAGACTTAAAGTAGGAAATTTGTTTAAACCATATTTGGGAATTGGATTGGGAAGAACAATTCCTCGTAATAAGGTGGGATTTAAATTTGAATTAGGATTAGTGTATCAAGGAAAGTATTCATTAACAAGTCCTAATATAGATAATCTGGATGATGACTGGTTAAATAGATTTTCTGAAGATATAAACCTGAACATTTCTGAGGAGATTTTAAACTGGTGGCCAATGGTTAATCTTTCATTGACATACAGAATAAGGTAAATAATTTATTGGAACCTTTAAATCCTCAGAAATGTTTGAAATTACAAAAGTCTGTAAAGTTGATTAATATTTTAAATTTTTGAATAGAATCCTACTTTCACGAGCTTCGTTTAGGCGAGTGATAATACTTTCTCTACTTAGTTTGTTAAAATCGGATGTATCTCTTCCCAGAAAAAGAGCCAGCAATTCTCGTAATTCATTATCAGAGAATTGCTGCATTATATTCTCAAAAGGTTCTTTAGAGCCAATCTCAAAACGAACAAAGGCCAGTCTGGCTTTTGCTGTATAATATTCAGGTGATATACTCAACAACTCTTCAAGATAAATAGCTGCTTGTTTATATTTTTCCTGAACAATACATATATTTGCGAGTTTGTCAAGAATTTCCTCAACTCCCTCATTCCTCCCATAAAGCAATGCTGCTTTGATATATGATGCCTCAGCAGCAACAAAGTCCTCCCTAATAAAAGCCAGTTCTCCTTCAAACATATGATACTCCGGAGTATCTTTTTTATCGTCAGGTATTTGAGAAATAAGGGATTTAGCCGATTCAATATCACCCTTGTGTAGATAAACTATGGCACGTCTTATTAATATACCTTCACTACCCATCTGCTCCTCTTTAATATCTAAAATATTCATCATTTCATCATATTGTTTTGATAAAGCTTTTAAACACAGTAATGAATCATATATTGAATCATCTTCGGGATTCATAGCAAGGCATTTTCTAAATAATGCAGTGGATTCATCGACATTATCATTTAAATGTAGTGCAAATGCTTTCAATTTCAATGTTGTTACATCATCTTCCTTAATAGTTAATGCAAAGTCATAGGCATCTATCGACTTATCATATTGCATATTAATTGTGTACAGTTTACCTAAATTAAGCCAGGCATCAAATGAATAGGGATTTAAATCTAACAATTTGTTGTTGTACTCAATTGCTTTATCGAAATCACCCTTCATTTCGTATGAATAAGCAAGATCAGCAATAACTTCAATATTAGAGTTGTTAATTTTTAATCCCTCTTCGAGATAGGTAATAGCACTATCAAACTTATCAACATCGTTATGAAAAAATCCAACTTCAGTAACAAAATAGTAATAATCCTCTTCAGTAAGATCTTTGTTTATAATATTATTTATAAGATTATCAGCTTCATCAAAAAGTGAAAGATGAAGGTATGCTTCTATTTTGATTAATGGAACATCCAGATCATTATCGTCGGACATATGTCTAATAAAACTAAGTGCTGCTTTAAATTTACCCGAACGGACAAGCTGTTTTGCCTTCAAAATCATAAGTTCTGAGCTTCCGGGGTGCATTGTGAGACCTTCTTCAATAATTGATTCTGCCTCAGCATTATTAGCTTCTGAATTATAGAATTCTGCAAGCAATGCAAACTCATCGGCATCGAAATAAACTTTCTTGCCGAGAGCTCGCATATTTTCATACTTTTGTTTTAGCGATGTTATATCTAAATCGTTTTTATCCATTACTTAAAAAAACACATTAATTACTCTTTTTCCATGAATCTCTTAGTGCCACAGTACGGTTAAAAACCAGATTATCAGGGGTTGATTCAATATCAACATTAAAGTAACCAATACGTTGAAATTGGAAACTATCGCCTGGTTTGGCATCTTTAAGAAACTCTTCAACCTTACAATTTTTCTTGATAATAAGTGAGTCAGGATTCAATAATTCTTTAAAATCCTTATCTTTTTCTCCTGCCGGATCTTCAACTAAAAACAAACGATCATATAGTCTTACTTCCGCATCCATGGCATGGGGTACTGAAATCCAGTGAATTGTACCTTTAACCCTTCTATTAGCTTCAGGCATTCCACTTTTTGTATCAGGATCGTATTCAGCATACACTTCAATTACGTTACCCTCCTCATCCTTTTTACATCCAGTACACTTTACTATATATGCACTTTTTAGTCTTACTTCGCTACCTGGAGTTAGTCTGAAGTACTTCTTAGGTGCATCTTCCATAAAATCCTCACGTTCAATCCATAGCTCACGTGAGAATTTTAGGTTTCTACTACCCATACTTTCATCTTCGGGATTATTGATAGTACTCATCTCTTCAACCTTTCCCTCTGGGTAATTGGTGATTATTAGTTTGATTGGATCAATAACCCCTGAAACACGAGTTACATGAGCATTCAGGTCCTCCCTAACAGCAAATTCCAAAAGTGAAATATCATTTATTCCATCATATTTTGTGTACCCTATCGAATCAATAAAATTACGTATAGCCCGGGGAGTATAACCACGGCGACGCATACCGGCTATTGTGGGCATTCGTGGATCATCCCATCCTGAAACTATCTTCTCTTGCACAAGTTGTAGTAGTTTCCTCTTACTCATCATCGTGTAGGTAAGGTTCAGTCGATTAAATTCAATCTGACGTGGACGATAGTCAGTATCAGCCAGTTGATCAAGAAACCAATCATATAGTGGTCTGTGAACTTCGAACTCCAGCGTACAAAGTGAATGAGTTACCCCTTCAAAGTAATCCGATTGCCCATGTGCAAAGTCATACATTGGATAAGCCTTCCAGGTAGTTCCAGTACGGTGATGCGGTATATGGATTACACGATAAATGATTGGATCACGGAAGTGCATGTTTGAGGAAGACATATCAATCTTCGCGCGTAAAACCATCTTACCTTCAGGGATTTCACCACTGTTCATTTTATTAAACAGTTCAAGAGACTCCTCAATTGGACGATCGCGAAAAGGGCTATTAGTACCTGGTATGGTAGGTGTACCTTTCTGAATTGCAATCTCTTCGGCAGTTTGCTCATCCACATACGCTTTTCCCTCTTTTATCAATTTTACAGCAAAATCCCACAATTGTTGAAAATAATCTGAAGCATAATATACATTCTCCCAGTGAAAACCTAACCATTTGATGTCCTCCATTATGGAGTCGACATACTCAACATCCTCTTTTACAGGATTAGTATCATCAAATCTTAAATTACAAATACCTCCATAATTTTCAGCAATACCAAAATCCAGACAAATTGCTTTGGCATGGCCTATATGCAAATACCCATTTGGCTCAGGCGGAAAACGGGTTTGAATTCTACCATCGTTTTTCCCCTCTTTCAAATCATTCTCTACAATCTGTTCAATAAAATTGAGACTTTTCCTGTTTTCCTCCATCACTGTAATTTATTATTTTTCTTTATATCAACTATATTTGAGTATATATATATATATATATATAAGAATACTGATATTTTTATAGCTTTTAATTTTCTATTTTGTATACTAAGTTTTTATTGAAAATAATTGAGTATACATCCATAGTATTTACACCTAATCATATAAGAACTCTTGCATACGGTGCTACATCATGGTTTGCAAATTCATTATCCAGATATTTGTAATATCCTGATATAGCCACCATAGCAGCATTGTCAGTAGTATATGCAAATTTAGGAATATGAATCCTCCAACCATACTTAAAACTATATTCTTCGAAAGCAGAGCGTAGGCTGGAATTGGCCGATACACCGCCGGCAACTGCAACCTCTTTAATTCCTAAATCTTCTGAAGCTTTAAGAAGCTTATCCATCAGAATATCAACAATTGTTTTCTGTAGTGATGCACACAGGTCGTTTTTATTCTTCTCAATAAAGTCACTATCCTGCTTAAGTTCATCTCTTAAAAAATATAAAAAAGAGGTCTTTAGCCCACTAAAACTATAATCATAGCCTTCTAATCGGGGTTTACTAAATATATATTTATCAGAGTTACCCATTTTGGCTAGTCTGTCAACTACAGGTCCTCCGGGATAACCCAATCCCATAACCTTAGCACACTTATCAAATGCTTCTCCGGCAGCATCGTCAATAGTTTTTCCAATAATTTCCATATTATCATAATTCTTCACTAAGATTATTTGTGAATTACCGCCAGATACTAAAAGACATAAAAAAGGAAATGCAGGTTGGTTTAAATCATCTTTATCCTCTTTGATGAAATGAGCTAAAACATGGGCCTGCAGATGATTAACCTCTATCATTGGTATATTTAGTGCAGAAGAGAAACCTTTTGCAAAGGATGTACCAACCAGTAGAGATCCAAGTAAACCAGGTCCCCTCGTAAAAGCAACTGCAGAAATTTCTTCTTTTAAAACCCCAGCTTGCTTTAAAGCATCATGCACAACAGGAATTATATTTTGTTGATGAGCTCGAGAAGCAAGTTCAGGAACAACTCCTCCATAACGTTCATGTACAGCCTGACCGGCAATTACGTTAGATAGTATGACTCCATCACGAATTACTGCAGCTGATGTATCATCACATGAAGATTCTATACCTAATATTGTAATCATTATTTTACAAACGTTTATATTCCTATTTTCAGTCTTATTAGTGGCCTTTTATAATATTCTTTATTATTTTATACAGACTTTTTATAATATCAACATCTTTTCTGTTTATCAAACTTATCGTAAAAGAGTGAAAATAATATTGTACAAAGATAATATAAAAAAGAATTCTTTTTAAATAGAGTGGACTTCACAGTTAAATCTAATAGTATTAACAATCTCTTCTGTAGAAACTACATTAAACTATCTCTTTCGATTCTATAAGCAATTGTCGAGTAACATGTGCAATATTATAAATTAGTGCAGCTCTTTTATTTTCATGTTTCATCTGCATTTTTTCAAGTTCCTCATCCCAATAAGCTGTTGAAGTTATTAAACCATTAAGCTGCGAAATATCTGCATCACCTTTCATAAGATCGACAACAAACTGAAGGATATAACTCACAGATTCGCAGAAGGTTTGCTCCTCAACCGTTAATTTTTCAGTATATTTATGAACTCCAAAAGCTGAAATATACGAGAGTAAAGCATGATTTAGATTTGTAAGATTAAATGCACTTTCCTGAAACACACGTGTCTTACGTGGTTCAAGCCGCATACCTTTCCAGGCAGCTGTTAGTGAATTGTCTGCATTATAAGCTGTGCGCCTGTTGTGAAGATAATCCTCCTCAGAAACGGACCCTTTATATATACTCTCGAAGTAGCGCTTATTTTTATAAACAGCGTTATACATTAGCTTAGGCAACTGTTTATACTGCCAGTCTGGCCATACAAACCTAACCACAAGATAGGCTATTATTCCTCCTATTAGTGTATCTGTAATCCTTGGCAACATAACTATAAGACCCTGACTGTCATTTAGATTAAATGATGCCAGCACATATATTGTAATAAATGCAGCTGCAACTACATAATTCTTTTTTAACCAATAGAAGAATAGATAAATTGATGTTATAAGTAGTAAAATCTGACCTGAAATCGTAGGCAATAACTGAGATAAAGTAGCTCCCATTATTACTCCAATCAGGGTGCCAAAGACACGTTTAAAAAGTCGCATCCTGGTTGCACTATAAGTTTGCTGAAAAACTATCAGTGATGTAAGCAAAATCCACGCACCTTTATCGATATGTAACAATTGAATTATTAGGTAACCCAATAACCAACTAATTGTTAGCCGCAAAGCTGATTTAAAACGTGGATGCTCTGGATTAATTAGAGCTGATAAGTTATTTCTCTCAGGTTTTCGACTATTAAAAACAGTTACATCAATCTGAGCAATTATGGTCGCCTCCTCTCTCAGGTTTCTCTCCAGTCCTGATAAATTGCGATATAGTAGAGAAAGTGTAAGGTAATGCGGCTCACCCTTTTCCTCTTCCAGCATCTTTTGTACTGCATTTAGTGTCCATTGCAGAGAAAGAGGATGTTTATAATCCTGTCCGGTTAAAAGTGAATCAGCATAAATATGCATCGCTCTTGCAAGTTCTCTCATCAATTGCCCATATCCTTCTATAAGCTCTATATTTTTAACCTCACGACTAAGTAAATCATATTGTTCATGACTAGAAATTGCTCTTTCCTGCATCTCTTGCAGCAGAAACCATTTTTTATAGTATTCATTGACCACAGAGCGGCAATCTTCTCCACTCTCCTGAGAATAACTATAAAGATTATTCTTACAACTCTCGATTTGCTGAGCTAAATCAATGTTTTTTTGTGCAAGCTGATTTCTAATAGGTGTCTGTGATTGCGGATCACTTGGGAACAAGCTCGCTTTTAAGTCGATATATTCTCCAAGATAATGAAACCCTCTTGCAAGCTGCTCTTTAAGTAAACGATAAGGCTTTTGGTACAAAAGAAGTATCGAAACAACTGAATAAGCAAATGCACCAATTGTATAAAGTATGGGTTGATAGATCCAAATTTCAGTAGTATCAGCCCCTAACATCGTGTAAACAAAAATAAGAAGAGTCCCAAAGGTAACTCCTTGCATTCTGGAATTTAAGCCTCCTGCAATAGTCAATGAAAAAGCTGAGCACAGGATTATCAAGCTGAAATATACAGGAGTCTCAAAAAACAATTCAACAAAACTACTTGTTATAAAAAACAATATTAGTGAAATAGATGCTGATTTTAATCTTCCCCTGGGATGAACATCTGTTTCACCAAGTGCCATAGCAACAACTCCTAAAGCTAGGGTAGTTGCAATAAAAGAATCCTGAAAAATGAGTATAGAAGGAACTAACAGAGCAGCAATTGAAATGCTAACTTTCAGAGCCCACAGATGATTCGGACTTTTCCAGAAAATATTAATCCAAACTTCAATGATACTATTCTTTATTTCTTTTATGAGGCTCATCATAAAAAGTTGTCGATATTCGATTAAATTGTAATAGTCGTTATAATGTAAGTAATATTTAAGAAATATGAATTATTCACATTAAACTTAGACATTTGAATTGTTAATATTTATAGTATGTCAAAATTATTATCAATTCAGCTATTGAACAATGAATTATAATGTTACGTCGAATCTGATTTTACCTAGCAAGGCCTCAGGATGGTCTCTGTATGTAAATCTGTGAACATATTCTATACGTACTAATCCAAGAATATTTGTAACACCGATTGCTCCCTCAATATAAGGCACAGAGCCATACTCGAATGATCTCTCAGGAAAATCATATAAAGCACCACTAGTAGGCCTATTTCTATCATTAAGTTTACCATATGATGCACGAACTGTCATTAATTCTTTCATACTAAACTTATCTAATATTGGTACCTTTGATAATAACAGGTCATCTCCCACAAAAGTAAACCTCATTGTATATTGCTCATCAGCAACAAATTCCAGAGCTCGATTCAAAAAGAACGCATTATTCTCAATATGATGCCTTATTCTTTGGTTTGGATAAACCAAAAGAGGAAAAGGTACGCTATTCCACACTTTCATTACTTCACCCACAGCATCAACTCTACCTGCAGAACCCATTTGAAAACGTTTTTGTATTGAGAGCTCAGAGCGATGATAATTATGAGTTTTGTTAAATTGCTCATATGTTCCTACCGAGTGAGAAAGAAAGAAAACAGGACTCTCCATCTCTATTGGCCTCCTTCTCCTTTTCTGCTGTTCGTATGCTTCTCTTGCTGAATATCTGAAATGGACTCCTGCCTCTAAAGTATTAAGTTGATTATCTATACTTCTTAGTTCACCATTAGGTGAAGTTATATCACTTGTTAACTGCTCGAATCTTAAATTTCCTTGAGGAACTAGTCTTGATTTTCTAATATTGAATGTATGCGATATTCCATTTTTATATTCTCTCTCATAATAAATCTCACCAAAATTGCGATAAGTAGCTTCATTCTCAGATCTTCTAAATGTAATTAAAAGCATGTTATTAGGTGAGAGAGGATGCATTTCACCGGGAGAATATATATCATTTTCATATACCAGAGATACTTTATTCTTTGGGAACTCATTTTCGTGATAGGCTTTCTTATCAAAAGAATATGATAATTCACCTCTGTATTTCCATTTATGATCCTTTAACCCGTATGCAATATAACTATTTATAAAAATGTTAGGGCTTAGTCTTCCATTAGATGCAATACCCATCCTCAGACGTAATCCTTCTATAGGGTTATATGTAGGCAATGTTTGTATACGTCCAAAATCAAACTTATATGACTCTGGATTACCAAGTGGAATCCAGTCATCCTTCACAAAATTTGCCAAACTGTTAATAGTATTAGCTATTTTATTTGACCTATCATTTAAACTATCTTGAAGATTCTTAGATAATAACTCAAAATTGTCTGGTTCCAGAAAAACTAAAAAATCAGAATTCAATTGATTAACAAGTTCAATATACTGAAGTTTATATTTTTGTCTGGCAATAACAAGTGTACTCTCTTTTAATGAAATGGGAGCCTCGAAAGAGAACTCCCCTACATTATCAGAAATTGTACCATTTGGTGTATTATGAATATAAATAGCTGCGTATGGTACTGGTGTCTTATATTTAGCATCCAACACCTTGCCTTTTATCATAATATTCTGACCATAAACCGAATAGCTCAAAACACAAGTCAAAACATACACTAATATTCTTATTTTTGGCATACTGATTCTATTTCAGTTTTTTAATTCATTACAATTTTCTGTATCTTACCCTCTTAGGCTCTGAATTACCTAATCTCATTTTCTTGTTTTCCTCATACTCACTGTAAGTTCCTTCGAAGAAGAATACTTCTGAGTTACCTTCGAATGCAAGTATATGAGTACATATTCTATCAAGAAACCATCTGTCGTGAGAAATTACAACTGCACAACCTGCAAAATTCTCGAGTCCTTCTTCCAATGCACGCAAAGTATTCACATCAATATCATTTGTAGGTTCGTCAAGCAACAAAACGTTAGCACCAGCTTTAAGTGTAAGTGCCAGATGCAGCCTATTTCTTTCACCTCCTGAAAGAACACCACAAAGTTTTTCCTGATCTGCTCCGGAGAAGTTAAAACGAGCCAAATATGCTCTTGAATTTATATCTCTTCCTCCTACTCTCACGAAATCAGATCCACCAGATACTACTTGATAAACAGTCTTATTTGGATCAATAGCCTCATGAGCTTGATCTACGTAGGCAGTAACAACAGTCTCTCCCACCTCGAATTTACCTGCATCAGGCTTTTCCATACCCTGAATTAAGCGGAAAAGTGTAGTTTTACCTGCACCGTTAGGACCGATAACTCCTACAATACCGTTAGGAGGTAACATAAAGTTAAGATTATCAAATAATAGCTTATCACCAAATGCTTTAGATACACCATGAGCTTCTATAACTTTATTACCCAATCGCGGTCCGTTCGGAATAAAAATCTCTAGCTTTTCTTCACGTTCCTTCTGATCTTGATTAAGCATCTGTTCATAAGAATTAATACGTGCTTTACCCTTCGCATGACGTGCTTTTGGAGCCAGATTAATCCACTCAAGTTCTCGCTCTAATGTTTTCCTTCGTTTACTGGCCTGTTTTTCCTCCTGCTCCATTCTTTTTGTTTTCTGTTCAAGCCATGAGGTGTAATTACCTTTCCAGGGAATACCTTCACCTCTATCTAATTCCAGGATCCACCCAGCCACATGATCGAGAAAATAGCGGTCGTGTGTTATACAGATAACTGTACCTCTATACTGTTGTAAGTGCTGTTCGAGCCAGTCGATTGACTCAGCATCCAAATGGTTTGTAGGCTCATCGAGTAGCAATACATCAGGTTCCTGAAGTAATAGGCGACAAAGAGCTACACGGCGACGTTCTCCACCGGAAAGTTCACTTATAGACTGATCTTCGGGTGGACAACGTAAAGCATCCATTGCACGCTCCAGTCGGTTGTCAATATTCCATGCATCACAAGCATCAAGTTTATCTTGTAGTTCAGCCTGGCGAGCAAACAGCCCATTCATCTTTTCTTCATCCTCGTAATATTCCGGTAAACCAAACTTCAGATTTATATCCTCATACTCTGTAAGTAAATCCATAACTGGTTTCACTCCTTCGCGAACTACATCTATTACTGTTTTGTCAGGATCAAGTTTAGGATCTTGCTCAAGATAGCCTACAGTAAAGCTTTTATCAGAAACTACATCACCCTGATATTCCTTTTCAATACCAGCTATAATCTTTAAAAGTGTTGATTTACCTGATCCATTTAAACCAATTATACCAATTTTGGCACCATAGTAAAACGAAAGGTAAATATCCTTAAGTACTTGCTTGTGTGGCGGAAATGTTTTACTCACCCCCACCATCGAAAAAATAATCTTTTTATCGTCAGCCATATATGAATTTAAATATTTGTTCTAGTGAAATTTGATTGTATAAAATTGGAGTACAAAGATAATTAAATTTAGTGATTCGTCAGGAAGTTAATACATTTACATAAGCTATACATAAACAAGAAAGACTATAATTTCAAGAACACTAAGTGAAATATTCTGTCTATAACAATCAAATATTTAATCCCATAATAATATTAAGTTTCTCAACCTAGATTAAGATAAAACTCAGTGCACTTTACACTTTATAAATTTGAAAAGACAAATGTTAGTTTCTAAATGAGACTTATGTTTAAGTTTAAGAATCGAAAAAGTGGTAGTAATAGCTATATGATTTTCAACAAAAATGAATACTATTTGTTTATATTTTGCATATATCAATATTTTAATTTAATAAATTCAAAAAAAATGGAATTCAGACGAATTGTAAACCTGGATATGAGAGAAATGGATGAAGTAGCTCTTGAAAAATCCTGGGAATGGCTTAATGACCCTGAAATAAAGAGACTTACAATAACACCCGATTTCTCTAAGGATGAACAAAAAAAATGGTTTGAAAGTATTAAGAATCGAAAAGACTACTGGATTACTGTAGGTTGGCATAATGGAGAGCCAATAGTTATAGGCGGTCTTAAAAATATTGGGGAGAAAGACGCAGAGATATTTGGTTATATAGGTAATAAAGAATATTGGGGAAAAGGAGTTGCTGTAGATGTTATGAATATGATTCACGAATATGCAAGAACTTTAGGACTTGAATCCATATACTCCAAGATGTTAAAAGAGAACCGAAACTCTATAAGGTTACATAATCGATTTGGTTATAAATATGAAAAAGATATTGAAGGAGAAAGTATAATGATGAGGTTAGCACTATAATTTTCAGATTTTTGATATAAAATATTTTATTCAAAAGAAAAGAAATTGTATTTTTGTAACTCGATTAGATTTTAGGGTTTAAAATAGAACACTTTTAACAAATAAATTCAATAAAGTATGATTAAAGTAGGTATTAACGGATTCGGTCGCATCGGACGCTTAGTTTTCCGTGCTTCTCAAGAAAGAAATGATATCCAGGTAGTGGGTATAAACGATTTACTAGATGTGGATTACATTGCATATATGTTAAAGTATGACACAATTCATGGTAAATTTAACGGAACTATCGATGTTAAAGACGGTAAACTTATTGTAAACGGTAACGAAATCCGTGTAACTTCAGAAAGAAACCCAGCCGATCTTAAGTGGGATGCTATTGGTGCTGAGTATGTTGTTGAATCTACAGGTCTTTTCCTATCAAAAGATAAAGCTCAGGCTCATATCGATGCAGGAGCAAAATATGTTGTAATGTCAGGTCCTTCAAAAGACGACACTCGTATGTTTGTAGTTGGTGTAAACCACAAAACTTACACTAAAGGTGAACAGTTTGTATCTAACGCATCATGTACTACTAACTGTCTTGCTCCAATCGCAAAAGTTTTACACGATAAATTCGGTATTGTTGAAGCATTAATGACAACAGTACACTCAACAACTGCAACTCAGAAAACAGTTGATGGTCCTTCAGCAAAAGACTGGAGAGGTGGTCGCGCTGCTTCTGGCAACATTATTCCTTCTTCTACAGGTGCTGCAAAAGCTGTAGGTAAAGTTATACCAGAACTAAATGGCAAACTTACAGGTATGTCACTTCGCGTTCCTACTCTTAACGTTTCTGTTGTAGACCTTACAGCTCGTCTTGAAAAAGAGACTACTTATGAAGAAATTTGCGCTGCAATGAAAGAAGCTTCAGAAGGGGAATTGAAAGGTGTTCTTGGTTATACTAGTGATGCAGTTGTTTCAAGCGACTTCATTGGTAATCCTCACACTTCAATCTTTGATGAAAAAGGTGGTATTCAGTTGAGTCCTAACTTCGTTAAGGTACTTTCATGGTATGATAACGAATGGGCTTTCTCAGTAAAACTGCTTGATCTTATCGCGCATATGAATTCTGTTAACGCATAAGTATAACAAGATTATATAAATTAAAAACTCCCTCTTACGAGGGAGTTTTTTTGTAATCTATTCAGGTGATTTACCTTAGAAATGAAGAAGCCGGTCAAGCAATGACCGGCTTCTTCATTTCTAAATACTTGTAATCTATGCCGGGTGAATTGACTCGGTGGGACAAACATCAGCGCAAGCGCCACAATCTGTGCATACTTCTGCGTCGATTACATAAATATCGCCTTCAGAGATTGCATCTACGGGGCATTCATCGATACATGTTCCACAAGCAATACAAGTGTCGTCTATTACGTAAGCCATAATAAATAAAAAGTTTAGTTATTAAAATAATTTATATTCTGCAAAGTTACTGTTTTTATTTAATCAGAGAAATGTTTATGATTTATTTTATGTTATTTGTAACTGGTCTCAATAACTACAATTGAATATTAAGTTTATCTGTTAGAATAAAGTATCCATATAAAAAATACAATATCTTTTAGTCTAAATCGTTTAAACACTATGAATACTAAAATTGCAACCATTTTATTGTTACTGTCACTTTCTTTAAGTGTCAATGCACAGTACCGAAAACTTCAAAATCTACCTTATACAGACAGGAGAATTTTTCATCTTGGTTTCACTATTGGCTTGAATGCTCAGGATCTGATACTGACACATTCAGGTAACATTAATGATAATGGAGAAATGTGGTTTGCTGAGATTCCTAAATACTCGCCAGGATTTGCTGTTGGGTTAATAGGTGATATTTATATAAGTAATTACCTTAACTTTAGGATATTACCAACTTTACATTTAGGTGATAAACTATTCATATTTAAAGAGCAGATTTCAGGTAAAGAGTTCAGTACTAGAATTAGAAACAACTATATTTCAATTCCGGCTCAGATTAAAATATCAGCACGAAGAACTGATAATTTCCGTCCTTATTTGCTTATAGGTGGATATAGCAATATAGAATTGTCACGTAATAAAGGTCTTGCTATTTTACTGAAACAAAATGATTTTGGAATTGAAATTGGCACGGGTTGTGATCTATATTTACCCATGTTCAAACTTGCACCGGAATTAAAATTTAGCTTCGGATTAATAGATATTCTGGATAAAGAGAGGAGTGATCTAAAGGATCAAGAACTGCTTAAGTATGCTAATGCAATTTCTATGGCCAAAAGCAGAATGATAACACTTTGTTTAAATTTTGAATAAATTATTTCCAGATTATAGAATTAAATAATTTCTTTCCAGTATAAAATTTCAACAATATACTTCTTTTATATTGGGTGGCTATACTCTTTTGTGTGGTTTTCTTAAGGTTATCTATTCTTTTTTGCTTATATGAATTAAATATATTAAAGAAATCTCTATAAGCTTCAATAATGGCATATGCGTTTTTAAATTCTCCTTTAAATATAAGATGAAAATATGCAAGTATATCAAAAACAAATCTTACTAAAAAAGTACCAGGCAGGGATCTATTAGGTAAATTCTTATACAACATCAGCAAATTGTTACGAAAATTGAGATACATTTTTTTAGGATTATCCTTACTCAAAGAGGCTCCTCCAACATGATATACAACAGATGAAGGAATACACATTACTTTTCTCCCTCTTGCATTTAATCGCCAGCAAAGATCAATTTCTTCCATATGCGCAAAGAAACTACCATCCAATCCGCCCATTTCAAAATAATCTTTTAATCTTATACACAAACATGCTCCGGTAGCCCAAAAAACAGGTATCTCATTGTCATACTGCCCTTTATCATTCTCTACTTTATCTAGGATTCTTCCTCTGCAAAAAGGATATCCATATCTATCTATAAATCCTCCTGAAGCACCTGCATATTCAAATTTATATTTTTCTTTATATGAAAGAATCTTTGGCTGAACAGCTGCTACCTCCGGATGATTATCCATATAGGTTATTAAATTTTGCAGCCACCCTTCAGTTGTTTCAACATCAGAATTCAGAAGAACAACATATTCAGAGTTTACCTGATGTAATGTTTTATTATAACCTTCTGCAAATCCATAATTTTTATCAAGCGTTACAAGTTGGATTTCCGGATAATTTTCTTTCATAAACCTGACTGAATCGTCGGTAGACCCATTATCTGAAACAATTACCTTACTTATATCACTTTGAGTATGTTTAATGACTATAGGAAGGAATTGCTCAAGAAGCCTTTTCCCATTCCAGTTTAATATTACTACAGATGCCTTAACATTATGATTCAAATTCATATACTTCTGACAATAGTTTTTCCTCTGGTTCTTTTTTAAATTTCCACCTATTATGTGACCAAAGATAATATGCCGGATCTTTTTTTATTGTTTCCTCCAGTTTGTTCATATATCGCTCCATTATCTCATATTCAGGCTCATTTGAAGCATCTGGAGTAATAACATAAAACTTACCAATATAGTGACCTCTTTTAACTTTGGTAATATCAAGATAAACAATCGAAAAGCCAAGTAGTTTAGCAATTTTTTCCATACCAGTTTGTACAACTGTATCCTGATTCATAAACCTAGTCCAGTAATGACCAGTGCTTTTTGGAGGGCGCTGATCTGAAAGAAAACCTACTACCACTGTTTCCCCCTTATTCTTTGATTCAATAAGCTTTCTGTATACACTACGCATCTCAATCGGAATAGCCTTAAAGCTGCTTCTTAGCCTTACAAACAAGTGGTCAAATGCTTTAGAGTGAAGTTCTTTATAAACCAATCCCTGTTTTATTCCAGGTGTTAGATAATTTACAATTGATGTAACCCATTCCCAGTTGCAGTAATGTCCCAGACTAAGAATACATGAGTTACCGCTTGCAGTAAGACGGTTAATCATATCAGGATTTTCAAACTTCATCCTTTTCCGTATCTCTTCATCCGAGATATGAAGTGTTTTAATGGTCTCTACAAAATAGTCACATAGATGATGGTAAAATTCTTTTTCAATACTAATGATTCTCTTCTCAGTTTCAAAGGAAAAAGAATTTTTAATATTCCTTCTCACCAACTTTCTACGATATCTTATAATGTAATAGATAAAAAAGTATAAAATATCTGATAACAAATAAAGAACAGAAAATGGCAGAAGGGCATGTAGATATGCCACTGCATACAGCAGTGAATAACCTATACTTTTTTTATTTCGCTCACCGTCGTCCATTAAAAAATTGCTTTCATTGCCATTTCGTCCTCATCATACTCTCCCACTTCAACTTCAATAACCCTGTTTATATTAGCTGGATCGTAATTAGAGTAAAGTTTAATATAGTTTTCTGTAAATCCGTGCATACTTTTTCCATATTTTGTATGTTCGAAAAGAACTTTCTTTCTGGTACCTTTCATCGACTCCATAAAACACCTATGTTTTTCATCTGAAATATCCAGTAATGCTTTACTACGAGCATGTTTTGTTTTCGGATCCACTGCAAAATCTATATTAAGAGCCTGAGTACCTGGGCGCTCAGAGTAAGTAAAGACATGAAGTTTAGATATATCAAGTGATTTTATAAAGTTCTTACTCTCATCGAAGCAGTTATCAGTTTCTCCTCTAACACCTACAATTACATCTACCCCAATAAATGCATCAGGCAGAATAGTTTTAATTTTCTCAATTTTATGACGAAATAAAGCAGTATCGTATTTTCTCTTCATTAGCGATAAAACAGCATCACTACCCGCCTGCAAAGGCATATGAAAATGAGGTGCAAATCTTTTTGATTCTGCAACAAAATCTATAATCTCATCTGTCAGCAAATTAGGTTCAATAGAAGATATTCTATAGCGTTCAATACCTTCAACATTATCAAGTTCCTTTAAAAGATCAATAAAACTCTCTTTTGTAGTGTGACCAAAATCACCAATATTTACTCCTGTTAATACGATCTCTTTACCACCCTCCTGAACTACCTGTTCAGCCTGCTTAACCAAATCAGCAATTGATCCGTTTCTGCTCCTGCCCCTGGCAAAAGGTATAGTACAAAATGAACAAAAATAATCACACCCATCCTGGACCTTTAAGAAATATCGTGTTCGGTCGTCAGCCGAAACAGAATGCACAAAAGATCTTATTCTGTGAGTTTTAGAAGTTACAACCTCTCCCTTATCCTTCTTTCTCAGGTCATCGAGATACTTAACCACGTCGAGCTTTTGTTCAGCCCCTAATACTAAATCTACTCCTTCTATCTCAGCAATATCATCTGGTTTCAACTGAGCATAGCATCCTGTAACCACAACAAAAGCATTTGGATTCTCATGAATTGCTTTTCTGATTGCCTGACGTCCTTTTTTATCTGCCAGTTCAGTTACAGAACAAGTATTAATTACACAAATATCAGCCTTTTGGCCTTTTCGTACACGAGTAATTCCTGCATTGTACAATTGCCTGCCAATTGCCGAGGTTTCGGCAAAATTCAACTTACATCCAAGTGTATAGTAGGCAGCGGTTTTATTTTGAAATATAGAATGATCGATCATAATCGGCAAAATTACAATTTTTGTCTCAATTTATTGCCATCTTTTCTTTGATAATAGACATTTACCGATTATTTTTGCTCAAGATTTGCAAAAGTGTGCAATCGTTAAATGAAAAATATGATTGAGCAGAATTTAATTAAAACATACGAGAACAGTTTTAAAAAAAATTGGGAACTACCCGCATTAACTGATTACAAAGGTGATGCATCTTATACATATGGCGAATTAGCCCATGAAATTGCAAAATTTCATCTTCTTTTTTCAGAACTTGGTATTGAAAAAGGTGATAAAATATCACTGGTCGGTAAAAACCACTCCTCCTGGTCGATAATTTTTATGGCAACCATAACATATGGAGCTGTCATTGTACCAATACTTCACGAGTTTAATCCAGAAAGTATAGAATCAATTATAGATCATTCCAATTCAAAACTGGTTTTTATAAACAAAACCCTATGGGACAATCTCAATTCTGATAATATAAAAGTCACCTCAATTGTATCACCATCATTCAAATTGCTCAAAAGTGAAGAAGACAAGACTAAGAACATAGTCAACTCAATAGACACATTATTTCAGCAAACCTATCCCGGTAGCTTCACAAAAGAGGATATAAAATATCCAAATGTAGACAACAGCGAAGTTGTTTGCATCAACTACACATCAGGAACTACAGGATTCAGTAAAGGAGTAATGCTTACTGCAAATAATTTCGCAGGAAATATAGCCTATGCTGGAAAGTTGAATCTTCTATTTCCAGGCGAACGAATTCTGGCTTTCTTACCAATGGCACA
The DNA here is from genome assembly GCF_001282625.1 of Lascolabacillus massiliensis. Taxonomy (NCBI): domain Bacteria; kingdom Pseudomonadati; phylum Bacteroidota; class Bacteroidia; order Bacteroidales; family Porphyromonadaceae; genus Lascolabacillus; species Lascolabacillus massiliensis. The sequence goes on from NZ_CTEJ01000002.1 coordinate 81,452, forward strand.
TGTTTATGGATGTGCATTTGATTTCCTATACTCACTTGCAACAGGCGTTCATATTACACTACTTGGTGTATCACCAACACCTCAAAATCTGATAAGTGCATTAGACGAAGTCAAACCTAATATTATTATTACCGTACCTCTTATTTTTGAGAAAATATATAAGAAAAAGATATTGCCAATCATTAGTCAGCCAACCATCAAATTCCTCTTAAAGATAAAAGGTGTGGACAGTCTTATATTGAATAAAATCAAAAAATCGCTAACAAAATCACTTGGAGGAAACTTCAGAGAGGTAATTATTGGGGGAGCCGCCTTGAGTGCAGAGGTTGAATCATTTTTCTACAGAATGGGGTTTCCTTTCACAGTTGGATATGGAATGACAGAATGCGCTCCCTTGATTTCATACGATAATAATAAAGATTTTATCCCAACTTCATGCGGCTCAGTTCTAAAAGACATTATGGAAGCCCGTATTGATTCCGAAGACCCTGAAAACATACCTGGTGAAATACAGGTCAGAGGAGAAAATGTAATGATCGGTTACTATAGAAATGAAGAAGCTACAAAAGCAGCATTCACAGATGACGGCTGGCTTAAAACAGGAGATTTGGGAGTCATGAGAGGTAACAGGCTATTTATAAAAGGACGTTTAAAAACAATGATTCTAACTGCCAATGGTCAGAACATATACCCTGAAGAAATTGAATCCCGCTTAAATAACCTTCCCTATATTTCTGATAGTGTGGTAATTCTGCGTGAGAACAAATTAGTAGCACTTGTTTACCCCGACAAAGAAGCCGTAAAGTCAGACAATATTTCAGCTGAAAAACTGATAGAGTTAATGGAGACCAACAAAGGCTTACTGAATAAAGTTGTTGCAAAGTATGAAAGATTGAGCAGTATTGAGATAATGGAAAATGAATTCGAGAAAACTCCTAAGAAAAGCATAAAGAGGTATCTGTATCAATAACATTACTAATTAACAGCAAATTAAAAACTCACCAATCGTGTCAATTGTTTATCTTTGTAATAAATGATAAGACCGTTTATTAACTAAAATTATAAACATGAAAAAAGAATTTTTTATACTCTGCTGCGCTTTAATGGTATTTATATCCATACCCATAAAAGCAACATCCCAGGATTTGGTTACATCATTTGGGACAGTTATTAATTTAAAGGATGTACTTAATGGTGAACTACACAAAGCTGAACCCATAAATTGGTATCAGGTAAATACAAACGATGAGACCTGGAAACTCGAAGATGATATTTTAAAATGCACAGGAATTCCAATCGGCGTCATCAGAAGTGAACATCAATATGAAAATTTTATCATGCATATTGAATGGAGTCATCAGGAAGCAGGAGGTAACTCTGGGACCTTTGTATGGAGTAAAGCAGAGCCGGATGAAAACCGTCTACCCGATGGAGTAGAAGTACAGATGTTAGATTTAGAATGGGTAAAACTTAATACTCATGATGGTGTAGAACCTCCTATTGCCTACGTACATGGAGAACTGTTTGGTGTTGGAGGAGTTGAGATTGTACCAGAAAATCCGCGCGGAAAAAGAAGCATGTCAGTTGAAAACAGAGTTCTCGGTAAGAAAGAATGGAATACTTATGATGTAGTTTGTGTTGATGGAAATATAAAACTTTCTGTAAATGGGAAATTTGTAAACGGAATAACCAACTCATCACAAAGTATTGGATACATCTGTTTAGAAGCAGAAGGATCAGAAATCCATTTTCGTAATTTGCAGATAATTGTCTTACCATAATTACAGATAACCTCATATTCTCAATTATTAACTGAATTTTTGATACCGAAAGTTTTTACTATCTTTATTGAATTAATTGATAATAAAACTAATAACTGCATTTAAGCTACATACAGCTTTATTTTAGTGCTTAAAAAAAAAATTGTAATTATGAGGAAAACATTATTGATTTTATTAATCGGAACATTATTAACTTTAGGTTCCTGTACTCAACAGACAGCTGATCGAAATCAGGTTGAATCTACTGTACATGAGACCTATGCAGAAGTGGAATTCAGAGATTTCGGACCAGAGCCATTTGTATTTAATATCGAGGACTACACTGTGCAAAATGAAACTTTCAGAACCTCTATATGGACAGGATCTAATATGCAGATGACTGTAATGAGTATTCCTGTTGGTGGTGATATAGGTGAGGAGATGCACCCTGAGATTGATCAGTTTCTTCGTGTAGAGGCAGGTAGCGGAATAATGTACATGGGTGACGAAGAAGGTGTTTTTAATTTTGAGGAGAGGGTTGAGCACGATTTCGCAATATTCATCCCAGCCGGAAAATGGCACAACCTTGTAAATGATTCGGATGAACCGTTGAAGGTGTATTCAATATACTCACCTGTTGAGCATCCTCACAGCACAGTACATCACACCCAGGAGGAGGGAATTGCTGCCCATAATCATGAGCATTGATAGTTGCAATTGCATGTAAATCAACCTTAAAGAAAATATAACATTATTTAACTGCATTTTTTTCAATAAAGCATGCTATATAACATGTTTTTGATGTACTTTTGCATCGTTTTTACACAAGCGTTTTCTAATAACAAAGTGACTACCTGCTAGTTAAACTCATTATTAGTACGCTACGAAAAGAACAGTTTAATTTTGTTACAAAATTATTTATCGTTTAAATTTTCAAAAAATGAAAAAAGTATTGTTTTTGGTTTCTACAATTGCAACATTGGGTTTAGTTTCTTGCAACAACGCACAGGTAAATGCTGAAAAAGCACTACAAGATAGTCTTGCCGAAGTTGCAAGAGTAGACAGCATCCTACAAGCTCAGGCAGACAGCATTCAGGCTGTTATCGAAGCTGAAGCTGCAGCAGCTGCAGACACATTAAATCAAGTTGTTGAAGAAGCTGCCTCTAATCTATAAGAAAAAGATGCTTGCTTAGTTGAAACCACCTCAAAAGGGTGGTTTTTTTATTTGTTGTTAGAGCAAAAATAGTAACTTTGTTAACCACAGATAATGATGAACTGATGAGGAAAATCGCAATTTTAATTTTTATCCTGACATTAATTATTTCAGGTTGCAGTCAAAGAGCAAATACTTACTTTGAAAAAGAGCTATCTTTTCCTGAATTTGTAACACAAGATCAAAAGGTAAAGTTAGCTGCTTATGTCGTACCAACTAAGAATCAGATTGAGTGGCAGAAACTTGAACTCACTGCATTTATACACTTTGGGATTAATACGTTTACCGGAAAAGAATGGGGAGATGGTAATGAAGACCCTGAGCTTTTCAACCCTACAGCATTTGATGCTGAGCAATGGGTTACGACTTTGCAAAATGCTGGTTTTAAAATGATAATATTAACAGCAAAACATCATGATGGCTTTTGCCTATGGCCTACAAACACCACATCATATTCAGTAGCTTCATCTCCTTGGAAAAATGGAAATGGAGATATCGTAAAGGAGGTTCGTGATGCATGTGAAAAACACAACATGAAGTTTGGGGTCTATTTGTCCCCTTGGGATCGTAATGCTGAGAGTTATGGAGATTCCCCTGTATATAACGAGTTTTTCATTCAACAGCTGACAGAACTGCTCAGTAACTATGGTGAAATTCATGAAGTGTGGTTTGATGGCGCCAATGGAGAGGGCCCAAATGGTAAGGTTCAGGAATACAATTGGTCACGCTTCTATCATGTTATTGATAGCCTGCAGCCAACAGCAGTAAAAGCAATAATGGGGAATGATATAAGATGGGTTGGTAACGAAAGTGGCTTGGGAAGAGAAACCGAATGGAGTGTAACTCCACTTCAACCAGGAATAAGTGATGCCATAATAAATGAGAATATACGACTAAATATCACAACTACCGCAGAAGATCTTGGCAGCAGGGATCTGATCGAAAAATCAAAAACAATTTATTGGTATCCTTCAGAAGTAGATGTATCTATTCGTCCTGGTTGGTTTTTTCATGCAGAGGAGAACCAACAGGTAAAATCTCTTCGCGAGCTGGTTGATATCTATTTTCAGTCTGTAGGAATGAATTCTGTTTTACTTCTAAATGTTCCTCCTGATAAAAGAGGCAGAATTCATGAAATTGATGCAGAACGCCTCAGACAGTTTGGTGTATATATAAACAACACTTTCAGTGATGAAAAGCTAACCGATGGAGAAGTTACATGGAGAGCACGTGCAGGCGATTCAAGAGAATATAATGTGATACCCGGCGAAACAATAAATACTGTTATGCTACAGGAAGATATTCAAAAGGGACAGCGAGTTGAAGAATTCACTGTAGAAGGGTTAATAAACAACGAGTGGAGAGAACTTACTAAAGGAACCACGATAGGGTACAAAAGACTTCTCAGATTCCCTGACACAGAGGCAACTAAACTGCGATTAACAATTACTGAAACAAGAGACAACGCTAATATTCAAAAATTTGGGGCATATTATGCACCCAAATTATAATATTCAATAGAAAATAAAGAGATAATTTTTATTTCCAGAACAATAAATGATAATAAAATAAATGCTTAACAAACAAGGATTAATGATACTCGCCTGTCTGTTATTAACAGTTTCAATTCAGGCACAAAACTTGGCTGAAATTTTCAAATCAATGCCGGAAGAGCTAATGCCAGGAATTTCAGAAGGCAACAAAACCATGTTACTGGTTGATTCAACTGAAACTACCATACCTTATATGCTTGGAGAGATAAAAAAGGTTGAACATGGCACTGATTACATCAAAATTGAGACTTCAGGAATTGGAAACACTCAAATAAAGTTACTCCCTGTGACTAACGACTCTGTAATTGTATGTGTCATTAAAACTGTTTGTGGTGGGATAGAAGCTGATGTTTGTGATAGTAACATATCATTCTATACTGATAAATGGGAAAAACTTAACAGCGATTCTTTCATTTCAGATATTACAGCAGAAATTTTCTTTGATTCTTTCCAAAAAGAATCGGAAAATTACAAATATGCTCTATCTTTGCCGGATATTTCGCCAATATCTGCTGTATTAAACAAGTATAACAGCGACTTATTGCTGATATTTAATTTCAAAAATCATCTTCCTGAAAATCATATATCAGAAATAACACCATTTCTGAAGAGCGACACCATCACTTTGAAATGGGAGAACTCCTCCTTCAGATGATAAAATAGAATGCACCCGTAGTTCAATGGATAGAATACCGGATTCCGGTTCCGACGATGCGAGTTCGATTCTCGCCGGGTGTACCCAGCGGGACAAGTCAAAAAAAGAGAGACTTGTCCCGTTTTTTTGGCTCTGTAACTTATTGTTAGATTGATAGATAAGAGCAATCGCAGAATTTAGTCTCGGGGTTCGATGTTTTGTTCCGTCAAACTCCAAAAAATCAGGGAACATCGAACCCAATATAATCCTTTTTTCTTCTATATCCCCGTTCTCATACCGTCTATCAATATTTGCAACCTTTTTTAAAGCACTCGCTATCAGATCCTTAATCTCTGTTCCTACTGTTGCCAAGTCGTTCAATCTTCGTTCTAAAACCTCTATTTTCCCTTTGGTCAGTTTCTTTACTTCCTTAAAATCATCATCTGCCATTTCTCCATCGGCATTCTTCAAAAGCCCATTTCAATATAGGGGCTTCAATCTCATGCAGTGCAATATATTTCTTTTTGTCTTCTGACATCTTGTTTACATATCCCAACGGAGCAGTAGCCATATACCGTCCCTCTTTTCTCGCCCTGCGCATTCCATGAATAACATTCAACGCTCGTCTGTCATTTTCAACTTCCGGTGCGGCAAGATAAAATGCAAGCATAATTTTGTTTTCGGGAATAGTCAGGTCTAAAGGTTGTTCTATTGCTTCGGGGGTAACACCTAATTTCCGCAGTTGGTTAATCATTTAATAAGCGTCACCTGCATTCCTACTGAACCTGTCCCATTTTGTAAAAAGCAACAAAGTCCCGACCTTACTATTTTTTAGTTTACGTAGATTTGATAAATATTTTTGCCATTCAGGGCGATTGAAAGATTTAGCCGAATGGTCTTCTACATAGATATTCCTTATTGAAATGCTTTTGAGTTCACAATATTTTCTTAAACGGTCTTCTTGGTCACGTTGCGAATAACCTTTGTCTGCTTGTTCATCGGTGGATACACGTATATATAAATCAGCTTTTCTCATCACATCATTTTTTATAAGACTAAAGGTTTCCCCTTAAATATTGATTTACTGCAATATTAGCAATTTTCTTGACAAATACCAAGATAATTTTCGCTTCCTCAATATCGACCTCCGTTCCTTTCTTTTTTAAGATTTGAACTACTCTTTCAGGAGTTAAATCGTTCGTTTTATCATCTTCCATATTCAACTCTTTTTGCTTGTTACAAATGGAGAAAACTCCGCATCGACAAACTTAAAGAGTTGATAAACTGTGTGTTTTAGAATGGTTTTCAGTAGAATTATTTGGCTTTGTTTGCCTTTTTAGAACCATTCTACCAATGCCATCCTCATTGCTTCCACGATTGATTTTTATGCAAAAAGCCTGTATGGTTTATGTTCGTTTCACTGGAGCAAAGGTATGACCGTGTTCTTAACGCCGACAAAAGGTCAAGCAAGTTTGATAAAAAAATCTCCAGCCCGTTGGGTAGTATTTTTTTTCCAAAACCTTCTGTCGCCTAAACACTAACCTTTCATGCTCACGAAACGAAACATAACATACTCCAGCTCTTTACACGAATAAAAAAAATGTCAGGCATGAGGATTAAAAGCATTGGAAAAATGGTATTGAAACAAAACAACATCTCCTCTCATTGCCGAATAAATCAAAAAAAATCAATCAACAATTAAACAGTAAAGAAATGGCACATCAAATCAACACATCAGAAGCGAGTATATATGTCGGCACATACGGAAAATATAATGCAGGTTCAATATTCGGAAAATGGTTAAACCTGTCCGACTATGCAGACAAGGAAGAATTTTACATCGCTTGCAGGGAACTGCACAATGACGAGGCAGACCCCGAATTTATGTTTCAGGACTATGAAAATATCCCTGACGGATTAATCGGCGAAAGTTGGATAAGCGATAAAATATTTGATGACCTTTCAACCATTGCCTACAATCACCTACTCAAACATGCCGATAAATATAAGGTAAAACCCCGATTTTACGTTATCAATTTCGATGACCCACGCCGAAGCCACCGGTGCAACCCAATCAATCCCTCCTTTATGACGGATATATCCGATGCTTATGAAGCAGCTTATACCATCATGCTGAACTTGAACAGGACGTGGATAAGCAAGCAAGGGGATTTTTTTGTGGAAAGCCCAATCGTGCTGCTCACTGCAATCATTTGGTATTTGAAAATCTATGAAAACGGGAAGTATTGTACGTTTCCGCACACGATAGAACTACTGAATAAAAAGTATGAAGACGTATTTACCATCCTTACTTCATATCCTGAATTGGAAAACTACCTGTCAGCTTTTATGGATGCATGGCAAGGGGGAGCCGCAGAGCAGTTGCAGGGGCAGATCGCATCGGCAAAAATTCCTTTGTCAAGGGTAATTTCGCCGCAACTTTACTGGACAATGTCGGGTAATGATTTTTCGTTAGATATCAACAACCCTGAAGAACCCAAAATTTTGTGTGTAGGCAACAACCCCGACAGACAAAATATTTATTCCGCCGCTCTGGGTTTGTACAACTCCCGAATTGTAAAAATTATCAATAAAAAGCATCAGTTAAAGTGCTCTGTTATAGTCGATGAGCTTTCATCCATATTCTGGATGGGACTTTCCAATCTGATCGCAACTGCGAGATCCAATTTTATTTCCGTATGCCTTGGTTTCCAAGATTTTAGTCAATTGAGTAGAGACTATGGGGATAAAGAAGCACGAGTTGTACAGAACATAGTTGGAAATATTTTCAGCGGGCAGGTAGTGGGTGAAACGGCGAAAAATTTAAGTAAACGTTTTGGTAAGGTATTGCAAAAACGTCAAAGTATAAGTATTAATCGCAATGATAAATCCACATCCATATCCACCCAAATGGATAGCCTGATACCTGCATCCAAAATATCCACACTCTCACAGGGGCAGTTCGTCGGAGCTGTAACGGATAACTTTGACGAGCGTATCGAACAGAAAATATTTCATGCTGAAATCGTGGTGGACAATGATAAGGTAATTGCCGAAATGAAAGCCTACAAAAAAATACCGGAGATACGATCTTTTACCAATGAACACGGTAACGACAATATGAAACAGGTAATTGAAGCCAATTACAGGCAGATTAAAGCGGACGTTATGCAGATTGTAGAAAGTGAACTGGAGCGTATCAAGAATGACCCCGGCTTACAGCATTTGATACAGCAGGGATAATCAACAGTTGAAAAGGGCAGTTCTGTAGTTTGTTTTATATACCAAATTACTCATATGCAGTATTGCGGAAAGTCCTATTAGAAACAAATTCATTAAATGCCTCGGGGTCTTTAACGATTATCTTTAAAACCACATATCAATTCTTTGTCCTATACTCACTTGGAGAAGTGCCGGCCGCTTTTTTAAACATCCGGCTGAAATGCTGCGGGTATTTAAACCCCAATTCATAAGCAATCTCGTTGATAGTCTTATCACTATTGAAAAGTTTGTCTTTGGCAACGTCAATGATTTTGGCTTGGATGTATTCCTGCGCAGATTTTCCCGTTTCTTTCCTGATCAAATCTCCAAAATAATTGGCAGAGAGGTTAAGTTCGTCAGCGCAGTAAGCCACAGAAGGCAACCCTATTTCCGTAGGATTATCCGATGAAAAGTAACCGTTCAATAAATTTTCAAATCTCTCCAGAATACCTTTATTGACATCCTCACGGGTTATGAATTGACGGTCATAAAAACGTTTGCAGTAATTCAGGAAAAGTTCTATGCTGGAGGCAATCAACGTTTTGCTATGCTTGTCAACCGAATGTTGCAGTTCGTCATTTATTTTAGAAAACAAATCCAACACCAGATGCTGTTCCTTTGCCGACAAGTGTAACGCTTCGTTGGTGTTGTAGTTGAAAAAAGTATAATCGTTCATACGTCCGGCAAGGGGAGTGCCACGTATCAGGTCGGGATGGAAAACAAGTGCATTCCCCATCGGTTGGTATAAGTCCGTTTTATTTTCAACGTCTATAAACTGTCCGGGGGAAATAAAGACTAATGTCCCTTCCTGATAGTCGTAATAATGACGTCCGTATTTCAAATCACCACAAACAACCTCTTTCAGAAAAATACAGTAAATACCGAAATTCATTTTATTTCCTGTCCGTTCCTTTGCTTTCGAGAAATCAATCACACTCACTAACGGATGTAGCGTTTCGTGATTGTTAAAATCATTATACTTGCTAATTGTATCAAAATTGAGAACCTTTTTCATTGCCGTCATAATTTGTTAGTACAAATTTAATCATTCAGACAGACAATCAGTTATTTTTACGTGATAATCAGTAATATTGGTAGAACAAACAGTAATACGTATACGACTATAATATCCTAAAGCCCGAAATTTGTAATTGATAAAAAGTATATGCAATAAAATAATATATAAGAGTATGAAACGAGCATGAACATCATTACACCCAAGATGATGATTATCGCGAGTTCCATACACCGAAATGAAAAAATAAAAAAATCGTATGAAAAAGGTACTTGTCGTTCTTATAATTATCATCGGAAGTTCTTTGCAGGCGCAAAACAGAGTGATCGGCAATGTTGTGGCTTCGTTTCCCACTGTCCGTATTTCATCCGGGATTGTCAGGGGGATTACGCAGGACGGTGTTGCCAGTTTCAAAGGAATACCCTATGCCGCACCACCGATGGGAGAATACCGCTGGAGACCGCCACAACCCGTGCAACCGTGGCAGGGAGAACTCGATGCCAGCGAGTTCAGGTCAAACTGCGCACAGGCCGGATGGCCACGTGGTTCCGGACAAATAGCGCAGGGATCATCGGAAGATTGCCTTTACCTTAATATCTGGCTACCGGCCGGAGCAGGACAGGATGCGAAACTTCCGGTGATGGTGTGGGTACATGGCGGTGCTTTCGTGGGAGGAAGCGGAGCCGACCCTTCCTCTTGGGGAGAACAGTTTGCCCGTCAGGGAGTAGTCCTGATAACTTTCAATTACCGGCTGGGGCGCCTCGGTCATTTTGCTTTCCCGGCTTTGAGTGAAGAACATCCCGAAGAACCGAAAGGCAGCTATGCCTACATGGATCAGATCGCAGTTCTCAAATGGGTACGGGATAATATCTCCGCATTTGGTGATGATCCCGATAATGTTACTGTTTTCGGTGAATCTGCCGGTGGTGTATCGGTACATTCGCTTTTATCCATTCCATCGGCAAAAGGCCTTTTCCATAAAGCAATCATCGAATCCGGTGGTGGACGTGATGGTGTATTGACCGGCAGGCCGATACGTGAGGAAAATGCCGACCCGCATTATCCCGTTTCGGCTGAAACCATCGGTATCAATTTTGCACGCAAGCACGGGATCGACGGTACGGACGCAAACGCACTCGCAAAACTCCGTTCGCTAAGTGTGGAGGAAATCGTGGATGGTGGAATAGAACACCACGGTTCCGCTTCAATCCCCATTTATTCGGGCCCGATACTCGACGGCAAACTGGTGGTTGAAACGGCAGAAAGTGCTTACAAAGGCGGCAGGCAGCCAAATATTCCGATTATTATCGGCTCGAATAGTGCGGAAGTTCCCGGAGGGTTCATCAATGCCAATTCAAAGGAAGAATTGCTGTCGCTTTTCGGTAATCTGAAAGGTGAAGCCATAGCCGCTTATGATCCCGATGGAACAAGGGATTTTCCCGAATTGATGACGATGGTAACCACCGACAAGGTTTGGGCGGAGCCTGCCCGTTTTACAGCAAAAGCCTTTGCTGTAAAAGATATACCTGCCTATGTTTATCTTTTCTCCTACGTTCCTGCCGCCATGCGTGAACGTTTCCCGAACGGAGCCCCACACGCCTCTGAAATTCCCTATGTCTTTAACACACTCGAAACCCGTCGTGGCGCAGATACCCCAACACCCGAAGACAGGGAGGTGGCAAGGATGATGAATACCTACTGGGCAAACTTTGCAAAGACCGGCAATCCTAACGGTAGCGGATTACCCGAGTGGCCTCTTTATAATCCTCAAAGTAACGAAATAATCGAGTTCAGTCTCGACGGTTCGGCTGCAGGAACGCATGACCCGAAGAAAGCAAGATTGGACGTGATTGAAAAGTGGGTCGATCCGAAAAAGGAACCTCTGGTAATTGAACAGCAGGGTAGTTTTGCCGTGGGCGGGAGTGTAATCACCAATCCGGGGACATTCAACCCGATCACCCGTACACCGGAGGGACAGACTTTCCACGGTGATCACGCATATATTACCTATCAAATTCCTGTCAAATCCCGCAAACTGCCTTTGGTGTTCTGGCACGGCATAGGACAATTCTCGAAAACATGGGAGACAACCCCCGACGGACGGGAAGGATTTCAGAATATTTTCCTGCGTCGTGGCTTTGGTGTATATCTCATTACCCAACCCAGACGGGGCAATGCCGGGCGCAGTACCGTACCGGTTACCATAAACCCGATCCCGGACGAGCAGGAGTGGTTCAGTACGTTCCGGTTGGGTGTATGGCCTGATTTTTTCGAGGGCGTACAATTTGACAGAAGTCCAGAAACACTCAACCAGTATTTCCGGCAAATGACCCCGAATATGGGAGAATTTGATACGCAGGTAATCACTTCCTCAATTTCAGAACTTTTCAGCAAAATAGGTAAAGGTGTTCTTGTAACACACTCCCATTCGGGAGGGTTCGGGTGGTTGACCGCCATAGGTAATCCCAATGTAAAGGCTATCGCATCTTATGAACCCGGAAGCGGGTTTGTATTCCCCGAGGACGAAGTGCCCGATCCTATACCCGGTTCCTCGGGAGCACTTACAGCCAATAGTGTATCGATGGAGGATTTTATGAAACTCACAAAAATCCCCATCATCATATACTATGGCGACTTTATTCCTGAAAAACAGATAGAAAACCCCGGCATCGATGGCTGGCGCACCCGTCTGGAAATGGCAAGGAAATGGAGGGATGTAGTAAACAAGTATGGTGGTGATGTAACAGTAGTGCATCTGCCTGAAATCGGGATTAAAGGTAATACCCATTTTCCGTTTTCAGACCTCAATAATATCGAAATAGCAGATTTATTGTCAGAATGGTTGAAACAAAAGAATTTGGATTGAACTGAAAAAGAATAACAATAATGAAAATGTTTACATCATTTATCCATATAATAGGGTTGGCGACTGTTCTTCTCACTTCATCATGTAGGGACGATCAACCGGCGGTTTCAGAATCAACAATAGATCCCGAACGGACACTGATCGTCTATTTGTCACGGACTAAAAATACACAGGCAGTAGCTGAAATGATCCAAAAGAACGTGGGTGGTACATTGGTCGCATTGGAACTGGTAACCCCCTATCCCGAACATTACCAGACAACCGTTAATCAGGTAGCCGAAGAAAACAGGACTGGCTATCTGCCACCACTCAAAACAAAGATTGATAACATCGGAACCTACGACTATATATTTGTCGGTTTCCCAACCTGGGGGATGCAATTGCCGCCACCGATGAAAAGTTTTCTGAACGAATATGATTTAAGCGGAAAGGTTATCATTCCTTTTAATACTCATGCCGGTTACGGTGTGGGTAGCGGTTTCCGTACTATAGAGGAACTATGCCCCAATAGCACCCTATTGGGGGGTTATTCAACCAAAGGCGGTGTCGAAAGGGACGGAATTTTGTTCGTGATGGAAGGAGAAAAAGAGAAACAAGTACAAGAGGACGTAAAAGAGTGGTTACGGGAAATAGCTTTAGTTAAATAATCATGAGGATTTATTTTATAATACTTATGGCATTAATAGGATTTTCGTCAGCTGCGTTTTCAGAAACAAATAACAACAAAACACCATCGGAGGTTACAGGCCACAAAATTCTTGTAGCTTTCTTTAGTTGGGGTGGAACAACAAAACAGATTGCTGAAAATATAGTAAAGCATACTGGTGGTACTTTGTTCAGGATAGAAACTGTCAAACCATATCCTACGGAATATAAAACATGTACCGAAGTAGCAAGGGAAGAACGGGACAAAGGCGTGCGTCCCGAATTAAAAACGGTTGTAGAAGATATGGACGAGTATGATATCGTATTTGTTGGTTGTCCTGTATGGTGGCATACTGCACCTATGGCGATATGGTCTTTTCTGAAAAGTGATAATTACGATTTTTCCGGGAAAACAATTATACCATTTTGTACTTATGAAGAAACCTACAGGGATGAAACATTGGCTAAAATAGTAGAACTAACACCTAATTCCAAGCATCTGGATGGATTTGGGACAATAGACAAGAATGCCGATGTTACAAATTGGCTGAATGAAATCGGAGTAATAACAGTAAATAATTAATTTATAAAAATTTGCATCATGGGAAATAGAGAATTAAAAAGAAGATACCTGATCGTATCGTTTCTTTTGTTGGGTTTACAGATAATAAGCGTGCATGGCACATACGCACAGGATATGAGTGCTACTGTTCCAATGATAAAATTAAATAATGGTTTAGAAATGCCACAATTAGGAATAGGAACTTTCGCTATTCCAACCCAGGAAATAGCAAAAGAAGCGTGTCTTGAAGCCTTTCGGAATGGTTTCCGGCATGTTGATGCGGCTCATGTATATCGGGTCGAACGTGTTCTCGGTGAAGCCATGATTGAAAGTGGTATTCCACGTGAAGAGTTTTGGATTGCAAGTAAATTATGGCCATCGGATTATGCCAATGGCAATACTCTTGAATCAATAGATAAAATGCTGGAAAGGCTTCAAACAACATATATCGACCTACTTTATATTCATCAACCTATAGGCGACTATGTAAGTGCCTGGAAAGCGATGGAAAAGGCTGTTGAAGCAGGAAAGGTACGTTCATTAGGGATCAGTAATTTTGATGCTACCGACGAGGGTTTTCGTGCCATCGTAGATGGTATGAAGATTAAACCTGTCGCACTGCAAATTGAATGTCATCCTTATGCCCAACGGCAAGATATACGGGAGAAGATAAAACCTTATGGAATCATTTTGGAATGTTGGTATCCGTTAGGTCACGGAAATGAAGAGCTGCTATCAGACCCAGCTATCAAAACAATTGCAGATGCGCACAACAAAAGTATAGCACAAGTTATCCTTCGATGGCACACACAGGAGGGGTTCTCAGTAATCCCCGGTGCAACTGATCCAAATCATATCAGGGAGAATATCCGAATATTCGACTTTACATTAAGCGATGCAGAGATGGGGGTAATGCGTTCATTGAATAAAGATCAACGTTTCTACAATGTACCTATCGAACAACTTGAGAGAATGATTTCAAACATGGTTTTGGAGGATTAATAATAGGAAGACAAACGTACTATATAAGAAAATGAAGAAAATAAGTTTATACGTAGCAATAATCACGCTGTTACTGGGTATATCCGGTAATATAAATGCACAAAACAAAATGTTGGACGAGAAACAAAGAAAGATAATCACCATTTCCGCACTTACCGCTAAAGGTGATTTGGAGAAGTTAAAAACAGAACTGAATGCCGGACTTGATGCCGGACTTACTGTCAACCAGATAAAGGAAGCATTGGTACATCTTTACGCTTATTGCGGATTTCCCCGCAGTATCCGTGGACTGCAAACTTTCATGGAAGTGCTGGACGAGAGGAAAGCCAACGGTATTACCGATGAATTGGGTGCGGATGCCTCTCCCATAAACGATGATGGTAACAAGTATGAAAGGGGTAAGAAGATTTTAGGAGAACTCACCCAAACACCCCAACCCGAAACACTTTCGGGATATTCGGCTTTTGCACCGACCATAGACACTTTCCTGAAAGAACACCTGTTCGCGGATATTTTTGAAAGGGATGTACTTACCTATGCCGAAAGAGAACTGGTAACAGTTTCGGTAATCAGCTCGATTGGCAATGCAGAGCCGATGCTCCGTTCGCATTTGGCGATTTGCCTGAATGTAGGTTTAACACCCGAACAGTTACAACAGTTTGTAGATATCATTAAATCAACCATAGGAAAAAAAGAAGCAAAATCAGCACAGAAAGTTTTGGACGGTGTAATTAAAACTCATAAATCAAAGTAAAAAATGGAAGAAGTAATATTAAATAACGGTGTAAAAATGCCCATTTTAGGTTTGGGTGTTTTTCAGGTAACAGATCTTGCAGAGTGTGAGCAAAGCGTTTTAACCGCAATACAAACAGGCTACCGCCTAATTGATACAGCCACAGTTTACGGAAACGAAACAGCCGTAGGCAATGCAATCAAAAAAAGCGGTGTGGCGAGAAATGAACTGTTTATCACTACCAAACTTTGGGCAACGGACACAGGCTACGAAAAGACAAAAAAAGCCTTTGAAAAATCCCTGAACAAATTGCAGTTGGATTATTTGGATTTATATCTTATTCATCAGCCAATAGGCGATATTCATAGTTCTTGGCGGGCAATGGAAGAACTGTACAAAGCAGGAAAAATAAGGGCTATTGGCGTTAGCAATTTCCACCCAGACAGGGTTATGGATTTGATTATATTCAATGAAATTGTACCGGCCGTTAATCAGATAGAAACGCACCCTTTCAATCAGCAAATTGAAACACAGCAATTCCTAAAAGAAAA
Organism: Lascolabacillus massiliensis; assembly: GCF_001282625.1. Lineage (NCBI taxonomy): Bacteria > Pseudomonadati > Bacteroidota > Bacteroidia > Bacteroidales > Porphyromonadaceae > Lascolabacillus > Lascolabacillus massiliensis. The sequence continues at coordinate 97,247 of NZ_CTEJ01000002.1, forward strand.
CAAAGTACAAATTCAGTCTTGGGCTTCATTCGCAGAGGGCAAGAATGACCTTTTTAAAAACGAACTATTGGCTTCCATTGGTAAGAAGTACAACAAATCCATTGCACAAGTAGTGTTACGCTGGCTTATTCAAAGAGGTGTTGCAGTAATCCCAAAATCGGTGCGTAAAGAAAGAATTGAAGAAAATTTTAACGTATTTGATTTTGAGCTATCGGCAGACGATATGTCAGTAATCCAAACTTTGGACACCAAAGAAACATTGTTTTTCAGCCACAGAGACCCTGCAATGGTAAAATGGTTAGGTACTTCTGAATTGCCCGAATAAAAACAAAAAGAATGAGAGTAAGTGTATTATGAAACAAATATCATTTTTATTGTTAATTGGAGCTTTGACCGCCTGTACAAATACAGAGAACGTAAAAGATACAGGCAAACAGGAACCTTTGGTTATTGAAATGCAAGGCAGTTTTGCCGTAGGTGGAACAAAATTTTCCGAACCGGGAAACTTCGATTTGGCAAACCCGTTGAACCCCGACGGGCAGACCTTTCACGGCGACCATGCCTATGTATTTTATCAGGTTCCACCAAAGGCCAGGAAGCTACCCCTGATTTTCCTACATGGGGCAGGACAGTCAAAGAAAACGTGGGAGACAACACCCGACGGGCGGGAGGGTTTTCAGAATATCTTTCTAAGGAGAGGGTTCGGAGTTTATTTGCTCGACCAGCCAAGACGTGGCGAGGCGGGTAAAAGCTCCGTAGAGGCCACCATTATGCCTACCCCTGATGAACAGTTCTGGTTTACACAATTCAGGATAGGCAACTATCCCGATTATTTCCCCGGTGTACAGTTTCCGAAAGATGATGCTTCGCTGGAACAGTTTTTCAGGCAGATGACCCCCAACACGGGTAATTTTGACGCCAATGTCGTTACCGACGCCATTTCGCAGTTATTCGACAAGGTGGGTGATGGTATTCTGGTTACCCACTCGCAGGGAGGCGGCCCGGGTTGGCTTACGGCAATAAAAAACGATAAGGTCAGGGCGGTAGTAGCTTATGAGCCGTACAGCGGCTTTGTATTCCCCGAGGGAGAATTGCCCTCACCAATACAATCATCCGGTCTTTTTGGCGCATTGAATGGAGTGGAAATACCGCTTGTCGATTTTAAGAGGTTGACGAAAATACCCATCATCATATACTACGGGGACAACATTGCCGAGGAACCGACAACCGTATGGAACAAAGACCATTGGCGTTCGGGACTGGAGATGGCAAGGATCTGGGAGGCTACCATCAATAAGCACGGTGGTGATGCCACCGTGGTGCACTTGCCGGAAATTGGGATTAAAGGCAATACACATTTTCCTTTCTCCGATTTAAACAATGTTGAAATTGCCGACCAGTTATCCGGATGGTTAAAAGAAAAAGGATTGGATAAATAATAAAAAGGATCAGTGTGTATCAAAAATTAAATTTTAAAGGAATGAAGAAAATAACGTCAATAATCGCAATAGCAACGTCAATAGCAGCTACAGATATGGTAGAAGCACAGTCCGTTCAGAATGAGCGTCAACAAAACCCCTATGGCCTCGTGTACGATGGTGCAATAACCCGAAATGAAAAAGGAAAAGTGAATATTCACCCGGTTACCTATAAACTGAATGGGATAGATATTGCAGCCAATGTCTATACACCAGCCGACTATGACCCATCGAAGAAATATCCGGCAATAGTAGTTGCGCACCCCAATGGAGGTATAAAGGAGCAAGTTTCGGGATTATATGCACAACGGTTAGCTGAACACGGCTATATTACCATTGCTGCTGATGCAGCCTATCAGGGAGCGAGTGGCGGTGAACCCCGTCATACCGATAATCCTGCATACCGCACGGAGGATATTCACGGTGTGGCTGATTTTATTACCCGATACGCAGGGGTTGATGCGGATCGTCTGGGTATATTAGGTATATGCGGAGGTGGAGGTTATACGCTGAAAGCCGCTCAATCGGATAAGCGGTTCAAGGCCGTCGCAACTTTAAGTATGTTCAACTCCGGTGAGGTTAGGCGTAACGGCTTTCAGAACTCACAATTGAACACCATTCAGGAACGTCTCGAACAAGCTACCAAAGCACGTGCACAGGAAGCTGCCGGAGGTGAGATAATTTATGCCGGTGTGGCAAGCATAACCGATGAGGAAATCGCTAAAACATCAACAGACCTGTATCGTGAGGGATATGTGTATTATTACAGGACACACGCACATCCAAATTCAACATTCCTTTATACAATGAGCAGTTTGCTTGACTTAATGACATGGGATGCCGCCACGAACATGGATATGATCAATCAACCCCTTTTGATGATGGCAGGTAGCAAGGCCGATACCAAATACATGACGGATGAAGCATTCAGCAAGGCAACTAATGCAAAAAATAAGGAACTGTTCCTGATTGATGGGGCTACCCATATACAAACCTATTGGAAGCCCGAATATGTATCACAAGCAGTAAAGAAACTGGTTAGCTTTTATCAAACCAACCTTTAAAAAGAAATATTATGAATAAATTAAAAGTGATTTTTTCGGCATGTCTTGTAGTTATCATGACAGCATGCAGCAACAAGTCCGGTAATAATGAAAGTACAATGGAAAGTAGTAATGATGTCCAGTTAAATGCGATTTTTCCTAAAGGTGAAGAAATTAGCAACAACAACTTCGAGGGAATTGCCTACCTGCAATGGCTGATGACTGATACCGAAAATTTCGACTGTACACTTGGAAATGTAACTTTTGAACCCGGATGCCGCAACAGTTGGCACTCACACCCCGGAGGTCAAATTCTGATTGTTATAGCCGGAGAGGGATATTATCAGGAGAGAGGCAAACCTATCCAGTTAATCAAAAAAGGAGATATTATCCCTATCAAACCCGATGTCGTCCATTGGCACGGAGCAACACCCGACAGTGCAATGGAGCATCTCGCAATAGGAACCCGTAGCAATATGGGGTCTGCAGTATGGTACGAACCAGTTAGTGATGAAGATTATTACAGCTACAAGGCTGAATAGCCTATCCTATTATGGGAAACCAATCGTCAAAGAAGCCTATGAAACAGGAAGAAATATATAGAATAAAATAGAATGAGAGTAAAAATATTATTGATAGCTACAGCTATCCTGCTCTTAAATTGCTTGCAAATGCAGGCTCAATCGTCAAAAAGTGATAAGAAAATCCTTATCACTTATTTTACTATGCCTGAAACCGACGGTGTAGATACTTCATCGGGAGCAAGCCGTATCGTTGCAGACGGTAAACTGCAGGGAAATACAGAATATATTGCAGCTATTATCCAACAAGCTACCAAAGGAGAATTGTTTGCAATAAGAACCGTTCAACAATATCCTGGAACGCATAAAGAACTTGTTGATTATGCCAAAAAAGAAAATGAATCCAAGGTTCGTCCGAAGCTCATTACAAAAATCAAAGATTTAGATAAATATGATGTGATTTTTATTGGTTTTCCAAATTGGTGGTATGATATGCCGATGCCTCTTTATTCTTTCTTCGATGAATATGATTTCAGCGGAAAAACAATTGTTCCATTTTGTACACATGGAGGTAGCCGATTTTCACAAGCTATTAAGACAATTACTGAATTGGAAAAAGGAGCTAAAATCTTGGATGGTTACAGCGTTTCACGAAACAATTTAGCTGTTGCAAAAGATGAAGTAGTTAAGTGGATTCAAAAAATTGGTGTTAAAGAATAAACCATAATATAAATCTTCATGCTCAAAAAAATCAGAAGAATAACCGCTTCTATATTGTTTTTGTTACTAACTCTCTTGTTCCTTGATTTTACAGGAACATTTCATGTGTGGTTTGGATGGATGGCTAAAATACAGCTTGTGCCAGCTATACTGGCAACAAATATAGTTGTGATCCTCAGCCTTATCGTTCCGACTTTGCTTTTCGGTAGGATTTACTGTTCTGTTGTCTGCCCTCTGGGTGTTTTCCAAGATGGTGTATCGAATATATCAGGACGAAGAAAAGGGAAGAAAAACCGTTTCCGCTATTCTGTTGCCAAATCATGGTTGCGATATGGTGTTTTGGCGTTGTTTATTATTGCAACGATAGCAGGAATAAGTGTGGTAGTTTCATTACTCGATCCTTATGCGGGATACGGTCGTATAGCATCAAACTTCTTTGCTCCACTTTATCGTATGGGGAACAATATCCTGGCTTTAATTGCAGAACGCGCAGATAGTTATGCGTTTTATTCAACTGATATATGGATTAAAGGGTGGATTATATTTGGTGTAGCAGCAATAACAACAATCATAATCGGCGTTCTTGCATGGCGACATGGGCGCACATATTGTAATACCATCTGTCCTGTGGGAACATTTCTTGGTTTACTGTCAAAGTTCTCCCTCTTCAGGCTAACTTTTGACGAAGAGAAATGTACTAAATGTAAAGCCTGTGAACGAGGTTGCAAGGCTTCCTGTATAGATGTGAAAACAATGAGTGTTGATCATAGCCGTTGCGTAACCTGTTTCAACTGTATTGAAAAATGCAAATTCGGAGCGATGAAATATGTTCCAGTGAAAACAAGAGCGAAAAAGAATGCACTGAAACCAATATTCATAGATAATTCTTCAAATATGGAAAATAGTACGGAAGACTTTTCCCGTCGCAATATGCTTTCCATATTGGGGATATTGGCTGTCAACAGTACGTTGAAAGCGCAACAACTTCATGTCGATGGCGGACTGGCGGAGATAGCGGACAAGAAGGCTCCCGACAGGAAAACACCTATTGTACCGCCCGGAGCTTTGAGTGCAAGAAACATGAAGAATCATTGTACTGCCTGTCAACTCTGCGTTTCGGCTTGCCCTAACAATATATTAGTTCCTTCAGGTAAACTGGCAGCTTTTATGCAACCCGAAATGACATTTGAAGACGGATACTGTCGTCCGGAATGTGTAGAGTGTTCCCAGGTATGTCCTACAAATGCCATAAAACCCATCACAGTTGCTGATAAATCTGCCATATCAATTGGTCTGGCTGTTTGGATTAAAGACAATTGCGTGGTGAATACCGATGAAGTACAATGCCATAACTGCGAACGTCATTGCCCCACGGGTGCTATCACATTAGTGGCTCGCGACCCTGATTTCAGCGATTCATTGAAAATTCCTGTAATTGATAAAGAACTATGTATCGGGTGCGGAGCTTGTGAGAACCTCTGTCCCGCACGTCCGTTCAGTGCTATTTACGTGGAAGGAAACGTAAATCATCATGCAGTATAAAATCTGATATGGAGAATAAAGATAAAAACAGAAAAGAATTAAGCCGCCGGAATTTTTTCAAAACATTAGGCGCAGGTTCAGTTGTAACAGCTACTGCCTTTGTCGGATGCAAACCCAACAATACAGTATCAGCCGAAGGGGGTTCAATAGGCGAAGTTCCGACAGATAAAATGGCTTATCGTGTAAATCCTCATACCGGTGACAGGGTTTCCCTTTTGGGATATGGCTGTATGCGTTGGCCTTTGCGTCAAAAAACGGATGGTAGCGGGGAGGAGGAGGTCGATCAGGACACAGTAAATGACCTTGTGGACTATGCCATTGCTCATGGCGTTAATTATTTTGATACTGCACCGGTATATGTAAGAGGATGGTCTGAAACTGCAACGGGTATTGCCCTGAAACGTCATCCACGGGATAAATTTTTCATAGCAACCAAAATGTCCAATCACAGAGCAGACGCTTCCCGCTCGTTGGAAGCGGGAATAGCGATGTATCGTAAATCCATGCATGATTTGCAGGTAGATTATCTCGATTATTACCTCCTTCATGGTGTTGGATTGGGAGGAATGGACGATTTGAAAAAACGTTTTTTTGATAATGGATTACTTGATTTCCTGTTAGAAGAACGCAAAGCAGGGCGTATCCGTAATTTGGGGTGGTCTTATCATGGTGAAGTTGAAGTTTTCGACTACTTGCTGGCTATGGGTATTCAGTGGGATTTCGTTCAAATACAATTAAACTATATAGATTGGCAGCATGCCTCCGGTTGGAATACCAATGCGGAATATTTGTTAGGGGAGTTAGAAAAGAAGAATGTTCCGGCTGTTATCATGGAGCCTCTTTTGGGTGGGCGATTATCCCGTTTAAGTACTCCCGCAGCAAATCTACTGAAAGAACTACGTCCGCAGGATAGCGCCGCATCTTGGGCTTTCCGGTATGCGGGCACACCGGAAAGCGTGCTTACGGTATTAAGCGGAATGGTATATATGGAACATTTACAGGAGAATATACGTACTTATTCCCCTCTCGAACCGATAAGCGAAACGGAATATACCGCATTGGAAAAAGTAACGAATATCATGATGAACGATGATTATATCGAATGTACCGAATGTCAATATTGCATGCCTTGTCCGTATGGAGTTAATATTCCGGGGGTTTTCGGACATTACAATCGTATAATAAGTGCTGGGCAGAGGCTCCTTAGCGCAAAGGATAAGAATTATAGAGAAGCCCGCCGGGCATTCCTTATCGGGTATGACCGCAGCATTCCCAAGTTGCGCCAATCAAACCATTGTATAGGCTGTGATATATGCAAACCGCATTGTCCGCAGGCAATTGATATTCCAAATGAAATGCGCCGCATTGATTTATATACAGAACAATTAAAACAAAAAATAAATTTTTAATCACAGAATTATAAAAAATCAAATCCGATGTCGTCCATTGGCACGGAGCAACACCCGACAGCCCAATGGAGCACCTCGCCATAGGAATCCGTAGCAATATGGGGCCTGAGGTATGGTACGAACCGGTTAGTGATAAAGATTATTACAGCTACAACAAGTAAAACTATTGGTATGAAAACTATTATTATCGTACTTGGCTTTTTCATGGCAAGCATTCAGGCAATAAATGCACAGCAGCAGACAACGTTTGATGAACAAACGAAACAGGAACTCATCAACCTTTCCAAACAAAAATGGCAATGGATGGCCGAAAAGGATGTAAACTCGCTCAATGAACTCTTTCACGAAAATGCCATGTTCGTTCATATGGGCGCTACGATGAACAAAGAACAGGAACTCAATACTATCAGAAGCGTTGGCATTCAGTACAAGCATGCGGATATACAGGAAACATCCGTTCAATTTGTTGGAACGACAGCCATCATTCTTGATAAGATCAGGCTAACAGCTATTGTCGGAGGGAATGAGGTTGTTAATCCTTTCATGGTTACAGAGGTGTATGTAATGATAGACGGCAAGTGGAAATTGGGATCACTTTCGTTTACCCGGTTACTTGAACGTTAGAATATTTATTGATAGTCGGAAACAGATAGATTAGGTTTGTTTTGAAAACCAAAAATCAAGATTTCTAATCAACCCGAATGGATAAATTTTACAATGAAATACTTTCTAAACTGGAAACGGCAATCAACGAGTTGGAGATTGAAGCAGATTGTTCCATACAACGGGTAGAAGCTGTTATACATCTTGTTTTAGAAAGCCTGTCCAATTTAAAGGAATACGTCGGCAAAGGGGCAGAAAAAGTGCAGCACTGATTGATACTGCACATTCATTGATATTACACATTTGTCGAAAAGAGGGATAAGAATTACAGATTATCTTCCCTGTCCATATATTCCTCCAAACTAAATTTTAGCTGATCCAAAAACAATGTCCGTGAGCCAGCACGGGTTTTCATCCGGTGGAAACTGTTATGGATGTCATTCAGTGAAACACGAAAGAGGACTTGAAATATAGAGCTGATTTTACGGATACCTATTTTCCCGTGCGAAATGGCATCATTGGCATAGAGTGCATAGATCAGTTCACACATGTATGTTATGTGATATTTATCTCCCTCACTTAAAGATTGTTACAAAATTATGGAAATATATTTTGGTAAACATTCTATAAAGTTTCAAGTCATTTTTCACATACCAAGGGTGATAATATTATGAGCAGCGTATGTACTATTGGTGAAGATATCTGGGAGAGATATAAGATTATATATGATCGGAAAGCCACAGCGAATAGATTACAGTGTCATCTATAATGATTATGATGAGTTTGAACAAACGTAGATTATTATATACTCTGATATTTCACATTCAGAGGCAGAATTGAAAATATATGAAATATCAGTTTCAGATATTATTAAAAGTGTCACCTCTGCTTATATCACCGGTCTCCATACCCAGTCTGAACCAATAAGTACGTTCAGCAGAAGTTCCATGCGTAAATGAATCGGGTACAGTATATCCCATTGAACGTTTTTGAATTGTATCATCACCTACAGCAGTTGTAGCACTAATTGCTGACTCAAGGTCACCTGGCTCCAATTTAATTATGTTCATACGTTGTGCATGATAAACCCATACACCGGCTAGGAAATCAGCCTGGAGTTCAAGTTTCACATTTAACTTGTTGAATTCTGTTTCACTTATTCTACCTCTGTACTGATTAACCTGATCAAGAATGCCCAGTAGTTTTTGCACATGATGTCCCACTTCATGAGCTGTAACATAAGCCATCGCCAGATCACCTTTTGCTCCAAAATCATTTCTCAGCTGATGAAAGAAGTACAGGTCGATATACATTTTTTGATCTCCCGGACAATAGAACGGACCAACTGAAGAGGTTGCTCCTCCACATTCAGATATTGTGGCATCAGTAAATGTTACGAGAGTTGGATTTTGATAACTCTGTTGCAGTTGAGTTCTGAAAATCTCACTCCACACCTCATTTGCGCTATTAAACACTCCAAGTGTGAACACTTTTAGCTCTTCATTTTCATTTACTCTTGAAGGATCAACAATCTCGGTCGATTCACCCCCTGGTGAAATACTATTCACCATATTTACTGCCTCAAAAGGATTCTGACCAAGCAGTAGTGCTATCAGAGCAACAATAATAGCCCCTGCTCCACCTATTGCAGCCTTTCTTCCACTACCCCTGCCTCTTCTGTCTTCATAGTTGGCTTCACTATCGTTTCTTCTGACCCATTTCATAGTAAATAAAGTTTGGTTTTAGTTAATACTGAATATTCATTCTATTTTCTTAAGCCACTCGTTCACAATAGATGAGTCATAACCAAGTGTTTTAGCCTTTTCAAAGTCAGCCTTGGCAGCAACCTTATCAAATTGTTCGAGTCGCACTCTCCCCCTTAAAAAGTAAAAATATGGGTTATTCCTTTGAGTATCACCAAGTGAACGCAAGTCGGCAGATGCTTTAAACATTTGATTAGTATTCACATAACACTCTGCTCTGTTCATATAAAAAATAGGATCTGGATTAGGTTCATTATTAATCAAATTAGTGTAAATCTTTTCTGCATCCTCCCATCTGTCATCAAGTTTTAAAATTAATGCCTTACTCAGTTTAGTGAACATATTGTCAGGGTCAATCTCCTCAGATCTTTTAAAATCAGCCTCTGCTTTTACCCTGTCATGATTTTCCAGATGAAGTACCCCCCTGCGGTAAAAGGCTTCAACATCATGAGGAAAATCCACAAGTATTGCATTATAATCTTCCATTGCCTCTTCATATCTGCCCATATCAACCAAAAGAGACGCTCTGTTGTGTAGAACAATATCAAGAATCGGATTGTTCGTAAGCGAAGCTGTGAATGAGATATAGGAATCGTCATACTGCCCAAGCTGACGCTGCAGTATCCCTAAATTCAACAGCAATACAGGATTACTTTCATGTGCAGGTTCAAGTGACATAGCATTGTACAAAGCGATGGCAGCACTGTCTAACTTATTGTTTTCGATATATTTAGCAGACCGATCAACCCAATCCATGTAACTAAGTGATTGTGCATAAGAGTTTAGGGTTGCTGAGCAGAGTAGTAAAAGGGTAATTATATATTTCATTTTTATCATACAAGGGATATTAAGAACAAAAATAGACGTTTTTTTGTATTTTTGCGTTTAATATTTATCAAATCCTTAAAATATAGATGTAAATGTCTACACTACTGCAGACTATAATACCGGTCGACAGCCTGGTAGTTAATGCTCCACTAACTTTTGGAGAATTGGTAAAAGAGGGTAATATCAATCAGATCCTTGATAATGCCCTTACATGGAGTATAGAATTAATAATATACATTTTTGTTGCAATTCTGATATTTATAATCGGTCGTTTTATAATATCAAAGATTGTTGGTTTCTTCAATAGAGTGATAAGCAAAAGTTCCTGGGATACAGTTCTAAAAGGATTTCTCAGAACAGTGCTTCAAACATTCCTGTATGCAGTTCTATTCATGATAATTATTAATGCAGTAGGTGTAAAAACGGTTTCAATTGCGGCAATAATCGCCTCCGTTGGCTTGGCAATTGGTCTGGCTATGAAAGATAACCTGGCAAATTTTGCAGGAGGAGTAATGATTCTGCTTAGCAAACCTTTTAAAGGTGGTGATTATATAACTACACAGAACCTTGAGGGAACAGTTGAAAGCATTGGCATTTTACATACTATTCTCAGGACAGGTGACAATAAGACCGTATATATTCCTAATGGTCCTTTATCCACAGGCAATATTATCAATAACAGGAGTATGGATGGTACACTACGTACTGTCATTGTGATTAACGTTGACTATGGAAGTAATATTGATGAGGTAAAATCATTGCTTAAAGATATTGCTGGTTCTCACCCAAAAGTACTAAAGCAGCCCTCTCCATTTGCAAGAATGACCAAAATAAATCCCACATCGCTTGAATTCACCGTTAGGGTATGGGCAAAAAGCAGAGATCTGTGGGAAGTAAATCATGATCTTACGGAATTGTTCTATAAGAAACTGTATGACAAGGGCATGATCTCTTCCCTACAGCAGGTTACAGTGCATATGGCTAATACTCAGAGCTGAAGTGGAAGCGGATATTCTTGAAATCCTGCTGAGCCATCATAAGAATATAATTTGACTCTGCTAGAAAAACATCCCTACCCTGCTTGTCTTTAGCCATATACTGATACTTACGCTTTTTAAAATCATCAAGCTGCTCCTTATCATCGCTCTCAATCCAGCAAGCCTTATAAAGCTGAATTGGTTGCCAGCGGCACTGCGCACCGTATTCATGAAGTAAACGATATTCAATTACTTCAAACTGAAGCTGACCAACTGTACCAATAATCTTTCTACCATTAAACTGATTAGTAAACAACTGAGCAACACCCTCATCCATAAGCTGCTCTACTCCCTTTTGAAGCTGTTTTGATTTAAGAGGATCAGCATTTTCTATATATTTAAACATTTCAGGAGAGAAGCTCGGTAAACCTTTGAAGTGAAGTTCTTCACCGGAAGTTAATGTATCACCAATTTTAAAATTTCCGGTATCCGGCAAACCAACTATATCTCCGGCATATGCTTCATCAAGAATCTCTTTTTTCTGTGCCATGAAAGCAGTTGGCGAAGAAAACTTCATCATTCTGTTGAAACGAACATGTTTATAGTTTACATTTCTCTCGAACTTTCCTGAACATACCTTTACAAAAGCTAAACGTGATCTGTGGTTTGGATCCATATTGGCATGTATTTTAAAGATAAAGCCCGTAAAATCCTCCTCCAGTGGTTCAACCACTCTTTCCACAGCTTCAATTTTTCGGGGTGAAGGTGCAATTTCCACAAAACAATCCAGCAGCTCTTTTACTCCAAAATTATTAAGAGCAGAACCAAAAAATACGGGAGCAAGTTTACCAGCCAGATATTCATCACGGTTGAATTCAGGGTAAACTTCAGTAATAAGCTCAACCTCACCTCTCAGTTTTCCTGCCAGATCGGCAGATATATGTTTCTCAAGTTCAGGAGATTCGATGTCATGATGCACCGACTCTGTAACAACCTGTTTACTGGGCTTATACAGATCCAGACTGTTTCTATATATATTATATACACCGCGAAACCTGTCACCCATATCAATTGGCCAACTTAAGGGTCGCACATTTATCTGCAGCTCCTCTTCAAGCTCATCAAGAATTTCAAATGGATCTTTACCCTCCCTGTCAAGTTTATTAACAAAAACCATCACAGGAGTGTTCCGCATACGGCAAACCTCCATGAGTCGACGAGTCTGCGTCTCAACCCCCTTTGCCACATCAACCACAACAATAACACTATCAACTGCTGTGAGTGTACGAAATGTATCTTCCGCAAAATCCTGATGTCCCGGTGTATCAAGAATATTTATTTTATAGTCATTATAATCAAAACCCATCACAGATGTAGCAACAGATATACCTCTTTGCTTTTCAATCTCCATCCAGTCTGATGTGGCAGTTTTCTTTATCTTGTTTGATTTAACAGCACCTGCAACATGAATTGCACCTCCGAAAAGCAAAAGCTTTTCAGTTAGTGTAGTTTTACCGGCGTCGGGGTGACTAATCACTGCAAATGTCCGTCTCTTTAATATCTCTTTTTTCAAGTCCATCTGGTTATTCTAAATTCTATTTTCTCTTTCTTTATTTTGTTTATCTCTATTGATAGCTATTAAGTTTTTCTATACAGCGCATTAAACTTTCCTCCCAGTTTGGGATTTCCACTTTAAAAGCACCCGAAATTTTTGTAACATCTAAAACGCTATATGCAGGTCGCTTAGCTGGAGCACCATACTCTTTTGATGTTATAGAAGAAACTTCACAATCCTCTATGCCTGTTGCATCCTTTATCTTTAATGCAAAATCAAATCTCGATACCTCTCCTCTGTTTGCAAAATGGTAAAGACCTGTTTTCCAGTCTTTTTCTTCAGAATATTGAAGTATATGTATAATCATCTCTGCAAGATCACCTGCATATGTGGGTGACCCAATTTCATCCTCTACAACTTTGAGAGAATCCCTTTCGGTCATGAGGCGTATCATCGACTTCACAAAATTATCGCCATATGTTGAATATAACCAGCTTGTTCGGATTATTATCCACTCTGGTGACATTGATTGCAGAACTCTCTCTCCCTCTAACTTTGATTCACCGTAAACAGATAATGGATTTACAGAGTCATTCTCCTTGTAAGGGATTCTTGATTCACCATCAAAAACAAAATCGGTTGAGATATGAATTACCTTTATGTTATATTTTCTCGAAGCTATTGCAATGTTTTCAATACCGTTTACATTAACTGCAAAGGCCTTGTCACTGTCGGACTCAGCCTTATCCACAGCAGTATATGCCGCACAATTGATTATATATTCTATTTTGTTTACACTCACAAATTCATCAACCTGGTCACGATCTGTAATATCCAGACTGTCCATATCAGTAAAATAGAACTTAAAAGGCATATTTACCTGTTGTGATATTTCTTTAAGTTCTTTACCAAGCTGACCATTAGCGCCTGTTACCAGTACTCTTTTCTCAATCAATCCATAAAAAAACTGCTGCTTCAGGGTCTCTTTACCTGTTCTACCCAACAATTTAATTGCCTCTGAAATTATTGCCATTATGAAAAAATTTATTCCTATTGCTTTATAAAATGTAGCTCATTACTCCTGCTGATCGATCTCTTTATATTTTTTTGAAAGCAGACGGAGTAAAGAAGTAATTTGAGTGATAGCAGCCTGTGTCTCTTTTGAAATTTCTTTTTTTTGAATATTTAGCAACATATAACCATATAGCGCTGTGAAACATGTCTCAAGTTCCGGAACCTCTTTATCTGTAGTTTTAGATCTGAGTTCAACTATATAAGGTAGAGTGTTATAATACACTCCAATATATTCTGATTCCTTAGGATCTTTCAGAAGACGTAGATGAATATCAGTAAGATCAATAATGATATTTTTATTTATCTGAAGATGTCCTTTTTCCTGGACACCCTCTGACTTCATCATTATTATTAAACCTTCGTACCAGTCTCTGGCATTCTTTCTTTCTTCAACAGACTGATATACAGAATCGATAACTGATTGTTGAATTTTATCTATATCAAGTTTATATGCTCTTATGAGGTCTTCTGTCTGCCACATAAATAGCAGATATTCTGCAATATTTTCTCTCTTTACGGGAATTCTCATTCTTACAAATTTTCGTTCAGCTACTGATTAATTCATGCAAATCAAACAATCATTTAATCAAATATCACTTCGAAATATTAAATTTGCTACAAAAATACAACAATTATGCTCAAGTATCATATTATTGAATCGGGATATTTCATGGGAGATGGAGGTGTTATGTTTGGCGCTGTACCAAAAAAGTATTGGTCTGCCAAGTATAAAACAGACGAAAACAATATGTGCGTTATGTCGATGCGCTGCCTTTTTATCGAAACCGAATCTCGCCGTATCCTAATTGATAACGGTCTGGGTAATAAACACAATAACAAATTAAAATTCTTTCAACCACACAATACAGTAGATATTCGTAATGAAATACGTAAAATAGGCTATGAGCCGGAAGAAGTGACAGACGTGATCATATCTCACCTGCATTTTGATCATTGTGGGGGAAGCACTATATTAAATGATGACAATGAAGCTGTTCCTGCATACCCGAACGCCACATATCACGTTAGTCTAAAACAGTGGAATAATTATCGCAAGCCATCACTTTTTGAGAAAGGGTCATTTTTCGCAGATAATATTGAACCTGTATATGATGCTGGACAATTGAAGTTTGTTCTCGAAGATATTCAATTAGATGAAAATATAAGGTTAGAACTGTATGATGGTCATACCCCCGGACAGATTGCCGTATTGTTTGAAAATGAGGATGGTAAATATGCTTTCCCCGGTGATGTTGTACCTACATCTCTAAACCTGCAATTAAGTTGGTTATGTGCATACGACAACAGTATGGTTGTTGCAATGGAGGAGAAAAAGCGATTTATGGACAAAGCCAAAGCTGATAATCGCACCCTGATTTTTTATCACGATGCATATACTACTACGGGAAAGTTTTAATCAATTCCCTACTCTTTCTTGGTATGAATAATAATAACAGCCTCACTGTTTTCTTCCGGTTCAACTACAACCTGTAAACAGATAACCATGTTGTCACGAGGCTCATCAGCAAGATACTCATAAGTTACATAACCATCTTTCTGAAAGGTGATAACACCACCTTTAACTACTTCAATAGAAAATTTCCCCTCTTTATCAGAGATTGTTTCCTCACTTGTGGACACTGCTTCAATTAGAACATCGGAAATTCTTTCACCCTGACAAGTTACATAGCCGGAGACAGTAATATTATTACCATTTGGTTTAACATCATCGCCTTTAGCATCTGTAATGTTAAAAGTTAGGAGTGAGACAAACAACACCATCAAAGGAATTCTGAAAGGATGCCTTCCGTTTTTCTTTAAATAGACTCTGTTTTTCATCATAATCGTTGGTGTTTTATGTTTATAGTTAGATGCCTTAACAGTACGAACTATAAACTTGTGTAATTTAAGGAGTTTAACGGTTAACAAATATAATTATTATTTTCAATAATCAAACACAATTAACATTTTTAACATAAAACTTCATTGTTAACTTAGCCTTATTTCAGACACTAAAAGTTTATTCCTACTCCACTATTTTCTCTTATATAAAAGGAGAATATAAGAACCAGATAAGAACGAATCAAGAACCAATTAAGAAAAAGCTATCTTTCATGCGACGGTTTTCATTATCTTTGTTGTTGTAAAATAACAAACCACAATGAAAGTTCATCTCACCACTTTTAATGCTAAATATATTCATACATCTATGGCATTGCGCTGGCTTTATGTTGTAAATAAAGACCGGTTTGACCTGTCTTTTAGCGAATATACTATAAAGGAGAGCGTATCTGTCGTGGCAGATACTATCTTGGAGGGAGGATATGATGTTGTAGGGATAAGTGTCTCTATTTGGAATGTGAAACAAAGTCGTGAACTTGCCAAAATACTAAAAGAGCAAAATCCTGATATAATAATAATTACTGGTGGTCCAGAAGTTAGTTATGAACCTCAGTTTTTTATTAATAACTGGGATGTTGACTATGTAGTAAGCGGTGAAGGTGAATTTGTATTGGGGCAGTTGCTTGATGCTTTGCAAAAAGGCAATAACCTGAATATTGATAGTGTTTCATCAAAATACAACATCAGTTATAAGACTGCACAGGCGGATATTACTGAACTGATAAAATTTCCATCTCCATATCGGTTGGAATTTGATAATAATGAACGCAGGAACAGGATAACTTATTTCGAAACCTCAAGAGGTTGTCCATACTTTTGCCAATACTGTTTGTCATCGCTGGAAAAAGGAGTGAGATATTTTCCCGGAGAATATATTGTGGAGAATTTAAAGTACCTTATTGATAGTGATGTAAAACAGATCAAGTTTTTAGATCGCACCTTCAATCTCAATAAAAAAAATACCATGACAGTATTTGATTTTCTTATTGAAAATCACAGACCTGGTCTGAACTGCCAGTTTGAAATTTATGCCGACCTGTTGAATGATGAAACTATTGAGTATCTGAACAGCAAAGTTCCTAAAAACTATTTCAGATTTGAAATAGGAATTCAATCTACTCATGAACCTACCAATGTTGCTGTAAAAAGAAATCAGAATTTCTCATTATTATCTTCCAATATAGAGAAAATCATGAAAGGAGATGTTATTGATCTCCATTTAGATTTGATTGCGGGTTTGCCTTTTGAGACTTTTGACCAATTCAGAAAGTCTTTTAATGATGTATTTCGTTTGAGAGCAAAAGAGGTGCAGTTAGGATTTTTAAAGCTGTTGAGAGGTACAAATCTACGAAGAGATGCTTTGATTTATGGATATAAGTTTTACAATGAAGCACCATATGAGATTATTTCTGGTAATGATATTTCGGAAGTAGAGTTAGAAAGAATAAGAGATGTTGAAGAGGCACTTGACAAGTTTTGGAATAGCGGTAGATTCGCTTCAACAATGAATTTTTTGTTTGAAGGTCCCTATTTTGACAAATACTTCGATTTTTTTGATGAGATGGGGCATTATTACAAAGTAAAAAATTTACCACGTATGGGGTATCAGCTTGAGGATCTGTTTAACTATCTTGATCAGTTTCTTAAATCCAAAGGAATTGATGCTTGTGATTTTCTACGTGAAGATTATTACTCAAATTTTAAAATCAGACCAACTGGATATTGGTCTGATGATATCAGTAAAGCTGAGCGTAAAAAGCTCCTCTATACAATTGGTCAGGATAAAGACTTCCTGAGTAAGCATAACTTAACTAGAAAAATTATAGAGAAACAAACTGCTATAAACCCTCTTAAAGATGGTGGTTACTTATTGACAATATTCTTCGGGAATAAGAAACAAGAGTTAGTTTATTTCTGATATAATAGTATAAGATTATATTGATAGCCTCTATATTATTTTTTTTACTTGGTTTGTTTTTTGATTTTTCGTTTAATTATAATCACTCCATTATTACCTTCTTCACCATACTTATCAACTGCAGGTTCATCTTTTAAAACAGTTACACTTTCTATATCTGTTGAATCTTTAATATTCAGGTCGAAATCCTTAGGCATTTTTTCTCCATCTATAATAATCAAACGTTTTTCAATATTTTTTTTAACACCCTCATTGATTTCAATTTCACTTATATTCGGATTGCTTTTAGTTGTTATTATAATTACTCCATCCTTGCCCTCTTCGCCATATTGTTCTATTGATGCTTTGCTTTTCAATACATTAACTGCTAGGATATCATTTGGGTTGATTTTTTTAATCGCCTCTTTTGCAACCTTTTCACCATCAACAATATAAAGTAGATTATCAACACCTTCTCCTCTCAATTGAATCTCTGTTTGAATTTCTTTTCTGACTCTTGTTAAAGTGTCAATTTTTGTTTCACTAATTTTCACAACGTCAGTATCAACTTCAACTAACACAGAATCCATCGATAGAGTTCTAACCACTTTAATTGGCTTTGCAGGCTCTTCTTCAACTGTTTGGGCATTAAGTTTAGGAATTGAAAGTACAATCATAGAAAGTAGTAAAACAGGCAAAACAGCTGTATAAGCCCATTTCTTTCGGTTGTTTGTTTTTGTTTTAATCATCATAGTAATTCTTTTGTGCAAATCGCGCTTACGGAAATTATTTGCCAGAGCAAACGTATGTTCCCCCACGCTTTTGCGGATTAATAAAAGTTGATATAGTTTTATGTCGACGCCATTATTAATAACCTCTTCATCAGCCTGAAATTCGTGAACTGACTGTATTTCGCGTTTAAGCAACCATGAAAATGGATTGAACCAAAACAGGCATGTAAAGAGGTCAACAAGAATCAAATCTGCAGAGTGATTCTTTAGAATATGAACTTTTTCATGGCGAATAATAGCTCCATCTATGTCGGTGTTATAATCCCGTCTGGATATTACAATATAATTTAACCAACTAAAAGGAGCCACTTCACTGTCTGAAATACAAAGATTTATATTATAAGTAATCAGATGCTTCTCAGAACCTTGAATTATCTTTATGATCTGTATCAATCCAATAATGTATCGACATAGAAAGAATAGCGCTCCCGACAATAATATTGTAGAGATAATCAGAATCCACGGAATTACAGTGGAGTGCTGATTAACCTCCAATTGATCAAAACTTTCAAGTAGAGATAAATCCATTATATAAGAACTCCCTTCTTGCACATTATTTGGTAAAAAATCAAAATGAAAAAATGGGAGTATTACACTAATAAACAGTATAATTATTAATAAACAACGATTTACTGTGTGAAATGTATTTTTACAGAAGAAGAGTTTATAAAAACCATAAAACAGTGACAGAATTATGGATGATCGAAGCATGTATAACAGAACAGGTTCCATATCATTATTTTTTAGACGTTTTACTACTTAATTTTTCAACTTCATCAAGAAGTTTTCGAACTTCATCTACCGAAATATTATCGTCCTTAATCAAAGATGATACAACACTCAGATAAGAGTTATCAAAATACTTTTTAATCACACTTTTTAAGTTACCTTTCCTGTAATCTTCCTTACTTATAACAACAAAATATCTGTATGTAGTACCAAAAGTAGTGTGTGACAAATAACCTTTTTCTTCTAATGAGCGTACATAAGTTGATAAAGTATTAAAGTGGGGTTTTGGATCAGGGTATTTTTCAACAAGCTCTTTAACAAACAGTGGTCCATATTCCCAAAAATATTGCATCACCTCCTCTTCTTTGGCTGTTAATTCTTTTATCGACTGCATAATATTATATTTTGTATACTTACTTAAACTATCTTTTTCTTGAGAAAAACTTTCCTAAATAAATTCAGATGCAAACATAACTATAATTATTAGTTTATTAACTATATCTTATAGTTTTTAAACTATAACTTTTAGTTAAAGATATCTAAATTATTTTATGACACTGATATTCAAATACCTTATAAATTTTTTGCATAAGCTATCATTGATTTATATATTTGCTAAATCATTTATAATAAAATCGTTCCATGAATAAAAAACTCTTGATTTTAGTAATACTCACACAAGTATGTTTAACGATTACATCTCAAACACCGGTTCTGACAAATGACTCTGCGCGCAATTCAATAGACATATTAAAAAAAACAGTTGAGGATTATCAGCACCGCTTTGATATACTAGAAAAACAGATAGATGATCTGCTTTGGTTTGAGAGGCTGGGTGATGTAGCATTTATTGATAAAGTTAGACTAACCAGCAGTCCACGCTGGAAACCTAAAGATCAGAATGATAGATTCGCGGAAAACAAGCTTCAGTTTTATTCATATGTGTTTATTCCGAAAGACATCAACAGGAAAAAGAAATATCCACTTATAGTTCTACCACATAGTGGCATTCATGCTAACTTCTCAACCTATTACTATCATATTGTAAGAGAGTTTATTTCACAGGGGTATATTGTAGTTTCTGCTGAATATCGAGGAAGTACTGGTTACGGTAAAGCAACTTATGAGAACATTGACTATGGAGGACGCGAAAATGATGATGTTATGGCTAGCCGTAATTACATAATTGAAAATTATAACATTGTTGACTCTACAAGAGTTGGTATTGTTGGCTGGAGTCATGGTGGCATGATATCGCTGATGCAAATCCTGCAATATGGCGATAAATATAGCTGTGCTTTTGCAGGAGTTCCGGTTAGTGATTTGGAGAACAGACTCGCATCGCATGACAAGAGCTATTCTGATTATTTTACTGCTCCATATCATATAGGTGAATCGATAGATGAAAACCCTGATGAGTATTTGAGGAGATCCCCAACAACTTATGCTAAGAATTTGAGCAAACCACTACTCATTTACACTAACACAAATGACAATGACGTTTATGTTGAAGAGGTGAAACTTATGATAGAAACCCTGAAAATATATGATAAGAAATTTGAGTATAAGATTTTCGAAAATGCATCAGGTGGTCACGGTTTTGACAGGATTGATACAAAGGAGGCAACTGATATAAGATATACTGTGCACAAATTTTTAGAAAGATATCTGAATCCTCCCAAACCATTTAAATCTCAAGCACAAATGCGAAAAGCAGCATATGGTTTTTGAAAAAATTATTACCTTTGTCTCTTAGCTAAGTAAATACGTAACAAATTTATAAATTTAATGAAAAAAGTATTTTTAATTTTATTCGCATCTATGGCAATATTAGCTTGCAATACGCAGCAAAAAGAGGGTGCAACGGGTGAAAAGGGAGCGATTTTCTTGACAGAGTTTGACACTCCTTATGGAACTCCCCCGTTTGACAGAATCACTTTTGAAGATTACAAACCTGCATTCATGGCAGGAATGAAACAACAGACGGAAGAGGTAAACGCAATAATTAATAACCCGGAAGAACCTACTTTCGAGAATACTATCGAGGCACTTGATAATAGTGGAGCAATACTAACTCGTGTATCACGAGTATTCTATGGAATAAGAGGTGCAAATACAAACGACTCAATAAGAGCTCTTGCTGAGGAGTTGTCGCCAATTCTCTCGGAACACAACGATAATATCTATCTTAACGAACAGCTTTTTGCCCGCATTAAGGCTATTCATGATGATACAGCATCAATGAACCTGAAAACAGAACAGTATCGTCTGCTTGACGAATATTATAAGAGTTTTGTTCGCTCAGGTATTATGCTAAGTGAAGATGATAAATCTAGATTACGTGAGATTAATAAAGAGCTTTCAGGATTAACCCTGAGATTTGGAAATAACCTTCTTAATGAGACTAACAGTTATAAATTAGTTATTGATAACGAAGAAGATCTTGCAGGACTGCCTGAGGCTGTTAAAGCAACAGCTGCCAGTGCAGCAAAAGCAGCCGGTGAAGAGGGTAAATGGGTGTTTGGATTGCAAAAACCAAGTTGGTTGCCATTCTTGCAATATGCTGACAACCGTGATCTGCGTGAAAAGTTGTATAAGGCAATGTATATGCGTGGTGATAACGATAATGAAAATGACAATAAGGCAGTTATCAATGATATAGTAAACCTTAGAATTGAAAAGGCTAATCTTTTGGGTTATGATTCACATGCTCATTATACACTTGATGAGAACATGGCAAAAACACCTGAGAATGTATATAAACTGCTTAACGAACTGTGGGACTATGCTCTGCCACAGGCTAAGAAAGAGGCTGCTGAACTACAGAAACTTATTGATGCTGAAGGTGGCAATTTTAAACTTCAGTCGTGGGATTGGTGGTATTATACCGAAAAACTACGTGAAAAGAAGTACAATCTGAACGAGGAAGAAACAAAGCCATATTTCAAAATGGAAAATGTTCGCGAAGGTGTTTTTGAAGTTGCTAACAGACTGTGGGGACTGAATTTCAGAAAACTGGATAACGTGGATGTTTATCATCCGGAAGTTGAAGCTTATGAAGTTCTGGATGAAGATGGATCGCATCTGGCAGTGTTTTATACCGACTACTTCCCTCGCGAAAGTAAAAACGCTGGTGCCTGGATGAGCAGTTTCAGAGGTCAGCAGGTATTAAACGGAGAAAATATTCGTCCTTTAATTTTTAACGTTGGCAACTTTACACGTCCAACCGATAACACTCCTTCTCTGTTGACTCTTGATGAGGTGGAAACTCTATTCCATGAATTTGGTCATGCTCTTCATGGGATGATGTCTAATGTTAATTATGCAGGAGTTTCGGGAACAAGTGTTTCGCGCGACTTTGTAGAACTTCCTTCACAAATAATGGAGCATTGGGCTTTCCACCCTGAAGTAATAAAGTTATATGCTAAACATTATGAGACGGGTGAAGTTATTCCTGATGAACTGATAGAAAAAATTAACACTGCTGCAAATTTTAATATGGGCTTTAATACTACAGAGCTTGTTGCGGCTGCGTTGCTGGATATGGACTATCATACACTTACTAAAAAAACTGACATTAATGTACGTGAGTTTGAAAAGGCAGCTATGAGTAAGATCGGTCTTATCGAAGAGATTATTCCACGTTACCGCAGTACCTATTTCTCTCATATATTCAGCGGAGGTTATTCTTCAGGATATTATGCATACCTGTGGGCAGAAGTACTTGATGCTGATGCGTTCCAGGCTTTTGTTGAGAATGGTGTATTTGATAAAAACACAGCGAAATTGTTCCGTGATAATATTTTATCAAAGGGTAACTCAGATGACCCAATGACTCTTTATAAGAAATTCCGTGGTGCAGAACCAAATCCAAAATTTCTATTACAAAACAGAGGTTTTATTGACTAAGAAATAATCAACTTTATATTATTAAATCACCGGATCGTTTAAAATAAAATAATCCGGTGATTTTGTTCTTAAAAAGATAAAAAAAACGTATATTTGCACGCTTAAAAGAAAGAGGCATTAATGATGCCTCTGTTTTTACATTTAAATCGAGTTAATTGCTTAAAGAATAACAAATCGTAACAAAAGTAATATTGAAATGCAAAACAAAGGATTCATTAGAGTCTTCAGTATTATCCTAACAGCTATTTGTTTGTTTTATCTCTCATTTACAGTAGTGGGGAGACAATACAACAAAAAAGCGGATCAATATGCAAATGGAGACTTAGCCCTGAAGAATCATTATCTTGATTCACTGTCAACCGAGAAAGTGTATCTAAATTACACACTAAACCAAGTTCGCGAGAAAGAAATCGGATTAGGCCTTGACCTTAAAGGTGGTATGAACGTAATTCTGGAAATAAATGCAGCAGAAGTTCTGGCATCACTTGCTAATACCGATGACCCTCAATTTAATCAGGCTTTAAGAGAAAGTGTAAACCAGAATCGCCGTGGTAGCTCTTCTGACTTTATTTCACTATTCCAGCAAAATTATGAGCAGATTAACCCTGATGGTAAACTTGCAAACATTTACAGCATCACTATGCCTGACAGAGTTACACCTAACTCAACAAATGATCAGGTTATAGCAGTTCTAAGAGCCGAATTGTCAAGTGTTGCTGATAACTCATTTAACGTATTGGCTACACGTATCGACCGCTTTGGTGTTGTTGCACCTAATATTCAGCGACTCGACCGTGCTGAACGTATCCTCGTGGAACTACCTGGTATTACAGAACCAGAACGTGTACGTAATCTTCTTCAGGGAAGTGCAAATCTGGAGTTTTGGAAAACATACAATGTGAACGAATTAGGTATGTACCTAAATGAGTTAAACTCAAGATCAAGCGAGTATGCTTTGGCTATGAGAACCAGTTCAATGCTTGAACCTACTGATTCTGTTGCTGAAGAAGGCTTAATCGAAACTGAAGATAGTTTAGCTACAGAAGATTTTACCGAACTTGAAGAAGAAAAAAAAGTTATAATAGATAAGAGTTTTATTGAATACTTCAATGAACCATACTTCGCTATGAGCGGAATAGGTGGTCCTGTACTTGGAACTGTATCAAAACTTGATACTGCTTCAGTAAACTTCCTACTGCAACGATATAAAACTCTATTCCCTGCTGATGTGAATTTTAAATGGGGATTCAAAGCTATTGATCAGCATGAGACATATTTCCAGCTATTTGCTCTTAAAGGTGATGGCAGTAGCCGTG
The DNA here is from genome assembly GCF_001282625.1 of Lascolabacillus massiliensis. Classification (NCBI taxonomy): domain Bacteria; kingdom Pseudomonadati; phylum Bacteroidota; class Bacteroidia; order Bacteroidales; family Porphyromonadaceae; genus Lascolabacillus; species Lascolabacillus massiliensis. Next base: position 121,304 of record NZ_CTEJ01000002.1, read on the forward strand.
GACCTGCATTGACTGGTGATGTGGTTACTAATGCTAAGGCTGACCAGGGACAAAATGGTACTGCTTGGGAAGTAAGCATGACAATGAACTCTGCTGGAGCAAGTCGCTGGGCTACTATTACTGGTGCAGAGATTGGCAATTCAATTGCAATAGTACTTGATGGATATGTTTATTCTGCTCCGAGAGTAAATGACCGTATTGAAGGAGGACGCTCATCGATCTCAGGTGATTTCTCATCTCAGGAAGCTCAGGACTTGGAGAATGTATTGAAATCGGGTAAAATGCAAGCCGGTATTCGTATAGTACAGGAAGATGTAGTTGGTCCTTCTTTAGGACAAGAAGCTATTAAAGATGGATTTATTTCGTTCATTATAGCATTGGTTGTTCTATTTATATTTACTATGATGCTCTATGGATTTGTTCCGGGCACAGTAATAAACGTGGCACTTTTGCTTAACTTCTTCTTTACATTGGGAATTCTAGCTGCATTCCAGGCAGTTCTTACTCTTCCGGGTATTGCGGGAATGATTCTTTCACTTGCTATGGCAGTTGACGCTAACGTACTTATTAATGAGCGTATTAAAGAAGAACTTGCTACAGGTAAATCATTACGTCGTGCTTTGGACGATGGATACAAGAATGCATTCTCTGCAATTTTCGACTCTAACTTAACAACTATTATTACTGGTATCATTCTTGTAATATTTGGTGTTGGAGCTATCAGAGGATTTGCAGTAACTCTTATTATTGGTATTGCTGCATCATTCCTTACAGCTGTATTCATTACACGTATGTTTTATGAATACCAGTTATCAAGAGGAAAATGGCAGAATCTTACATTCCAAACACATTTCTCAAGAGCAATTTACAGAGAGTATGCTTTTGATTTCCTTAAAAACAGCAAGAATGTAATTATTGGAATTGCAATATTTGTAGTTGTAAGTATTGCATCACTGTTTACACTTGGACTGAATTCAGGTATCGACTTCACAGGTGGACGTAACTATATCGTTCGCTTTGATCAGCCAGTAAATACTCAAGATGTTGAAGATGCTCTGGTTCCATACTTTGGTGAATCAGTACGTGTTATTACCATAGGTTCAAGTAATCAGGTAAGGGTATCTACAAACTATATGATAGAAGAAGATGGTACAAATGTGGAAGAAGAACTTCGTGATCTGCTTGGTCAAGGTATGGCTGAATTTATGACACCTGGTATGAGTATTGATGATCATATAATGAGTTCTCAGAAAGTGGGGCCAAGTATTGCAGAAGATATGCTTAACAATGCTTTCTTATCATTGCTGATAGCTCTTATATGTATGGGATTATATATAATGTTCCGTTTTAATAATTGGGGATTCTCTATGGGAACTGTTGCTGCTCTTGCTATTGATGCATTCTCTGTGATAGGTTTATATTCTCTGCTTTGGAGAGTGATGCCATTCTCAATGGAAATGGATCAAACTTTTGTTGCAGCAATTCTTACAATTGTGGGTTACTCTATTAACGATAAGGTGGTAGTATTTGACCGTGTGAGAGAGTATATGACTCTTTATCCTAAACGTGGATTAAGAGAGCTTTTCAATGATTCAATGAATGCCACTCTTGCACGTACTATTAATACAGGTTTGAGTACGATACTTGTGATAATAGTTATACTATTCCTTGGTGGAGATGCTGTAAGAAGCTTCGTATTTGCAATGTTGATTGGTGTGGTTGTAGGTACTATCACCAGTTTATTTATTGCTGCCCCTGTTGCATACAAAATTATGTTGAAGAAAAATAAGAAAGAGATTGTTGCAGCATAATAATACAACAACTTAACTTTCTATTAAAAATAATTTATAGGGCAGCTATATGGCTGCCCTATTATTTGCCACAATAGCTCAGTTGGTAGAGTAACGCATTCGTAACGCGTAGGTCGCGAGTTCGATCCTCGCTTGTGGCTCATTTGTTTACCCTTTTTTATTATTAGGAATTTTATTATCTTTGTGTATGTCAGCACTAGCTGATATCAAATTTCATATCTATTTACTATGCAGGTATTAATGGGGAAAATCTCCCAAATAATTGGTCCTGTTGTTGATGTACGTTTTGAGTTATCAGATTCAGAAGAAATAAAATTACCCGCGATTAATGACGCACTTTATGTAAATCGTAATGACGGGCAAGAAGTATTCCTTGAGGTTCAACAGCACATAGGAGAAAATATTGTTCGCACTGTAGCTATGGAGTCGACAGACGGATTGAGACGTGGACTTCAGGTTAAGGCTTTAGGAAGACCTATAAGTGTGCCAGTTGGTGAACAAATTAAGGGTCGACTACTGAATGTTGTTGGTAGACCTATTGATGGTCTCTCAAAACTTAGCAGAGATAAACAGTATCCTATACATCGTGAGGCTCCCAAGTTTGAGGACTTAATAACAACAGAGGAAATTCTTCACACAGGTATAAAAGTTATCGACTTACTTCAACCATATCTAAAAGGTGGTAAAATTGGTCTTTTTGGCGGAGCCGGTGTTGGGAAGACAGTTATCATAATGGAGCTCATCAACAATATTGCTAAAGGACACAAAGGGTATTCAGTTTTTGCAGGAGTAGGTGAACGTACACGCGAGGGTAATGACCTGCTTCGCGAGATGATTGAATCTGGGGTGATAAAATATGGCAAGGAGTTCAAAAAAAGCATGGATGAGGGCAAATGGGACTTGAGTAAGATTGATTACGAAAAGCTCAAAGAATCTCAGACAACCCTTGTGTTTGGTCAGATGAATGAACCGCCCGGAGCTCGTGCTTCGGTTGCACTGACTGGTTTAGCCGTTGCCGAATCATTTCGTGACTTAGGGGGTGAAGGTAGTGATACTTTATTGTTCATTGATAATATATTCAGATTTGTTCAGGCAGGTTCTGAGGTATCTGCCCTTCTTGGAAGAATGCCATCGGCAGTTGGTTATCAGCCCACACTGGCATCAGAGATGGGTACACTTCAGGAAAGAATTGCTTCAACAAAGTTTGGTTCTATTACTTCTGTTCAGGCTGTATATGTACCTGCGGATGACCTCACAGACCCTGCTCCCGCAACTACTTTTAGTTATCTGGATGCATCAACTGTACTTAGCAGAAAAATTGCATCACTTGGTATATATCCTGCAGTTGATCCTTTAGAGTCATCATCACGTATATTAGAACCATCAATTGTTGGTGAAGATCATTACAATACAGCAATGCGTGTGAAACAGATTTTACAGCGTTATAAAGAATTACAGGATATAATTTCAATCCTTGGGATGGAAGAGTTGTCTGATGAAGACAGGATGACGGTTAACCGTGCCCGTAAAGTGCAACGCTTTCTGTCACAACCATTCTTTATGGCTGAACAATATACCGGGCAACCTGGAGTTATGGTATCTATTCAGGATACTGTTAAAGGATTCCAAATGATACTTGATGGTGAAATGGATAAATATCCAGAAGCTGCATTTATGAGTGTTGGAACTATTGAAGAGGCAATTGAAAAGGGCAATAAACTGATTGAGCAGAGTAATAATAAATAAGTATTTAATATTAGATTAATTATGAAACTGGAGATAATAAGTCCCGAAAAGACATATTTTAAAGGTGATGTTGATTCTGTAACCTTACCTGGCATTTTGGGGCCTTTCCAGATACTAAACAACCATGCTCCGCTTATATCATTATTAACCAAAGGTCTGATTGAATTCTCTACAAATGGTCATATAAAAGAGATGAAAATATCCGACGGTTTTGTAGAGGTAAGTAATAATAATATTACAGTTTGTATAGACCCAATAAAGAAAAAAGTAAAACTGGATGAATAAGCTAACGAAATATTTCTTGATATTTCATACTGTCATGATTTTCGCCGCAGGGGTAATTGTATGGTTTGCACTAAAACTACTTTTCCCTGATATGATAGTTAGAGGTTTCATTACAATTCCTTTATATTTCTATCTGATGGAAATAATTTTCATCCTAAGATTCAGAAGGACACCTCTTGATAATCCTGCTCATTTAGTGAATCTATATATATTAATTAGGGTAATTAAAATTTTCACTTCATTCGCAGTTATATTACTTTACTGGATTATTCACCAACCGGGTATAAAGAGCTACGCTTTGACATTTATTATATTCTATCTCATTTCTCTTATTTGGGAAACCTTTATTTACTTAAAGATGGAGAAGTTTATCAAATATATTGGTGAACAGAACAAGCATCCAAACGATCACGAGCGTATAGATTTATGAAACATATATTATACTTGATTGTTTTATTTTCTTTTTCTACGGTCAATTGGACGGTGGGAGCAGAAACTAATAACATTTCAACAAGCAGTACAAAATATGAGGAGGAGTTAAATGTAAAAAAGCTCATACTTGAACATTTGTCTGACTCCTATGAGTGGCACATTTTTAGTACTGAAAAAAGAGATATAACAGTTCATCTTCCTGTAATACTCTATAGTAATGAAACAGGGTGGCATTTTTTCCTTTCCTCTAAACTTCATAATATTGATAATAACTACAAAGGTTTCGGTATTGCTACAAATGGAAAATATAAGGGAAAGATAGTTGAAAGAGTTACGTCAGGTGAGGAAACACGTCCACTTGACCTATCAATTACTAAAAATGCAGCATCTTTGTTATTAAGTTCTTTCTTACTTATAATAATCATATTGAGTGTAGCAAATTCAATTAAAAGAGATCCTCTGAAACCTCAAAAAGGTTTTGCTGGAACGATGGAGATGTTTATTTTAATGATTAATAATGAGGTTATTAAACCTGCAATAGGAGAAGATTACAAACGATACTCCCCATATTTGCTGACAATATTTTTCTTTATTTTCTTCAATAATCTGCTGGGATTGTTTCCACTTTTCCCGGGTGGAGCAAACGTGACAGGGAACATTTCTGTTACTGTTGTGTTAGCAATAGGTACTTTTCTCGTTGTCAATTTAACTGGTACTAAGAAATATTACAAAGAGTTATTCTGGCCTGACACTCCGGTTTGGTTGAAAGTGCCTTTCCCACTTATGCAGATAATTGAGATTGTGGGAACATTAACCAAACCCTTTGCATTAATGATTCGTCTTTTCGCAAACATAATGGCGGGTCATGCAATAGTATTGGGATTAACATCTTTGATCTTTGTCACTGTAAGTCTGGGAACTGCAATAAATACATCAATGTCAGTTGTATCAGTTATTTTTACCATTTTTATTGAATTTGTTGAGCTTTTAGTAGCCTTTATCCAGGCATATGTATTTACTCTATTATCTTCAGTATTTATTGGGTTAGCTAGGGAAAAAGAAAAAGAAAAAGACAGAAAAGAACTGGCTGTTGAGAAATTATCAGAGCCAACAAGCCATTTAGAATTATAAAAAACTTATATAAAATCAGTATTAAAATAAAAACTAAATTATGGAATTACTATCAGTATTACTACAGTCTGCAGGAGGACTGGAGACAATGGGTACCGCAATAGGTGTTGCAATAGCAGTTATAGGTGCCGCAATAGGTATTGGACAAATTGGTAAAGCAGCTGTGGAGGGTATTGCCCGTCAGCCTGAAGCTGGTTCCGATATTCGTACAACAATGATTATCTCAGCTGCACTTATTGAAGGTGTTGCACTTTTTGCAATTGTAGTCTGCGGTTTTATACTTTAAAAATTAAAATATGTCGCTTTTAACACCCGATCCAGGACTAGTCTTTTGGATGTCATTATCTTTCGGAATAGTAGTTCTTATTCTGGCAAGATTTGCTTTCCCTGTTATAATTAAAGCAGTAGATAAAAGAACACTTTTTATCGAAAATTCAGTAAAGTCTGCTAGAGAAGCAAATGAAGAACTGTCAAAGATAAAAGAGACTGGCGCCAGGATTCTGGCTAAAGCATACAAAGAACAGAATGCTATACTAAAAGAGACAGCCAGAATTAAAGAGGAAATATTACAAGAAGCGCACGCAAAGGCTAGTCAGGAAACTGAAAGAATGATAGCAGAGGCACGTAAACAGCTTCAAGTTGAAAAAGAGCAGATTCTTAGGTCAATAAGAGGTGAAGTCTCACTAATGTCTGTGACTCTTGCTGAAAAGATCCTGAGAGAGAAACTTGGTAAGGATAAAGAACAATTGAAAATGATTGATCGCCTGCTTGATGAAATTGAAATATCTAAATCTTAAGTAATATGAATACAGGACTAATTTCAACCCGTTATGCTACTGCTTTACTGGATTATTCTATTGCATCAGGTCAGGAGAAAGAGGTATACGGTAGAATGAAAACCCTGTCTGAAGTTTACTTGCTTGTACCACAGCTACGAACAGCTCTAGCAAACACTGCAATTTCAAACAAGAATAAGAAACAAATTATTTTCACTTCAATTGGTGGTAGCGTTCCATCATCTTTGGATAAAATGATAGATCTCATTTTAAAGAATGAAAGAGTAGAGGTTATTTTATTTATTGCACTTAGATATATAGAGCTTTATAGGGAAAGATTTGGAATACAATATGGCAAACTTATCACAGCTGTTCCAATAAACAAAGAAAATGAAGAGAAGATTATATCTCGTATAAGTAATATAGTAGGAGAAAATCTGGAAATAGAACCTGTCGTTGATCCTGATTTAATTGGAGGATTTGTTTTACATTTAAATGATTTAAGGTGGGATGCAAGTGTAGCGGGTGAACTGACACGTTTTAAGAATAAGATTAGAAGACAGGAAGCTGAAAATGCTTAGATAGTATTAGTGAAAAGGAGAAATAATGGCAAATAATTCAATAAAGGTTAGTGAAGTTTCTGAAATACTCAGAATGCAGCTTGAAGGATTTGATACTGATGTAAAGTTCGATGAAACAGGGACTGTTATCAGTGTAAGTGATGGTGTTGTTCGAATTTTTGGACTTCGCAATGCTGAATCAAACGAGTTGCTTGAATTCGATAATGGTATGAATGCCATCGTCATGAATCTGGAAGAGGATAATGTAGGTGCAATTCTGCTTGGAACTTCAAGTGATATTAAAGAGGGCTTTACTGTTAAGAGAACTGGTCGAGTTGCTTCTATATTCGTGGGTGAGGGTATGCTCGGACGTGTCATCTCACCATTAGGAGAACCTCTTGATGGCAAAGGGCCAGTTAAAGGTGAGTTGTTTGAAATGCCACTTGAAAGAAGAGCACCTGGTGTGGTATTTCGTCAGCCTGTTGATACGCCATTACAGACAGGTATAAAGGCTGTTGATGCAATGATTCCAATTGGGCGTGGACAAAGAGAACTTATTATTGGCGACAGGCAAACAGGAAAAACCAGTATAGCAATAGACACTATACTTAACCAAAGAAAAAATTACGAAGAGGGAGATCCGGTATATTGTATCTATGTTGCCATAGGTCAAAAAGGGTCATCTGTTGCATCAATACTAAAGACATTAACAGATCATGGGGCAATGGATTACACTACTATAATATCAACAAGTGGATCTGATCCTGCAGCTATGAGATATATAGCACCATTTGCAGGTGCTGCAATAGGTGAGTTTTTTCGTGATACAGGTAGAAATGCACTTGTTGTATATGACGATTTATCAAAACAGGCAGTTGCATATAGAGAGGTTTCTCTGATTCTTAGGCGTCCTTCAGGGCGTGAAGCATATCCTGGTGATATTTTTTATCTGCACTCAAGATTACTAGAAAGAGCAGCTAATATTATTGATCAGGAGGATGTAGCAGTAAATATGAATGATTTGCCTGAAAGTTTATCAGAAAAAGTAAAAGGAGGAGGTTCATTGACTGCACTACCCATTATTGAAACACAGGCAGGTGACGTGTCAGCTTATATCCCTACTAATGTTATTTCTATTACAGATGGTCAGATATTTTTAGAAACTGATCTTTATAATAAAGGAATTCGACCTGCAATTAATGTTGGAATATCTGTTTCCCGAGTTGGGGGAAATGCACAGATAAAAGCGATGAAGAAAGTTGCGGGATCATTAAAAATAGACCAGGCTCAATATCAGGAATTGGCTGCATTTTCAAAATTTGGTGGTGATATGGATCCAGTGACAGCAATGACAATTGATAAAGGACAGAAGAATGAGCAACTTTTAATACAACCTGTTCACAGCCCAATGAGTGTGGAAAAACAGATTGCAGTTCTTTATTGTGGCACACATGGTTTATTAAAGAATCTACCTCAGGAAAGAATACACGAATTTGAGAAGGAATTCCTTACAACCCTAGAAATGACCCATAAAGATGATGTTCTTAAACCATTAAGTGAAGGGACTATGACTGATGAAATAGGTAGAATAATAGAGAGTGTAGCCTCTAAAGTGATTCAATCTATTTTGTAAATATTATGGCACAACTTAAAGAGATAAAAAGCAGACTTCAATCCGTTAAATCAACTCAAAAGATTACTACGGCTATGATGATGGTCGCTTCCGCCAAATTGCGTAAGACACAGAACATCATCCAGCACCTGTATCCTTATGAAGAGAAACTTAGTCAAATTCTGAATATGTTTCTTAATCAGGAAGAGGGTTTTAGTACTCCCTTTACTAAAAAACGCCCTGTTGAGCGAGTTGCTATTGTAGCTTTTTCTTCAAATACAGGTCTCGCAGGAAGATTTAACGACAATATTGCGACTAAACTTGAGTCGGTAATTGATTCATATCTCCATCTGGGAAAAGAAAACATACTGATTTATACGTTTGGAGCTAAAATTGCCAAGGCTGTAGCTAAGATGGATATGCATGTTTCAAAAGATTATTCTGAAGAAAGTGCAAATCCATCTTATGAATTTATGCAGAATATTGCAAACGATTTGATGGATCAATTTTTAAATGAAGAGATAGACCGTGTGGAATTAATATATCACCACTTCATAAGTAAAGGTTCACAGGTTATTCTACAAGAGACATTTCTCCCAATTGAGCTACATAGTGGTATTAAATCAAATTTGGAAGGTGTAATTGAAAAAAGTTATGACAAACAATTAATGCCTGATTACATAATAGAGCCAGACAGATTGACCATAATGGAGAAACTTTTACCCAAAGTTTTAAAGGTAAAGCTTTTCACAAGCCATGTAGACTCTGTCACATCTGAACATGCTGCACGTATGACTGCCATGCAGATTGCTAATGATAATGCTGACAACTTAATTGAAGAGTTAACAAGAGAATATAATAAATTGCGTCAGGAGTCGATTACAAATGAACTTCTTGATTTAATAGGCGGTTCTTTAGGAAAATACTAAAATTAATCAGAGACTCTTATTAATTGACTCAATATAATTCAAAAGCTCTTCCCTACCCTGTTTTTTCTCTGAAGAAGTAATAAAAACAGGTGGCAGCTCCTCCCATGTTTCCAGTAATTTTTCTTTGTAGGCATCTATGTTTTGCTGCAAGCGGACAGGTCCCTGCTTATCCGCTTTTGTAAATACTATAGAAAAAGGTATACCATTTTCACCAAGCCATTCCATAAACTCAAGATCAATTATTTGGGGTTCGTGACGTGAGTCTACCAATACAAACAGATTCAATAACTGATCACGTTCCATAATATAATCCTCTATTATTTCTCTTATTTTTTCGCGTCCCTCTTTCCCTCTTCTGGCATAACCATATCCGGGTAAATCCACAAGATACCATTGTTCATTAATAAGAAAATGATTTATCAGCATTGTCTTACCAGGTTTAGAAGAGGTCATTGCCAACCCTTTGCGATTGGTTAACATATTGATTAAAGAGGACTTCCCCACATTTGATCTACCTATAAAAGCATATTCAGGTTTACCATCTTGAGGACACTTTTTATAATCACTATTACTAATAATAAATTCAGCTGACTTAATAATCATTCTACTTATATTTTTTAATCAATTACATTTTAAAGTCTACAGTCAAAAAAACACATAATTGTTTAAATAAACAGTTCTGAATTATATAAAATATCTGACTATATAAACTTGTTTCCCTAAATAGCCAATTAAAATTAAACTAATCGTTTATTATTTCTTAAAGATACAGCATAAAGACCGACACCAGTTATCAATCCATTTAGAAGTAAAAGCTCATATCCAACACGATAGTTGAAAATCTTCAATATAACTACTTCTATTATAAAACAGAGTACAGGTGCTGAAATTGCAACATATGGAACAAATTTATCAGTAGGTTTTACTTTTGTATAAAGTCCAAAGAAATATAAACCAAGTAATGGTCCATACGTATATGATGCCAGCTTATATATTGCATTAATAATACTATCAGAACCAATAGCTTCTATCAGTAGAATAATTAATACAAAAACAGCACTTATTGTTACATGTGCAATTCGGCGTGTTCTTACATCTTTTTTCTCCTGCTCTTTATTTAGTGAAACTGCATTCATATTTAAAATATCAACGCAAAAAGAGGTTGTAAGAGCAGTAAGTGCTGAGTCTGCACTTGAGAAAGCTGCTGCAACTATACCTACCACAAATATTCCAAGTACTACAGGTCCTAAATACTGACTTGAGATTACTGGTAGAATTTCATCAGAGATTGCTGGCAAAACAATACCATTTTGCTCAGCATAAATCAGTAATAATACACCAAGACTTAGGAAAAGGAAGTTGATTGGTGCAAAAGCGAATCCATATGAAACAACATTCTTTTGAGCATCCTTCAATGTACGTATTGTAAGGTTCTTCTGCATCTGATCCTGATCAAGTCCTGTCATCACAATAGTAATAAACATTCCGCTAAAAAACTGTTTAAAGAAATTCTGAGTACTTGTCCAGTCATCAAATACAAATATCCTTGAATGAGGACTTCCGCTGATAATTGTTACCATTCCTCTAAAATCAATATTCATACTCTTATTCACCTGCCATACGATAAGTATCAGTGCAGTAATAAAAAGAATAGTCTGCAACCAGTCAGTCCAAATAATTGTCTTTATTCCACTCTTATGACTATATAACCAAATAATCATTATTATACCAATAACCGTAACTACAAACGGTACTCCCCATGCATCAAAAACAAGTCGCTGCAAAATAAACGCAACTAAATACAGCCTTGCAGCTGCACCTACAATTTTAGAAATAAGAAAGAACCAGGCCCCTGTCTTGTATGACTTGGGTCCATATCTTTGATCAAGATATCCATATATTGTAGTCAGATTCAACCTGTAGTATAGAGGTAACAGAACATATGCAATTACAAGGTACCCAAAGAAAAAGCCCAATACCATCTGCATATATGTCATATCAAGATTTCGCACCATCCCGGGGACTGAAACGAATGTAACTCCTGAGATTGATGTCCCTATCATTGCTATGGCTACAACATACCATTTTGAAGATTTGTTTGCGCGAAAAAACTCATCATTTCCAGAGCCTTTACGACTTGTGAGATATGATATCAACATCAGTACCCCAAAATATACTACAATGACTATTAAAATATATGCTGACTTCATGTGGTTTATTTATGATTATTAGCAAGGTTATAATAATATTCTACCAGCTCATTGAATGTATCAAATTTTATTGAGTAATTATCTGTCTTACCAAACCCATATGTCATGTAAACAAAAGGTACTCCTGCTTTAGATGATTCAACACTATCTGAGTCAGTATCACCAACATAAACTGGTGATTTAAGATCGTGTTTATCAACAAGCAGTTGCATATTGTGATGTTTAGGTTTCAGATTCATTCCATGCTCCATGTAATCAGTAATAAGATGACCAGTATTAGTGTGATTCATAAAATTCACCAAACCATCTTTTTCACAGTTACTCAAGAGAAACAGTTTATATTCCTTTGAAAGCTGCTCCAGACCTTCCAGTACACCATCATAAACAAGTGGTTCCATTACCGGTACCAAATCCTGGTAAGCATCAATTACGGCATCAAATAATTTGTTATGCATATCCTCAGTCCATTCAGGAATAATAGTATTTAGCATAACTCTGGCCTCTTTACCCATCAAGCCTATTATATCATCTCTTGTAACCGTTTTTTTATATCCACACTTTTCGAATCCTGCAGTCCATGCTTTAGCATACGTATTTACATTATCCCAAAGAGTGCCATCCATATCTAAAATTAAACTATCCGGTTTTACCACTTCTGTCATTTTTTTTGTCAGCAAAAATACTCAACTAAGCATTAAGGGGCAAATAAATAGGTCTAAAAAACAAAATAGTATTATGTTTGTTTTAAATTCAAATACGAATGCTCTCTAAAATAAAAACAGACTTTATAATATATGGCCAAAGACAAAGTATGTCTGATTATTAACCCGGCTTCCGGTACAGATTCCAAGAAGAACATACCTGAAGATGTAGCATCAGCTATAGATCAGAAAAAACAGGACCTTATAATTCGTGTAACAGGTTATCCTGAACATGCAACAGAGATAGCCAGACAAGCCGCAAAGAAAAAATACAAATATGTTATTGCTGCCGGTGGAGATGGTACAGTTAACGAGGTTGCCAGAGAACTGGTCAATACCGACACAATATTGGGTATATTACCCTTAGGGTCAGGAAATGGACTTGCTAGAGATTTAGGAATACCTATTGATATTGAAAAGGCTCTTGAAATAATAATCAATGCACATACAAGAAAAATTGATTATGGAGTTGCTAACGGACATATCTTTTTCTGCACCTGTGGATTTGGTTTTGATGCATTTGTAAGTGGCAGATTTGCCGAAGACAAGAAACGAGGACCATTAGGATATGTAAGAAATGTTCTGGAAAGTGTAGTTGATTTCAGAGCTGAGGAATATGAAATCACATATGATGAAGGATCACTTACAGAGAAGGCATTTATACTCACCTGTGCCAACGCTTCACAATATGGCAACGAAGCATATATTGCACCAAACGCGAGTATGGATGATGGAATGATGAATGTGTCAATTCTTAAACCTCTAAATGCTCTTGAGATCCCGCAAACAACTATACAACTATTCACAAAGAACATTGAAAAGAATAGTAAGATGATATCACTGTTGACACAGAAACTCCATATAAAACGTGCCTCCCCGGGGTTAATGCATATGGATGGAGAGCCGGTACTAACAGATTCCGAAATAGAAGTCAGGGTTATACCTAAAGGACTAAATGTATTCACTCCCACTCCATCTGAGATTAATGAAAAAAAGCGCAAAGAGAATGAAACCATTTTCAATTCGCTTACCAGATGGTTTAATTAAACCTACCTTTTCTTCCAGACTGTAACCTGAAGAATTCTTTTCTCAGAAAGTCTTGATGATTTTTTCCTGATCTGTATTAAATCTTGTGGCTCTGAATGAAGAACGAAGTTATTATTAAGCAGACTACTAATACCATCAAATGAAGTTACAGGTTCACCATCCTGTTTGAATCCTCCCGGCCATTTGTCACGAGGCGTTTTCTTCTGATCCCATTGATAATCTGAAGCAATCACAAGTAATCCTCCATCATTAACTCTAGTATGGATATCTGATAGAAATGCTTTAGGATCGCTCAACTCTTCTAACAAAGAAGGTACTACAATCAGGTCATAACCGGAATAGATATCCTTTAAGTTCATAGCATCAGCCTGCATAAATAAAAGACTACCCTTTATTTCATTCAACCCAAAATCGCTAAGTACAATATCACGGTAAAACATAAGTTCCCCCTCATCCCTCATTGTATATCGAACATATCCCTGCTCCTGCAATTGAATAGGAATACGAATCATTCGTGCTGTAAAATCAAGAGCTGTAACATCTTTAAAACTTCTCGCCAGTTCAAAAGCCAGTCGCCCCGTATCAGCATTTAAATCTAAAATCCGAGAATCAGAATTATTCTTAATTAAATCATTTATAATCACAGAAAGCTGCCTTGCAAGATTTGGTTGATCAGAGTAAGCATCACCCCAATTTTCTTCACATGAAAGAGTTACCTCCTCATCTGTCTCATAATCTGCCTGTTGAATTTTCAGAGGAGCATCAGACTCAACATATCTGAATCCGGCATGCTGATAAAAATGCCTCCTGAAAGCATAGCGTGAATGAATTGTCGCTTCATTACCTGTTGAGATCCATGAACCACCTTTAATAAGATTATGCTTTCCGTCAAACGTAGGAGTTGAAAAATCATCATACATTGGATGCACCTTAAATCCAGGGAATCCGGTTATAGGAGTTTCAGTCCATTGCCATACATTTCCAACAACATCAAAAAACTGCCCTTGTACAAACATATTTACAGGACAAGGTGATGAATAGTATTCCAGATTAATATTACCCGGAGCCTTCTCCCACTCAGTAACCTCATTTAATTGAGCCACACCGTGCAATCGATACCACTCAGCTTCAGTAGGCAAACGAAAGTTCTTGCCAGTCTTCATACTTTTCCAGTTACAAAAAGCTTTCGCTTCGAGATAGTTCACTTCTACAGGCCAGTTCCATGGCATAGGAATCTCTTCTGCTACAAGTCGTAGATAATATTCTTTTTCATACTTACGCCAAAACAAAGGCATCTCAGCCTGCTTAAAATTTCTCCAGTTCCACCCCTCTTCTGTCCAGTAATTTTCATTATTATAACCTCCATCCTCGATAAATTCTAGAAATTCTCCATTAGATGTCAAATATTTGGCAGCCGCAAAGTCAGAAACTTCCTCTTCATAGTTACCATACTCATTATCCCATCCATATAACGGATAATCCATAGGCTTACCTAATTTCATTTTTGCACCACTTACCGGAACAAGTTCATTTTTCGGTGCATCACCTGAACTTGGACAACGAACCCCAAAGAGCCCCGGAGTCAAATCCTCTAAAGGTAGCTGTCGAATCAGAACGGAAGAAGTCTCCAGATGAATCCTCTCATGTTCTATACCCATCATAATAATCCAGAAAGGACTATCCCAGTTGATTGGTAATTCAAGAGGAGCAGTATCAATTACCTCAAGAATTACTTTTTTAACCTCATCACGATAAGCACGTACCTCATGCACTGGTGGCCAGTCATAGTTATTATTATCCAAATCATCCCAACTCATCTCATCCACACCAATTGCAAACAGAGATTCAAATCTGGGATTAATCCTTTTACTTATAATTTTCGCAAGAAAAAGCTTATTAATGTAAAACACTGCTGTATGCCCCAGATAGAACAGAATAATATGCCTTAACGAGTCTCCACGCTTATAGAATATATCATCCGACTTTAGCTGAGTATACAGTAGTTCATCTATCGCCCATGTTTTCAGAAAGTAATCACGTATTTCTTCTCTTTTAGCTTCTGAAGATCCAGAACGTAAATCAATGGTTTTAGTAATCAAATCAGTCATGTTAAACATTAAAATTTTTATATAAATATATTTTTCTCATTTGGAACTCTTCCGTAGGAGAGCTCATCTTAGTTTGTGATATTTCGGCGACCCGGCTAAACCCCAGTTTTTGATATAATGACAGAGCAGGTCTGTTTTTTTCCCAAACACGAATTACTGCACCTGAATATTTATATTTTTCCAATCCTATAAGCCTGTCAATCAAAGCTGTAGCAAGACCGTTTCGTCTGAAATCACTATCCACAATTACTTCAGCAATATAAACGATATTATCATGCTTTACATTATCTAATACACCTATGGGAAACTCTTTATCGAAACTTAAAGTAGTTGCAAGTGTAAAGGCAACAATCTCTTCATTATATATAGCTATATACCCAAAACCATTCTCAATTAAAAACTCAACGGTCTCCTCTGCATCTGCCTTATCTATATATTGTGCATATTCGCCCTGAGTAAAGGCAGTCAGGTACAGATCAATCAATCTGCTTTTAAGCATTGGGTAATTGAATCGATCAAGACTTAAAATTCTGAATTTAAAATTAGAATCCTCCATACTCGATTTTACTATTCAACAATCATGCGCATGGTATGTTCACCATCCACCAACGCTTCCACCTCCACCTCCCATTCCTGAGAAGCCTCCGCCAAATGATCCACTGCTCCAGTTGCCACCACCTGATGATGGCTGGGTTGCAGCATGACTAACTGTATTAGATAATGTACTATTCAGAGCATGACCAAACAGAGCTGCATTAACATATGTACCCCTGTACCAAGCTGGCTGATACGCCTCGGGCTGGACTGCAGAGGAGAGAAGAGCCTTTTCAAATTTCTCACCCCAAACCTCTTCCATTTCAAGAGCTATGGCATAAGGAAGCAACTCCTCAAATTTCTCCGGAGTAACCGATGGGGGATTAAAAAACTGCATTCGTTTCTCCTCAGCAACATCCAGATACATCTTTAGTCCTTTAATATTAGATCTATAATGAAGCTTCCTTTCACCCGGGCGAACAATTTGTATTGCATATATTATATATAGAATAGAAAGTAATGGAATTGTAATAAACAGAGCTGTTCTGTTTACTTCGAAATGCATTAAACTATTGTTGATAAAGTAAAATAGAATTATAATATACAGCACAAATCCAAGCCAGGGTACTACATGAAATTTAATATTTATTCCCTCATCCAAGACAGGTCTGAACTGTTTGTTCAAGCTCTTCTTGTAATTCTGCATCATTTTAGCTACATCTCTATCATATTTACCATCCAGACGTATATTGTCGTCTGAATAAAAAAGTTCGCGTAAAACAACAGCCTCTTCAGCAGGCAGTTTACTATAATCATTATTAAGGCGAGTCAATGAAAACACCCTATCCTTACGGATTCCGAACAGTCCTTTCTTCTCAATAATCTCTTCAATAGATAGATACCCTTTTACAGACAGATTAACAATTGAAGCAGTAATAAGATCATCAATAAAATAACCCTTATGAAGTATTCCCACCGCAGCAGGAGAGAGTCCGTCTGGTGGAGAAAACTGAGGGATGGCTACCGGTTTAGGAGGATCCACTCCATACTTTTTCCATGTTATTCGATAATAAACTGATAATAATAGAATAAAAACAGCACTAACTACAGCCATCCCGTTTTTATCAAACCATGAAAATACATTTGTCTCAAAGCCGGCAGGTTGATTAACAACACCTTTTGTAAAACCTACTGATACAGTAAGCATCTCGTTTGATGGCAAATTGTTTACAACAGTTGTCAATGAACCATCTTCATTAATTTCAGAGATGCAATCACTCTCTTTATCACCAAATCTTCCTGTATAACAGTGTGAACTAATTATATTTGCACCCGTTGGTAGTCTTACAACAGAACTAACACTATCTATCATTTTTCCGGATATACCATTTACGTTCCAGCTTAGTTCATCATAATCTTCATAAAAACCTATCTGACCGGCTGTTTCATAATATATTTCATAAATATAGAAACCGGGATCAAGAAATATATTCCTGTCTCCAACGTAAATAATCAAATCACCACCCTCTCTCTCCGTGAAGTAATTAACAGGACTTCCATTCATAAGTACCTCACTCACCGAATAATCTATACTTATCCTGTTATTCTGGATATCTCTTCTTGTCAAAGGGAGTGATCTTGTTATACCTCTTTTGAATACATCACCTTTTGAAAATATCCTTATCTCCTCCTTTACCCGGATCATTCCAGACTCTTCTATCGTGACATCAGAATAAAAAGTGTATATCTTCTCCTCCTGAGCTATTATTGACACAGAGGATAAAAGCAGAATTATTGATAGATAAATATATCGCATTAGAATTGAACTTGAGGAACAGCTTTCTCAGCCTCGTTTTCCAACTCAAAGAAAAGTGATTTTGTAAATTTGAACATTCCTGCAATGACATTGCTTGGAAAAGTATCAACAAGAATATTATTTTCACGTACAGTACCATTATAATATCGTCTCGACTTCTCAATATCAGATTCTATCAAACTAAGCTGGTTCTGCAACTGCAAAAAGTTTTGGTTTGCCTTAAGTTCAGGATACTGTTCTGCTACAGCCAGAAGTCTTATAAGTGCTGCATTTAAATTATTTTCAGCAGCCTCCTGTGATTTAATATCTTGTGCCTGCATAGCACCGGCTCTTGCCTGGGTAACATTTTCAAATGTTTCTCTTTCGTGAGAAGCATATCCCTTTACTGTTTCAACAAGGTTCGGTATCAGATCGTGACGTTTTTTCAACTGAACATTTATGCCACTCCAAGCTTCCTGAACCATAGTACGAAGTTTAACAAGCTTGTTATAGATTGATACTCCATACATTATAACAATTATTACAAGAATAAGTAACACAAGAAGTAATGTACCCATAGATTTAATTTTTTAAAAATGATATATTATTTTAAACAAAAACCAAACTGTTAAAGTTTAGTTATAATAAACAAACAAATGTTTCACACTCATAAAATTACAAAATTATTTGCTACGTTTATATAAAAATTGATGCGTATTTTAATCCTGTTTAATCTATTATTTAGATATATCGAACAAGAATGACGTAAAATCGTTTATCTAATAGAAATTTACTGATGCCAAAAACAATTTGAATTTTATGAAAAACTTTATTTTTCAGAACCCTACAAAACTGGTTTTTGGAAAGGGGCAGATAGAAAAGCTTTCAGAGCTGATACCACTTGATGTAAATCTTTTAATAACATACGGTGGTGGTAGTGTTACCAAGAATGGAGTTTATGATCAAGTAAAAAAAGCTCTAAAAGGAAGAAGTTATACAGAATTCTGGGGTATTGAGCCCAACCCTCGAGTAGAAACGCTCAGAAGAGCTATTGCACTTGGAAAAGTAAAAGAGATAAATTATATACTTGCAGTAGGTGGAGGTTCAGTTTTGGATGGAACTAAACTGATTGCTGCCGGAATAGTTTCTGATAAAGATGCATGGGAGATTGTATTAAGTGGAGTAGCAGAGAATCAGATTCCATTCGCTTCGGTAATGACTGTGCCGGCTACCGGATCTGAGATGAATGGAGGGGCTGTAATCACAAGAGAAGAGACACATGAAAAATTTTCTTTTGGTGGTGATTATCCCCAATTCTCTATTCTTGATCCTGAAGTAACCTATTCATTATCAGACCATCAGATAGCTTGTGGACTTGCTGATGCTTATACACATGTACTTGAACAGTATATGACAACCACAGGTCAATCAAGAATCATGGACAGGTGGGCCGAAGGCTTACTTTTGTCAATTATTGAAATTGCTCCAAAAATAAAAGAATCTCCTAATGATTATGAACTGATGGCTGACTATATGCTATCGGCCACTCTCGCTCTTAACGATTTCATAAGAATGGGCATTTCACAGGATTGGGCTACTCATCAGATTGGCCACGAATTAACCGCATTGCATGGAATCACACATGGGCATTCATTAGCAATAGTTATGCCCGGTACATTGAGAGAACTGAAAGTGCAGAAACATGATAAACTTCTTCAGTATGGTGAGCGTATATTCAATATCACTGAAGGCACTGAAGAGGATAGAGTGAATAAAGCAATTGAGAAGACTGAAGAGTTTTACCGTTCGCTTGGTCTAACAACAAGGCTCTCAGAGGAAAACGTAGGCGAAGATACTATTGAAACAATAGCTCGTCGCTTTAATGATCGTGGAGTAGCATATGGTGAAAACCGTAATGTTACAGGTGATGTTGCAAGAGAAATCTTACGAAAATGCATTTAGTCATTAATGTTTATTAGGACTAACAGACAACTGATTTCCCATTGCGACTTTAATAAATACCTTTTTTTTTGTATGTTTGTGTTTCAATTTATCAGTATGAGCACAATTTTACTTAGTATAGGTTCCAACACATTTGCGAAAACAAATATAGATAAAGCTAAACGAATGCTTTCTTATCTATTTCCAGGAATCATTTTCAGTGAACCAATTTTATCTGAACCTGAAGATGATAGTTTTAAATATCTGTTCCGAAATATTCTGGCAAGTTTTGAAACAGATCTCTCACAGGAAGAGATAATAGAAAAGATTAAGCAGACAGAAAGAGCTGTTGGACGTACCCCTAAAGATAAATATCAGGGCAAGGTAGTTATAGATATCGATCTTCTGAAGTATGGTGAAGAGATACTAAGACCACAGGATTTTGAGAAGGAGTATATTCAGCAACTATTGGCCATTTTTGTGATACCTGAGCCGACTAACCAAACAACATCGCCTGATGAACTTGATTCATTGGAAGAATCTGATATATAGAATTTATTAATTTAGCCTGGTAATTGATTTAACACCTTTTACTGCTTTTAGTTTTTTAATCAGTTGTTCCAACATCGAGGTATTGGCAAGCATAACAGCGATGTTACCCTGGAATAGACCATCATTTGAGTCAATTGAAATTGACCTCATCTGGATGCCTTCCTCTTTTGATATTATAGACATTAGGTTAGCTACAATATTAATCTGGTCGTTTCCGATTACTCTAAGTATAATAGTGTAATTGGAAGAGCCTGTTTTGCCTGACCAGCGGGCTTTTAATATTCTGTATCCATAGCGTGAGAAAAGATCTTGCGCATTAGGACAACTGAATCTATGTATTTTTATCCCCTGTGATGAAACAAAACCAAATATCTCATCACCATAAATAGGATTACAACATTTAGCAAGTTTATAATCGATCCCCGTAAGATTCTGATCTATTATCAGTTCATCTGCACTTGTATTCTCAATACCCGGGGTTTTTAATGTAAACTCTTCAGCACTTACTGTTGAGTGTGATTCTCTGATTTCATTACTCCTGCTTTCTATCTCAAGATAACGGTCAATTACCCAGTTTATATCATTCTTTCCATTTGCAATATCAACATAAAAATCTGTAACAGTCTTGTATTTAAGCTTTTTAATCAATTGCATTAGATGAGAATCATCCAGATCAATCTTGCGGTTTTTCATCCTTCGCAAAAGGGTCTCCTTTGCAATATCAACCTGTTTACCAGCCTCCTCTTTTAGTAACTGGCGAATTTTTGTCTTGGCTTTGGATGTTACAACACTATTAAGCCAATCCTGTTTAGGGGTTTGATGCGAGGAGGTGTTGATCTCAACCTGATCACCACTTTTTAGAACATGTTTAATAGGAACATTTTTACCGTTAACTCTACCCGACATGCAGGTAGCACCTAATTTTGAATGTATTGAGAATGCAAAATCAAGAACTGTTGCACCTTTAGGCAATTTAAAAAGATCACCTTTTGGTGTGAATACAAAAATCTCTTCATCATAAAGGTCAAGCTTAAAATCAGACAACTTCTGTGTCAGGTTGGTTTCCTTGTCATCCAGCGACTCTCTAAGAGACTTGAGCCATTCATCAAGACCTGATTCACTCTTTAATCCTTTATATTTCCAGTGAGCTGCTAAACCTCGTTCAGCAATCTCATCCATTCTTTTTGTTCGTATCTGCACCTCAACCCATTTCGAACCCGGGCCCATTACAGTTATATGCAGTGACTCATAACCATTGCTTTTAGGTATTGACAACCAATCTTTTAATCTCTTCGGATTGGGTTGATACATATCAGTAATTATGGAGTAAACCTGCCAGCATTGCGCTTTTTCCTGCTCTAAAGGTGCATCCAGAATTACACGAATTGCAAAAAGGTCATAAATATTTTCGAATTCAATCTTCTGCTTTTTAAGTTTGTTATATATCGAGTTGATAGACTTTGTACGCCCCTTAATATCATACTTAAAACCAGTGTTGTTTAGTCGCTGCTTCACCGGCTCAATAAACTCTGCAATATATTTTTCTCTGGAACGCTTTGTTTCATTTAGTTTACCGGCTATAAAATCGTAAGTTTCCCTGTCGGTATATTTCAATGATAGATCCTCAAGTTCAGACTTAATGGTATAAAAACCCAACCTGTGGGCAAGCGGTGCATAGAGATAAGTTGATTCTACAGACAGATCCAGCCTCTCAGAACTTGTGGCCGATTTTGCCTCCCTCATCATTCTTAGGTGCTGAGCAATCATTATAAATACCACCCTTATATCTTCTGCTATAGAAAGCAGCAGTTTAATATAATTTTCTGACTCAACGGCAGATTTCTTGTCACTAAACTCACTGATTTTAAGAAGTCCATTAAGTATTACAGAGGTATCTTCACCAAAATCTGATCTAGCTCTCTCAACAGAGTAACTCCCATTTGAAACAGGATGAATAAGTAAAATGGCACATACAGAGGATTGCTTCAGACCGATCTCATCAATTGCCACTATTGTAGTTCTGATATCAGCCCAAAGTTCATTCTTGACATTATCCTGAGTTGTATCATCACATGTCTGCAAATAGTTCAATAGTATCTGTTTGAGCAGTCCGATTCTCTCAATGCTCCATTCATCACGAAGTACTGAATATATCTTTTTGTAATGAACTAAAAACTCAATTTTATCTTTTTCCTGAATTTCGGTCATACCCCATTTCCTAAAAATAATCTCTACTTACTTTATTCTATCCGAAAAATGAATTAACTTTAAAATATAAATAAATACTGCATAGCAAATTTAATGATTTAATATTTATAAAAGCGGTAATTAATATGATTTTAGATAAGTTATTGGGCAAACAGAGTCCATACTTAGTACATATATAGCTCTTACCTTCTCCTTACCCGGTTCTTACCCTCCTCATTAAAATATTAGGAAGGTAAGAACCGGGTAAGAGCGAAACACCTATAAAGTACAAATGATACTATACTTAAAATCATCTTATTAGCAGAAATGGAAAAATAAAAAATAGATCATAAACGAATTAAACATATTAAAGCATGCGTAAAATAATTATTCTACTACTATTTACTATCCCTACACTGTTAATGGCACAGCAAAGTGAAGTGCTACAGTTAAATGAGGGCTGGCAATTTTCTCAGGTTGCAGATACAAACCAAAACAAAGAAAATGTTTCGTGGAACGATGCGGAAGTACCTGGGTCTGTGCAACGTGACTTGATACGTCTTGGCGTTTTGCCCGATCCTTATTATGGCACAAATGAGAAGCTGATACAATGGGTTGAGGATAAAAACTGGGATTTCAGAAAAACTTTCGTAGTTACTGCAGAGCAGTTACAGTATGACGATGCTGTAATATTTTTTGAAGGATTAGATACTCACGCTGATGTTTTTTTAAATGGTTCCAGAATACTTCAAACTGAAAATATGTTTATTGGCCATAAAGTATCTGTTAAAAACATGTTACGCGAAGGAGAAAATAAACTATATATCAGGTTCTATTCTCCGATTGAACGTATGATGCCCGCACGTGAGTCATTTGGTTATGAATATCCGGCAGGTAACGACCACAGAGATGAGAAGCTTAGTGTGTATAATCGCAAAGCACCTTATCATTTTGGATGGGACTGGGGAATCAGAATTGTGCAAATGGGTATATGGAAGCCTGTTTCTCTACATTTATATAACAGTGCAAGTATCGAGGATTATTATGTAAAACAGGTATCTATTGATAGTGAATTGGCTGAAACAGAGCATCAGGTTGAGCTTTTCTCATATAATGAAAAACAGATAGAGGCAACATTATCAATAGAATACAGTGTTGACGACAACATTAATTTTATCGAGGAACAGGTAGGATTAATGCCGGGATGGAACAATTTCTCAATTCCTTTGAAGATTAATAACCCTAAACTCTGGATGCCTGTTAACTGGGGTGATCAAAATATGTATGATTTCAAAGTTAAACTGACTGTCGACAATGAGGTTATTGCTGAAAAGACTGTAAGAACAGGATTGAGATCTATCAGGCATATCTTTGAAGAGGATGAGCATGGTAAATCTTACTACTTTGAAGTAAACGGTATACCCATATTCGCTAAGGGCTCAAATTACATCCCGGGAGAGATACTTACTACTCAACAGGATGAGGAGTATTATGAGAGATTTTTTGATAACCTTGCAGGTGCAAATATGAACTTTGTACGCGTTTGGGGAGGTGGTATTTATGAGAATGAAGAGTTTTATCGTCAGGCAGACGAAAGAGGTATTCTGGTATGGCAGGATTTCATTTTTGGATGTGTAGCCTACCCTTCTGATGATAACTTCCTTGCTAATGTGAGAGAGGAGGCCATATATAATATAAAAAGACTGAGAAATCACCCTTCACTGGCATATTGGTGTGGAAACAATGAAGTGTGGGAAGGACTGAATTTCTGGGGATGGGGAAAAACTGTTCCAAAAGAGATTATGGATGGATGGTTTAAAGGATATGACCTTACATTCCGTGAACTATTACCATCACTTGTGAGTGAGTATGACGGCACACGTGATTACGTTCATGGCTCACCAGACGTTGCAAACTGGGGAAGACCAGATCTTTTCAATACGGGTGATGTGCATGACTGGGGATTGTGGTATGGTGAACTTCCTTTTGAAGCAATGGCTGACCGTTTACCTCGTTTTGCAAGTGAATTTGGATTTCAGTCATTCCCTGAAATGAAAACAATTAAGACATTTGCGAAACCTGACCAGTGGTCTCTGGAGAGTGAAGTAATGACTATTCACCAGAAAGCATCTACAGGAAACTCTTTAATAAAGAAGTACATGGACATGTATTATCATGAACCTAAAAATTTTGAGGATTTTGTTTATATAGGATTGGTAATGCAGGGAAATGGAATGGAGGAGTCAGTTGAGGCAATGCGAAGAGGAAGACCATACTGTATGGGTGCATTATACTGGCAAATAAATGATAGCTGGCCCGTTGTGTCATGGTCGAGCATCGACTACTACAACAATTGGAAGGCGCAACATTACCGCATGAGAGATGTTTTTGCTCCTCTTGCTTTGGGTATAGAGAATAAAGATGGTAATCTGAATTTTTATACCATGTCAGACTATCTTGAAAATCGCAGTGATCTGATACTTACAGTTCAGATAGTGGATTTTTCAGACGGTGTTAAGCAAGAGTTCAAGGATATTGTTGATGCAGAAGCAAATAGTAGTAAAATAGTGAAAACAGTCAAAATATCTGATATTGTGGGTGAATCAGAAAAATCACACACTATGATTCACGCTTACCTTAGAGATAGTGAAGGAAACATTATTTCAACAAAAGATTATTTCTTCTATTGGCCAAACAAGCTTGATCTGCCTGAGACCGAAATAGAAAGCAGTGTTTCTTATAAGGATGGAGAATATGTTGTTACACTATCCAGTAAAAAACTGGCTAAAGATGTTTTCGTGGAGATCCCCGTTTTAGGAGCACAGTTCAGTGACAATTTTATTGATCTGCTGCCGGGTGAAGAAAGAACAATTGTAATTACATCTCCTGAACTAAAAGGTGCAGATAAAACTCCGGTTACATTCAGGCATGTCAGAGAAACTTATTAATTTGAAAACATATTCATACGATATATAGTTTATGTCGTATGAATATTCATTATTTATGGCTGATAAAAAAACAAACCTCTCTATATTATCTGTTGTTGCTATAACATCATTTATGGGTACATTCCTGGTATCTGCAGTGAATATTGCACTACCCAGTATTGGCAGCAGCTTGTCACTTTCGGCAATTGAGCTAAGCTGGATTATAACATCCTTTATACTTGGTATGGCTTTATTTATGATACCTGCAGGAAGCTGGGGTGATAAGTCAGACAACAGGAAAATTTTTAAATTTGGTCTTGTACTATTCATTATTGCTTCCACTGCCTGTTATTTTGCCCCAAGCGGTATCTGGTTGATTGCAGCTCGTTTTATTCAAGGTATAGGTGCTGCTTTTTCAGGAACAACAGGTCAGGCAATACTAGTCTCTTCTTTTCCGGCCAATAAAAGAGGTCAGGTGCTCGGTATTTCAGTTTCTGCTGTATATATCGGATTGGCACTGGGACCTGCTGTAGGTGGAGTCTTAACGGAACAGTTTGGGTGGCGTATACTATTTAGTATTGCTGCCATATTAGGTATCATCACATTAATTGTTTCAATTATTTTTCTTAAGAGTGATAAGAGTTTTATACCTGATTCCAAAAAGGGAGATATAGCTGGTACACTCCTGTTTATGTCGGGACTAGTTGCTTTGGTTTATGGTTCATCTCAGATTCCCTCAACCAGAGGTTGGGTGCTTATGGCGTTATCGCTGATACTACTGGTAATTTTCTGGAGGGCAGAGAGCAAATTAAAATATCCAATGCTTGACACATCATTATTTACCCATAACAGGTTGTTTACATTCTCAAGCATGGCTGCACTGATTAACTATACTTCGACATTTGCAATTGGTTTTTTTATCAGTCTTTATTTACAGAAAACATTGAGTCTTTCTCCAAAAGAAGCAGGTGCTGTAATACTTGCGCAACCACTGATGATGGCAATCTTTTCACCTCTAGTTGGCAAAGCATCAGATAAAATTCAACCTCGCTATCTGGCAACAACTGGAATGGCAATGTGTACTATGGGACTGAGCATGCTGGCTTTTTTGAATGCATCTACTCCTATATGGCTGATTGTTACAATTCTGATTTGGGTTGGGTTAGGTTTTGCTCTTTTCTCATCTCCTAATATGAATACGATAATGAGTTCAGTGGAACGTAATCAGTATGGACAGGCATCAGGTCTTGCTGCTTCAATGAGAGTATTTGGTCAGATTATAAGCATGAGTATTATTACATTACTGATATCTTTTAATTTAGGCGATCAATCTATTGATGCAGTATCAGATCAATTATTCCTTAAAGCAATGCGATGGGGCTTTATAATTTTCACAGTTATTGGAGTCCCAGGCATATATTTTTCGCATTTCAGGGGAAATGTAAAGAAGGGGGTATAATACAAAATAGGTTTTTCATATTTATTCATAAAATCTCATAGTAAAATTACTCATTTGGTGTTATCTTTGCACCCACATTTACAAATAGTATTAAGAAGTAATGGCAAAAGAATTGAAGGAGCTTACTCCCAGAAGTAAAGATTTTTCACAGTGGTATCTGGATTTAGTTATAAAAGCTGATCTGGCAGAAAATTCTGCAGTAAGAGGATGTATGGTAATTAAACCATATGGTTATGCTATATGGGAAAAAATGCAGCGTCAACTGGATGATATGTTCAAGGAAACAGGTCACGTTAACGCATATTTCCCGCTGTTTATTCCTAAATCATATCTTAGCAGGGAAGCCGACCATGTGGAAGGTTTTGCTAAAGAGTGTGCGGTGGTAACACATTATCGTTTAAAAAATGATCCAAATGGCAATGGTGTAATCGTAGATCCTGAGGCTAAGCTTGAAGAGGAGTTAGTGGTAAGACCAACTTCTGAAACTATTATATGGAGCACTTATAAAAACTGGATTCAATCATATCGAGACCTCCCTCTGCTTATTAATCAATGGGCAAATGTTGTTCGTTGGGAGATGAGGACTAGATTATTTCTCAGAACTGCTGAGTTTCTCTGGCAAGAAGGACACACTGCACATGCCACAAGAGAAGAGGCTGTTGAAGAGACAGAGCGTATGATAAATGTCTATTCAGAATTTGCTGAGAAATATATGGCAATGCCTGTAATAAAAGGCTTTAAGTCTGAATCTGAAAGATTTGCCGGTGCATTGGACACATATACCATTGAAGCTTTAATGCAGGATGGAAAAGCTCTTCAATCGGGTACTTCACATTTTCTGGGACAAAACTTTGCTAAAGCATTTGATGTTCAGTTTGCTGATCAAACAGGAAAGCTTGAGTATGTCTGGGCAACTTCTTGGGGAGTTTCAACCAGATTGATTGGTGCTTTGATTATGTCGCACTCTGATGATAACGGATTAGTGTTGCCTCCTAAGCTTGCACCTTATCAGGTGGTTATTGTTCCTATCTACAGAAATGCAGAGCAGCTGCAACAGGTAAATGAAAAGGTTGCCGGTATCGTGCAAAGATTAAAAGCACTTGGAATAAGTGTTAAATATGATAATGCAGATAATAAGAAACCGGGTTGGAAGTTTTCGGAATATGAATTGAAGGGTGTGCCTGTACGCTTAGCTATTGGTGCACGTGATCTAGAAAATAATACTATTGAAGTGGCAAGAAGGGATACTTTAACTAAAGAAACTCTGTCATGTGATGGTATTGAAAATTACATCAAGGAGCTGCTGGAGGAAATTCAGGAAAATATTTACAAAAAAGCACTTGATTTCAGAAATTCACAAACACGTGAAGTAGATAGTTACGATGAATTTAAAGTAGAAATCGAAAAAGGTGGATTCCTGTTGTGTCACTGGGATGGCACTCCGGAGACAGAAGAGTTGATTAAAAACGAAACAAAGGCAACTATCAGATGCATACCTCTGGAAGGAGACAAAACACCTGGTAAATGTATGGTAACAGGTAAACCTTCTAAGCAAAGGGTAATTTTTGCAAGATCATACTAAATCTTTAGGTGATTTCATGGCTACTTTTAAACAAT
The DNA here is from genome assembly GCF_001282625.1 of Lascolabacillus massiliensis. Lineage (NCBI taxonomy): Bacteria > Pseudomonadati > Bacteroidota > Bacteroidia > Bacteroidales > Porphyromonadaceae > Lascolabacillus > Lascolabacillus massiliensis. The sequence continues at coordinate 149,664 of NZ_CTEJ01000002.1, forward strand.
GGATATCCGCTTTCAGACTTCGTACACTTTTTCTGGCAGTTGCAACTGTTATACTGGGAAGCGGATTATCTATTTACGAAGATAAGTTCAACATATCTGTTTTTATCTTTGCCCTATTATTAGCTGTTTCGATTCAGATACTTGCTAATCTTGCTAACGATTTGGGTGACTATCTTAAAGGAACTGATACAACAGGTAAAAGAGAGGGACCGACTCGTGCTCTGCAGGGTGGAGCAATCTCTGTGAGAGAGATGAAATATGCCGTAATCATCTTTATTGTAATTTGTCTTTTTTCTGGGATAGTGTTGGTTTCACTTGCCTACCCCTATATTAACGGAACTAATGCATTAATTCTCCTTGTAACAGGTCTGTTGTGTATACTTGCTGCACTTTTCTACACTATGGGGAAAAATGCATACGGTTACAAAGGTTGGGGCGATCTGTTTGCTTTTTTCTTTTTTGGCCCTGTACCTGTAATTGGCACATATTTTCTGCACACTCATGATTTTACCCACATACCTGTGCTGCCTGCAGTAGGTATTGGAATCATAAGCACTATGATACTTAATATCAACAATATGAGGGATATGGATAACGACAGGTCGTCAGGCAAACATACAGTTGCAGTAAAACTGGGATTACCTAAATCAAAAATGTATCACACCATTTTAACTATGGCATCTTTCTTCTGTTTCCTGAGTTTTAACAATATATATGAACCATCTCCATGGTATAGATATATTTATTTAATTTTCTTTCTTACACTTTTCAAAATTCTGATCGGGATACAGAGAAAAAAAGGGTCAGAACTTGACCCTTATTTAAAACCTACTGCTCTCTCCGGTTTTATAATTGCTGTAGTATTTTCGATTTGTATCAATCTTTAGATTTTCATTTCATATCTATTTCCAGAACATAGTCAATTGCATCAGGTTTACTGTTCAGATTAAGCAATATGCCCTTTTCTGAAGTGGTGAATTTTATTGGCTTGCCATCAATAAACTGTTTAACTGAGGCTATCATTTTACCCTGAATTGGCAGATATAGTGCATCATCCTCCAGGTTTAGTATATGAACATAAATCTTATTCCCTTTTTGCGTTGTAACTCCCCAGTCACGTGGTTCAATAATTCCACCACGGGTCCCATAGATAGATTCACCATACTCATTCAACCATCGGCCTATTGCTAAATATCTTTCTATTGCGATGTCAGGGAATTCACCATTGGGGCGTGGACCCACATTCATAAGTAGGTTGGCGTTATTGCCTGCTGCTTTTACCAAATAATGGATAAGCTCTTTCTCGGACTTATAATCTTTATCTGTTATGCTATATCCCCATGTATGATTCATTGTTTCACATGTTTCAAGAGGGAGTTTGCCAACAGTTGCAGTGGATGAATATCCCGACTGATTCTGACCTGGGAGATCTTTCTCAAATGTCTGGCCATCCTCTCCTTCAATAGGTGCCAGGTGGTGGTTGTTGATAATAAGACACCCTGGCTGTATTGAATGTATATGATCATAGATCTCTCTCAGTTTCCAATCGAAATCTTCTGGTTGATCCCACATGCCATCAAACCATATTGCTCCTATTTCACCGTAATTTGTTAACAACTCAGTTAATTGATTCAGCATAAAGTTGTGATAGGTTTTCCACTCACCTTTATTAATGCGCCCCACTCCTCTTCCTGATCTGCCTATTGGGAAGTAATCATCTCTACTCCAATCGAGTATGGAGTAGTAAAAGTGAAGCTTAATGCCCTGTTTATGGCACTCTTCAGCAAGCTCTTTTATTATATCTCGTTTAAATGGTGTAGCATCTACAATATTATATGGAGACTGCTTGGTGCCAAACATTGAAAAGCCATCGTGGTGTCGGGAGGTGATGCATATATATTTAGCACCGGATGCTTTTACATCTGATACCCATTTGGCGGCGTCGAATGCTGATGGATAAAATCCTTGAGCTAAGAGTGCATACTCTTTGTAGTTAAGGTTTTTATTATTCATTATCCATTCGCCATCTGCCATCATACTATAGATACCCCAGTGAATAAATACACCAAATTTCATATCTTGAAATTCTTCTCTGTTTTTTAAATTTTCTGCTGTGGGTATGTAGTTCTCTTGAGCTAATGCTCCTGAATATACTAAGTATATCATCATTAGTATGGAAATAAAGTGTTTCATAGGTTTTAATTTATTTTGAATTATTCTCAATATAATGAACTAACCCTTTGACGGTTTCATAGTCGTCAAAATCGAACTTGTTTTCTTTTATGTAATCGTTGTATAGATCTTTATACTTGTTATAGAAACGTTTCAATTGACGGACCGACTTAATCTCCTTTATTCCTGAACCATTATCAATTGAATATAAATTAAAGAGTTTTACCTTATAGTCATCAGGTAGTTTCAATTGATGCCACATGCCACCATCATATAAACTTGAATAGGAATCTACAGCAGAAGTATGTGTAGTACCACCATAACCAGCAGGTTTCCCCGGTGCAAGCAGTCTGCATTTATGTTCTATATATAGTTTATAGTTACTTTCCTCAACAACTTCTACAAATTTTTTCTTGTTGTTTAGAATAAACTTCCTGTTATCAATAAACACTGTGTCTAGATTGTCTAATGTTATATCAGCAAATGCTAACAGCTGTCCTCCCTGATCAAATATCATCTCTTCAGTAACCAGGTTATAGTTTAACAAAGCATGGTTTTCTGTTCCACCTTTCATAAGAACTACTCCTGGTATGAATTCAGAAAATAGATAGTGGGATATCTCTTTCTGTGAGTATGCAGAAAATGCAGTGACTAATACAAGTGTTAATAATAAGGTTGATCGCTTCATATCGGTAAAAAGTTAACTTACAAAACATCATAATTATTACCCTGTAACTCTAGGGGCTAATATGTAAATTACGTAAAGATAAACTATAATTTTGTAAAAATAAAAGAATTAACATGCTGTAAAAACCAGGGTGATGATTTAAATTATTTAATTAACTTTGTTCCATTAACAAACCAAAATTCTTTTCATTATGTTTGACAACAACAAACGCGCTTTCATAGCCATTAATGATAAAGCTGAAGTGTGTCTGATACCAAAAATGGCAAATCGACATGGATTAATTACTGGTGCAACAGGCACGGGAAAAACAGTCACTTTACAGACTTTGTCTGAGACATTTAGTGAGATGGGTGTACCTGTTTTTGCAGCTGATATGAAAGGCGATCTTTCAGGTGTAGCTAAAATTGGTGGTAATAAAGAGAGTGTTAATAAAAGAGTTGATGGTTATAATCTAAAAGAAAAAGGTTTTGAGTATAAGGCTTATCCTGTTCGTTTCTGGGATGTTTTTGGAGAACAGGGCCATCCGGTAAGAACTACTGTTACGTCGATGGGACCATTGTTGCTGGAACGACTATTGGGATTGAACGAAACACAGGGCGCTATACTTACAATGGCATTCAAAATTGCTGATGATAATAATCTTTTGATCCTGGATCTTAAGGATCTGCAAAAGATGCTGCAGTTCATTGGTGATAACAGAAGCGAATTTACTACTAAATATGGCAATATTTCACCTGCGAGTATTGGTGCTATTCAGCGTGGTTTAATGAGACTTGAGAGTGAGGGTGCTGATAAGTTTTTCGGGGAACCTGATCTTGAGATAACTGACTTTATACAAACTGAGCAAGGTAAAGGTGTTATTAATATTCTTGCTGCTGATAAGCTGATGAAATCACCTAGAGTATACACCACTTTTCTATTGTGGTTACTTGATGATTTATACGAAACACTTCCGGAAGTGGGTGATCTTGAGAAACCTAAACTTGTTTTCTTTTTTGATGAAGCTCACCTGCTGTTTAATGATATGCCTAATTCATTACTTGAGAAAGTGGAACAGATAGTGAGATTAATTCGTTCGAAAGGTGTAGGTGTTTATTTTTGTACTCAGAATCCCGCAGATATTCCACAATCAATTCTGGGTCAGCTAGGTAACAGGGTACAGCATGCATTAAGGGCTTATACTCCTAATGATCAGAAGGCTGTTAAGGTGGCTGCAAACACATTCAGGGCTAATCCAGGCTTTAACACAGAGGAGGTTATTACTCAACTTAATACTGGTGAGGCTTTGGTATCTTTTCTTGATGAGAAGGGTGCACCTCAAGTAGTTGAAAGGGCTAATATTCTGCCTCCGCAAGGACAAATAGGACCAATCACTCTGGGTGAGAGAGATCAGATATTAAAAAGTTCTCTTATTTATGGTGTTTATGAACAGTTGATAGATAGAGAATCTGCTTATGAAATACTTTCAAAGAAACAGGATCTTCTGGCTGAAGAGCGACGTTTAGCTGCTGAAGAAAAAGAGCGTATCCGTATTCAAAAGGAACAGGAGAAGGCTGCGAGAGAAGCCGAAAAGGCTCAGCGTGCAGCTGCTCGAAAAAGAAAGGAAGAACAGGGTATTTTGGGAGATCTTTTACAACAGGTAGGCAAAAGTACAACTCGTCAGATAAGTTACGAGATTGGTAAAACCATTACCCGTGGATTGCTTGGAGGACTGTTTGGTAAGAGATAAGAAAATAAAATGTTTGTATGATATTGAATTTTTCCAGAAACTATATAATAAAAGATACTTTAATAATCTCTTTTTTCTTTCTGTTTTTAATTTTGGGGGGATGCATTAATCCTGATAAATCATTTAATTATAAAAATGGGGATTTACTCTTTTCTGTTGGTTCCGGTAATTCAGATTTCACTTCTGCTATTAAGGAGAGTACTTCAATGAAAGATGAAATACCATACTCACATGTTGGAATAGTTTCTATAGAGGGTGATGATATCTTTATAATTGAAGCAACCACAAGGGGTGGAGTAAGAAAAAGTACTCTGAAGGAGTTCTTTGCTGAAGCAGCAGAGATTGATGGAAAGAAATTAATAGCTGTGGGCAGACTGATTCCTGAATTGCAATATTCTATACCTGATGCTATAGAAAATGCATCGGCTCATTTAGGAAAGAAGTATGATTACTATTATGATGAGGCTAATGATCTGTTTTACTGTAGTGAGCTAGTTAGATTCTCATTTAAGGATTCGTCGGGTAATTATATAATTGAGCCACTAAAAATGTCGTTTAAGAATAAGGAAACTGGAAAACCGGATCCATTCTGGGAGTCACATTTTAAAAAATTGAATGTTGATATACCTGAAGGAATGCCAGGTACAAATCCTGCGGATATGGCCAAACTTCCGGTGATAGATATAGTACACACATTTTTCAAATAATAGTCATATACTGATAAATTTAAAATATAATAATGATTGAGCAAAAGAACGAAGAGATAATTGAGATGAAATCAGTAGATAGTACTGAAGTAAAACATATTAATCCTATCTCTGACTGGTTTATTCGGCTTTTAAAAGGTGCTTTAGTGGGCATTGGTTTTATATTACCGGGGCTCTCAGGGGGTGTATTAGCGGTTATCTTTGGTATATATGATCCGCTTATTAGGTTCTTGGCCAATATTAGAAATAAATTTGTGAAAAATGTTATGTTTTTTCTACCTGTTGCTATTGGTGCTGCAATAGGAATAGTACTTTTTGCAATTGTAGTAGAAAAAGCATTCGGTATTTATGCAGCACAATTCGTTTGCCTTTTTGTTGGATTTGTTGCAGGTACATTCCCTTCACTATATAAAACTGCAGGTAAACAGGGCAGAAAATCTTCGGATCTGTTTATATTGATTATCTCTACTATTGCCATATTCGCCCTTATGATGGCAGGTGGACAGCAATTGACAGAGGTGACTCCCAATATTATGGTATGGCTTGGTTCTGGTCTGTTGATGGGACTTGGTTTGATTGTTCCAGGTATGAGTCCTTCCAATTTTCTAATCTATTTTGGATTATATGATAAGATGGCAACTGGAATAAAAGATTTTGATTTTATGGTAATCATCCCATTAATTATAGGGTTTGTGATTTGCATATTGTTATTCGCTAAAATAGCTGCATGGCTTTTCAAAAAGTATTACTCAGGAATGTATCATTTTATTCTTGGTATGGTGGTGGGTTCATCTCTCGCAATATTCCCAACTGTTGTGTTTCCGGCTTTTACTACCGAGCAATTGACTATAACTGGATTAAGCTTTGGTAGTTCTTTACTCTTTTGCCTGATACTTTTCATTTTAGGAACACTGCTTTCATATCAGTTTAGTAAAGTTGAGGAGAAGTATCCAAGAGAGGAAATCTTTTAAGTAGTTTATTCAACCTCTTTTATTACTTTAATTCTGGGATTACGATCAGTAAGCTCAGTAATCATTGCGTCTATATCTGATGGACTAACTCTTAAGATTTCAAATCCTCTTACCAGGTCAATTCTGATCTGGTTCTTTTTCTGTTTCTTTATTCCTAAAATATCTCCAATTGGAATTCTTTTATTTTTTGAGAATAATCTCAAAACAAAACGAATCTCAATGAAATTGAGGTCTGTAATAACATACTCTTTTATCGTAGTTGATAAAATAAATAGGATAGTGAAAGTAAAATATAGAATATTTGCCCAAATATTTGAGCTATCATTAAGTTTTAAAACAATGGCTATCAATAATACTATAGCAAGTGCTGTCCAAAATAGGTTTTCTATTCCATTATGTGCTTTAAATTTTTTATCCACTTTTATTCAGTATTTTTCATTACATAAGTGAGACAAGTAGAACAAAGATATAATTATTTCCTGAAAAGCTGTTAAATTAATTGAATAATGTCATAATAGACAAACCCAGATTTTTTATAGACGAAATAGGAGATTTTGTCTACCAAATAAAGGTTTCTATCTTTATATATTTGTAAATATGCTATTTAAGGCATTAAAAACAAGTTAAATGGATTTATCCTGATTAAACATTTGATCACTTATGGGTGTCATAGTTTCGAATTTATTTAATTAATCATTTTTAAAATATAAGTAATATGAAAAAAGTTGCATTAATACTATTTGTGGGAATATTCATATTGAGCAGTAATATTTTTGCTCAGAACAATAATGATTCTACTAAGAGAGTTGAGAGGCGTCAAAGAGTTGAAAACAGATGGACTCCTGAAAAGCGAGCTGAGATTATGGCAGAACAATTAAAACTGTCTGAAACAGAAAAAGCTCAGGTAAAAGCATTACTTGAAAAAAATGAAAAGGAAAGATTGGCTCAAGTAATAGAGCAAAGAGCTAAAAGAGAGAATTTGAAAAAAGAACGTGATGCAAGAAGAGCTGAAATGCAAGAACTTAGAGAGCAGGCAATTAAAGCTAATGAAGCAGAACTGGAGAAAATTATAGGTAAAGAAAAAGTAGATCAATGGAAAAAGTATAGAGATGAGAATCGAACTTTCAGACGTGAATCAGGAAGAAGACGTTGAAAATGATTACTTATTAAAAAAAGTAAAAAAAGCTGCACAATTGAGAGCAGCTTTTTTATTTCAAATAGTACTTTTTGTAAATATCCTTGAAGCTATTACTCTCTTTAAATCTGATTAACCAGTTGTTCAGGCTATCTAATAAAACTGGTGATTCTCTTCTAATTACCCATGATTCTAATTGAGTGAAACTTATATCAGTCTCAATATCTATCTCAGGGAATGCGTCAGAGAGTCTTAAGGCTGTTCTTTCATCACTCACTGTGAAATCAATATTACCGGAGGCAACCATCATGATAAGTTGCTCTGTCTCATATGTTGAATCTTTAATTATGAAAATTGTATCTCCAATTTCATGTGCCAGATTGTTGAGTCTCAATATTGAGGGAGAATCTTCAGGAACATATATGCTCTTTTTTGCAAGATCTAGATGTTGTCTGATAGGTTCAATACTATCATTATATTCTGCTTTGCGTTGAATTAATACAAGCTTATTTAATGTGATGGGCTCTGTAAAATAGAACAATTCTCTAAGTTCTGAGTTAACAGCAATATTGCGGGCAATAAGATCATATTTCTGCTGTTTAAGCCCATTTAGGTTGTCTTCCAGACTATTTTCAAGGACAATATTAACTTTTATATCCCAATCATTTTCAATTGCTTTCAGCATTTCATACTGAAAACCGGCAACTGAATCAGCAGATATATAATAACCAATAGTATTATAGTCTGTGACTACATTCAATACACCCGAATCAATTATTTCACTATAATCACGGATTTTATTCTCCTTATCTGTATTATTACTTATCACTGTTACTATAATTATAATAATAAGTAATAACAGTAATAATAAATAGATTAGGATGTGCTTTCTTATGTGTATGTAAATTGACTTATGCAACTGCAGAAAAAATTAGTTGTGTAAGTTTACTGAAAGTCCCATTTTAAAGATAAAAGGGTTTACCGGATAGCCTGGTAAAGAGAAGTACTCTTGAGGTTTTATAACTTTAGATGCAACATTATAAAACATCACGAAGAATCGAGTCTGTTTCAAATGCATATTCATATATACAGTTGAAATCGGATAATTTCCTATCTCTTTTTCCTGCTGATTATAAAATTGAAGCAAAGCTGGTTCATAACCTTGTACAAAATATTTGGTATGATAATGGGCGTCTACACCAAACTGTAGCGTCAGTTCATTAACTATTTTTGTTCTTAAGTACATATTAGAATATATACTGAAAGTAGGCAATGGTATAACATTTTGATTACTCGATGTTTGATAAACAACTTGGTTATCCCAGTTGAATATTCCCAGTTTTATATTCTGATCTATACGTGCTGTAAGAATCTGAATATTTTCACTTTCTTGTGCTATGTTTTTATTTTGGTCAAAATATATCCAATTCTGAAGATTTTCCACTCCCGCGCTAAATGTGGTATTAGTAAAAGGAATAAATAGTTTTCCTCCTAAATAGACTCTTCGAGTGTCTCCAAAATCATTGTTCCACATGAAATATTTTGAGAAATAATTATTCTGCAGATATCTTGGTCTAATATTTTTCATATATGCCTCAGCTGACAAACCTACACGTTTACCTGCTATATCAAACCCTGTCTCGATATCCCCCAGTACTCTGAATTCTCCAATGTTAACACCAAGAACACCTAGATCAGCTCTGATATTGAAGAGTAAATTCTCTCCCTGTTGTTTATTTAGTACTCCACCGATAGTAACAGAGTTTTCTCTATGCCGAGTTCTATTAGTCCCGACAGTATCTCTCATTGAATAATTCCTCAGGTCATATTCCAAAAAGGCAGTTAGTCCAAATTTCACCCACTCTTTAAATCCCTCACGTAAACTTAAAGAAACTGTATTTTTAAAAGATGTGTAATGAATGCTGTCATCTACAGCTTCACTATAATAACGGTTTGCATAAAAACGATCAATGTTATGCATCTGTATTCCATCTACATTTACAAATGTTGTATCATGAGATAAGAAACGACGAAATTGCTGTGTGTATTGAGATGAGAACCCCAAACTGGCTACAGGAATAAACTCTCCTGAAACGCGAGTTAAACTGTCCTTAGGGGCATCTTTATAACCCAGGTTATATCTCCCGGAAATGAAATAACGATTGTTCCCAACTGTATTCCATGTATTTGTAAATTTAATGGGTATGTCTCTTGGAGTAAAGCTTTGTTGTATTGATTCAGGATCAGTGATAAAAGTTTCATCTGTAATACCTCCGTTTTCAAAATTACTAATCTTTCCAAGATTCATAAATGCATGTCCTTCGAATCTATCAGATAAATAACTTCCAAATAACGAGAAATTATTATTTTTAACAGATTGCGAATTATAAAATCCTTTTGAATTTATTAAATCAACATCTAGCCCCAGATTAAGACTTTTTCCAAAATTAGATGTTAGTCTTGCACCGAATCGCTCCTCTCTTGTCTGCTTATTTCCGCTTCGATGATAATCGAGCTTTGAATAAGGGACACGTGTATTAACAAACAAAAGTTCTTCTGCTCTTTTTATATATGGATAATATGCATTATTAAAAACAAAATGTTCTGTTTCTTGTCTATCATTGAATATTTTAGAAAAAGAGGGAGATCCTAATGGACCTAAAAAACCCATGGCTACTGATTCACCATCCGGTAGAGTTGTATGCTGATAATTATGAAGTATTGTATCTGATTCTGCTGGTAGACGACTACCGGTCCTAGCATCAATCGTCCAGATTGTCATTCTCGAAAGTTTTTGCAAAGAGTCTGCCTCAGCTCCATGGTCGTGTAAGAGATGATTTAATTGTGAAGTTTGACCAATAGGGAGCTGGGTTTCCTGTGGAGGTTGTAGTGAATCAGCCATCACCTGACTTTCAGCAGATTCAGGTATAATTATACGGGCTTGAGAGTATAGAAATACTATACTTAAAGACCAAATAAAAACAGATATTAACAGCTTTTGTTTCATCGGATGCAAACTTACATAAAAAAACGTGAAGCTTAGTTAGTCAGATTCGTTTTTCTAAAGTTTTTGATAAAATTTAGTATGTCTATGGTGTCATAAAGTATTATATTTAAAAATAGGAAATAGAGTAATTCTGTAAAAATTCTCACTTTTTATGCGCTTAATAAAATAATTACATTAACTTTGCGGAAATAAAACATCAAAATGAAAGTAAAAGGGCTGCATCATCATCATTTTCTAACTTGCATTCAGGCGAGATGAAATAGATATGTACAAACCCTATTGAAAATATTTATACACCCGTCTGAATCAATTCAGGCGGGTTTTTTGTTAATTAGCTAATAAGCAGAACCATTAATTTAAAAGAAGTGGAAAAGATTAAAATAGCAATACAGAAAAGTGGCAGACTCAGTGAAAATTCAATTGAATTGCTTAAAGAGTGTGGAATAAAAGTCACAAACGGAGATCGAAAATTGAAGACAGTAGCATCAAATTTTCCAATGGAAGTTCTTTTTCTCAGGGATGATGATATTCCACAGTATGTTGAACAAGGTGTGGCTGACATTGGAATATTAGGTGAAAATGAAGTATGGGAACAGGATAAAAATGTACAGATTGTTGAACAACTTGGATTTGGAGGATGTCGTCTATCTCTAGCCATACCTAAAGACGATGATTATAATGGAGTTGACTATTTTAACAATAAACGTATAGCAACAAGTTATCCCAAAATTCTTAGTAAATTCTTCGATGCCAAAGGAATTAAAGTAGATATTGAAGCATTAGGAGGCAGTGTTGAAATCGCTACCAGTATTGGGCTGGCTGATGGTATTTTTGATATTGTGAGTACAGGCAGTACTTTAATCATGAATGGATTAAAAGAAGTTGAAACAGTTGTTAGAAGTCAGGCAGTCTTAATTAGCAATAAAAACCTGTCACCGATAAAGAAACAACTCCTGGATGAGATGTTATTTCGAATTAAAGCATATAAAAACGGTAAAGGGAAAAAATATGTTTTATTGAATGCTCCTAATGAAGTTATTCCAGATATTGTAAGGATATTGCCCGGTATGAGATCTCCAAGTATTTTACCATTAGCAGATGAAGGATGGAGCAGCGTTCACTCGGTGATAAATGACGATGATTTCTGGGAGATAATTGATGAACTTAAACGGCATGGAGCTGAAGGTATACTCGTTATTCCTATTGAGAAAATGATATTATAGACCACAATTCAGATTTATTAAAATGAAGATTATTTCAAATCCCTCTCCCTCAAAATGGGAGAAACTTTCCGAAAGACCTATGATTAAGCAACAAAAGCTTATGAAAACGGTTGATAAAGTATTCTATGATATCCATAGGAAAGGAGATAAAGCTGTACTTTCATATAGCAGGAGATACGACTTTCCTGATCAGGAGTCCTTTATAGTCAGTAGTGAAACAATTGACGAAGCTGCTAAATTAGTATCAGAGCGTTTGAAACAGTCTATTGAACTTGCAAGAAAAAATATAGAGGTGTTCCACAGATCTCAAATTGAAGAGGCTGTTAAGGTAGAAACCGCTCCTGGAGTGGTTTGCTGGCGGGAATCCCGACCAATAGAGAGGGTTGGAATATATGTACCTGGTGGTACTGCCCCACTCTTTTCTACCGTCTTAATGCTTGCAGTACCTGCCATGATTGCCGGCTGTAGTGAGATAGTACTGTGTACTCCACCTGATAAAGAGGGGAAGATTGATCCTGCAATTCTCTATACTGCAAAACTCGCAGGTGTAACAAAAGTCTTTGCTTTAGGTGGTATCCAGGCAATTGGAGCAATGACATTCGGTACTGAAACTGTACCTAAAGTCTATAAGATATTTGGCCCCGGTAATCAATATGTCATGGCAGCTAAACGCTCTTCACAATACTACGGAGTAGCAATAGATATGCCTGCAGGTCCAAGTGAAGTACTAATTATAGCTGATCAAACTTGCAACCCCTCATTTGTGGCTGCAGACCTTCTTTCGCAGGCAGAACACGGACCAGACAGTCAAGTTATCCTGCTTTCTTGTAATAAGAAAGTGATCAAAGAAGTAAACAAGGAGATTGACAATCACCTTGTAGCATTGCCACGTCAGGATATTGCTATCCAAGCATTAAAAAACAGCAAAGCAATCCTGTTTAAAGATATTGAAGATTGTATTGCATTCAGCAACCTGTATGCACCCGAGCATCTTATTCTGGCTGTAGAAAACCCATCTTTGGTCAGTCGTGAAGTCATTAATGCCGGCTCTGTATTTCTTGGAAACTGGAGTTGTGAAAGTGCTGGTGATTATGCAAGTGGAACAAATCATACTTTGCCAACAAGTGGTTTTGCAAAATCATTTAGCGGTGTATCACTTGACAGTTTTATTAAAAAAATAACATTTCAGCAAATTAGTGAAGAGGGTATAAGAAGCATTGGTAATGCTGTAGAAACTATGGCAGAAGCTGAGAAGCTTTATGCACACAAAAATGCAATGACTCTTCGTCAAGGATTATTAGCAGAAAAACTTATAACAAATATTGAAAATAGTGATGAGGAAGTTTGATTTACGCTCATTGGTGCGCTCAAATATCTGGGAACTGAAACCTTATTCAAGTGCACGTGATGAATTCTGGGGTGATGAAGGTATATTCCTTGATGCCAATGAAAATCCGTTTGGAAATAAAAACAGATATCCAGATCCGCACCAACGTACTCTTAAGAAATCTCTTTCTAAAATAAAAGGTATATCAGTTGATAATATCTGTATCGGAAATGGGAGTGATGAGATCATTGATTTGGTTTTCAGAATTTTCTGTGAACCGCAAAAAGATAGTGTAATCATTTGTCCCCCAACATATGGTATGTACGAAGTATCTGCTAATATAAACAACGTAAATATTATTAAAATACCACTCGACAGTAATTTCGAATTAAATGTTGATGAGATTCTCTCACAAAACGCAAAATGTCTTTTTTTATGCTCCCCCAATAATCCCACAGGAAACAGTTTAAAGAATATCGAAGTACTGATGAATGAGTTTAATGGAATTATTATTGTAGATGAAGCATACATTGATTTCAGCGATAAGCCAAGTTTTATTGGTCGTCTCTCTGAGTTTCCCAATTTGATCATTATGCAGACATTTAGCAAAGCCTGGGCATTAGCCAGTGCACGTGTTGGTATTGCATATGCTGATTCAAATATTATTAAGTTAATGGATAAAACTAAACCCCCATATAACGTAAGTAGATTTAATCAGGAAGTGGCACTAAAAGCCTTGTCAAAACCAAAGAAGTTCGAGAGGCGTCTGAAAGTTATATTAGAGCAACGGGATAATCTTCTTAAAGAGTTTACTAAAATATCTGTAATCAAGAAAGTTTTTCCTACAGATGCAAACTTCATACTCATAAAAGTTAGCGATGCGGATAAGTTATACAATTACCTTGTATCAAATAAACTAATTGTAAGAAATAGAAATTCTGTTATTTCAGGTTGTATTCGTATAACAGTTGGCACACCAAAAGAGAATGAGGCTCTTATTGAAGCTCTCAAAAATTATACCGAAGGTTGAAAAATCATTAAATTAAATATGAAGAAAGTACTATTTATTGATCGTGACGGCACTCTTATTATTGAACCAGAAGATGAACAAATTGATAGCTTTGAGAAATTAGAGTTTTATCCAGGTGTATTTCAATATCTGTCACGCATTGCAGGTGAACTAGATTATGAGCTAGTAATGGTAAGCAATCAGGATGGTCTGGGCACATCATCTTTTCCTGAAGAGACATTTTGGCCAGTACAGAATATGATTTTGAAAACATTCGAAAATGAGGGTGTTAGATTTAGTGATATTCTGTTAGACAGATCTTTCCCGGAAGATAATCTACCTACAAGGAAACCAGGTACGGCTATGCTTACCCACTATCTTAAAGGAGATTATGATTTAGAAAATTCATATGTCATTGGAGACAGACTAACAGATGTTCAACTAGCTGATAATATGGGCTGTAAATCCATTTTAATAAGTAGCACTTTAAGTGAAAAAGCTACACTTACAACAACAGAATGGGAAGAAATCTACCGTTTTTTAAAATCTCAGCCTAGAATAGGAAGTGTTACACGAAAGACATCCGAGACCGATATCTCAATTAAAATAAATATTGATGGTAAAGGTAAAAGTGAAATCTCAACAGGCTTAGGCTTTTTTGATCATATGCTCGAACAGATTGCCCGTCATGCAAATGCAGATCTGTCAATAATCGTAAAAGGAGATCTGCATATAGATGAACATCATACAATAGAAGATGTGGGAATTGCATTAGGTGACGCTTTCCTTCAAGCACTTGGAAAAAAGAAAGGAGTTGAGAGGTATGGTTTTATGTTGCCAATGGACGATTGCCTGGCACAGGTTGCGATAGATTTTGGAGGCCGACCCTGGTTGATGTGGGAAGTTGATTTCAAGCGAGAATATATTGGTGACATGCCTACTGAAATGTTCATGCACTTTTTTAAATCTTTCAGCGACAATGCTAAATGCAATCTTAACATCAAGGCGGAGGGCGTAAATGAGCACCATAAAATAGAAGCTATATTTAAAGCCTTTGCACGAGCTATTAAGATGGCTGTCAAAAAAGGTGAAGGTACAGGCATACCCAGCACTAAAGGAACATTATAATTGTTTTAATACAGTTAATAACATACAAACGTAATGGTTGCAATTATTAAATACAATGCAGGTAATATTGCTTCAGTAAAAAATGCTGTTGAGAGACTTGGTTTTGATTGTGTAATCACTGATGATATAAATAAAATTCAGAATGCAAACAAAGTGATATTCCCAGGTGTTGGAGAAGCTAAATCTGCGATGAACCATCTAACTAATAACGGATTAAGTGGCTGTATTAAATCTTTACTTCAACCAACACTCGGTATATGTTTAGGACTTCAGCTACTGTGTCAGTACTCAGAAGAGGGAGATACAGAATGTCTTAAGATTTTCGAAACTTCAGTAAAAAAATTCCCTGCAGATGATATCGTTCCTCACATGGGTTGGAACAACATCTCAATAAACACAGAACCGCTATTTAAAGGATTAAATAAAGATGATGCTGTTTATTTTCTTCACAGTTACTATGCAGGAATTTGTGAACAAACTATTGCAACCTGTAATTATATTTTACCTTTTAGTGCAGCAATGAGAAAAGATAATTTCTATGCCACCCAGTTTCATCCTGAAAAATCGGGAGATGTGGGTGAACTTATTTTAAAGAATTTTCTTGAATTATAATGTTAAGATGAGAATTATACCTGCTATTGATATTATTGACGGAAAGTGTGTCAGATTAACAAAAGGAGACTACAGCACACAAAAAACATACAACGAGAATCCGCTGGAGGTTGCTAAAGAGTTCGAAGCTAACGGCATTAAATTTCTTCACCTTGTAGATCTTGATGGAGCCAAATCAAATCATATTGTAAATCATCATATATTAAATGAAATTGCCTCTAAAACATCGTTGAGTATTGATTTTGGAGGAGGCATCAAATCCGATAATGATGTAAGGATAGCATTTGAAAATGGCGCAAAACAAATTACAGGAGGCAGTATAGCCATAATTAATCCTGAACTGTTCACTGAATGGCTGTCAAAATATGGAGCCGATAAAATTATTCTGGGAGCCGACAGCTACAACAGGAAAATAGCAACCCACGGATGGCAGAAAGAATCACAAGTCGATGTAGTAGACTTTATTACCGATTACCAGAAAAAAGGTATTGAAATGGTGATTTGCACAGATATATCAAAGGATGGTATGTTACAAGGCCCTTCTGTGGAGTTGTACAGAGAAATACTTTCAAAGAGCCATATTTCATTAATTGCGAGCGGAGGTGTAACATCTATTGCCGACATACATTTACTTCAACAGATAGGCTGTGAAGGGGCAATAATAGGTAAAGCTATATATGAAGGCAACATCAGTATGAATGAACTCAGAGATTTTAATCCAGATTAAGAAAACCACCAACATTTTTATTGTTGGCAAAAGGATTATAAAGTAGTCAAATTAATAAAAATATAATGCTAAAAAAGAGAATAATACCCTGCTTAGACATCAAAAATGGTCGCACAGTAAAAGGAGTTAATTTTGTTGGACTTCGCGATGCAGGTGATGCAGTTGAACTTTCTAAACGTTATGTATCTGAAGGAGCTGATGAACTTGTTTTCCTGGATATAACAGCAACAGTAGAAAATAGGAAAACACTTACAGAACTTGTTGAAAAGGTTGCACGTGAGATTAATATACCATTTACTGTGGGTGGTGGAATAAGATCAGTAGAAGATGCCAGGCTAATAATAAAAGCAGGTGCCGATAAAGTAAGTATCAACTCCTCCGCAGTAGAAAGACCACAACTTATAACAGAAATTGCCGATCAGTTTGGTAGTCAATGCGTGGTTCTAGCCATAGATACTAAAAAAGAAGATAATGGTGAGTGGAAGGTTTATGTTCATGGAGGCAGAACCCCTACCCCTTTATTAACAACCACATGGGCAAAAGAGGGAGAAAGAATGGGTGCAGGTGAAATACTATTGACTTCAATGAATTACGATGGAACTAAAGCCGGATTCGACATAGAGATAACCGGTAAAGTTTGTGAAGCTGTAAACATTCCTGTAATTGCTTCAGGTGGAGCAGGCACTAAAGAGCATTTTGCAGAAGTCTTTAAGAAAACCAAGGCCAGTGCAGCATTAGGTGCATCTGTATTCCATTTTGGAGAAATCCCCATACCTGAATTAAAGAAATATTTAAAAGAACAAAATATAGAAATACGATGAAAATAGACTTTGAAAAGAGTGATGGTCTGGTACCAGTTATTGTACAACATACCAATACATTACAGGTCCTAATGCTGGGCTATATGAATAAAGAAGCGTTAGAAAAAACAGAGACAGAAGGTAAGGTGACCTTTTTCAGCAGAAGCAAAGGTAGACTATGGACAAAAGGTGAAACTTCTGGTAATTACCTTATGGTTGAAGATATTAGGACAGATTGTGATAATGATACAATTCTTATAAAGGCAAAACCAATCGGACCTACTTGTCACACAGGTAAAACCTCATGTTTTGATGGTGATAAAACTACTTCAAGAGGTTTTTTATACGAACTAGAGAAAGTTATAGAGCAAAGAATCACAGATAATACAGAAGGGTCATATACGGCACAACTATTCAGTAAAGGAATTAATAAAGTAGCACAGAAGGTTGGTGAAGAAGCTGTAGAGTTAGTTATTGAATCAAAGGATGATAATCTTGAATTGTTTAAAAATGAAGCAGCTGATTTAATGTACCACTTCCTGATATTACTTAAAACAAAGAATCTGCGTCTGGAAGATATCGAAGAGGTTTTATCCGATAGGCACAAATAGTCAAACTTTAGCTTTTGGATAAAAGCTAGTTTGATAAATCTGTACGCCAGGAAGATAATGTAAAAAAAGGGTGATATCACATAGTGAAATCACCCTTTTAATTATCAACTAAAAAATATTATATTATGGTCCTAGTTTCGTTTAACTGGACAAGGTCAGAAACATATTAAGCTTCTGCTTCTACCATAGGCTGTACTGATACGTACGAGCGATTATTTTTTCTCTTGCGAAATACCACAACTCCGTCTACTAAAGCAAACAGTGTGTGATCTTTTCCAATACCTACATTTTCACCCGGGTGATGAGAAGTACCACGTTGACGAACAAGAATATTTCCTGCTTTAGCTATTTCTCCACCATACAATTTAACGCCCAATCGTTTACTTTCCGATTCGCGGCCGTTCTTCGAGCTACCAACTCCTTTTTTATGTGCCATTTTCTTCTGATTTTAACTGATTAAGCAATAATTTCTTTAACTCTCACTTCTGAAAACTGTTGACGATGTCCGTTTAGTTTCCTGTAACCTTTTCTTCTTTTCTTTTTGAAAACGAGTACTTTGTCACCTTTTACGTGAGAAAGAACTTCTAAAACTACTTTTGCTCCATCCACTACTGGAGTTCCAACTGTGACTTCACCATCTTTATCAATGAGCATCACCTTTTCAAACTCCACTTCGCTACCTTGCTCAGCATTTATTCTGTGGACGAATAATCTTTGATTTTGTTCAACTTTAAATTGTTGACCCTGAATATCTACTATTACGTACATATATAAAATAACTTGACGTTATATGCCTGAGGCGAGCCACTTAGTGCGACTTCTTATAGAGCCTATTGGCAAAATGAGGTGCAAAATTAGATAATTTAATTGTAAATCACAAACTAATCATCTGATTTTTTCGAGATTATTATATGCATTTCCAATATTTTCAATTATATCGGAAGCAACAAATGATCTGGGATTAATTGATTTGGTTGTAAAATCTGCAGTCATACCATGAATGTAAACCCCTACTTTTGCGGAATCAATAGGATTATATCCCTGAGCAAGCAGACTTGTTATAATTCCGGTTAAAACATCACCGCTTCCGGCTGTTGCAAGTGCAGGAGTACCTGTACTGTTCATATAAATATTTTCAGAATCTATGATTAAAGTATATGCACCTTTCACAACAATTATCAAGTTATACTTTTGTGCGAATAACCTTGTTTTCTGAATTTTATCATAGTCGTCGCTCCATCCACCAACCAATCTTGAAAGTTCACCCGGATGTGGAGTTAATATAGTATCAGGTTTCAGTAGTTCTATCCAATTGTGGTTCGAGGAAAGAATATTTATTCCATCTG
Organism: Lascolabacillus massiliensis; assembly: GCF_001282625.1. Classification (NCBI taxonomy): domain Bacteria; kingdom Pseudomonadati; phylum Bacteroidota; class Bacteroidia; order Bacteroidales; family Porphyromonadaceae; genus Lascolabacillus; species Lascolabacillus massiliensis. The sequence continues at coordinate 168,856 of NZ_CTEJ01000002.1, forward strand.
CATCTATAACCAATGGTACTTTATTATTAATTAAAAAATCGTGGAGTGCTTTTTTTGTCTCTTCATTTTGTCCCATTCCCACTCCAATACCAATTGCATCAGGCTTAATTTCGAAATCAATATTGGAGATATATCTTTCACCTCTATCCTCTATTGCCATCGCTTCGGGAAAATTGATCTGAATAACCTGTACACCACACTTTGGCATATACGCGGTAACTAATCCACACCCTGTTTTCAAAGCAGCCCTCGAAGCTAAACAAACTGAACCACACTTTCCAAGACTTCCACCCACTATGAGAGCATGACCTACAGTACCTTTATGTGCAAATAAATTCAGGGGCTTAATAAGTTTCGATATCTCACTTTTCTCAGTAAAGTAAATATTACTATCAGATTCGGAAATTGCTTGTTCATTCAATCCAATATCAATTATAGTAACATTACCAGTAAACAAGTTATTTTCCGGTAAAAACAGAGCCAGCTTTGGTATTTGAAATGTTACTGTTTCTGTGGCTTTAACAGCAAAAGTTGTTTTTCTTTCAAGAAAGAGACCGCTAGGCACATCTATACTGATAACTTTTGCGCCACTCTCATTTATTTTCCCAATTACAGATTCAGCAATTCCGGTGACATCTCTCGAAAGTCCGGTCCCGAAAATCCCATCAATAACCACATCATATTTACATATATCTGGTATTTGATCTTCATTATAAATTTTAATTATTGAAATATTCTCTGCTTTAGCACGGCGGAAATTATGAGCACAATCTTCGCTATATTGATTCTTATACTCAACAATACACACCTTTACACTGTAACCCGATTTATGTAGTAAACGGGCAATAAACAACCCATCTCCACCATTATTCCCTACTCCGGAAAAAATAAGTACAGAAGTGCTTTTATTAGAATATTTCTCGATGAACCAGTTGTAGAATGCAGTAGAAGCCCGCTTCATTAACTCAAGCGAAGAAATAGCTTCTCTTTTGATGGTCTCGGCATCTACATACCGAATCTGTTGTGAAGTGAGTATTTTCATAGATAGATCTTACCATGAAGAGTGCGCAGGATGAGACTCGAACTCACACGCCGTAACCGGCACTACCCCCTCAAAGTAGCGTGTATACCAATTTCACCACCTGCGCTTGATAAGGTGCCCGGAACAGGGGTCGAACCTGCACGTTGTTGCCAACACTAGTCCCTGAAACTAGCGCGTCTGCCAATTCCGCCATCCGGGCGTCAAATTTACAATTAAAAGAACGTTTTAATTAATATTCTATTTTGCGGATGCAAAGATAGAGGATTTTTCAAACTGTTACCAACATTTTCAGGATTTTATTTAAAAAAAAGAGAGCTATCTTTCACAGACAGCTCTCTTCGTCCACAATGAATGTTATAATGAATGTATAATAAAAATAATGAATCTTATAAAGTAACTGGTGTATAAGAACTTCTATAGCTTCTTATCCTTTTTCTTGCAACAGCAGGAGGTTCATTTTCCCTGTACTCTTCCAACACATCGCTCACCTCAACCGACTTACCTGCAGGTACTGCAATTTCTACTGTAATACTCTGTTTGCGATACCCTTGTTCAGCTGGTACAGAGAAAAACTCCGGCAATAATATGACTGAATCTTTTTGAACAATATTATAGCTGAATTGCTCAGCATCGCTCTTTGCCTGACGTAGATCATTTCCGTATGATGCTGCAATCTTCCTCACATGAAAAAGTGAATCAGTGCTTTGTCTTATCTGCAGATTTATGGAGTTAAAGAGTAATGAATCTTCGTTTACATTTTTATATGGAAGTTCATCTATTCCAGGATTATATCCAAAACCGAATCTATATTCTGCATAATCATTACGATATGGCTCCATCTCTATATATAATTTTCCAGAAGTGGTAGGATTCAAGACCAAAGTCTCTTCATCAGAAGCTTGTGCTTTGAATTTATCAGCCACTTCAGATGCAAGTATACCTGACATAACAAGACCCGAGAACCACAATATTGAGACAACAACACCAATAAACGGGCGTGATTTAGCTTTCATAACACGGCGTATAATCCATATTATAATTGAAATAATAGGTACAACTGTAAGAGCTATTAAAGAAGCTATCAGAAGGTTATTTTCATATCCCGGATCAATAAAAAGCGACTTAAGCGATATTAGCTGTGTGCCTGCAAAAAACAGACCTCCAAAAACTGCAAGTAGTGTCAGTGCAAATATTCCGGCAAATGTAAAAAACACTATTTTTAAGAGAACCATAAAGACATTCATACATCCAGATCTTTCTGAACTAGCCGAATCTGAATATTTCCTCTCACTTTTCGGAGGTTCAGGAGGCATTTGTGTATTATTGTTCTTGAAACTGTTCTCAGAACCAGTATTATCAGCTGCATTTTTGGATTTAGTGCTTGCAACATTATCATTAACCCTGTTTCTGATATTTTTTATATAGTCATCTTCGCCCATCATCTCGAGCTTCTGTTTCACTGTCTTAGCCTCAGGCACAATAGCCCAAAGCACTAAATATAACAATAATACACTGCCATTTATATTCCAGTTAAAATCAACATCCTTAAAAAGGTGACTCAGTGGAAAAAATGATATGATTCCAAATATATTTATAAAAAGAGGCAATATAAAAATCAGACGGGGTATCCATGACTCAATCTTAAAATAAGCTGCTATACCACCACAAATACCTGCTATATACTTATCATTTGGATTTCTGTAAAGTCTCTTAGTCACATTAGATTCAAGCGGTTTAGCTTTAAGTACAATCCAAAGAATTATATATACCCAGAATAAAATCCCGAAGAAAATCACAAACAACAGTCTAATCCATGTTGGATCAATTTTAAAATAATGTGCAACTCCACTACATACACCACCAATGATTTGATCTTTTGAGTTTCTGTTAAGAGTTCGTGGTTCTTCTTCAGACTTAAGTTCAGATTCTTCTGAAACCTCTTCATCTATTTTCTTAGATTCAGATTCTGAATCTACTTTATACTCAGTATCAAAATCTTCAGGTCTACCAATACTGTTAATTATTGATTCAACGTCATCATCAGTAATACAATTGATTCCTAATTTCAACCTATTTCCGAATAACTCAGCAATACGGTTCTCAATGTCGTTAACAATTTCATCACCACCATCCTCTTGGGAAAAATACTTTTTCAGGCTTTCGATATATTGCTTCAATATTTCGTAAGCAGTTTCTTCAATTGCAATAACTTGTCCCTGGAAATTAATATTGATTACCTTTTTCATACGATTAAATATATTTTTTGCAAGTATTCGGATTTATTCGTCGCCATTATTATCAGTTACACTCTCTACCCTATCTTCACTCTTTTCCTCTTCATCTGCTTCTGATGAAGCCTCTAAATCAGCACATATGTCATCAGATTTCTGACGAGTCAATGTCTCTACTCCTGTAGCAAGCTCATTCCATGTAGTCTCAAGGAGCGAGTAAAAAGCACACCCTTTTTCGGTCAGACTAAAATATTTTCTTGGGGGGCCAGATGTACTTTCTACCCATTGATAGCTTAATACTTCGGCATTCTTAAGCCTGTTGAGTAATGGATAAAGCGTTCCCTCCAGAAGTTGTAGACCGGCATTTTTCATCTCCTCAATGATATCTCCCGGGTAAGCTTCTCCTCTTTTTATTATTGAAAGAATACAATACTCCAAAACTCCCTTTCGCATTTGACTTTGTGTATTCTCTATATTCATGATCTTATTTATTTATCTTAAAATATACCTGTGCCCGATTTTTTTTTATACAAATATACTTTAAGCAAGGTATTATGCAATACAAAGTACCAAATGATTTTACTAATTTAACGTTATTTAGCAACAAAGATATTAAAAACAATTATTATTTAGCTATTCTAACACTTTATTTGTTGCAGCAAAATATTTAATCTATATTTGTAATACTAATTTAGAAGTTATGTCGCTAAAAGGAAAACATATAGTTTTAGGTATAACAGGCAGTATTGCAGCCTATAAATCAGCAGTACTTACCAGATTACTTGTAAAGCAAGGTGCTGAAGTGCAGATTGTAATCACGCCAGCAGGAAAAGAATTTATCACTCCTGTTACTTTATCAGCTTTATCAGGAAGAGCTGTGATTAGCGAGTTCTTTGCTACCGGTGATGGTACGTGGCACAGTCATGTTGACCTGGGCTTATGGGCTGATTTGATGATTATTGCACCTGCCACAGCTTCTACACTGGGTAAAATGGCTAATGGAATTGCTGATAATATGCTGATAACTACTTACCTCTCAATGAAAGCACCTGTATTTGCTGCTCCGGCAATGGACCTGGATATGTTTAAGCATGTATCTACTCAACGAAATATTCAGAGACTTATTGATGATGGTGTGCATATAATTGAGCCTGGTATAGGAGAGCTTGCCAGTCATCTCGAAGGTAAAGGCAGAATGGAGGAACCTGAGAATATTGTTGCAATACTGGATAAATTTTTCAGTTCAGATAGTGTAACTTCTAAAGCAGACGATTTAAATAAAAAAAAAATTCTGATAACAGCGGGACCCACTTATGAGCGTATTGACCCTGTCAGATTTATAGGCAATTTCTCTTCAGGCAAAATGGGTTATGCCATAGCGGAAGAGTGTGCCTCACGAGGTGCCGAGGTAACTCTTATTACCGGACCTGTTAATCTCACAGCAACAAATAAAAATATCAAAACTATTAATGTAGAATCGGCTGAGGAGATGTTCCAAGAATCTATGAATATATTTCCTCAGATGGATATAGCTATTTTATCTGCTGCTGTTGCCGACTACAAGCCATCTCATTCAAAAGACAAAAAGATTAAGAGAAAAGAGAGTGAGAAAATTACAATTGATCTTACTCCTAATCCGGATATTGCCGCCTCACTTGGGAAAATTAAAAGGTCTGACCAACTTCTTATCGGTTTTGCATTGGAAACCAATGATGAAGAGGCTAATGCTATAAAAAAGCTGGAGAAGAAGAATTTCGACTATATAGTACTCAACTCTTTGCAGGATGAGGGAGCTGGTTTTGGAAAGGATACAAATAAGGTGACAATAATTTCCCGAAAAGGTGAAAAGGTGGCATTCGGATTAAAATCTAAGAAAGAGGTTGCAGTTGATATTATTAACACTGTTTTATTCTCAAATTTTCATAAATAAGTCTTTTATTTTTTGTACTTTAGTTCAATTCTTTTTATTTATAAGCAAACTACAGTACATCTATTGCCTCTCATAATAAGGCATAACATTTTAATGTGTAAAAACCACTAATAATGATTTTTAGAACTTCTCGATATATATCTGTTTTACTAGTACTACTGTCTACATTATCAGCATATTCTCAGATTTACAGATATCCTGTAAACATACCTCCTGCATTAAGTGGAGGTTTTGGGGAGCTTAGAAGTAACCATTTTCATTCCGGAATCGATTTCAAAACTCAACAGGCTGTTAACAAGCCCATTTTGGCTATTGAAGATGGTTATGTTTCAAGAATAAGTGTATCTCCGGGAGGATATGGACTTGCTCTGTATCTTGATCACCCGTCAACCGGACACACGAGTGTTTATGCTCACCTGAACAGTTTTTCGAAAGAGATTGCCGATTATGTGAAATCAAAACAATATGAGCTTGAAAGCTACAGTATTAATCTTTATCCTGAAGCAGAATTATTTCCTGTAAAACGTGGACAGCAGATTGCTTTGAGTGGCAATACGGGCAGTTCAGGTGGTCCGCATCTCCATTTCGAGATACGTGATTCCAAGTCTGAAGATCCTTTAGATGCTCTTGAATTTTTACCTGCAATAGCTGATACTCAAAAGCCCGACTTGAGAGGAATTGCTTTTTATCCTGTTAAAGACAGGGGGATTATTAATGGTTCAATAGACCCAATCAGAATTAATATCAGTAAGGATGCCAATGGTAATCCGGTGCGACTTGGCAGAACAATTAATGCATGGGGTCTTATTGGTATAGGAGTTAAGGCATATGATAGAATGAATGGTCAGAATAACATTTATGGGGTAAAGTATATCAGATTGTTTGTTGATGGTAACCCTGTCTTCAGCAGCACAATCAACCGATTTTCTTTCTCTGATACAAGAATGTTGAACTCTTTTATCGACTTTGTTGACTTCAAGAAGAACAGATCCTACTTTATGAAGTCGTTTATTGAACCTGGTAACTCCCTACCCTTCTACAACTCTATAAATAATGGGTATGTTGAAATAGATGAAGAAAGGGAGTATGACTTTCATTACGAACTTGAAGATCATTATGGTAACACACTGAGTTACAGATTTAAGGTTAACGGAATGCAACAACCTATTCAAAAAACAACTGAATGTAAAAACAGGATGTTGTGGAATACAGATAACTCCTATCTGGAAATGGGATCCAGCATTTATATCCCATCAGGTAACCTCTATTCTGATTTATGTTTCAATTACGAAAAAGAGAAAAACAGCAGCTACTATTCTGACATTCATTCACTGCATAACAATCCGGTACCTCTACATAACAGTGCTGATCTATGGATAAAACTAAATAGTGATACTCTTAGCAACAAGAATAATTATGGCATTGTCAGACTTAATGATAACGGCTCCGACAGTTGGGTTGGGGGCAAATATAACAGAGGCGGGATTTCAGTTTCAATAAGAGAACTGGGAGATAGTTATGCTATATCGGCAGACACTCAGCCACCTGTAATCACTCCTCTGGCACCGGAAAACTGGACTAGTCAGCGACGTATTCGGATAAGGCTTACTGACAATAAAAGTGGGGTTGCCTCATTCAGAGGCGAGATCAATGGTGAGTTTGTGCTGTTTACTCACGATTCTAAATCATCTGTATATACTTATGATTTTGATGAATCGAGACTCCCTAAGGGAGAGAAGCTAACTTTAGTATTTACTGCAACTGATGCCGCAGGAAACAGCAGCGAATACAGGAAACAGCTATAATCCCAATGTAGCTTTCACAAGCATTATCTCTCTTTCACTACCTGTGTGCTTACCTTCTACATCTGATAGCTTCACACACTCCTGCCACTCCTCTTTTGCTGTCATTTTACAGCGAAAGAGCTTCATGACAATATTCATGCTTTTTATTTTTGATGAGACATCATTGGTAAGGTTAGTGCCAATTCCAAAAGTTGATCCTATTCGATTGTTGCAGTAATTCTTAATTTCTATTGCTTTATCTACATTAAGACTATCTGAGAACACCAGATACTTCATCTTTGGATTAATTCGCAACTCTTCATATCTGCGAATTACTTTATCAATAAAAACAAACGGATCTCCACTATCATGTCTCAGACTTGTAAACAATGCTGCATGTTTCTTACTGAAATTGCGAAGGAAAACATCGGTTGTATATGTATCAGTGAGAACAGTGCCAAGATCACCATCAAAAACATTTATCCAATCTTCCATTGACATATAATTGGCCATCTTATAGCCATATATTGATCCATGAAACTGAACCCATTCATGCGGATGAGTGCCTGAAACACTAAGGTTGTGCTTGTATGCCATGTAAACATTACTGGTGCCATATAAACTATCACCTGCATGTTGCTTAAGAAGCTCTGTAACTCTGTCTTCCACTTCAAAGCTAAACCTACGCCGCATTCCAAAGAGTGAAAATGTTATATCATGCTCTTTCATTCTCATCGCTTTTTCAATAGCAGCCTCCTCCATATACTTCCTGTCGGGATATTTTCCCATCTCCCTGAAAAACAGCTCTGACACTGTTGCAAGTATAGGAGTTTCCCAAAGTGTCACCCTATAAAGGAGTCCTTTAGCGTTTATATGTAGCTTTTTATCTTCAAGCCTGATATCAACCTCAGAGGGGTCAAATCTGAAACCTTTAAGGAAATCTATATAAGTGGGTGGTAAATATGGCATCTGTTGCCTGATAAAATTCTCCTCTCCTTGAGAAAGTGATAAAGTTGACATCTTCTCTATCTCTTTTTTCAGCAGTATGTCAAACCCATCAGGATAATCACCATTACTCCTATCCACAAATTCAAACTCTCCATGTGCTCTTGGGAAAAGCTTGGAATAAGCATAGCTTGTTGTAAACTTATAAAGATCTGTATCAAGCAGACTTCTAATAACACTCATATTTTACTGAATTAATGATATCAACTGTTGTTAAATAAATAATTAATAATCTTTTCAGATTAGCCGATAATTAAAATTATTAATAGTTAAAACATTTATAGTATAGATTCGTTCAAATTTATCCGATTTTAATATAACAATTTTGCAGAAACAAAACCATTGGATATCAGTAATAATCTCGTTATTCATTATTTGATATATAAATATAGGACAGAAGGTACTCATTATGCAAAACAGGTAATATAGTCATCAATATTGTATATCGAAATATTATTAAGACAATAGATTGGCTGAATTTTAATCTTGTTTGGCCTTTACCCTTGCCTTCTCTTCCTTCTAAATATATAAGGTATATAAGAAGAAGGTAAGAACAATGTAAGAACAAGGTAAGAATAAGGTATGGGTAATGTACAGGTTGAATAGCGGTTCTGCAAAATAAATAAAGGGATGCAACTGTTTATTGCATCCCTTTAAAAAATATAATCAAATCAAAATTGTTTCAAATCATATCTTCAATATTCCAGACAAATGCTCTTAAGCCAAGGTTGGGTGACTCATTATCCAGATCTTTTAGATATTTCAATAAAAGTGGAACCCTGTCATCTTCTACAATTGTGAGAATTGAATTATTAACTGAAGGCCACGCATGAGAACCATAATGAGGAATTCCATTTTTACTGCCTCTGCCATGAACTTCTCTCCAGGAAGTAAATCCGCGTATATTTAATGTGTTCAGATTTTCAACAATCTCATCGTAGTGAGCCTGGTCTAATACAATCATTACTGCTTTCATAAATCTCTTTTTTTCATTTATTCTAACTAATTACTACCTGTTTTCCTCAATAACTAAACGATGTTTCTTACGTCTGCGACGAACACCATAACCCGCCATCATAGAATAAAGCGCAGGTATTAGTATAAGTGTAATAATTGTGGAGAATGTCATACCACCAATAATTGCTATACCAAGTGCACGCCACATTTCGGAACCTTGTCCGGTACCTATTGCAAGAGGTATCATACCCAAAATAGTAGTTAAAGTTGTCATCAATACCGGACGTAACCTCGAGCGTCCACCATGAACTACTGCTGTAATAATTGACATACCTCTTTCACGATTCAGGTTGATATAGTCGATAAGCACAATAGCATTTTTTACAACCATACCCACAAGCATGATAAGTCCCACATATCCCATTATTCCCAGTGGCTCACCGGTTATCGCAAGTAGAAGCAATCCACCCGTAAAAGCAAAAGGAATTGTAAGAATAATCATAAACGGATAGGTGAGAGATTCAAACTGAGATGCTAGTACAATATATACAAGAATTGATACTATCAACAGAAGGAGTGCAAGCTCGGCGAAGGACTCTTGCTGATCTTCGAGAGTACCACCAATTTCTATCTGCACACCTGTTGGAACATCAATCTGTGCGAGAATTGCATCGACATCTTTAACTACCTCACTCAAGGCTCTGCCGTATATTGTTCCAGTAACTGTGACAATTCTTTCACGGTCCTGCCTGTCGATTTGAGGTAGTGAAGAAGATTCTACTACCGTACCCAGATCTCTTACTCTAACTCCAAAACCCATTGGGTTATAGATTAGGATATTTTCAATATCCTCGATAGATTGACGATATTGCTCTTCAAAACGAACACGTATGTTATACTCTTCACCATCTTCACGATAACGTGACATTACCAGACCGTTTATTCTGTTACGAACTGCATTAGAAGCTGTTGCCATATTAAGACCATTCAGTGAAAGTTTTTCGCGATCGAACTGAATCTGATATTCCATCCTATAGTCCTTACGTGAAATAACAATATCTCTTAATCCATCTACTTCAGATAATTTACTGTTCAGTTCTGCAGCGATAGCATCTGTAACTGCAAGATCATATCCGAAAACTTCCACTGCAACATTGTTTCCTCCTGCCATTCCCATATCACCACCACCAGGCATCACCTGGAAGCGATTGAGTTCCGGCATTGAAGCGAGATCATTTCGCATCTCATCTGAAATATCATATATAGTTTTATCTCTATATTTAGCTTCCTTGAGTCGGATGTTATATGTCATAATATTTGGGGCATTATCCTGCATTGCTGCGTAAGTATCACCTTCACCGGCAGTACCAACTGAAAAAGAGATAATTTCAATTTCCGGATATTTATCCCTCAAGTTATTTACAATATTATGTCCAACCTCCCTTGCAACTTCCATACGTGTACCTGTTGGCATCTCAATAGTTAATCCTATACTATTATTGTCTGATTCAGGCATGAAGCTTGTTTTAAGAGTAATAGCGGAAATAATTATACTTATTATGAATATCACAACAACTCCAAACAGTGTTGTTCTCCTTCTTCTTGAAACCCAGTTTACCAACTTGCTATATCCATGATCAAGTTTATCGAGCGCAGGTAATATGTTGTTGTGATACCATCTGTCGAACCCATTCATTTTAACATCTTTTACTGAGCGCAACATATGTGAACTCATCATTGGTGTGAGAGTAAGTGATATTATCAATGAAAGAGAGATGATAATAGTAACCATCCAGCCCAACTGTTTAAACATAACTCCTGCAAAACCGCCTACCATTGTCATCGGCAGGAACACTGCAATAATGGTTAGTGTTGATGCGATAACAGATAGCGAAACCTCTTCTGTTCCATAAACAGCTGCCTGCTTTGGACGACTGCCTCGTTCGATATGAGAAGTAATATTTTCAAGTACAACGATAGCATCATCAACTACCATACCTATGGTGATGGAGAGAGCCGAAAGAGATATGATATTTATAGAGTTACCCGTTATAAAAAGGTATATGAATGATCCGATAAGCGAAATTGGGATTGTAACCATTACAATAATGGTTGCACGCCATCTGCCCAGGAAAAACAGTACTACTATACCAACAATTATCAAAGCCAGGAAAATAGTCTCAAGCAAACTATTGATTGATGTTTTAATGTAGTCTGATGTATCCATTACAGACTCAATCTCAATATCTGGTGGCAGAGACTTCTGCAGTTCAGGCAATGCTGCATTAACAGCATCTGCAATTGCAACAGTATTAGCCCCTGATTGCTTTTGTACAATTATACTTGCACTTCGTCTGCCATTAGTATAGTTTTCCTGTACTCGTGATTCAAGAGTATCGCTAACAGTTGCAACATCTCTTAGATATACAGGACGCCCCATGCTGCTTCCAACAACTATATCATTCAGATCTTTACTATTCTTGAATTCACCTTCAAGACGTAACATATAAGTTTGGGAACCTATATCGATGTTACCAGCAGGTACGTTTACATTTTCAGCAGCAATTACCTGTGCAATCTGTTCTAGTGACATGTTATATGCTTCAAGCTTGGCTGGTACTACATTTACCTGCACTTCACGCTGAGGGGCACCTCCTACCGATACAGTTCCTACTCCTGTAATACGATTTAAGGGGTTTGCAACCTGCTCATCAAGAATCTTATATAATGCATTGGCACTTTCTTCTGCTGTAGCCGAAAGGACTACTACAGGTATCATGTCTGAACTGAATTTAAGAATCATGGGATCTTCAGTGCCATCGGGAAGAAACCCCGATATTAGGGACACTTTATCTCTCACATCATTCATTACAGCATCCATATCGGTACCATAATCAAACTCAAGCATTATCATTGATAAGCCGTCTCTCGACTGAGATGTAATCTCTTTTAGTTTCTCGGTTGTATTTAATACATCCTCGAGTGGTCGTGTAACATTTGCTTCCACATCCTGTGCTCCCGCACCCGAATAGGTGGTCATGACCGACACAATATTAAGGTCGATATTGGGATAGAGGTCGATTGGCAACTGTCTGTAAAACAGAAGTCCAATCAGTACAACTCCGATAAAAATTAGTGATGTTCCCACGGGATTTTTTACCGCGGTTTCATATATTTTCATATATCTGTTCTATTTTATCCTATTTATATCTTAGATAACACATAATTAATTAATCTATCACTTCAACTTCCGAACCATCAATAAGGTTGGTATTTCCATGAATAATTACCTTGTCTCCGGCATTTAATCCCGAAATGATCTCATACTTGTCATCAATTCTTGCACCTAGTTGAACTATAGTATATTTTGCTTTACCGTTCTCTTCAACAAATACATAGCGGTCGTTTGATCCTACCTGCTTAAGCACTGCTAAATCGCTGAGCAGAGGACGGTCATTTGTTCCAAAATTCATTTTCACGCGTGAGAACATACCTGGACGAAGCTTCTGATTATTATTTGGAACTGAAACCTCAACTGTGAAAGTGTGTGATACCGGATCGATTGTGGGGTATATCAGGGATATCTTACCTTCAAACACCTCATCTCCAAGGGCATCAGCTTGTACTTCAACTGGCATTCCAATTTTTACCTGACTGTAAAATCTTTCGGATACATTAAGTGTAACCTTCACAGGGTTCATACTCTCAATTGTTAGAATTGGCAATTGCATTGCTACGTCACCCGGATCGTAATTACGAGCGGTTACTACTCCATTTAGGGGACTTACGAGTTTGGTATTTTCTCCCAAGTTATTCATTGCTGTTTCTGCAACATCCAGCTGAGTTTTTACCTGATCGAGCTGCTGTTTTGAAATACCTCCTACTTCATACAACTCTTTATATCTTTCGAAATCTCTCCTTAAAGTAGCAACCTGTGTTTCCTGTTGTGAATAAGTAGAAGCATCCATTGCAACAAGTACCTGACCTTTTCTTACTTGTGATCCAACTTCAACATAAATCTCACGAATACGTCCTCCCATTGCAGGAGCGATATTGTTTACCTTATCGGCCTCAACAGTTGCAGTAAATGTGGAAATCTGATCTACGGGAACCAGTTTAACCTCTTCCACACGCACTTTTGTCTTTTGTGATGCTTCACTTTCTGTGCTTTCGGTTTGTCCCGATCCACCACATGATAATAGCAGAGCAATCGACAGTAATGGAATAAACTTAAATAAGTTTTGCATTTTCATAAAGTTATATTGTTTTTATTTTTCAGTTTATTAAATATTAAATTCTAAATATTGTATATCACCAGTTAATATCTTCAATAGGTGCAATCTCATAACCGATAACCTTTTCCAAATCGGCCTTTGCAGCCAGATAGTCATATATAGCATTTCTGTTTTGAAGTTCTGCATTAAGAACGGCAAGTGCAGCTGCATTTACATCAACAATTGTTCCCATTCCTGTTTCATATCTCTTCAAGGTTATTTCGTGACCCCTGCGAGCCAGTTCTACAGAAGACTGTGAGGCTATTACCTGTTCTATATTTTTGTTTATCAGATCAAAATTATTTTTTATGGATAGCTTTAATGATCTCTCCAGATTTTTACGCTGTTCCCCTAGCTGGTGCAGTTGGATTTCTGACTGTTTTACATTATGATATCGCTGTCCACCGCTAAAAAGAGGAATTTGAAGTGTTATTCCAATTGTTGAATATGGATCCCAACGATAATCACTGAATCGAAAGTCGTTATTCTGACTCATATAAGTCCAATTGAAAGAAGTAACAAGTGAAGGTGCATACTGCAGCTTCTGTATCTCATATGCATTTTTTGCCTGCTGAGCCTGTAAATCGAACTGCTTAATATCACTATTCTGCAATAATGACGTATCTGCAGGTATTATAATGTTTGAAATTGTAGCTTCATATTCATCAAGTGATCCCGTTACTTTTAGTGGTAAATCACCATCGATACCCATTAGCATATTCAATTGAAGTTCTGCAATCTTTCTCATATTTTCTGCCTGCAGAATATTGGGGATCAGACTCTTTAACCTAACCTCGGCAGTAACAACATCATACTCAGCAACTATGCCCTGGTTATATCTATTTTTAATATTAACAAGGTTTAATGAGTCGGTCTCATATGTGAGCTTTAATACATTATAACTATCCTGAGCAAGTAATAGACTGAAGTAGGCTTTCTTAACCTGGTTGATAAGATCAATTCGCGAAGCTCTGGCCTGCTCCATTGCGAGTCGTATATCCACTTCGCTCATCTGAATATTCTTCCATAATGAGGGAACAACCAATGGCATATTCACATTAAGACCTGCAGTCCATACATTAAAACGTCCCATTTGAATTCCATCACCTGATGATTCTGGATCAGGTGACATCATTTTACCAAATACTTCTAAAATCTTAAGTTCTTCGGGAGTATAATCATTTGGATCTATATCACCCCCGAAACCAAATCCTTCATCAAAATATACTGTTTGCCTTTTAATTGCACGCTGATACGATCCAATTACATCCATCTGAGGAAATAATGCACCATATGCGCTTTTTTTAGCATACTCCTTCTTTTTAATTTCCATATCAGCCACTTTCACGGTGGGATTTTCACTCAGTGCAATTTCCAGTGCACTGTTTAAATCGATGTGCAAACTATCAGTTTGCTGAGCATTTGCAACGTTCAGTCCATTAAGACTGAGTAACATCACTAAAAGCATCATTAACATCTTTGGATTCATAATAGATTTATTCATCTTTCAACTTAAATACTTTATTTTATTTTTATACCTTCGAATCAATGAACTAATAAAACTCATTTATTAAACGACTTATCTCTATTAATTACTCTTTTCTTTTTCGAGATAAGCATCAATTATTTTTATTCCTTTCTCTGTCGATATGCCTCTGACAAAATTTATCATCATTGTCTTGAATAGTTCATTAAAAGAGAATGGTGGTTTTTCTATGTATGAGGCTCGTAAATAGGTGTGTGTGCTCTCTTCAACTAAAAATGCAGCTATCTTAATATTAAGATCTTCACGTATATATCCCTGATTAATACCCTTTTGCAAAAACTCTTGTAAGAAATTATTATTCTCTTCCATATTTTTCTGGATCAATGCTGCTACTTTAGGATAATATTTATATATATCCTGAAAGAATTTAGCATTACACTCGGGCATTTGAGACTGTATCTCGATAACTTTCAAGAAAACCTCAACTACATTATAATCATCAGAAAGGTATTCTTGAAAAGCCAAATTACGATCATCTCTTAGCTTGATCATTAGAGAAGTAAGGATATCCTCTTTATCCTTAAAATTCTCGTATATAGTTCTTTTAGATATTCCCAAAGATGTTGCAAGCTCATCCATTGAAACACTTTTTATGCCATATACGAAGAATAAATCTTCTGCTTTCTTTAATATTCGATCTTTTATTTCCATTTGCTGCGTTTTAAAATGCGTGCAAAGGTAATTAGTAAAACTTGAAAACTCAAAACAGTTTTCCAGGTTTTAACATACTTTATTATAAGATCTTTTCATATTTTACAATTTAAGTACATCTCTGAGGGATTTATAACCTGAAGCGCTGGCTCTGATTTGGTCTCCGTTGTTAAGTGTTAGCATTTGATTTTGCTTTTCGTATAGCTCAATGCGTAGTATTTTTTCAACATTTACAATATAAGATCTATGAACTCTTACAAATTTTGATTGAGGTAAACCTGCTTCATAATACTTCATAGTATCCTCTTTCATATATTTACCATGATCAGTAACTATTTTTACGTAATCACCATCAGCCTCAATATATATGATATCCTGAACAAGAATTACATGAATTTTATTTCCTACTTTCACGGCAATACGTTCTATTGCTTCTGAACCTTCATCTGTCTGTTCCGGATTTAGTTTAGTTTCATTACTATCTGCTTTGAAATCTGTATCTGGCTCTGTTTCTATTTTATTTTCCACAACAACCATTTTATAATGTATAAACTGAATATCAATAATATATAACAACAACCCTATGAATGCGTTCATTGGAATTATATCAACAAACTTCTCAATATTTTCACTTCCAAGAATATAGTAGGAGGTAGCAAAACTTAGGCCTACCCAAACTGCTGTTACAAGAATACCTAATGCAAAATAATTTATAAATTGCTGTATAGGTTCAAGTTTTACATAGTTAGCTGATGGAATTACTATCAATAATAATCTGCATATTCCCAAAAGCAATAATCCATCGATCATACTTTTCAGTAAAAATATATTGAAAGAGAATGAAACGAGTGGTTGATATGCGAGGGTGTTCAACACAGCAAAAATGGCACTTAGAAGTAAAAGTATCAACCATTGAATCTGTGTATATGTGAATATAAATTTCATTCTTTAATTTATGTCTATAGAATTGAGCATCCTCCGAATGTAAGATTTCCTTGCAGAATCAATTTCCTTGATTGATCAGTTTGAGAAACTAATCTTTTATCTTCAACTCCACCTAATACTGTATGAATTCTTGTTTCGACAAGCCAGCTGTCAGGTATGTATAGTTCTATTCCACCGAAAATTGCAGATATATCCAGATAGGTCTCCCCTTCAGGAAGTGTGGTTTTGCGAAGGTCAAGAACTACACCGCCAAAAACTGCACTTATACTTCCACCATTAAATACAGGGTCTAAAAATATACTTTCTGAGCCACCAAAAGTTACATTTTTATTAATTACACCATCTCTATTTTCTGTTGATTGAAATTGCATTGAACGGTTTCCACAACCTCTCATACTCCTGTTTCTGCCAGAAATAACATTAAAAACAATTACTATTCCAACTATAATTAGCAGTAATGGCCAATAAACATTCGTAAAATTATCTTGAATACCGCTTAAATAGTCAGGATATGCTTCTGCTAATCTGGGTAGTAGAAAAAATATACCTGCAATAAGCCAAATAAATCCAAAAGCAAAGTCTCTCTTTGAGAAGCTGATTACAGATAGTATAATAAATATAAAAGGCCATGAAAAAACAACAGATCTGAGAACAGGGTCAATCCATCCAAAATTAAAAGAAAGAAATAGAAACCCGGCAAGTATAAGAAGTATTCCAAAAGTAATTCCTTGTACTTTTGGAGTTTCATTTGGCTTAAATTTTTTTTCCATATGTAAAAATATTAAATTGTTTAAAATTTATCAATTATCTTAAAGTATTTAGCTATGTATATAACACTACTGAAATTACATGACTATGAATTAAGTTTCGCAAAGATATGCTAAGAGGGTTACCATGTACAATAATAAATCGATGAACATCATTAATTTCCCCGACGAATGAAGTAATTTCTACTGTAAATAATAGCTTATTTTACAAATAATGATAAAATAGTTATCTTTGAAATTAATATCTCAAGAAGTTAATATCATATGAAAAGCAAAAGGTATTTTATATTCTCGGTTCTGGCGATTAATCTATTATTTTCTGTCGGTTGCACAGGAGGTAAATCTAATGTAACAGAGATTAGTGAAATTGTTATCAATGGAGAATCGATGATTGATGAAAAAGTAATTGTTGAAGGATTATGTACTCATGTATGTGAAAAGAGTGGTATGAAACTATTTCTGAAGGATGAAAAGAGTGATTTCACAATACGTGCTGAATCAAGTGCTACTCTTGGTAAGTTTGATCCTGATTGTGTGGATAAATATGTAAGAGTTGTTGGTACAATTGCTGCAGATGAACAAATTGTTAACAGTACTAATACTCATCACACTGAGGAGTGTGAGTCAGAAAATTCACAAATAATATTTCACATTGAAGCTGAACATTATCAGATAATCGAGTAAAGAAAATTATAAACTATCGCATTATTTTTATAATTTTGTGCATATTATTATTTTTACTGCACAAAAACAATCAAAATGACAAATAACAAGTTGCGTAAAGATGCCCTTGATTATCACTCTCAGGGGCGTCCGGGAAAGATTGAGGTTTTACCTACCAAACCTTATAACTCTCAACATGATTTATCTTTAGCTTATTCACCGGGTGTTGCTGAACCATGCCTTGAAATAAAAAATGATCCGGGTGCTGCATATAAATATACTGCTAAGGGAAACCTTGTTGCAGTTATATCAAATGGAACAGCTGTTCTTGGTTTAGGTGATATAGGTGCCGTTGCAGGAAAACCTGTTATGGAAGGAAAAGGTCTTCTCTTTAAAATATTTGCAGGCATCGATGTTTTTGATATTGAGGTTAACGAGAAAGATCCTGAAAAGTTTATTCAGATAGTTAAAGCAATTTCTCCAACATTCGGTGGTATCAACCTGGAGGATATAAAAGCACCTGAGTGTTTTGAGATTGAGGAACGCCTGAAAGCAGAACTCGATATTCCTATTATGCACGACGATCAGCATGGAACTGCTATTATATCGGCGTGCGGACTACTTAATGCTCTTGAGCTTAATGGTAAAAAAATTGATGAAATAAAGATTGTTGTTAATGGAGCGGGTGCTGCAGCTAATTCATGTACTCAACTATATATTGCATTAGGAGCGAAACTTGAGAATATTGTGATGCTAGACTCAAAAGGTGTAATAAGTAAATATAGAACAGACCTTAATGAGCGCAAGAAACCATTTGCAACTGACAGAAAAATAACAACTCTTGAAGAGGCAGTTAAGGGTGCTGATATGTTTCTAGGATTATCTGTAGCTGATGTGCTGACTACAGACATGGTAAAATCGATGAGTAAAGATCCAATTGTTTTTGCACTTGCTAATCCTAATCCTGAAATTTCTTACGAGCTTGCAATGAGTGCAAGAGAGGATATAATATTTGCGACCGGACGTTCAGATCATCCTAATCAGATAAACAATGTACTTGGATTCCCATATATTTTCCGTGGTGCTTTGGATGTTCAAGCAACATGTATTAACGAAGAGATGAAAATTGCAACTGTTTATGCTCTGGCTGAACTCACAAAAAAAACAGTTCCTGATGTTGTTAATACAGCATACAGTATCAAAAAGTTACGTTTTGGCAGAGATTATATAATTCCTAAACCACTTGATCCAAGACTTCTTACAACTGTTGCTCCTGCTGTAGCTAGGGCTGCCATGGAGTCAGGTGTTGCCCGCAAGCCTATCGAAAATTGGGAGGAATATGATCATAAGCTGCGTGATCTTATGGGTCTTGATAATAAGATGGTGCGTAGAATGTACGAAATGGCGCGACTAAATCCTAAACGTGTTGTGTTCTCTGAGACTAATCATCTTAATATGCTTAAGGCTGCGGAAAATGCATATGCTGAAGGTATATGTCATCCTATTTTATTGGGAAATGAAGAGAAGATTGCAAAGATCGCAAAAGAGAACCAGATTAGTCTTAATGGAATAGAGATAGTTAATTTACGTCACGATCGTGAAGAAGAGCGTAGATTGCGTTATGCAGAAATCCTTTCCAAAAAGAGAGAACGTCAGGGAATGACTTTTGAAGAAGCTGCTGAGAAGATGTTCGAACGCAACTATTTTGGAATGATGATGGTTGAAACCGGAGAGGCGGATGCAATGATAACAGGTGTATTCAGTAAATATGCCGACACTATTGAAATTGCTAAAGAGGTGATTGGTATCCGTGAGGGTCTTAACCATATTGGTGCAATGCATATAGTAAACACTAAAAAAGGTATGCTGTTTCTTGCTGATACTCTATTCAACAGACATCCTGATACAGATACTTTGATAGACATAGCTAGATTGGCTGATGCTACTGTTAAGTTTTTCAATCATGATCCTGTAATAGCGATGGTTTCCTATTCTAACTTCGGGTCAGACTCAGTAGGCAGTCCTGCGAGCGTTCACCAGGTTGTTAAAACACTTCACGAAAGATATCCTGAAATGGTTGTTGATGGTGAAATGCAAGTTAATTATGCCCTGAATAAAGAATTGAGAGATAAGAAATATCCTTTTACACGTTTACGCGATAAAGAGGTAAATACACTTGTTTTCCCTAATCTGAGTTCAGCCAATGCTTCATACAAAATACTTAAAGAAACTGGAAAGAATGATATAATTGGTCCTATTCAAATGGGACTAAACAAACCGGTACATATTTTAGATGTAGATACTTCTGTGCGTGATATAGTAAATATGGTAGCCGTAGCAGTTATTGATGCAATTGTTGAAGAAAATATAAGATTAAATAATTTATCAAGAATAATTTAGGTATCTTCATCATTCAATAGAAACATATCTAATAAACAATCAAAATATTATGTCAAAAAGAAAAAGATTTATGCTTCCTGAAACGGAAATACCAACACAGTGGTATAATATTACTGCTGAGATGAAAAATAAACCTTTACCAATGATCAATCCACAAACAAAAGAGGAACTCAAAGCTGAGGATCTGTTTCCATTGTTTGCTGAGGAGCTATCACGCCAGGAAGTAAACCAAACTGATACATGGATAGATATTCCAGATGAAGTAAGAGATAAATATAAAATATATCGTCCCACTCCGCTGGTAAGAGCAACTGAACTTGAGAAAACACTTGATACACCAGCGCATATATATTTTAAAAATGAAAGTGTTAGTCCCGTTGGTTCACATAAATTGAACTCAGCATTACCACAAGCTTACTATAATAAAGTTGATGGAACAACTAACATTACTACAGAGACCGGAGCTGGTCAATGGGGTACCGCACTTGCATTCGCTGCCAAAGCATTTGGTCTTGAACTTGCAGTCTATATGGTAAAGATAAGCTACGAACAAAAGCCTTACAGACGTTCTCTTATGCAGACATGGGGTGCTCAGGTAATTGCATCACCAAGCATGTCTACCAAGGCTGGACGTAAAATCATTACCGACCATCCTAACTATCAGGGAAGTTTAGGTACTGCTATTTCTGAAGCCATTGAATTAGCAATGCAAACAGAAAATTGCAAATACGCTTTAGGAAGTGTTTTAAACCATGTTTCATTACATCAGACTATTATTGGACTTGAAGCTGAAAAACAGATGGAGATGGCAGATGAGTATCCGGATATTGTAATTGGTTGCTTTGGAGGTGGTTCAAATTTCTCAGGCATAAGTTTCCCATTCATGCGTCACAACTTCACAGGTGAAAAGAAAACACGTTTTGTGGCAGCTGAGCCTGCATCATGTCCTAAACTGACCAGAGGGGAATTTAAATATGACTTCGGAGATGAAACTGGTTATACCCCACTTATCCCAATGTTTACACTAGGACATAAGTTTACACCGGCAAATATTCATGCTGGGGGACTTCGATATCATGGCGCAGGTAGCATTGTTAGTCAGCTTCTTAAAGATGGCTATATTGAAGCAGTAGATATAAAACAGCTTGACTCTTTTAATGCTGGTGTATTATTTGCTCGTACTGAAGGTATTGTTCCTGCACCTGAATCAAATCATGCAATAGCAGCAGCAATTAATGAGGCTTTAAAAGCTAAAGAAGAAGGAAAGAAAAAAGTAATTCTGTTTAATCTTTCAGGACATGGCTTTGTAGACATGAGTGCTTATGATCAATTCCTCGCTGGTGATCTTACAAATCATGTAGTTTCGGACGAAGATATTAGTAAGTTTTTAACAGAAGTCTGATATAGCTGAAAATGAGTATTAACAAAGAGCTGAGACTAATTTAATCCAAAAAAATAACATAAATAATTTGGATATTACGTATAGACCATTTATCTTTGGAATACATAAATGATGAAGTTACTGCCGCATTGGTCGATTGGGGAACTCATCAATTACATTTTATAAACCGAGACTCGTTTTTGGTTTCAATGGCGGGCCGCAGCCTTCGGGTTTCCGATTTATCGGAACAGCGGATTACAAAGAAGCTAAGACACTCAAATCCTGTCAAACGGAGTTTCGTCTTATTCCACCGATGCGGCTTCTTATAGAAAGCAGATTAGCAATATATTTAGTAATATTGCAATCTGCTTTTCATTTTATATCCCACTTTTATGAATCTGGCAAAACAATATTTGGAGCTTTTTCTGGTTTTCTTCAAAATAGGAGCCTTTACTTTTGGAGGAGGCTATGCCATGATTCCACTAATACGCAATGAGGTTGTCAATAAAAAGAAATGGCTTGCTGATAATGAGTTTATGGATATGCTAGCATTAGCACAATCTGTTCCGGGACCAATTTCTTTAAACACAGCAATATTTGTAGGCAATAAAAGACTAGGCTTTAAAGGAAGTCTGTTTACTGGTGCTGGAATTATTCTCCCGTCCTTTATTATAATACTTCTTATTGCAATTGTCTTCACCCAGTTCAAGGACAACCAGGTTGTTGAACGCATTTTCAGAGGAGTTCGACCAGCAGTAGTTGCACTTATTGTAGCACCTCTTTTAGGTTTAGGTAAATCTGCCGGGATAAAAATAAGCAATATCTGGGTTCCAATAACAGTGGCCCTTTTAGTTTGGTTGCTAAAAATATCACCAGTATATATTATATTATTTTCAGCTATATTCGGGATTCTCTATTTTCTATTTATTAAACAAAAAACGAAAAAGTAAATGGAACTGACGGAATTATATTTGCAGCTTTTTATATCGTTCCTGAAAATAGGTCTGTTTGGCTTTGGTGGTGGCTACGCCATGTTACCTCTCATCCAAAGAGAGGTTGTTGACATACATGGCTGGATTAGTGTTAACGATTTTACAGATATAGTAGCTATTTCTCAAACAACACCTGGGCCAATAGCCTTCAACTCTGCCACGTATATTGGATACACAGCGATTACCGAAGCAGGATATTCAACAGGTTATGGAATATTGGGATCTGCAATCAGTACTTTAGCTGTTAGTATTCCATCATTAATATTAATGACACTGGTATGTCTGTTTTTCTTCAGACTTAAAAACAATCCTTGGTTACAATCTTCATTATCAGTATTAAAACTTACAATAATTGGTTTAATTGCTTCTGCAGCTCTGATGTTGATGAACGAACACAATTTTATTGACTATAAAAGCTGGATAATTTTTACAATTATCATGATTGCATCAATAAGGAAAGTCGATCCAATATTACTGATTGTACTATCTGGTATTGCGGGACTAATACTTTATTAATAAGATAAATATATTATTTGAACTAATTTATTTCTCAGTTATTACTTTATTTCTGTTACCTTTAATTAGAATTATCAATAAGAAAAGTAATATTGCAGCAATAACAACCCAAAACCACAATTCCACATAAAAGGGATCGTTACTATAATCAATATTGATATCCAACTCTTCAATATTCACTGTTTCAGACGAAATGACCGGATTTACTGATAAAAGGAATACAGAAATAATTACTATTACAGTCTTACGGCAAAAAGATGTGAATTTCATTTCATATTTTTTTTTGATAAGCGAGTCGCTCCGATCCATCAGAAACGTATATAATTCCACAATAGTGGAATCCTAAACTACCAAGAATCTTTTGTATAACAATATTATTTCTGTGTGTATCAACTCTGATATTCGGGCATTGAGTAAAACACCATTCAAAACATGCTTTAGCAACACCTTTCTCTTTACCCGATGATGCAATCCTGTGAACAGTGCCATATAGCTCGTCATTTAACCATTGGCCATCATAAATCTTCAAGTAAGTTGGATCTTCACCAATAATAAAACAAAAAGTACCAACAATTTCTCCTGCACTATTTTCACATATAAAACTGTGCCCAGCCTCTATCTCTTCGGTTATAAACTTCTCTGTAGGATAACCATTTATCCACTGACCTTCATTACCGGTACTGCGCATAAAATCACGGGCAATATCGTAAATCGGCATGATCTCCGGTAAGTCTTTATAAGTAGCAGGTCTGATTTTGGTAATCATCGCACTTAAAAAGGTTATTTTTTAGTTGATCTTTTTCCTGTAGTTTTCTTAGTTGATGTAGCTTTAGCCGTCTTAGTTTTTCCTTTATCGGCTGTTTTGCTAGTACCTTTCTTAGTTGTTGAACTTTCTGCAGATTCAGACTTCTTTGTTTTCTTGCTTTTAGATTTTTTATCCTTAGCGCTATCTTCAATAATTCTTTTACACTCCTCAAGAGTCAACTTTTTAGGATCAGTTGTCTTTGGTATCTTGTAATTTGAATTCTGATACTTGATATAAGGACCATACCTACCATTCAAAACCTGTAGATCAGAATCCTCCTCAAATAATTTAATAGTCTTCTCCTTATCTTTCCTCTCCTTATCTTCAATAAGCTCGATAGCTTCCTCTAATTGTATCTCGAGTGGATCAACACCTTTTGGAATAGACACAAATTTATTATTATGCCTGATATAAGGTCCAAAACGTCCAATACCAATAACAACATCTTTATCTCTAAACTCTCCTATATTACGTGGTAGTTCAAATAATTTTAATGTTTCTTCAAGAGTGATTGATTCAATCGATTGAGATTTTTGAAGAGATGCGAATAGAGGTTTTTCATCCTCCTCCGGAGTACCAATTTGCGCCATTGCACCATAACGTCCAATCTTTACTGATACCTGTCTGCCTGATTTCGGATCAACACCCAATACCCTTTCACCAGCCTTATGCTCCATACGCATATTTGCTGTCTCCTCAACAATCGGATGAAAGACATCATAGAAATCAGATATTGATTTATTCCACTTAGCTTTACCTTCGGCAATTTTATCAAATCCCTCTTCCACTTTAGCCGTGAAATTATAATCTATTATAGAAGGAAAATATTCTACCAGGAAATCATTCACAACAATACCTATATCTGTGGGGAAAAGCTTATTCTTATCTGCACCGGTAGTTTCAGTTTTTTCAGAATCTTTTATTTTTCCTTTTTTAAGAAGAAGGACATTAAAATTTCTTTTTTCACCATCAATACTTTTTTTCTCAACATACTCTCTGTTGATTATCGTTGAGATAGTTGGAGCATATGTTGAAGGACGTCCAATGCCCAGTTCTTCCATTTTTCTAACCAATGAAGCTTCAGAGTATCTGGCAGGACGTTGAGAGAATCTCTCAGTAGCAGAAACTTCCTGCATTTCAAGTACTTCTCCCTTTTTAACCGGTGGTAATATACCATCCTCTTTCTCCCCATTCTCATCATCAGTACCTTCAAGATACACCCTAAGGAATCCATCAAACTTTATTACCTCACCATTGGCTACAAACTTACCATCCGTATTTGACACCGAAATATTGGCAGTAGTGCGTTCAAGTTCTACATCAGCCATTTGCGATGCAATAGTTCTCTTCCAGATAAGGTTATACAGTTTCTTCTCTTGAGCCGTACCCTCAATCTCATGTTCACTTATATATGTAGGGCGTATTGCTTCGTGAGCCTCCTGAGCCCCTTTTGATTTTGTACTATACTGACGAGACTTATGATACTTTTCACCATACTGATCTATAACCTCAGTTTTGGCAGTACCAATTGCCAAACCCGACAAATTCACCGAGTCTGTTCTCATATATGTGATCTTACCCGACTCGTACAGTCGCTGTGCAACCATCATAGTCTGCCCCACAGAGAAACCCAGTTTACGTGACGCTTCCTGTTGAAGAGTTGATGTAGTGAAAGGAGCAGCAGGTGATTTTTTTGCAGGTCTGGTTACAACATCCTCAATGGAAAAAACCGAACTCTTTAATTTCTCAAGAAGTTCCAGTGCCTCTTCTTTTGTTTTCAGACGCTTGTTATACTCTGCTTTAATTTCGTAAGTCTGTCCATTTTCCACTTTCGAGAAAACTCCAACCACCCTGTATGATGCTTCTGAATTAAAGTTTTGTATCTCACGCTCACGCTCAACAATTAATCTTACAGCAACAGATTGTACTCGACCAGCAGAGAGAGCCGGTTTAATTTTTCTCCATAATACAGGAGATAGTTCAAACCCTACAATTCTATCCAGGACACGTCGAGCCTGTTGAGCATCAACCAGATTCTTATCAATCTTTCTTGGGTTTTTTATAGCTTCAAGAATTGCATTTTTCGTAATCTCGTGAAAAACAATTCTCTTTGTATTTTCCTCTTTAAGTTCAAGAGTTTCGAAAAGATGCCAGGAAATAGCCTCACCTTCACGGTCCTCATCAGAAGCCAACCATACAGTATTAGCCTTTTTAACAGCAGCCTTCAGTTCTGATACTATTTTCTTTTTATCATCCGGAACCTCATAGATAGGTTCAAAGTTATTTTCAACATCAATACTAAAATCCTTCTTCTTCAAATCACGTATATGCCCATAACTCGACATTACATGAAAATCTTTTCCAAGAAATTTTTCTATCGTTTTTGCTTTCGCGGGTGACTCAACAATAACCAGGTTCTTTTCCATCAATTGTTCTTTTCTTCTTTAGCTTTTTGTAAGCAGATAGCTTTCAAATTAATGATTTAGCACTACTTTTAGGGTGCAAAAGTAGTAATTTTGTGGTTGCAACAACAGTTTTTTTAGAATTTCCTTGATTATTAAGTAATTTTCATAAGATAATAACACTATTTATTTTCATTTAATACCACCCCATAAATAGATGACAGCATTTCAGATAGCTGTGTTGAAAGTGATTTACGAACTCTCAACTTCATTCGGCACGATTCCTTAAAATCCTGAGTCCACTCCACCTCTTCAAACTGTTTTAATACTCTCATAACATCATTAAGATGAATGTATTCGAAATCGATTACTATAACATCATCAACAGTCCTTGTTATTATCTCTGCATTTGCAATTGCATCCGCTGCAGCCTCTCTATATGCTTTAATCAACCCCCCTGTACCAAGCAGTGTACCACCAAAATAACGTACAACCAGAATAAGCACATCTGTAAGTTCAAATGAGTTAATCTGTCCTAATATTGGTTTACCCGCTGTACCGGAAGGCTCACCATCATCATTATACCTGAACTCTTTTCGCTCCCACCCTAACATGTATGCCCAACAAACATGCCTGGCATTATAATATTTCTTACGATATTCCTCCAGAATCCCCATTGCCTCGTCAGCACTCTTCACGGGAAATAGAAATGATAAAAACTTACTCTTTTTTTCATTTATATATCCCTCAGAAGGTCCTGAAACGGTTTTATAGCTGTCGTCCATAGTTTTTATTCACTTTCTCATAATATAAACAAAAGTAGTATAATTATGAAATGTATCAAACTATAGTAAAATAGCAGAGATATAGACTTCAGCTGAAGTTGTTTCGTCTTAGTCTTTTAATGATTTAAATGTAATTGGATATGGAATAAATTAAGACTATCTAAACAGTACTGATTATCTCACATTTCATCTTGAGATATCCTATATATTACTTAGAAGTTAATAAATTGGCTCAAATTAACAGGTGCCTTTATTTAATAAATCCTCTTTTATACAGCAATAGTATCAATCATTTTATCCAAATTTAGGCTACGTGCAGATGCATCGAATATTTTCCTGTACTCACCATTAATTTTATAAAGATTCTCGTGCGAGCCACTCTCTACAAGATAACCATCCTTTAAAACATGAATCACATCCGCCTCAACAATCTGCGATAAGGAATGGGAAATTATAACCACTGTTCGCCCCTCCTTTATGGCATCAAGACTCATTTTAATATGTTCCGTTGCTATTGCATCCAGACTTGCTGTAGGTTCATCAAGGAAAATAATGGGAGGATTCTTTAAAAACAGTCGCGCAATTGCAATTCTTTGCTGCTGACCTCCACTTAGGTTTGAAGCATCAGTATTATAACCTTCAGGCAATAACAATACCTGTTCATGCAGAAAAGCTTTTTCTGAGGCTTCTATCACCTCATCATGTGTTGCATCTAACTTTCCATACAAGATATTGTCATATACTGTACCTTTAAAAATATGATTTTTCTGCAATACCAAACCGATATTATCCCTTAAAGATCCATTCTCATAATCTTCCAGTTCTATTCCATCAAGCTTAATCACACCATTATCAGGCTTATAAAACTTACAGAGAAGATTGATCAAAGTACTCTTACCTGCACCACTCAGGCCAACAATTGCAGTTGTCTTTTCTTTTTCAAGTGTTAGACTCACATCTGTAAGGGCTTTCTTACCATTTGGATAGGTGAAATTCACATTGTTTACTTCAAACTGACCTTCAACATCCTTTGCTTTTATATCTCCACCTACCTCAACAGCATCATCATTATCAAGCACATCAAAAAAACCATCCGCATAAATAAGAGCATCATTTACCTGGTCATAAATTCTATGAAGCTGACTGATTGGAGCCGAGACATTACGGAAAAGCATTATGTGCATCATTATGGCACCAATACCCATCTGTCCGTTCAGAACTAAATATACAGTAAGTATTATTATTAGTACAACCCCGATTTGTTGTATGAATGACTTCAAGCTCTCAAATACATAGCTCGTGCGACGTGTCTGCAGTTGGTTATCCAGCATCTCCATCTGCAGCTCATACTGTTTTTCACCCTCTGTTTTCTCTCGAACAAAACTTTTAATAACTGTGATTGAATCGATAATATTAATGAGACCGTGATTTTTACGTTCACGCTGACCTCGCAATTGCATACGCCACCCTTTTAGTCGATATGCCTGTCGCTGACTAACAAAGAAATATACAGGAATTATTACAAGAGCCATCAGCCCTACATACATATTAGCATTAAACATAACCACCAGGGCAATTACAGCAGTGGAGAACAGAGGCAGGATATCAAGAAAAAAGTTTTGTACCAACCTAATCAGACTCTCAACCCCACGATTTATTCTGGTCTCCAGATAACCTGTCTGATTATCCGACTCCGCAAAAAACGACATCTTGTAAGTAAGCAACCTATCCACAGCCTTCTGAGACAGGTCGCTACCAACCTGTATTCGTATCTTCTCACCAAAATATTTTTGTCCAAACTGAATACCAATATTCAGCAACTCATTTGCAAGCATTATTGCAGAAATAATCAATAACAGCCTCATACCATTCACAATAGGATCAGGCTGACGCAGCAGCTCCTCCACACGATTTATTGTCTCGTTCACCAAAAGGGGATTCACCTGTGCGGCAAAAGATCCTATCAGTGTAAGTAAAAGTGTTCCTGCAATCATACCCTTGTAAGGTTTTACAAACGGCAATAGGTTTCGGAAAAGTGCTTTAAAAGATTGGGAATAAGTATCATTTTTTTTCATCCCCTGTTGGACTGTCAATGTACATTAAGGTTTAACTACAAGTCATTAACAAAGAAAAGCGACACCATTAAGGCATCGCTTTTTCTACATATATCTATTAATTATAGTCCTCAGAATCTTTTATAAGATCAGGGAAACATTATTTAATTCAAATCAGCATTTTGAAGCTCCACAGTTGCGGCATTTGAGACATCCCTCTTCATAAACAAGTGTCTCCTGACCACAAACAGGACATTTCTGGCCTTTAGCTTCAGTTTCGTTTGGCAGATATTTCTTAAGTGCACGCTCAACACCATTCTTCCATGTATTAATGGTTTCGCTATCCAGTTCAAGGCCCGATACCAACTTAATAACCTGATCAATAGGCATACCGTAACGAAGAACACCGGAGATAAGTTTTGCATAATTCCAGAACTCTGGATTAAACTTGCCATCCAGACCTTCGATAGTTACTTTGTAGCCACGGCGGTTCTGAAACTGGAAATCGTAGTGCTTTCTGCCATCATTATCATAAGCTTTAATGATTTTACCGGAAGTAACACTCTTAGGAATCATGATACCATCATCTTCATCATTGATACCGGTAAAGATTTCGTAAGGTCTTCCATTAAGCAAACCGATAAATGCAATCCATTTCTCCTTATTATTCTGAAATTTTATCACATCTGCATCAAGCTCGATAGGACGAGAAGTAACAACAGGTGGCATTTCGAAACAGTCCTCTGCTTTTTTCTTATCTTTTGTCTCAGCATCTCCGTTAGATATTAATACACCTGATCTTGAACCGTCACGATAAACTGTACAACCCTTACAACCACTCTTCCATGCCTCCATGTAAAGTTCTCCTACCAGATCCTCAGAAACATCATTTGGCAGATTAATTGTTACACTTATTGAGTGATCAACCCACTTCTGTACACGTCCCTGCATACGAACCTTTTGCAACCAGTCAACATCATTGGAAGTAGCCTTGTAATAAGGAGACTTAGCAACCAGTTCATCAATTTCGGCATTCGTATATTTTTTAGTAGTCGAGTATCCATTTGCTTCCATCCATGTAACAAACTTATGGTGGAACACGATGTATTCTTCCCATGAATCTCCATTCTCATCTACAAAGTCAATCTTAACATCCCTGTCATTAGGATTCACTTTGCGTCTTCTGGTATATACTGGAAGAAATACCGGCTCAATACCTGATGTTGTCTGAGACATCAGACTGGTTGTACCAGTTGGTGCAATGGTGAGACATGCAATGTTTCTTCTACCATATTTAACCATATCCTCATACATCTGGGGACTTGCTTCTTTAAGACGGTTGATAAATGGATTATTCTTCTCACGCTCTGCATCAAATATCTCAAAAGCACCTCTTTCCTTAGCCATTTTAACAGAGGAGGTATATGCATTAATTGCAACTTCGCGATGCACCTTCTCCGAGAAGTCATTTCCTTCATCAGTACCATATCTGATACCTAGTGCTGCAAGCATATCACCTTCTGCTGTGATTCCAACACCTGTACGGCGTCCCTGCAATGTTTTGCGCTGGATTTTCTTCCAAAGATTCCTCTCAGTAGATTTAACCTCTTCTGTTTCAGGGTCAGCATCAATCTTCTCAAGAATCTTATCAATCTTCTCTGCTTCCAGGTCAACTATATCATCCATAATACGCTGAGCCAACTGAACATGTTTGGCAAACAGCTCAAAATCGAAATAAGCATCCTCTGTAAACGGATTAACAACATATGAATACAGGTTGATTGCCAGCAAACGGCAGCTATCGTAAGTACACAAAGGAATCTCTCCACAAGGATTGGTAGATACAGTTTTGAAACCAAGATCTGCATAACAGTCGGGCACCGATTCTCTGACAATAGTATCCCAAAACAGGACACCCGGCTCTGCAGATTTCCATGCATTATGTACAATCTTTTTCCACAGCTTCTGGGCATCAATTGTTTTTTCATATTTAGGATTATCTGAATCAATTGGAAACCTCTGCTTGTAAGTCTTCCCAGCAGAAGCAGCTTCCATAAACTCATCATCAATTTTAACAGAGATATTAGCTCCTGTCACTTTACCCTGCTCCAGTTTAGCATCAATAAAATCTTCCGAATCGGGATGCTCAATTGATACGCTAAGCATTAATGCGCCACGACGACCATCTTGTGCAACTTCGCGAGTGGAGTTTGAGTAGCGTTCCATGAAAGGAACCAGACCGGTTGATGTAAGTGCCGAGTTTTTTACAGGCGATCCTTTAGGACGGATATGAGACAGGTCGTGTCCCACTCCACCACGTCTTTTCATCAATTGCACCTGTTCTTCATCAATACGGATGATCGCGCCATATGAGTCGGCACTACCATCCATCCCAATAACAAAACAGTTTGATAATGATGCAACCTGGTAATCGTTCCCTATACCGGTCATTGGACTACCTTGTGGAATAATATATTTAAAGCGATCAAAGAGGTCAAAAAGTTCCTGTTCGCTTAATGGATTTTTATATTTCTTCTCAATCCTGGCTATCTCTTTAGCCAGTCTCCAATGCATATCTTCGGGAGTCTTTTCGTAAATTACACCCTGACTGTCTTTAAGCGCATATTTGCTTACCCACACCTTGGCAGCTAGCTCATCTCCGCTGAAATAGTCCAGCGACGCCTTATACGCTTCGTCGAAAGTGTATGTCTTTTTTTTCATAAGCTGTTGGTTTAATAATATAAAATGATTAAAATTGGTGCTAATAAGCAAATACAATGAACATTTATTTTTTAATATCTGATATTTTTCACTGTCAGACTTATTTTGCCATGCAAGTTTATTGAAAGTTTATCAGAGCGCAAAATATTTACAAATATATTTATCAACAATCATGTGAAATTTTCTAAATTAATTTATATCAAGCTGATTATGTGCTATTTAAAAAAAACACAAAGACAAAATGTTTTCCAGACAGGAAAAGTATACTGATTTATAGATAGATAAAATATACAAGTTGATTAAAGTTAACAACCTATAAATATAAAGAAAAAAATCACTCAGCACCATTAACTCGCTGAGTGATTTATATTTCAGGTATAGTATTTGTAAAATTTTGTCTCTTTTTTATTCAATATACTTCACCGCACCCATGAATAAAATAGAACCCGTGGAATTTTCCCTAATTATATAAATGAATGGTCGGTTTGCATTAAATGTTGCTGTTCTGTCAGGCTGATAAGAGGTAGGTTCAATTCCTACTACCGTTACTGCAGCTGCTTCTGTTCCAACCTCATCAGTATTTATATATGTAAATTGTTCTACGAAAGAGATGAATGCATCAGCATCAGTCATTCTTGAAAAATCTGCTGCCCCTGGCTCAAAGGCTATACCCATACCCATCTTTTCAAGAACATCATTAAGCACCCTGCTATACTCTGTCTTGAATTTAGGCAAGTAGAGATCTACCTGAGTGCTGCGCAGCCCTGAAACAAGATTGCCCCAGGAGTTACTGTTCTGCAATTCTTGCGTGACATCTGCAAGCTTATTACCCTCCTTTGGCAGTAGCACAATCATACTGAATGCCTGATTTCCATATGGCAGCTCTACAATCTGCATTGTTTGGTTTTCGTTATAATTGAAGCTGGATTTCTGATGCATCATATCAACGTTCTTTGTTTGGCCATCCTCACTGTAAAAAGGTTTGCTTGATGTATTCCGGGAATTAAACTCCGATGTCCATATACCTTTATAATAGAGAGCATTCATCAGATACATCAAAGCATTTGGGTTTGTCTTATCCAGAACGTGTGTTATCAGGTTATTCGTGTTGTCGGCTGCCCATTTATTCATCAGCTTTACAGAATTAGCATCAGAGAAATCTACCGATTCAACTGTAGAATTAAAATATTCATTGTTTAATCTTATAAAATCATCTTTAATTTTTATATTCTTATTAGTCCATATAGAGTTAGCAATTGCCAGCTTAGTTGAGGGATCGGTCTTCAGAAGTGCCTCCCTGAGCTTCTCATAATATTCATTAACTTCCTGATCTGTATATCCGTCAAGTTTAAGTACCTTTTGCATTACAGCTTTGGTTTCTCCATCGGCACCGTTCCATGTCATTGCCAGCGCCATACTCAGACTCAGAGGGGATATCATAAAGTTTTTATCCAACTCGGCTGCCTCCTCATTAAAAACATTAGCAAAAAACTCAATCGCAAACTGCTGGTCAGATTTCACCATTTCTGCCTCAGAACCTCGCAGCTCAATTTTAATTGGGTCAGGCAGCTCTTTATCAAGATCACTGTTGCCTTTTTCACATGATGCAGATGATAAGATTGCCGCAATGGTAACAAAAATAAGGGTAGTAATTTTTAAGTTCATTTGATTATATAGTTTTTTTATTAATAGTTCCTTTTAGTACTATTATAAGTATGATGCTTTATATGGTAAGAAGGTTGTATAGGAAATGATATTTAACAATTCAATGTAATACAAATGGCAATATAATATCTGATTGAGCTGATTTTTGTATATACATAATTCATTCAATCTACATTCTTATATAAGGTATATAAGAAGAAGGTAAGAACATAGTAAGAAACAGTTAAGAATGAGGTATCTATCTTCTACATTTCAGGCACTGAAATTAGTCTGAAATTAATATTAAAACTAAACTTGATGTTGTTTTCTGTTAACATAGTATTTTGATAAAATAATTGCTTATTTTTGCACCTAAAATCCACACTTAGATTCACCTTTTTAATTTTTGCTGTAATGAGAAAATGGCGCATTGAAGATTCAGAAGAACTTTACAACATAAATGGTTGGGGAAACGGTTATTTCTCCATTAATGATAAGGGAAATGTTCAGGTTACACCCACCAAACAGGAAGAGATTAGTGTTGACCTTAATGATCTTATGCGTGAGCTATATTTGAGAGATGTAGTTGCACCAGTATTAATTCGTTTTCCGGAGATTCTTGATAATCGTATAGAAAAAATATCGCAGGGCTTTGCAAAAGCTTCAAAAGAGTATGATTATAAGGCAAAGAATCATATTATTTACCCCATTAAGGTAAATCAGATGCGCCAGGTGGTTGAAGAGATTGTATCAAGTGGCAAGCGATTCAATATTGGTCTGGAAGCCGGCTCAAAACCAGAACTGCATGCGGTTCTGGCTATTAATACCGATAATAACTCTCTTATAATATGTAACGGATACAAGGATGAAAGTTATATTGAACTAGCTCTGCTTGCACAAAAGATGGGCAAGCAGGTGTTCCTGGTTATCGAAAAGCAAAATGAACTGGAGCTGATTATCAAGATTGCTAAGCGACTAAAAGTGAAACCAAATATTGGTATCAGGGTGAAGCTTTCAAGCTCAGGTAGTGGCAAGTGGGAAGATTCGGGTGGCGATGCCAGTAAATTCGGTCTTAATTCAAGTGAAATTCTTGAGGCTCTTGAGGTACTGAAAAAGAATAATATGAGCGACTGCTTCCGATTGATTCATTTCCACATTGGTAGCCAGATCACTAAAATTCGCAGGATAAAAACTGCTCTTCGTGAGGCTGCACAGTTTTATGTTCAGCTGCACGCTATGGGCTTTGGTATTGAATATGTTGATATAGGTGGGGGACTTGGAGTTGATTACGACGGTACAAGGTCTTCTTTTACGGAGAACAGCATCAACTACTCTATTCAGGAGTATGTGAATGACTCTGTTTCTACCTTTGTGGATGCTGCAAATAAAAACGAGCTTCCTCATCCTAATATTATAACTGAATCGGGACGTGCGCTGACTGCACATCATTCGGTTCTTATTTTTGAGGTTCTGGAAACGACTACTCTTCCTGAATGGCCTGAGGATAAGGAAATTCAGGAGGATGACCATGAATTGGTTAAGGAGCTTTATAAAATTTGGGATACGCTTACTCAACCACGAATGCTTGAAGCATGGCACGATGCTCAGCAGATCAGGGACGAATCGCTTGACCTGTTCAGTTTGGGTATGCTTGATATAAAAACGAGAGCTCAGGTGGAGCAGTTGTACTACTCTATTGCCCGTGAAATAAATTTAACCAGCTCCAGGGCAAAACATGCTCCTCAGGAACTGCGACAGTTATCAAAGCTGCTTGGAGATAAATATTTCTGTAACTTCTCTCTGTTTCAGTCGTTGCCCGACTCATGGGGTATTGACCAGGTGTTTCCAATAATTCCTATACATCGACTTGATGAGAAGCCTGACAGAACTGCTACTTTGCAGGATATCACATGTGATTCTGATGGTAATATATCTAATTTTGCTTCTCAGGATGGTTACCGATCTACTTTCCTGCCGGTTCATTCTCTTAAAAAAACGGAGCCATATTACTTGGGGGTTTTCCTTGTAGGTGCTTATCAGGAGATCTTGGGTGACCTTCATAATCTATTTGGAGATACTAATGTGGTTCACGTATCAACTAGTGAAAATGGTTATCATATTGATCAGGTAATTGATGGTGAGTCTGTGGCAGAAGTGCTTGAGTATGTACAGTATAGTCCTAAGAAATTAGTACGTACTGTTGAAACTTGGGTAATGAGTTCTGTGAAACAGGGTAAGATATCTGTTGAAGAGGGTAAAGAGTTTTTATCCAACTACCGTTCTGGTCTGTACGGATATACATATCTGGAGTAACATTAGTCATACACTCCCATTGTGCACTCTTCATCACTAAGCTCAAACTCAATTGTGCAGTGTTGGACTCCTATTTTGTACATTGAGTCTCTGATTCTGGTTTTTAACATATGCTGGTCGGTCATGCTCAACTCCCTTTTGAGCACTACATGAAGGGTGAGTACGTTATACTCACCGTCAACCGACCATGCATGCAGGTCGTGTACAGCACTTACTTCGTCTATATTGAGCATCATATCTTCTACATTTTCGATATCTAGTTTAGAGGGACTGCCTTGTAATATGATATGCATGCTTTCTCGTAAATTGCGGAAGACGTTTAAAAGTATAAACAGGGCTATCGCAATTGATAATATTGGATCGATTATTGGTGCATCAATAAATAGCATTATTCCTGCACCAACAAGTACTGCTACCCAGCCTAATACATCTTCAAGCATATGAAGTGAAACTACTCTCTCGTTTAATGAACTGCCTTTTCGTAGTCTGATTAATGCAATACCATTAATTATGATGCCCAAAACTGCGAGCAGGAGCATACCTTCGGCATCAGGTTGCTCAGGATTAAAGAGGCGGGGAATAGATTTAACAAGTATCAATATACACCCCACGAACAGAATTACAGAGTTAATTAATGCTCCTAAAAGTGAGAAACGTTTATAACCGTATGTAAAATCGTGTGTTCGTGGCTTTTTAGATATTTTCTGAAAGTACCAGGAGAGTCCCAAAGTTATACTATCACCCAAATCATGTACTGCATCGGATAGTATTGCCATACTATTTGTCAACACTCCTCCAATTAATTCGATAATCGTAAAAGTGAAATTAAGGAAGAAGGCAGTTTTGATATTTTTTACATCATTATTGCCATGGATATGATTGTGTGCATCCATAAAACCTATCTGTTATCAATAATAACATTGAGAGAAAAAGAAAGTTCAGTGCTGTCATATAACTCATTATTATGTATATTTGTTATTAAATAATTAATTTATAAAATATGAAACAGTTATATTTAACAATTATATATGGCATGATTATGATCACCGCCTGCAATACTAATAAAGAAGAAGTGAAAATATTAAAACAATCTGATTTTCCTGCACCACCGGTTGCAGAAGTAGTCCCCGATACGTTTGAAAATTTCGGTCAAAAGCGTATCGACAACTATTATTGGCTTAAAGACAAAAACAATCCGAAAGTTATTGAGTATCTGAATGCCGAAAATGAATATACCGAAAGTGTTATGGCCTCTACTAAAGAGCTGCAACAGACTATCTATGATGAGATTTTGGGAAGGATAAAGGAGGATGATGAGAGTTATCCTTCATATATAAATGGGTATTGGTATTATAGTCGCACAGAAAAAGGCAAGCAATATCGAACATATTTGCGCCGCAAGGGTTCATTAGATGCAGAAGAAGAGGTCATCTTTGATGTGAATAAGATGGCAGAAGGGAAATCTGCTTTTATTTTTGCAGGTTATTCTGTTAGTCCGGATAATAATAAAGTAGCATACCTGTTCAACGAGACAGGTTCTTATGCCGAGTATGTGATGAAGATTAAGGATTTAAACACTGATGAGGAGATAGGTTTCACTGTAATTGGTGCTACCTCTGTAACTTGGGCTAATGACAATAATACTCTGTTTTATGGTGTTATCGATCAGACTTTACGTCCTTATCAGATTCACAGAAGAGGGCTAAACGAACATCAGAGCACTTTGATTTATGAAGAGAAAGATGCGAAATTCAGAACTTATGTTTCCGGTACTAAAACTAAAGAGTATATATTTATTGGAAGTGCAAGTTCAACTACTTCTGAGGAGAGGTATATATCTGCTGACAGACCACTGGATGAATTTAAAGTTTTTATGCCACGTGTAAAGGATGTAGAGTATTCTGTTTTTCCGCATAAGGAGAATTTTTTTGTAAGTTATAAGGATCGTGAGAATCTGAATTCTATGATTTATGAAGTTCCTCTTACTGGTTATGAGGATAAATCGACATGGAAAGTTTTCTTACCTCATGATGATGATGCCAGGTTAGAGGGTATTGATATAGTTAAGGATTATATTTCTGTAGAGTTACGCAGAGAAGGACTTACAGAGATTATTGTTATGTCTCTGAATGGAGGCGACACAAAAAAAATTGTTTTCCCTGAACCGGTTTATTCAGCATCTATGGGTGGTAATCCCGAGTATGAAGCAACAACAATTAGATATACTTATACTTCGTTAAATAGACCTACTACTCTTTATGAGTATAATATTTTAACTGGCGAATCAATCAAGTTAAAAGAACAAGAGGTACCATCGGGTTTTAATCCTGATGATTATACTGTGGAAAGGTTATGGGCAACTGCTCCTGATGGTGTTCTGGTTCCAATGGCAATAGTATATAAGAATGGATTGAAAAAAGATGGTAGCAACCCTGCATTGATCTATTCATATGGTAGTTATGGTTACAGTACCGACGTACATTTCAGTGCAAGCATGTACAGCCTGATAGATCGAGGTTTTGTTTATGCTATTGCACAGATACGTGGTGGAAGTGATCTGGGTGAACAGTGGTATGAAGATGGTAAGCTGCTGAATAAAAAGAATACTTTTACTGATTTTATAGCATGCAGCGAGAAGCTGATTAATGATGGGTATACTTCATCTGATAAGCTTGCAGCTATGGGTGGAAGTGCTGGAGGTTTGCTTATGGGTGCAGTAAGTAATATGAGACCTGATCTTTATCAAACAATTGTGGCGCAAGTTCCGTTTGTGGATGTTATAAACACCATGCTTGATGATACTTTGCCTCTAACAACGGGTGAATATGAAGAGTGGGGTAATCCAAATGAAGAGGAGTATTATAACTATATTCTCTCCTACTCTCCTTATGATAATATTTCTGCACAGGATTATCCTAATATACTGGTGACTGGAGGTATTAACGATTCGCAGGTTCTTTTTCATGAGCCGGCAAAGTATACAGCTAAACTCAGAGCACTTAAAACGGATAACAATATTCTTATTCTGAAAATGAATATGGAATCGGGACATGGAGGTGCAACCGGTCGTTATGAAGGTATCAAGGAAACAGCTTTTGATTTTGCATTTATATTAAACAGGGTAGGAATTTATAAATAAATATGAAAAAACTTGAACTCCACTGGAAGATCTTAATTGGTATGGTTGCCGGAATTTTATTCGGCTTTGTTATGAGCTCTTTCAGTTGGGGTTATGATTTCATACTAAACTGGATTGCTCCTTTTGGTACAATATTTATAAGATTACTGAGGTTAATTGCAATTCCTCTGATCTTGGTTTCGCTGGTTAAAGGGGTATCTGATCTGAAGGATATATCTACGTTTAAGAATATTGGTATTCGAACAATAGTATTGTATATAATAACAACCTGTATAGCAATTACTACTGGTCTTGTTCTGGTAAATATAGTAAAACCGGGAGCGGGGCTTTCTGCGGAAACAATTGAGGAGCTAACAGTAACTTATGCCGGTGATAATACTATCACTTCTAATATTGAACAGGCGGAGTTTCAGGAAATGAGTAAACCGCTCGACTTTTTAGTGGATATTGTTCCTGATAATATTTTTGGTGCTATGAGCAATAATCAGCTCATGCTTCAGGTGATTTTCTTCTCAATTCTATTTGGGATCAGTATGCTTTTGGTTGATTCAGAGAAGACCAAACCTCTGTCTAAGCTTTTTGATTCGTTGAATCATGTGATACTGAAAATGGTTAATATCATCATGATGATAGCCCCATATGCTGTATTTGCATTGCTGGCTCAGATTATTGTAAGTTCAGATGATTCGGAAATTCTGCTTAAACTGTTAAATTACGCTACAACCGTAATTGCTGGTCTGTTTATCATGATTAGTATTTATCTAATCATTCTTTATCTGTTCACAGGGAGAAAACCTTCATGGATTATTAAAGGAATTGCACCGGCACAATTGCTGGCATTTTCTACAAGCTCAAGTGCAGCTACTCTTCCGGTAACAATTGAGAGAGTGACTAACAAATTGGGGGTTGATCATGAAGTGTCAAGTTTTGTGTTACCGGTAGGGGCAACAATAAATATGGATGGAACTAGTCTTTATCAGGCTGTTGCAGCAGTATTTATTGCCCAGGCTCTTCATATCCCGCTTGATTTTATGGATCAGCTTACAATCGTACTCACTGCTCTGTTAGCTTCTATAGGCTCGGCTGCAGTACCTGGTGCAGGCATGATTATGCTGGTGATTGTTCTTGAGTCTATTGGTATACCCTCAGATAAAATGGCAATTGGGTTGGCTTTAATTTTTGCTGTGGATCGTCCACTTGATATGTGCAGGACTGTAGTTAATATTACAGGTGATACTCTAGTTTCAGTTTTAGTTGCAAATTCTATTGGAAAAATGCACGACCCTGAGAAAGGATTGGAGGTTGATAAAAGTTATCTTTCTGAATAGATTAATTATGATACAGGTTAAACGTATATATGATTCTGTAACTGAAGATGATGGTTACAGAGTGCTTATCGATCGGTTGTGGCCGAGGGGGTTTTCAAAAGAGGATGCTAAAGTCGATCTATGGATGAAGGAAATTGCTCCCTCAACAGAGTTAAGAAAATGGTTTCATCATGATCCTGATAAGTGGATGGAATTTCAACAGCGATATAAAGATGAACTGGTTAACAAAAAAGAACTTATTGATCAGCTACTTAAGCTTGAGAAAGAGAAAAAAGTAATAACTCTGCTTTTCTCGGCAAAAGATAGGGAAAAGAATCAGGCTATGGTATTAATTGAGGTTTTGCGTGATAAAGTATAGCAGGGTAAGTATTCATTATAATACTTGATAATGAAAATATTAAAAGAAGTATTACTTATAGTAACAAGTCTCTTTACATTAAATTCCTTTTCTCAGGAAATAGATAATGACCTAGATTCAACAATTTATCTGAATGAGATTATTGTCAACGCATTTCAGATAAGCACGTTACAACTTCATGTCCCCGGATCTGTATCAGTTCTAACAGGTGAGGAGATACAGATAACTGATGGTAATAATTTTGCTCATACTTTACATTCAATACCTGGCATATATATGCATAGTGGTACATATTCCACCAGTAGAGTTATAATTAGAGGTGTTGGTAGCAGAACTCCATATAATACAAATCGTATTAAATCGTACTTGAATGATATACCTATAACATCTTCTGATGGTATTTCTACACCTGAGGATATTGATCTAATGGGAATTGGTAGGATGGAAGTGATTAAAGGACCTGCCTCTGCAACTTACGGCTCAGGTCTTGGAGGTAATATAATCCTGTATACTCCTAGATCAACCAAGGAGGGTGCTGCAGCGCTTATACAGTATGGGAGTTTCAATACTATAAAAGCTGCCGCTTCAGGCAATTATATCAATCAAAATTTAAATCTATGGGGTACTATTTCTCATGTGAATAGTGATGGGTATCGTGAAAACAATCGCTATAGACGTACCTCTTTTATTTCTTCAGGTGAATGGGAACAAAAAGATTATTCATTGGAGTATACTCTTATGCTGATTGATCTGAATGCTCAGATACCGAGCTCTGTAGGTAAGTCTCTTTATGAAAGCAATCCTAAAGCTGCAGCAGCTAACTGGAGTGCAATTGAGGGATATAAAAAGTATCAGCGAGCTATAGCAGGGGTTACTTTAACTAATCTGTTTTCTGATAAATGGACAAATAAATTGAATGTATTTGGCAGATGGGCGGATAGTTATGAGAGACGACCATTTAACAACCTTGATGATGGCACTTCAGGTGGTGGAATAAGCAATAGGCTATCATATCACAATAATCAATGGGATGCTATGATAGGATTTGAATGGGTCAAAGATGTATATAGGTGGAAAATGGATCTGGAAAATGAAATGATAAATAAAAATAGAGAGTCAAGAGATCATTATAATTTATTTAGTATGATCTATTGGCGTCCTGCATCCGAGTGGAATATTTCTCTTGGTGGTGCTGTAAACAAGGTTAACTATTTACTTCGCGATCAATTCCTTAGCAATGGCGATCAATCTGGAGAACGTAGTTTCCCTCTTATTTTCTCTCCCAGATTAGGTATTAATTATGCACCATCTCAGCTTTTGGCTTTTTATGGCTCTGTTGGACATGGTTTCTCTATGCCTTCTCCAGAAGAGACACTCCTTCCTGAGGGTGACATAAATAAGGAATTGAAACCTGAACAGGGAGTTCAGTACGAAATGGGTTTTAGACTTAATCTATTTAGAAGAGCTACTACAATTGAAGCATCTGTTTATTATATCAATCTGAATAATCTGCTTGTTACAAAACGTTTATCGGAAGATATATTCACCGGAATTAATGCAGGAAAAACAAGCCATAATGGTTTTGAATTCTTAATAAAACAGAAAATACTCAGGCTATCTTCATTCCCTGGCACACTAAATCTTAATGCAAATTATACATGGTCGATTAATAAGTTTGTTGATTTTACTGATAATGATCAAAAATTTGATGGAAATAAGCTCCCGGGAATTCCTGCACAGGTTGCTCACGCAAATATTCTTTGGCAACCTTTTACAAGGTTAAATATTGATACACAGCTTCAATATGTTGGAGAGCAGTATATGGATGATGCCAACTCTTTAATTAATGAAGGCTATTTTATAGCGAATATAAGGAGTTCATATAGCTTTTCTGTATCAACTAATTATAATATAGAACTTTTCACGGGTATAAATAATATAACTAATGCACACTATTCTCCAATGCTTACTGTGAATGCTGTGGCTTTTGGAAATGCTGAACCAAGGTACTATTATCCCGGATTACCTAGGCACTTTTATAGCGGTATAAAACTATTCCTTTAGCAGTTATATAAAGTATAGGGGTTTTGTATTCTCATCTTATTTCAAAATTAAAACTGAAATTGCAACAAAAATAAGAGCCAAATCTAATATTAGTAACATTAAATATCGTATTACGAATAATTTGCTATCTTTGACACTGTTTTTGTTTCAATTGTATACATATAGCTCCAGTATATTAAATTAACTTCTGAAGTGATGTGTATACTTTATAAT
Organism: Lascolabacillus massiliensis; assembly: GCF_001282625.1. NCBI lineage: Bacteria > Pseudomonadati > Bacteroidota > Bacteroidia > Bacteroidales > Porphyromonadaceae > Lascolabacillus > Lascolabacillus massiliensis. The sequence continues at coordinate 211,766 of NZ_CTEJ01000002.1, forward strand.
ATTATATGACTTTACAATTGTTTTATTCATATTATATTAATTAATGTGTATGCCTGAATATTTTTTTTAGAAATTATGGATATAATTATAAAGAATAGTGTATTGTCAAAATTGTCCGAACTGATAAAAGAAAAAGAACAAGCAATAATTGATGCCAACAACTTAGATATTGAAACTTTCCCGGAAATGGATGAATCAATGAAAGATCGTCTGAAAGTGGATAAGAAAAAGATTGGAGATATGATTAAGTCTCTTGAAGAAGTTGCTGCACAGGATGATCCTGAAGGGAAAGAGTTGTATAACTTCACTCGTAAAGATGGCTTGCATATTGTTAATAAAACAGTTCCATTTGGCACAATACTAATAATATATGAGTCTAGACCAGATGTTACTATTGAAGCTGCGGCAACGGCATTTAAAGCAGGAAATAAAATTTTGCTGAAGGGTGGAAAAGAGTCATTAAATACAAATACTCTTCTGACTGAATTGTGGCAAAAAGCTCTCTCTGATAATAATGTGGATAAAAACTATGTTGAATATTTGAACCTCTCTCATTCAGAAACTCAGAAGTTGATCAAAGAGAATACAAGAAAAGTGGATCTGATAATTCCCCGTGGAGGAGAACGATTGATTCAATTTGTATTGAACAATTCATCAGTACCTGTCATAGTAAGCGGCAGAGGAAATAATTTCCTTTTTATAGATGACAATGTTGATTTTGAGATGGCTACACAACTCGTTATCAATGGAAAGAAACGTATCAGTGTATGTAATGCGATAGATAAGGTACTTATACACAGAAGCATGAACAATATTCAGGAGAGAATCAAATTCTTGGTAAAAAATCTTAAGGAAAATGGTATAGACGTATGGGGAAACAGTGAGATTACAAAAATATGTAATGAGATAAAAGAAGAGAATGATGTTGCAACTCTCTGTGAAGAGTATCTTGCACCTAAACTATATGTATCACTAGTGGATGATCTTAAAGAGGCAATTGAAATGATTAACCAATATTCAGGAGGACATACTGCTGTAATTGCAACGAATAACCAGGAAAATGCTTATAAGTTCATGCAAGAGGTTGATTGTGCAGCAGTTTATCACAATGCATCTTCACGTTTTACAGATGGAGGTCAGTTTGGTGTAGGAGCTGAAATTGCAATTAGTACTCAAAAACTTCACTTTAGGGGACCACTTGGATCTCAGGAACTTGTTACTAATAAATGGTTTGTATATGGTGAAGGTCATATAAGAGAATAATTTCATGAAAAAAAAACTTATAATTAAAATAGGTACTTCCACATTAACTGCCGGAACTAATAGAATATCATTTGCAGTAATTGAGAGTCTAGCCAGACAAATCGTAGAACTAAAAAAAGATTACGAAATTGTAATTGTATCTTCGGGTGCAATTGCCACTGCTCGTCAATTCGTAGAAATTAGCGGTTATCAGAAGAGAGTGGATTCCAAACAGGCTATGGCTGCAATTGGACAGACTAAACTAATGGAGCTATATGACGGCATTTTTCGTACTTTTGGATTAAATATTGCCCAGATTTTACTTACCTACCGTGATTTTGAAAACCCTGTTGCAATTGAAAATACCAGGAATACAATAAACAGACTATGGCAAGTAGATTATATACCAATTGTAAATGAGAATGATACCGTTTCTATAGAAGAAATAATGCTTGGTGATAACGACAAGCTCTCTGCATTGGTAGCAACAATAATTGATGCAAATCTACTTGTATTAGTTTCAGATATTGATGGGATATTTAATCAAAATCCCCATCTTCATTCAGATGCTAAATTAATTGCAGAAGTAACGGATCTTGAATCTATTATGAATTTTATTGAAGAGAAAGAATCTACACTTGGTACAGGAGGTATGTCTTCAAAAATACATGCTGCAGAAATCTGTATGACTAATAGTGTAGAAATGTGGATTGTAAATGGTCAGCGTGCTAACTATATAATTAAAGCTCTTCACAATGAAATTCCTTTTACTAGATTCAAAACAGAAAAAGTTAAGAAATGAAACAAGGGTTTATAGGATATGGTAATCTCGCCAATGCGGTTTATCAAGGTTTAAAAGAAGATAGAAGTATCGAGTTTGCTTATTATGCCAGAAATAGAAAAAATGTTGACTTGCATTATTTTCAAGATATGGAGTCACTTGTATTATACGCTGATGTTATATGGCTTGCTGTTAAACCTCAAGATCTAGCGGGTGTATTAGAACAATTAAAGAAAAGTGATCTTTCAGAAAAAACAATTATTTCTCCTGTTGCCGGAAAGAGTATAGCATATATTGAGAGGTACTTGGGTAATAAAACCACTATTATTCGTATAATGCCTAATCTGGCAATGGCATTTAAAGCATCTGTTACTGCGTTCAGATCCAACAAACCTGATAGTGAAAAATCAGAAAGAATATTTAATCTATTAGGAAAACTTGGAAAAGTAGTTAAGCTTGAAGAAGACGGATTTGACCTGTTCACCTCTGTTTTTGGAAGCGGCCCGGCATTTATTTTGGCTTTTATAAAAACTTTTAAAAATAAAATACAGGAGTTTGATCTTCCCGGATCACTTCTTGATGAATTACTACTTGAATTAACAAGAGGAACAACCCTCTACTTTATGCAGAATCAGAAGGACTATAGCATAGAAGACCTTATAAAAAACATTACAAGTAAGGGTGGTACTACACAAGCTGGTTTGGAATATTTTCAATCCCACGATATTGGAAAGCATTTCGAGGGAGTTCTTGATGCAGCAAGAAACAGATCGAAAGAGTTAAGCAGTAACGGGGGCTAAAGATCCAATACAGCTCTAATTAATTATAAACAGAATAGATTAAATGAACCATACTACATGAAAGCTATTATCAATTCTTCTCCTCTTTAGATTTATATGCAATTGCGTAATAGCGTATCTGTTTTATAACTGACAATAGACCATTAGACCTAGTAGGAGATAGATGTTCAGTCAATCCTATCTCTTTCATGAAGCGAAGATCAGTACCAATAATTTCATCAGGAGTACGTCCATTGAAAATACGTAACACCAAAGCAAGCAAACCTTTAACTATAATTGCATCACTTTCGGCTTCAAAAAACAGTCTCCCATTACGGTAATCTGTCTGAAGCCAAACCCTACTTTGACAGCCTTTAATTATATTTTCAGGAATCTTATATTTTTCTTCTAATGGATGCATCGCGTTACCTTGTTCTATGATATATGCATATTTATCCATCCAATCATCATAGATACTGAACTCATCAATAATTTCTTGTTGTATTTCGTTAATTGTCTGCATTATAACTTTTCTGTATAAATCACTTCCATAACGGTTTGTCCAACCGCTTTCAATGTATTTTTATCTATATTACGCATATCATCATTCAGAGTATGCCAATGAGGTACAAAACCAGTTCTTGTATCCCTCTTAAGATTTATAATATTTGCACTTGGAGCTCTGTGATGCTGATTCACAGGCAGGTGATCGTCAGTTATATACCCTCCTCTCTGTGAAAGAAAATAGTTTGTATAACCAAGTTTTGCTGCTGTGCTCCATATTTTATCAACAATATTTGAAGCATACTGAAGTGAATAACCCTCTCTTAAAAAAGTAGCATTTACACTTCCAACCATATCCAGCAGAATTCCATAATTTGCTTTATAGTTATCAATATGAGGCTGTTCAGACCAATATTTCGACCCTATACACCACCAATCACCCTGCACCCATTCTGAACTATTCGAAGGTTGTCCCCAATCCTCCAAATCAAAGAATATAATATCAATACCAATTCCACTATTTAAAGTATTCTGCTGAAGCTGTCTTGCAATTTCGAGAATCACACCTACCCCACTTGCACCATCATCAGCACCTAAAATAGGCTGATTAATTTTATCCGGATCACTTTCTTCATCTGCAAAAGGTCGTGAATCCCAATGAGCAAATAAAAGTATTCTTTTCTCCACTTCAGGATAATAACTTCCGATAATATTGCGTAAAGTGAAATTTTGTCCATTGTAGTGAGTAACATCAGCGTTCTGCTCAATCACTTCTGCCCCAAACTCTTGTAATTTAGTTACAAGATAATCTCCACACAGTTCATGGGCTTTAGTTCCCGGTACACGAGATCCGAATGCCACCTGCTTTTCGATAAAAACATATGCTGAGTCTGCATTGAATTGTGGAGAAACCTGAGTGTATGGTTCTGACATCACTATTTTTTTTCGAGACTGACATGAATTACATGAAATTGTAAACATTAATCCCAAAAATAATAACAGCACAAGAGAAAATATCCTTAGATGTCTCATTTTATTAAATATTTCTTTGATAGGAATAGTCTGATATTCCAATATTATTATAAGTCTCCTTCAGAGCATCCTCGTCATCAGAAATAACAAGGAGTTTGTCTCCGGCAAGTAACTCTGTCTGCCCTGTTGGAACAAAATACTGTTCCCCTCTTTTAACCATTACCACTAGCGTTTTATCTGGTAATGGAAGTTCAATAAGATTCTTGCCATAATTAAGAGTCTCTTCAGAGATATGTATCTCAGTCATTGCAGATTTAATTTCTTCTGCAAACTCTACATCAAAATCCTCAAATTGCTTATATTTAGGAGGTTTTTCCGACAATCCCAACCATCTTGCTACTGCCGGCAATGAAGTTCCTTGAATAAGCAATGACACAATGGTTATCACAAAAACCATATTAAATATCCATCTTGCGTGAGGTATATCACCAGCTGCCAGAGGAAGAATAGCAAAAATTATTGGTACAGCCCCCCTTAAACCTACCCATGAGACATAAAATTTGTCTTTAACACCAATCTTTCTGAATGGTAATAGAGTCAGAAAAACTACAATCGGACGACCAAATAAAATCAGGAAAGCTGAAACAATCAGAGCAGGAACAGCCACGTTAATCAATTCACTCGGATTCACCAGTAATCCTAAAGTTAAGAACAATAGAATCTGACTCATCCAGGCAAATCCATCCATGAATTTCATTGAAGTACGTTTATGAGTGAACTTCGAATTACCAATAACTAGTCCGGCAATATATACTGCAAGGTAACCGTTACCTTGCAGATAATATGTAGCAGCATATATAAATATTCCCAGTGTTAAGAGTAGTATCGGATAAAGAGCCACATTCTCCATTCGGATACGATTAATAATTCTAACTGCCCCCTTGCCAAAAAGATACCCAAGAACAAACCCAACAGCCAGTTGTACGATTACCATGAGTATAACCACTAAATAATTTGGATTATCTCCAGACTGTATAATCTGCATAAACATGAGTGTAAGCATAAAAGCCATTGGGTCGTTACTACCACTCTCCAGCTCAAGCAACGGTCTAAGGTTATTCTTCAGAACCAAACCTTTAGATCTTAATATGCCAAATACAGAAGCAGAATCAGTGGATGAAAATATAGATGCAAGGAGAAAAGCAGTCACCAGGCTAACACCCAGTGCAGGAAACATTAAACCAGATAACATGTATATAAATACACCTGTAAGCAATGCTGTTAATAGAACGCCAATAGTTGCAAGTACAACTCCTGGCCCTATAATTGGTCTAATTTCCTGAAATTTGGTATCAAGTCCACCCGAAAAAAGAATAATACAAAGACAAATCGAACTGATAGTTTGTGCTACCTGAACATTTTCGAACTGCAGGCCGAAACCGTCTGAACCAAAGACCATACCAACTATAAGGAATAGTAAAAGGACAGGCACTCCGTATTTAGATCCCGCTTTTCCAACCAGCATACTTATAAAAAAAAGCACGGACCCTACAAGCAACATTAATTCAGTACTTATCTGCATTTTTCACTATTATTTGTGACAGTTATTATATGAGTAAAATTAAAATATCAATCAAAAGACTGACCTTTATTTTGTTTAAACAATATCCTATCATCTCCAACTATCAGTTCTGCTTTTTCTCCCATCAATAACGGCAAATTATGTTTAACATGCCCTACCGGAAAATTAAAACATACAGGAAACTCATAGTCTTCAACAACATTTCTTATAGATTCATAAAGTGAAGCATACATTAAATCATCCTCCTCATAATCCGTGAACTTACCAACAATTAATCCACTAATCTTTGAAAACATACCAGAGATTTTCAATTGGTAAATCATTCTGTCCACTCTGTAAGGAACTTCACCAATATCTTCAATAAAAAGAATACCTCTATGAGGTATCCTTATATATTTCGAGCCCAGCAAACCACAAAATACAGATAGATTACCGCCAAAAAGTTTACCCATAGCCCTACCTTTTCTGTTTATGATATCGTATCCCTCAGTAGGGATTTCATATGCGACCGGTTGACCAAAAAGTATACTTTTAGTATATCTGACAGATAAATCCTCTTCGCCTTCTTCTGAAAAATGTTTAGCCATAGGGCCATGTATTGAAATGATACCATTTTTTTGAAGAGCAGAATGCAGTGCTGTTATATCACTATAACCAATTACCCACTTAGGATGTTTTCTAATTGAAGAAAAATCCAATTTATCTAAAAGGTGAATAACTCCATATCCTCCTCTGGAACAAAGAATCAGTTTGATTAAAGGATTATCTAAAGCACTTTGAAGATCATAAAGACGTTCTTCGACCGAACCACTAAACCTGCCATTTTCACTAAGAGCATATCTGCCAATCTCGGTTTTTACACCCCAGCTATCCATTATTGATGCAGCATCCTTCGCGAAGGATTCATCAATTTTCCCTGATGGAGAAATGATAACAACCTTGTCATTTAGCTTTAGTGGAGCTGGTCGAAGCATAATTTCAATAGTTAATGACTAAGCATCAATATTTGCAAGTCGTGCATTTTCTTCAATAAACTCTCTTCTTGGTCCTACCTCTTCACCCATCAGCATTGTAAAGATAATATCTGCATCAGCAGCATTCTCAATTGTAACCTGTTTAAGAGTACGTCTTTCAGGATCCATGGTTGTAGACCACAATTGTTCAGCGTTCATTTCACCAAGACCTTTATATCTTTGTGTTGTGATTGCATTCTCGTTACCGTCACCATATTTATTAATAAAATCCTGTCTCTGACGCTCATTATAACAATACTCCTCTATTTTCCCTTTTTTACATAGGTAAAGAGGTGGAGTTGCAATATACACATAACCTTTCTCAATTAATGGACGCATATAACGGAAGAAGAAAGTAAGAATAAGAGTATCAATATGACTACCATCTACATCAGCGTCAGTCATTAATACTATCTTATGATATCTAAGTTTCTCAATATTTAGTTCTTTTGAATCTTCTTCAGTACCTATAGAAACCCCAAGAGCAGTATATATATTTTTAATTTCCTCACTCTCAAGAACTTTATGAGGCATTGCTTTTTCAACATTAAGAATCTTACCACGGAGAGGTAAAATAGCCTGAAACATACGGTCGCGTCCCTGTTTTGCAGTACCTCCCGCAGAATCTCCCTCCACAAGAAAAATCTCACTAAGCTTTGGATCTTTACTAGTACAATCTGCAAGTTTCCCCGGTAAGCCTCCACCAGACAGAGGCGATTTGCGCTGCACCATCTCCCTTGCTTTTCGGGCTGCCTGGCGAGCTGTTGCGGCAAGAATAACCTTTTCCACAATCACCTTTGCCTCTTTAGGGTGCTCTTCTAGATAGTATTTCAAAGCCTCTCCCGTAGCCTGATCCACTGCTCCCATTACTTCAGAGTTACCCAGCTTGGTTTTAGTCTGTCCCTCAAACTGAGGTTCAGCAACCTTAACAGACAAAACAGCAGTGATACCCTCTCTAAAGTCATCACCACTAATTTCTACCTTCACCTTATCAAGCATTTTCGAATCTTCGGCATACTTCTTTAAAGTACGAGAAAGCCCACGTCTGAAACCAGTAAGATGAGTACCTCCCTCAATAGTATTTATATTATTTACATAAGAGAAAATATTCTCGTTATAAGTATCATTATACGATAATGCTATTTCTATGGGTATACCATTCTTCTCAGTAACAATATGAATAGGATCCTGGATAATTGAATCTTTATTTTTATCGATATATCGTACAAACTCTTCAAGTCCAGTTTCTGAATAAAAACGTTCACTTTTATATTTGCCGTCCTCACCCTGCACTCTTTTATCTGTCAGTGTCATAGTGATACCCGAGTTCAGATATGATAGTTCACGCAATCTTGTAGCTAGAATATCATATCTGTATTCAAGTACTGTAAAAATAGAATCATCCGGTTTAAAAGTGATAATTGTACCAGTCTTATTGGTCTCTCCAATAATTTTCACGTCTGCAAAAGGTTTACCTTTTGAGTACTCCTGAACATAAATCTTGCCATTTCTGTGAATTTCTGCTTTTAGATAAACCGATAAAGCATTAACACAAGAAACACCAACACCATGAAGTCCTCCTGAAACTTTATAAGTTCCCTTATCAAATTTACCACCTGCATGAAGAACAGTCAGTACCACTTCAAGTGCAGACTTCTTCTCTTTCTCGTGGTAATCTACAGGAATACCGCGACCATTATCTATAACTGTAATTGAATTATCTTCGTTGATTACTACATCAATCTCATCACAATATCCTGCAAGCGCCTCATCAATAGAGTTATCTACAACCTCGTTTACCAAATGATGCAAACCTTTTTCACTTACATCTCCTATATACATTGCAGGGCGTTTACGTACTGCCTCAAGACCTTCAAGAACCTGAATATTTTGAGCGGAATAGTCAACGCTTGCTGATTTTCTTTCTTCTTCTGACATGTTATATGATTAATTAAATCTTTCTTAAAATTAGGCTATTACAATCAAGTAATAATTGCAATTTAAACAGAGCAAATATACGAAAAAATCGCCTCTTCACCAACCCTTTTTTGCTTTTTTACGGCCGATTTACATAGTCAGTTTACAAAAAAAGAGCGAGCAAATAGCCCACTCTTACATGTACTTTAAACAATCAATGTCAGAACTCGTAATCAATTGCAGCTCTTGATGTTCTAACCTTTGCAATGAATTCACCCACCTTTATATGCTCCGGGTGAACAGCATAAATTCTTACATCCTCCAGGGTATCAAATTCACTCTCCAGAATTACATCATGATTATCTGCAGACGCTTCTGAAAGATTTATCTTCACTTCGATCTTTCTTATTACAGGGATAGTGTTTTTCAACTCCTCAAGTCTCTCTTTTATTATAAGAGCATTCTCTGCTTTCGACCTACCTTCGGCCTCATCAGCAAGTTTAAATAAAACTATATGTCTAACCATTTCTTATATATTTTTTTAAATGATTAATTATAATACATCTTATTCATAAAAAACAAAAAAGCCGAACAAAATGATCGGCTTTCTGTATATGTAGTTTGACATTTAAGTCTTAATTAACTCAACTGATTCATATGAGCAGCTAATTTAGACTTCAGATTGTTTGCTTTATTCTGATGTATAACATTTTTCTTAGCCAGCTTGTCTAACATTGAACAAACCTCAGGATACATCTTTTGTGCTTCCTCTTTAGAATCAGTAGAACGGAATTTACGAACTTTATTTCTAGTTGTGCGTGAAACATATCTGTTTCTTAGTCGCAAAGCTTTTGCTTGTCTGATTCTTTTTTCTGATGATTTATGATTTGCCATTTCGTTGACTTTATTTCTTTTTTATTAGTAGCCCATAGGAGAATCGAACTCCTCTTTCAAGAATGAAAATCTTGCGTCCTAACCGATAGACGAATGGGCCATTGTAGGCGTTAACCTTTTTAATCTGATAGCCGAGGCTCAAATTGCGGGTGCAAATATAGAGCGTTTTTTTTAAACTGCAAAACTTTCCTGCAATTTTTCTTTATTTTTTTCGAATCAAATTAAAAAAACAACTTTTGAAGTGCCTATGCATTATATTAATGTGTAAACGCAAATATAGTGCAGATAAATAGTTTTCACAAACCTCTTTGAATATTATTTTATTTCCCTTACAATACTTAGTCATAAAAGAAGAATATAAGAAGAATGTAAGAAGAAGATAATAGCAATGTAATATTATATATTAATTCGGGATATCAATTACAGAACTTTTTCCGTTTAATAAAATTGGTACTTTTAAATATTTTATCTATTTTTGCACCCCGTAATGGATTTGAATTAAACGGATCAATAGAATTTGAAAAGTAAATAATAATATAGTCAAATGAAAAGAACATTCCAGCCGTCAAACAGAAAGAGAAAAAATAAACATGGTTTCCGCACCAGAATGGCTACAAAGAACGGTAGAAAAGTACTTGCCTCACGTCGTGCAAAAGGTAGAGCAAGATTAACTGTATCCGACGAATATTAATTATTCCGTAACTGTATGTAACAGTCGGAGTCGGAGAAAGAACTATACCCGCAATATATCTTAACAGATTTGCGGAAGAAACAGGAATTCGGTATATCCGCATTTCTGTTTTTTTGTATGTTCTTCCTCTGCTATCATTTTTTTAGTACTTTTGTAAAGCAAATCGTTTACGCAAATACTAACGCTGTAGTTATGAGCAAAAAAAATGCTGACAGACCAATTTTCGGTAATAATATTTTAAAAAATATATTAGTTATGATCATAACCGGAATAATTCTAGTTGTGATCGCATTATTATTACTTAATTTCTACACCAGACATGGACATAATGTTGTAGTGCCCCGATTAGAGGGTTTACAGATAGAAGAGGCAAACATTATTCTAAAAGCAAAAGGCCTTCATGCCGAGATTGTAGATTCCGTTTACAACCGTGATGCGGTTCCCGGAGCCATATTGGATCAAACTCCAAAAGCAGACAATAAGGTAAAAGAGGGTCGTTCTATATATGTTACAGTATACTCAAAGAATCCTCAGCAAATAGCGGTACCGGGGCTGGTGGACTACTCTACCCGTCAGGCTGTTGCTCTACTCAACTCTTTAGGTTTCACTCAGATTTCAATACAAGAAGTGCCATCGGAATATTCAGGACTGGTTATGGCAGTTGAATATCGAGGCCGGGCACTATTACCTGATGAGAAAATCCCAGCAGGATCGCCTTTAAATCTGGTTGTAAGCAGTAGCACTCTTGCTGACTCATTAGGTGTAAACGATGAGATAATTATTGCTCCAGGAATATCAGATATTGACACAGGAAATCAATCCTCAGGTGAAGGTATATTCGACGATTCATTTTTCTAATACGGTACTTTGTGACAGAAAACGATTATAACAGCATCGATTTTTTGGCGGAGGATGAAGATGAAATTATTGAAGACTCCGTCGAACAAAATCAAAAATATGAACATTATAGATTCGTTGCCGACAAAGGGCAAGGACTGCTCAGAGTAGATAAATTTTTATCTGTTCGCATAGAAGGTGCATCTAGAAATCGCATACAACAGGCTGCCGAAGCCAATTCAATTCTAGTTAACGGCATTCCTGTAAAATCTAACTATAAAGTAAAACCACTGGATGTAATTACTCTTGTTCTTGACTTTCCCAAACGTGAACTGGAGATCATACCTGAAAATATCCCTCTTAATATAGTATATGAAGATGACTATCTGATAGTGGTTAATAAACCACCAGGATTGGTTGTACATCCAGGTCACGGAAATTACACAGGCACACTAGTTAATGCACTGGCATATCATCTTGGATATAAAAACATCAAAGATGTTGATGATCCCAGGCTGGGATTAGTACACAGAATTGACAAAGATACATCGGGCTTACTGCTAATAGCCAAAACTCCAGATGCAAAAACTGACTTATCGAGACAATTCTTCCGGAAAGAGACAAAGCGACTCTATACTGCACTTGTCTGGGGAAATATAGCCGAAGACAGTGGTACAATAGAGGGAAATATTGGTCGCGACCCCAAAGACCGTATGCTCATGAAAGTATTTCCTGATGGAGATCAAGGCAAAACAGCCATAACACATTATCGTGTACTTGAGCGATTTGGCTATGTAACTTTAGTAGAGTGTAAACTAGACACTGGTCGCACCCACCAGATACGTGTTCACATGAAACACCTGGGACACACACTGTTTAATGACGAAAGATATGGTGGAAACGAAATACTTCGTGGCACACGCTTTGCAAAATACAAACAATTTATATATAATTGCTTCGAAATTTGTCCAAGACAATGTTTGCATGCACAAACTCTTGGATTTATACACCCCTCTACACGTGAGGAATTAAATTTTAAGAGTGAACTGCCCGACGATATGCAAGCAGTGATTGAAAAGTGGAGGATTTATACATCTTCAAGAGATTTCGAAGGTTAAAACAGAGACTTGAAAAAAAATTAGACAAGTATCCCTATTGGCTCAATTTATAAAAGTATATGAAGAAAAATATTGCTGTTGTCTGGGGTGGATATTCAAGTGAAAAGGTTGTCTCAGAGAAGAGTGCTGAAGGAATCAGCTCTTTCATTGATAAGGACAGATATAATATCTACAAGGTAAGAATCGACCGTGAAAGCTGGATGGTGGAGTATAATAATGATTTTATCCCAGTTGACAAGAACGATTTTAGTTTTGTTGCAAACGAAGAAAAGATAGTTTTCGATTTCGTATACAACACAATTCACGGCACCCCCGGAGAAGATGGACTGCTGCAAGGCTATTTCGACATGCTTGGTATACCCTACTCCAACTGTGGTGTACTTGCATCTGCAATTACTTTCAACAAATATACATCAAACAACTTCCTCAAGAATTTTGGCATCAAGGTGGCCGACTCTATATTATTACGAAAAGGCGACAATATTGATATTGAGGCGATTGAAGCTCAATTGGGACTACCTGTTTTCGTTAAACCTAACGTGGGTGGATCAAGCTTTGCAACCAATAAAGTAAAGGTTGCAGCTAAAATGATGGAGGCGATCAATGAATCATTCATAGAGGCTCCTGAAGTGATAATTGAGAGTTTTGTGAAAGGCGTAGAAGTTACCTGTGGATGCTTCGAAACAGAAAAAGGGTTAACCGTATTACCATTAACAGAAGTGGTCACCCAAAATGAGTTTTTTGACTATAGCGCAAAATATCTGGGAGAGGTGGAAGAGATTACACCCGCCCGCATATCAGAAGAACTAACTCATAAGATACAGTCACTGACAAAGCAGATTTATAAGTTAATCGGAGCTAAAGGAATTATAAGAGCTGACTATATAATCAGAGAAGAATCACCGGTTTTACTGGAGGTAAATACCACCCCGGGAATGACAACTACAAGTTTTATTCCCCAACAGGTTAAAGCTGCAGGCTTAGAGATGAAGAATGTAATGACAGAAATTATTGAAACAGAAATCAATAAACTAAACAGCACTCCATCACACTAAAAAATCAGCATTATGAACATTTCAGATAATCAGTTTGATGATATTAGGCCTCTGAATGATAACGAAGTGGCAGAAGCAATAGCTCAGCTTTTAGTTGATGAAAGATTCAAAAAGGCTGCAGAGCAGATAGTAAAACCATATACATGGGAGCAATTCGCTTCTCTGCTATCAAGTTGCAAAACAAAATTTGACTTCCAGAAAAGGGTCATTTATCCTACAATGAATCGGTTTATCGAGAAGACCACAAAGGAGATGAACGGATATGGATGGGAAAATATAAATGAAAACGAAAGTAATCTTTTCATTTCAAACCATCGTGATATAGTACTGGATGCCGCATTCTTCAATATTCTCCTTTTTGATCAGAATAAAGAGACTACCGAAATAGCGATTGGCGACAACCTGCTTATCTATCCATGGATTGAGAAACTGGTTCGCTTAAATAAAAGTTTCATTGTAAAGAGAGGAGTTTCTGTGAGACAGATGCTTATAGTTTCAAAACATCTGTCAGATTATATCCACGACACAATAAGAAACAGGAAACAATCAATCTGGTTGGCTCAAAGAGAGGGACGCGCTAAGGATTCTGACGACAGAACACAAACAAGTCTGTTGAAGATGCTAACACTACATGACAGCTCAGATCCGTTGAATACTATAAAAGAACTTAATATTATACCTCTCTCAATTTCATATGAATATGACCCTTGCGATTTTCTAAAAGCAAAGGAGTATCAGCTTAAGCGAGATAACGCAGAGTATAAAAAAAGTCAGGCCGATGACATTGAGAATATGTATACCGGTATAACAGGATATAAAGGCAGGGTGCATTTCCGGCTAGGTAAATGTATTAATTCTTTTTTAAGTGAAATCCCATCAGACACCGGAAGAAATGAGATGCTTGATAAAGTTGCAGAGATAATAGACAGAGAAATATTCAGAAACTACACATTTTATCCTATAAACTATATAGCATATGATTTGATGACCGGTACTGAAAAGTTTTCTTCTGAATACAATAAAGAGGAGAAACAAAACTTCATCAGTTATATTAATTCGCAGGTTGAAAAGATCGACATACCAAATAAAGACTTGGATTTTCTTCGCAGAAAGATTATCGAGATGTATGGAAATACAGTAAAAAATAACTTAAACATAAAATAATATCTTTAATGAAGCAGATAGCATTCACTCTTCTGGTTATATTATCTCTTACCCTTATTCAAGGTTGCGATAAAAAGCCTGAAAGAATGGATGATTTTCTTGCCGAGTTCGCCACAGTGATTAAACAGGGTGACACCTACCGTTTCAAATTAGATAATGGTAAAGTACTATCACCGATTGAAGTTAAAGATTTTCACGGTAGTGATGGCGACAGGGTTATTTTATACTGGACACCCTTAAATGGTGATAAAATAGAAATTAAAAATATTACACCAGTATTCTCAGGTGATGTGCTTTTTGAAGGCTATCCCGAGAATTATAAAAATGACCCATTAAAAATTATAAGTGTGTGGGTTGAAGGTGACTATCTGAATTTAATTCTTGAGATTGAATATCACAGTACACCACATACAATTGCTCTTTATAAAGACACATCAACAGAAGGTACAGATCTATATCTTTCTCACTCAATGAATAATGATCCTCCCGGATACTTTCAAATTATGTATGCTTCATTCAGACTTAGCAAACTAAAAAGTCTGAACGAAACCGAAGTTCCATTCAGACTTTTTATATATTCAAATAAGGAATTGCGTCAATTCAATTTCACCCTAGTTGGAGCTTGTTAATGGTGGAATAGGCTGTTCATCAATAGTAAAATCTATCGGAAGCAGACACTTTACATTCACTTTTTCACCATTATTTTCACCCGGAGTCCATTTAGGCATTAAACCCAATACACGAATAGCTTCATTATTAAGAGCCTCATTTGATCCGCTCACAACTTCAATATTTGATATAGAGCCATCCTTGCCCACTATAAAGGAGCATAATATCCTGCCCTCAATACCCTGCTGTAATGCCTCTTTCGGGTAGCGCATGTTATATGATATAAAATTAGCCAGTTCCTTTTCACCATACTCATACACCGGCATTTTATCCACTATCGTATAAATCTCACTATTTTCCAGGATTGACTGGTCGGTCTTCGCATACGCTCTTGCTGTAGCAGAACTTGAAGTTCTTGTTGAGTACTGAACATTCTTGTTAAGTTTAAAATACATTGGAACATAAGTTTCCGACCTTACAATCTCTCCATTATGACGTGCAGGTCTCCATGGTGGCATATTTTTTAGAATACGCAACGCCTCTTCATTCAAGAGAGGATCTGCACGATGAATTATATTAAAATTGGAGAGTGAACCATCTTTTTCAACTACAAATGTATAAACTACCAAACCCTGTGCATTTCGTTCAGCAGCATCTGCCGGGTAACTTAATGTATTGGAAATAAAGCGGTGCATCTCAGCCGTTCCACCAGTAAACATAGGAACGATATCAGGATTTTCTACAATCTTGTCACTTTGAGATACCGGAACATTTTGAGCAATTGCATCTATTGTAGATAAAGAAGTAAAGCAAACTATAAAGAATGTTGCTATAACAGTGTGAATTTTACGTAGTTTCATGTAACAATTTTCTCTTAACTAATTTATTGCATTAATGTTACAAACTTACATAAAAAATATGATTTTCCTGTTACTGCAACAGCTCTTTTAAGATAAAACACCTCTAATTCTGTCATCAAAAGCAGTAAGGGCAGCTTTAGCTCCTTCACCCATGGAGATTATAATCTGCTTGTAAGGTACAGTTGTAACATCACCCGCTGCATATATACCCGGAACATTAGTGCGACAATGAGAATCTGTCTCTATTTCTCCGAATCTGTTAACATTAACAACACCTTTAAAAACAGAACTGTTTGGGGCTAGCCCTATCTGTATAAATACCCCATCTACATCTACAACCCTCTCCTCTTCAGTTTTTCTGTCTTTCACTTTCAAACCGCTAACTTTATTACCATCGCCAAGCACCTCCATTGTTTGAGAGCTTAAAAACAGTTCTACATTTGGCAAAGAGGCAACTTTCTCCTGTAGCACCTTATCAGCTTTAAGTTCATCAAGAAACTCAAATACAGTAACCTTTGAACATATTGCAGCTAAATCAATTGCAGCCTCAATACCTGAGTTTCCTCCACCTATAACAGCTACATGCTTATCTTTATAAAACGGTCCGTCACAATGCACACAGAATGCAACCCCTTTACCAATATGATCAGCTTCTCCGGGAACATTAAGCTTTTTCCAGTTAGCACCAGTTGCAATTATAAGAGCACCAGTTGCAAACCGCTCACCCCCTTTAACATGTACAATTTTCTCATTACCATCTACCTCAACTTTCTCAACAATTCTATGCTCAAGAATCGAGATAGGATACTCCTCCATATGTTTTCTAAGATCAACAGTAAGTTTTTCTCCAGTTGTCTGGGGTACTGAAATCATATTCTCGATTCCAGTAGTTTCCTTTACCTGTCCTCCTACTGTCTGAGCCAGCACTGCCACATTCAGCCCCTTTCGTGCAGAGTATATTGCCGCAGAAGCGCCTGCAGGACCTCCACCTACAACTAAAACATCAAACCTCCTGATTTCCGAATCAGTGGTCTCTTTTTCTACAACACCATACTTCTCTTCAAGTTTAGTCAATAGTGTTCCAAATTCACCCCTGCCCACATGAAGCAGTTCTCCATCAGCATATACAGCAGGTACAGCCTGAATCTTCAATGATTCAACCTCCTCCTTATAAATTGCACCGTCAACCATCTCATGTGTTATATCAGGATTGATAATTGCCATGAGATTAAGGGCCTGTACAACATCCGGGCAATTTGTACATGTTAGTGAAACATAAGTTGTAAGATTAATCTTTCCCTTTAATGATTCTACCCTCTTTCTTATAAATTCGTCAGGTTGATTTTTCCCTTTGCCATCACTATTCAGCACGGCCAACAGAAGTGAAGTAAATTCATGACCATTGGGTATACCTCTGAAGACCACACCTGTCTCTTCTCCATTTTTCAGCAGATTGAATGCAATGTAGTTTCCTTCATTTATTTTCAGAGAAAACTTTGGTGAACTTGCAACTACATCCTCCAGCAGCTCAACCAGTTCACTATAGCTTTCATGATCCTGAGATGCATATATATCAAATTGATATTCTGATTCTAAATTTGCAAAAATTGCTTTTAATTGTTCTTTTAATGAATTGTCGAGCATAATAACTATTTCATTTTTTATATAAAAAGCCCTCTGTTAATATTTATGGCCTGGCCATAGAAGATCGATCAGAGGGCTTGATTATGAGTTTAAAATTAAATTTTTCCTACAAGATCAATGCTTGGTTTAAGGGTTTCCTTACCTTTTTCCCATTTAGCAGGACAAACTTCATCTTTATGTTCAGCCACAAACTGAGCAGCCTCTATTTTGCGTACGAGTTCTGCAGCATTACGTCCAATTGGTCCGTCATTCACCTCAAGTACTTTCACAATACCCTCAGGATTAGCAACAAATGTTCCTCTGTAGGCCAGATAATCTTCTTCGTTAAGTACGCCAAACGCACGGCTTAACTCACCTGTATGATCAGCCAGCATAGGATACTTAATTTTATTTATGCTCTCTGATGTATCATGCCATGCCTTATGAGTGAAATGAGAGTCTGTACTAACAGAATATACCTCCACTCCGATTGATTGCAGGTATTCATACTTTTCTGCAACGTCTACAAGTTCTGTAGGGCATACGAAAGTGAAGTCGGCTGGATAGAAGAAAAATACCGACCATTTACCTAATGTGTCCTTATCTGTAATTGTTTTGAACTCACCATTGTGGTAAGCTTGTACTTTGAATTCCGGAATTCTTGAATTAATAATAGGTTGCATATAAATTAACTTTTAATATTAATAAACAGTGCAAAGATAAGATAGCGCTGACCTATTAAAAAGCTATACAATATCAATAATATCTATTTGTGGAAAATGCTTTTCTTATAACGTTCAAATGAGGGAATTACTAAAATCAGATTAAAGCTATATTGACTATTTTGTTTGTTAGTAATATAATAATTATTAATAGACATTTCATATTATATATAAATTTAAGAGATTCTCGTGTAAAAAACCTATCTTTGCACCCTAAAAAGATTGTTTTTATGTATGACATCCGAAATATCGCCATTATCGCACACGTTGATCATGGTAAAACAACCCTGGTTGATAAAATGTTGCTGGCAGGACACCTATTCAGAGAAAACCAGCAAACAGATGAGCTGATTTTAGATAATAATGAGCTTGAACGCGAACGTGGTATTACAATACTTTCCAAAAACGTTTCAATAAAATATGGAGACACAAAAATCAACATAATTGATACTCCGGGACACGCCGATTTTGGAGGTGAGGTTGAACGTGTACTTAACATGGCTGATGGTTGTCTGCTTGTTGTTGATGCATTTGAAGGACCAATGCCTCAAACAAGGTTTGTGTTGCAGAAAGCTTTGGAAATTGGACTGAAACCCATATTGGTTATTAATAAAGTTGACAAGCCCAACTGCCGTCCTGAAGAGGTTCAGGAAGAGGTATTCGATTTAATGTTTAGTCTGGATGCAACTGAGGAGCAACTTGATTTCCCTACGATATATGGTTCTGCAAAACAGGGATGGATGTCTGATGACTGGAAAAAACCTTCAGAAAATATCATACCACTGCTGGATGCTATTGTTAAACATATCCCTGCTCCAAAAGTATTGGAGGGTACACCGCAAATGCTAATTACATCTCTCGACTATTCTAACTATGTTGGAAGGATAGCTGTAGGCAGAGTACACAGAGGCACAATTTTCAATGGTAAAGATTATGCACTTTGCAAACGTGATGGTAGTATTAAGAGAATACGTATAAAAGAACTTGATATTTTTGAAGGATTAGGCCGTACAAAAGTAAACGAGGTAAACTCGGGCGATATATGTGCATTAATTGGAATTGAAGGATTCGAAATTGGAGATACAATTACAGATATAGATAAACCTGAACCACTTGATCCAATTGCTATTGATGAGCCAACCATGTCTATGTTATTCACAATAAACAACTCTCCATTTTTTGGTCAGGATGGTAAATATGTAACTTCAAGACATATTTATGAAAGATTAATGCGTGAACTTGACAAAAACCTTGCTTTGAGAGTGGAAGAGACTGAAAGCTCAGACTCATGGATAGTTTACGGTCGCGGTGTACTACACCTCTCTGTCCTTATAGAAACAATGCGTCGTGAAGGTTACGAGCTGCAGGTAGGTCAGCCCCAGGTAATCATCAAAGAGAAACATGGCGAAAAACATGAACCGGTGGAACAGTTAACAATAAACCTTCCTGAAGAGTATTCAAGTAAAATTATTGATGTTGTTACACGCCGAAAAGGTGAACTCCTTACCATGGAAAGTAAGGGTGACCGCATGCATATGGAGTTTGTGATTCCATCGAGAGGGATTATAGGCTTAAACAATATTGTACTAACCCTTTCAGCAGGTGAGGCTATTATGGCGCACCGATTCCTTGAATTTCAGCCCTGGAAAGGTGAAATTGAAAAAAGACAAAACGGTTCAATTATTGCTGGAGAATCAGGTAATGCTTATGCATATGCATTGGATAAACTGCAAGACAGAGGTCATTTTTTCATCTACCCACAAACAGATGTATATGCCGGTCAGGTAGTAGGAGAACAAAATAAAGAAGGCGACCTGGTAGTTAATGTTACCAAGTCAAAAAAACTTACCAACGTTCGTGCATCCGGTTCAGATGATAAAGCACAATTAGCTCCACCTGTTATCTTTAGTCTTGAAGAGGCTCTGGAATATATAAAGGATGATGAGTATGTTGAAGTCACTCCTAAACATATGCGAATAAGAAAAATACTTCTTGATGAAAACGATAGGAAAAGAGCATCAAAGAAATCTTAAAACCATAAAAATCAGATAAGCTATACTGAAATTAAGAGTAAGTTTAATTTAATAGAATAGCCGGTTATTAATGATTATAACCGGCTATTATTATAAACAGATCTCTACCTTATTGATCAGTTTATTTTATTCTGTATTTCTGCAAACTTATTTCCTATTAATAAGATTAACAAACTCCTCTCTTGTTTTTTGCTCACGGAATATACCAGTGAAGTCTGATGTAGTAGTAATTGAATTTTGCTTTTCTACTCCACGCATCTGCATACACATATGCTTAGCCTCAATAACAACCATCACACCCATAGGATTAAGTGTATTTTGAATACAATCTTTAATCTGCGTTGTCAATCTCTCCTGCACCTGCAGTCTTCTTGAAAAGACATCTACCACTCGTGCTATCTTACTTAGACCGGTGACATAACCATTGGGGATATATGCAACATGCGCTTTACCAAAAAACGGCAGCATATGATGCTCACACATTGAAAAGAAGTCGATATCCTTCACAATTACCATCTGGCGATAGTTTTCCTTAAACTGAGCAGAACGAAGTATCTCTTCAGGGCTCTGCCAATAACCTTTAGTCAGATATTGCATAGCCTTAGCTACTCTGTCCGGGGTTTTAATAAGTCCCTCGCGAGAAACATCTTCGCCAAGCAGAGAGAGGATCTCTCTCATGTGATCCGAAATAATGGATTTGTTTTTTTCTAATTCTTCAGATGACATTTTATTCCATTTATGAGGTTAGTTGACAGGTATTTTCACCTCATCTACAACAATATACATTTCTCTACCAAATGATGGAAATGATTCTCTTAATTTATGCAAAGCCTCTTCTGCTTCTCCCCGGTTTTCAAAATTACCTACCCTTAATCTCCAGAAAGGAGATTCAAATAGGACCACTGTCTCCAGATCTGGATATAACTGATTTATTTGGCTCTGCTTCCTGTTAGCCTCATCTCTTGATGTGCGTTGGTTATTGCCGGAGAACGCCTGTATTTTAAAACCTCTTGTTTTGTAATACTGTACTGCACCGTCTGCGGTTGTATATACAGTTCTTGGAGGCCCCACTGGTCTTCCCAGTATATGAGAAATACTCTCATCCTGATAAACAGTAACATCTCCTTTACCCTGAACATCTTTGTTCAACTCTTCAAGAATCTCATTTTTTTGTAATGATGTTTGTGCATTAACACCTGCAGATAGAAGAATTATTGCAATAAGAAGAATTCTATGGTTTGGGAAATATTTCATATTCTTTTTTTCTATTACTTCGCACAAAGATAAATAAATACCACAGACTCATAGTGAATCTGTGGTAAAATGTATAATAAATTTCTTTTAAAGTATTAAAAAGCTTCAATTATTGGCATGAATTTGTCAACACCCAGCGAAGCTCCACCTATTAAACCTCCATCTACATCAGGATTTGAGAATAGTTCTTTCGCGTTGCCTGCATTTGCACTACCTCCATAAAGTATAGAACAGTTCTCAGCAACTTCGTTGCCATACTTTTCAGCAATTGTCTTACGGATAAATGCATGCATCTCCTGAGCTTGATCAGGAGTGGCTGTTTTCCCTGTTCCAATTGCCCATACAGGTTCGTAAGCAAGAACTAGTTTACCGAAATCTTCAGCTGAAAGATCAAAAAGTGATTCTTCGATTTGTGATTTCACTACTTCGAAATGCTTTTCAGACTCTCTTTCTTCCAACACTTCACCTATACAGAATATTGGTGTAAGACCGTTTTTAAGAGCCAGCAATACTTTTTCTTTAAGTATTTCTGGGGTTTCGTGATAATATGCTCTGCGTTCGCTATGACCTAAAATAACATATTTGGCTCCTGTTGAAGCGACCATTGCTGCAGACACTTCACCGGTATATGCACCAGATTCTTTATCTGCACAGTTTTGTGCTGCAACTCCTATTTTTGTTGTATCAACTACATTTGCTACTCCTGCAAGATGAATAAATGGTGTACCAATAATTACATCGCAATTTACAGTTTTGCCTTTCAGTGCTTCGTTTAACTCTTCTGCAAGCTGAATTCCCTCCTGAAGGGTTTTGTTCATTTTCCAGTTTCCTGCTACAATATTCTTTCTCATGTTTATATAATTAATTTATTATTAATTTCAATTACTTTTTTCTGTATGACACCTTAAGAATTAACAAAGGTACGAAAAAGAGGATTATAGATATTAATAACTCAGTCCCTTTTCCCTGATCAGGTTTTTTAATTAACAGATTTTCAGGTGATGGCACTTTGCTATCATCCCATTTATTGATTACAGTACCCTCTTTTATTAACATTAATCCGGGGTTAGCCCTAATCATTGTTTTCAAAGTTCTCTCGTCGGCATGACAAAACTGAACTCCAGTATTATGCTTAGCCTCCCACTCTTTTACAGAGTTAGTTGATGATGCAGTAAGAAGATAAAATGGATACCCTTTTTCATCAGCATAATTTACAATATCATTAAACCTGGGAAGATACCTTTCAGACATTTTTTCTAGTGAATATGAAACCATGATGAATGTATATGTGGTATCTGAAAGAATTAAATCTGTAATATCTCCCCCTACATTCCACTCACCGGACTCATCCAAATATAAAGATTCAATTGCGAAATCCTCTATCGCTGGTTTTATTCCCTCTTTTACCAAACGAGTTTCCATATCTATAAAAATCCATGATGAATCATTCCATGGGTAATCCGACTCGCTAAACTCTTTCTCAACACCATCCTTACTATATATGAATATAGTCTCGTATATATCTGCTTTATCAGGATCAACAAACATCTGATCTGGGATATTTGCTCCTATTTTATATGGACGGAAGTCAATAATTGGTAGATTATAAGTGTTGTGCAGAGAAAAGAGCAGTCCATATAGAATAATAAAAAAAGAAGCAATCGCAGCTTTTTTTGATGAGAACAGTGGAGTAATCTTTTTCCATTTAATTACCAAAAAAGCAATTCCTGCAAAAAGTATGATGTTTTTATAGAATGAGACCCAGTTACTAATAACCAGTGCATCACCAAAACAACCACAATCTGCAACAGGATTTGTTAAAGCAATCCAAAAAGTCAGTGGAGTAAAAAACACCATAAATAACCCTATAAGTCTGGTAGTCACTTTACTGTTTATCCCTAGAAGAAGAAACACTCCTAAAACGAACTCTGCAACTACCATTATGATAGCTAACGTGAGTGCAATTGAAAAAAGGCCTTCAAGATTAAGAGAGATGAGGTAATCTTGCATTTTATAAGTGAAACCAAGTGGATCCACAGCTTTTACAAAGCCGGAAAATGCAAATGTAGCTCCAACTATCACTCGGGACAGTTCTACTATAATTTTTTCTAAAACAATTTTCTGTTTCACCCGATTAAAATCTTGACTTATAGATTATTCCTAGTTTATATTTTGATTTTCGATCAATGCAGATCATTAACCTGCTTATTTGAATCGGTACAATCTTCCGGGAAATGAAGTTTAATCAATCCAAAAATTGCATAGTTTATCATGTCCATATAATTTGCATCTACTCCTTCAGATATCAACGTTTGACCGTCGTTGCACTCAATCTCTTTAGTACGGTATATTTTCATAAGGATGAGATCTGTGTAGGAGCTTACTCTCATGCTTCGCCATGCTTCATCATAATCATGATTCTTAGCATACATCAGTTGTTTAGTATTTTCAAGAAACCCGTCATATAACTCAAGCGCTTTCTCGTTTGTAATATCAACAGTATCTGCAAATCCTAATTTAAGCTGGATGAGTCCGATAATCCCATAATTAACTATTGCAATGAATTCAGGAAAAATACCTTCATCAACCATCTTCTCTTTTTTGGTTTCAAGTGTACGAATTCTGTTTGCCTTGATAAAAATTTGATCTGTAACAGAAGTTGGTCGTAATATTCGCCAAGAGGCTCCATAATCTTGTAATTTACGGGCAAAGATATCGCGACATATTCCAGCTACTTCGTCGAACTGAATATTAGTTATATTCATTGGATTTCTCTTTATTTATTTTTTAACGTAAAACAACCTAACAAAGATAAACAAAAAAAAGGTACAAGTTTGATATCCTGTACCTTTTTTAAGACATATACGCCTTTTATTTTATTATGAGACTCGTATAGATTTACCTACACGCAGTACTGTTTTTGTAGTCATATTGTTTAAAGTACATAGTTTACTTACACTAGTACCATAACGTTTGGAAATAGCGCCCAATGTATCTCCCTTTTGTATTCTGTGATACTGTACTTCTCCTGATACAAACTTATTGGAAGCATTTTCAGGCTCTTTGTAATTATTACTATCTTCCGATGTTCTTATTACTGATCTGCTGCTGGAATTTGTTTTCTTGTAACTTGAATTGGTAACAAGATACTCATCCTTGTGAACAGTTTTATTTGGGAAGTCTATAATAAAATTGGGGTTGATTGGTTTACCCAAGAAACGTGTTTCAAAATGCAGATGTGAACCAAATGAACGTCCAGTATTTCCAGCAAGTCCTATAGGCTGACCAGACTTAACAAAATCATTCTCTTCAACCAGAAACTTTGAAAGGTGTCCGTAAACTGTTTCCAGTCCATTCACATGTCTGATAACCAAATAATAACCATAACCACTTCTTTCAAAACGCTTAACTCTGATTTTGCCGTCGAATGCAGCATAAATAGTGTCTCCTGTCTGAGCCTTTATATCAATACCATAGTGATAACGACGACTACCTCTTCTTCCAAAGTTGGATGTCATGTGTCCATCAGCAGGCATGGTAAAATTATCCAAATCTACTATAAATGTATCCGGCGCATTCTTAAGACTGCCATACATATTGACATATCTGTTTTCCCACATACCCCCGTATAAATCATCAGCAGGTATATCATTTGGATTAAATTCCTCTCTTTGCTCTTCAGCATCATCCAGTACAGACAAATCAAGTTTAAGCTTAAGTCCATCAGCAAACAGACTCTGCTTTTCATTTAAGTTTGAACTATGTACTTGCTTATAATTAACTTCTGGTCTGCTTTTTTCAGCAGACTCCTGTTTAACTTGTGAGAATGAGTTTAATGAAACAAACATCAAGGCTGCCGGTAGTAAAACTCTTGCTTTTGAAAACAAATTATATATCTCCATCGATACCTTGTTTTATATCAAATTTCATATAATTACTTTTTTATTGCAATTAATATTCATCGTTTGCATAAATACTCTGAATATTTATTTGCGGATAATCAAAGATTTCATCTGTAGTAAAGAATCGTGCTAATTCGGTTTGTGCAGTTTCATAAGAATCAGAAGCATGTACTATATTTTCCTGGACACTAATGCTATAGTCTCCCCGGATCGTGCCAGGCTGAGCATCTCTTCCATTTGTCACTCCGGTGATTTTCCTTACAACATTCACAGCATCAACTCCTTTTAGTGCCATAACAACTACAGGGCTAGCCTGCATTGAATCTTTAATACGCCCATAAAAAGGTTTGTTTACTAAATGAGAATAGTGAATCTTCAGTACCTCATCCGACAGGTTAATCATTTTCATTCCTACAATCTGGAGGCCTTTTTTTTCAAACCGAGAGATGACTTCTCCCAGTATTGCTCGCTGAATAGCGGAGGGCTTCAGAATTACTAATGTTACCTGCATTTAATTAAAACTACTACTTAACAACTTTTTTATTACAGATTTTTTTCCTTAATCGATGTCAAAGTAAAGTTTTTATTATTTGAACTCCAAATTATCGACTAGCTTTTTTCACATGTAACATTTGAATAAGCCTCTTAAATTCGACCTACAACTCTGTTTTTCAATATATTAACCATAAACATGTTATAGAACACATTTTGTCGATTTTAAGATCATTATACTATTATTAAATATCAATTTACAACTTTTTCACTCAAATCAGTTTCAATAAGTCATTAACACGATAAAAAAATTATTACACTATTAAAGTGGTAATTAATCAGCATATTAATATATGGAGAATAGAGGCGCAATTCACGTTTTTTAATAAGAAAGACTTAAAATCCTCTCAAAACAGACAATCGTATAAAGAGATTTAAGTATCTTTGCTCCACTTTTTATATTAAATCTGTATGATTCAGGTTGATGCCATGAATCAAAACTAATAAGAAAAATGTCTAAATACAAGCTTATCAATAACATCTCGGGTTGGGTGGTTTTTGCGATTGCTGCCACAGTTTATCTTCTTACAATAGAACCTACAGCCAGTTTCTGGGATTGTGGAGAATTTATAACATCAGCATACAAGCTTGAAGTTGGACATCCACCAGGTGCTCCTTTTTTTATGCTTGTTGGCAACTTCTTCACACAACTGGCAAAAGATCCTTCGCAGGTAGCAATGATGGTAAATATTATGTCCGCTCTTATGAGTGCATTTACTATTTTGTTCCTTTTCTGGACAATAACTCACCTAACTAGAAAACTATTACAAAAAAGCAGTGATGTTGTTTTAAATGCTGGTCAAACTACCGCAGTTATTGGAAGCGGAATTGTAGGTGCACTTGTTTATACCTTTTCTGATACATTTTGGTTTTCAGCAGTTGAAGGTGAAGTATATGCCTTTTCATCAATGCTAACTGCACTTGTATTCTGGTTGATTCTAAAATGGGAAGATAATGCAGACAAACCACACTCAGATAAATGGTTAGTACTCATTGCTTATGTAATGGGGCTCTCAATAGGCGTCCATCTGCTAAATCTGTTGTGTATACCTGCAATTGTTCTTGTATACTATTTTAAGAAAAATGAAAAAGCCAACTGGAAAGGGGCTTTAAAAGCTCTTCTAGTTTCATTTGGACTTATCATAATATTGATGTGGGGAGTAATACCAGGTTTCACTAAAATTGGAGGATGGTTTGAACTTCTGTTTGTTAACAGCTTTGGATTACCATATAATTCAGGAGTATTATTTTATTTACTGATACTGGTTGGAACAATTACAATGGGACTTTACTACACCATATCTTCCAGTAGTAATGAAAGAAATGCAAGAATTGCATTCTTTGCTACACTGGCTTTGACTGGTGTATTGTTTATAAGTGGAAGTCCCTGGCTTTGGGTAATACTTATTGCTACAGTCGCATATATAGTTTTCAAATCCAAGAAAATAAGCATGAGGTTTATAAACCTATCAATTTCATGCTTCATGGTGATTCTAGTTGGTTTCTCAGCTTATGCTCTGATACCAATAAGATCAAGTGCTAACCCACCGCTCGATCTTAATTCACCCGAAGATATATTCTCACTTGGAAGCTACCTGAATCGCGAACAGTATGGACAGACTCCGCTGATACATGGTACAACTTATGCGTCTAAGATAGCGAGAAGTGCAGACGGTACTGCAATTATAGAAGGTGAGCGTGTAAGTTATAAACAGGTTGTGAAAAATTCCCCTGATGAAAAGGATCGTTATGAGAAGACCACTTCACCAATATATAAATACACTAATACAATGCTCCTGCCAAGGATGCATTCAAACCCTAATAATCCAGCATTTCAGAATCATATTATGGGTTATGAGAGATGGGGAGGTGTTACAGATCAAAACAAGAAACCTTCATTTTTTCAGAATCTGAAGTTCATGTTTGGTTACCAGTTCAATTATATGTACTGGCGATATTTTATGTGGAATTTCTCTGGGAGACAAAATGATATACAGGGTGATGGAGGAATAACTGCAGGTAACTGGATTACCGGTATTTCCTTTATTGATGAACATGTACTGGGTCTTGGACCTCAGGATGATATTGCTCCTGATATTGTTAATAACAAAGGAAGGAATAAATACTATATGTTGCCACTCATATTAGGTATCATAGGTATTTTATATCAGCTAAAGCTAAAAGAAAGAGGAATGCAGAGCTTTATAGTTGTATTTCTGCTGTTCTTTATGACAGGTCTGGCAATTATTCTTTATCTAAATCAGACATTCATGGAGCCAAGAGAAAGGGATTATGCCTATGCAGGATCATTCTACGCTTTTTCAATATGGATTGGAATGGGAGTTGCAGGGATATCTCTATTCCTCAAAAAATATATAAAAAACACTCGAGTTGCTACTGTAGTTGCATCTGTAGCCTGCTTGTTTGTTCCAATACAGATGGCATCTCAGAATTGGGATGACCATGATCGTTCAGGCAGAACTCTTGCTCGTGACACAGGAATGAATTATCTGAGTAGTGTAGGAGAAAATGCTATTCTATTTACAAATGGGGATAATGATACCTACCCTCTGTGGTATGTTCAGGAGACCGAAGGCTTCAGAACAGATGTAAGGGTTACAAATTTGAGTTTCCTGCAAACGGAATGGTATATAGATCAGCTTTTAAAGCCTGCTTATGAATCTGAACCATTACCAATAAAATGGTCTCGCCCAAGATACTCGGGTGATGATGGTAGTGCGGCTTTTGTCATTTCAAAAGAAGAAATTGAAAGTGTACTAAGGCAGAGTGAGATTCCTTCTGTTTCTTATGGTAATTATTACGACAGAAACGCGTTCCGTGATACAATCTCACTGAAACAGACTATGGAGAATTTAAGGACAGGTGAAAACTCTCGACCTGCAAATCCTTTTAACACAGGTAATACACAGGTTATTCCTGGTGATATCCTTTATCTGGATGTTGACAGTTCTGCCGTTGACTGGAAAAATATGGCTGCTAAACCTACTGACAAGATGCTGATAAATCTTTCAGGGAAACAGGCTGTTTACAGGCATGAACTGATGGTTCTGGAGCTTCTCACTAATCTTAATGATGACAACTGGAATAGACCACTCTATTACGCTACAACAATCACTCCTTCACTATATATGAATTTGCAGGATCATAACTTCTCTCTGAATGGTCTCGCCTATCAGGTAGTTCCGGGAGAACCTCTTAATAATGGTGTGAACCTGGAGGCTGCATTCGATAATATGGTTAATAAATTCAGATGGGGTGGTCTTGAAAATGATCCTGATATTTATATGGATCAAACCAGTAGAAGAATGTTGTCAACATTCAGGTTATATTTCACTCATTTGGTTGATGCTCTAGTCGATGCAGGGGAAAATGAGAAAGCTTTGACAGCTCTCGATAAAATCACTTCAATGATACCTGACAGTGCTGTTTCATATGGAACTGACGGTGTTATCTTTGCTAGAGCATACTACAAGCTTGGTGAATATGAAAAAGCAAATGAGCTTATCACAGAAATCCATAACAGGATTAATGCAAACCTAAACTGGTTCGAGAGATTAAAGCCTGTACAGATTGCAAATACAATGACTGATATTATATATAATAATGTTAGTCCGCTAATGCTAGTTAAAAATATTTATCAGCAGTATGATAAAGAGAAATATAAGCTGTTGACAGATGACCTATTACAAAGAGCACAGGTTTACTATATGAAAGGTATTCCTTATGTAGGAGATACTATTTTAAGAGAGATCACTGATAGTGCAGTAAGGGGTTATTACTCCGTACCTTCTGATGATACAATACGTCGTGCCGAAGAGGAAGAGATTATGCAAAAAGCAATGGGTGTAATGAAGCAATTTAATCCTCGATTACTCGAACAATATAGTAGTTCAACACAATAGTAGAAATATAATAAGAGTGCCGGGTAGTGTAGTGATATATTACCTGGCATCTCTTGTGTTAAATAAACGTTCATTATATGCTAATTGAACAACCACCAATACTATATAGGTTATTATTTCCAAATTCGATCTGGCGACTTAGAGTACCGGATAAAAAAACTGTATATCTTACATTTGATGATGGCCCTATACCTGAAGTTACACCTTGGGTACTGAGCATATTAAACAAATATAATATAAAGGCAACCTTCTTCTGTGTTGGAGATAATGTTCGCAAATATGGTCATATATATGATCAGATTATAAAAGAAGGACACATAACCGGCAATCACACTTTTCACCACATGCAGGGATGGAAAAATTCGCCTAAGAAGTTCCTGAGTGATACAAATGATGCCGGTAAATTAATAAATTCACAACTATTTAGACCACCTCATGGTCATATGATTTTTCCTCAACCAGGTTTATTGAAGAAAAATGGATATAAAATTATAATGTGGGATGTGGTGACTCGAGATTATAGTAGATTTATGACACCTGAGCAGGTACTCGCAAATGTAAAAAGGTATACCCGTGACGGATCGGTGATTGTATTTCATGATTCACTAAAAGCAGAAAAGAATTTAAGATATGCTTTGCCTCTTTCAATTGAATGGTTGCTTGAGCAGGGATACTCTTTTGAATTGATCCCTTCTTATAGATAGTTAAAATCACCTTTTTCAAAATAATATTATTAAAGTTTCTGTTTATATAATGGAAACAAGTGTTTTATTGTTGTCAAGAGAGACAATAATAGGGTTTTTTGTGTTAAATAATGTTATTTTGATGAAAAATGATAGTATTATGCATTGCATAGTACAATATTTGGCATACATTTGCACTATTCAAAATTTAGTGTAACTTAAAATTAAAGCGCCGAATGATAACAATCAGGCAATTACATAAATCTTATCACACCGAAGCACTCCCACTTCACGTACTTAAAGGAATAGATTTACAAATAGATAAAGGTGAATATGTTTCCATAACAGGAGCATCAGGTTCAGGCAAATCAACTTTGCTTAATATTATCGGAATATTGGACACTTATGATTCGGGTGATTATTACCTGAATGGCAGCCTTATAAAAGGTTTATCAGAAACCGAAGCTGCACATTACAGAAATGAAATGATAGGATTTGTGTTTCAATCTTTCAATTTGATTAATTTCAAGAATGCTCTCGAAAACGTAGCTCTCCCACTCTACTATAAAAAAGTAAGCCGCAAAAAACGCAATATTATTGCAATGGAGCATCTTGATAAAATGGGATTAAAAGATTGGGCTCATCACTTACCAAATGAAATGTCGGGTGGACAAAAACAGCGTGTAGCAATAGCAAGAGCAATGATTTCAAACCCTAAGATAATATTAGCGGACGAACCTACAGGTGCACTTGACAGTACAACGACTAAAGAGGTTATGGAGGTACTAACTAATCTTAATAAAGAGGGAATTACTACCATAATTGTAACTCATGAGAAATCTGTTTCTGAAGCCACCAATCGTATTATCCACCTGAAAGATGGTATGATTGAGTATGAGACCAGAAAGGATAATGGTATTCATGTTACAACTCAAAATCTAAATTATCAGTCTTTATGATAGACCTTCTGCAGGAAATATTCGAGACACTCAAAAAAAACAAGATGCGTACTACCTTGACAGGCTTGTCTGTCTCATGGGGTATATTCATACTTATTGTTCTGCTTGGTGCGGGCAATGGTCTGCAAAATGGTGTAATACAAAATTTCAGTTCAAGAGCTGTGAACCGAGTTAATCTATACCCGGGAAGGACCTCTATACCTCATAATGGACTCAAATCCGACCGACAACTTTCATTCACTAATGAAGAGGTGGATTTTATTAGAGAGGAGGTTTCTGAAAGCAGGCTGATAACAGCACGACTTAACAACACTATGAATATTACTTATGGTAATGAATTCGGGTCTTACGAAATAAGGGGGGTAATGCCTAACTATTGGTTAATAGAAAAATTAATAATCAAACCAGGTGATGGCCGCTTTATTAATCACCTCGATATGAAAGAGCATAACAAGGTAATAGTACTTGATAAAAAAATAGCCGATCTATTGTTTCCCGGTGAATCTGCTTTAGGTAAAACTGTAAAGGTGGGCAACCTAATGTTTAAAGTTGTTGGAATAAATTCTAAGAAGGAGGACTGGGGTGGTTCAAGAGCCTATATTCCATTCACAACTTCCCAGTCGATATTTAATCCAAGCGGGAAATTCTACAACATTGTATTTACTGTTGATGGGCTTAATACAAAAGAGGCTAATGATAAATTCAATGAAACTTTGAGAACCATGATGAGCAGGAGGCTCAATTTCAATCCTGAAGATGAGCAAGCTCTTTGGATTAGTAATGCCCAGTCAGAGTATGTTGAAACAATGAAGATATTTGGCGGTATAACTCTTTTTGTAACTATAATCGGGATATTAACTCTTATTGCCGGAATAGTTGGTGTTAGTAATATTATGTTAGTCTCTGTAAAAGAGAGAACACGTGAAATTGGCATACGCAAAGCTATAGGTGCCAAGCCATCATCAATATTAAAGACTATAATACTTGAATCTATTATAATTACAACAATATTTGGCTATATCGGATTAATAATGGGTATTGGTCTCACTGAAATTGTTAATTTCATCATGGAACAGGCTGCAAACGGACAACCGGTTTCTGACGAACCCCAAATGTCGGTTTTCACCAATCCAACAGTAGAGATTGGCTATGCAATCTTTGCAACTATTGTACTTATTATCTCAGGTGTAATTGCAGGATATCTGCCAGCTCGCAAAGCTGTAAAGGTGAAGCCCATTGAGGCCATGAGACAGGAATAAAATTTAAGAAATCAATGAAAATATTCGATTTAGATAGATTACAAGAGATCTGGATTACCATAACTCATAATAAATCCAGAAGTGTACTCACTGCCTTTGGTGTTTTCTGGGGAATGTTTATGCTTGTGTTAATGGTAGGTGCAGGATCTGCGCTTGAAAGTGGAATATCTTCTCAAGTTGAAGGATTTGCAACCAATTCTGCATTCTTCGCATCTTCTCCAACTTCACTTCCATATAAAGGATTTCAGAAAGGTAGAAACTGGAATATGACAAACAGTGATATCCCAATTATCAAACAACGTGTTGATGAACTGGAATATTTGTCCCCTGTGCTTTTTGCCGGTGGTAGTGATGAAAATGTGGTGAGAGGAGAAAAAAAAGGTTCCTATCTAGTTAAAGGATGCTACCCTGAATATGATCTCATAGAAAAAAGTAAACTATTGTATGGTAGGTATGTAAATGATATAGATATAGCTGAAAGAAGAAAAGTTTGCGTAATTGGAGAACGTATTTATGAAGTACTTTTTCAGAAAGGACAAGACCCTACAGGTCAACAGATCAGGGTTAACGGCATTTACTTTCAGGTAATAGGTGTAGCCAGAAGCACTTCGGGTGTTAGCATTGGAGGTCGCACTGAAGAAACAGTTGTTCTACCTTTTTCTACAATGCAGCAAGCTTTTAATCAAGGTAATATAATACACTTTTTAGCTGCTACAGCAGATAGAGGTGTCCCTGTGAAGATAGTTCAGGATAAGATTCTTGAAATACTTAAACAACAGCATCAAATTTCGCCGGATGACAAGGAGGCTGTATTTACTATGAATATAGAAGAACAGTTTAAGATGTTC
Source organism: Lascolabacillus massiliensis (assembly GCF_001282625.1). NCBI lineage: Bacteria > Pseudomonadati > Bacteroidota > Bacteroidia > Bacteroidales > Porphyromonadaceae > Lascolabacillus > Lascolabacillus massiliensis. The sequence continues at coordinate 245,542 of NZ_CTEJ01000002.1, forward strand.
AACTACCTTGGGATAGGAATATCAGCATTAATATGGATTGTTGGATTGGGGACACTGTTTGCAGGTGCAATAGGTGTAAGTAATATAATGTTGGTTACTGTACGTGAAAGAACTAAGGAGATTGGTATCAGACGAGCTTTGGGTGCTACTCCACGAAACATCATTGGACAGATACTAAGTGAAAGTGTTGTACTTACTGTAATTGCAGGAGTAACTGGAATTATAGTAGGAGTAGGACTACTCAGGGCTACAGGTATCGTTTTGAGTCAGGGTGATCAGTTCTTTAAAGATCCGCAAATCTCATTTTCAATGGCAGTAATCTCATTAATCATACTTATTGTTATTGGAACATTTGCAGGATATATCCCTGCACAGCGAGCTATGATGATTAAACCGGTTGAAGCAATCAGTGAAGAATAATTGATACTAAAAACAGATAACTAAATAAAACTTATGAAACGAATTTTGAGAATTATTGGATTAGTGCTTTTAGGCCTTTTGGTAATATCCACTTTTATGTTTTTATGGCAGAAATCACGACCTAAAGTGGTTCAATACACAATTGTAACCGCTCAAAAAGGTGACATACAAAAAAGTACTGTAGCTACTGGTAAAGTAGAACCTAGAAACGAAATTCTTATAAAACCACAAATGTCAGGAATCATTTCTGAAGTTTATAAGGAGGCGGGTGATATGGTTAAGGCTGGAGATATTATTGCTAAGATTCAAGTAGTTCCAGATATGGTTAACCTAAGTAGTGCCGAATCAAGAGTAGAAAGGGCTAAACTTGCTGCTAATCAAAGTCGCAGTAACTATGAGAGAGATCTCAAACTATATCAGAATGATGTCATCTCGAGAGAGGAGTTTGAAAAGGTAGAACTACAATATAAGAACGATGAGGAGGAGCTTCGTGCTGCAACTGATAATCTTAGTTTAGTAAGAACAGGTATTACACAAAGTTCAGCACAGACAAGTAATACACTTGTCAGATCAACAGTAGACGGTACTATCCTGGATATACCTGTTAAGGTTGGTAATTCAGTGATTCAGACAAATAACTTTAACGATGGAACAACTGTTGCATCTGTAGCTGACTTAAGCGACATGCTCTTTATTGGCAAAATTGATGAAACTGAAGTTGGACGCTTAACATCGGGTATGCCTATTGAAATTACAATTGGAGCTATTCAGGGACGTACAATTCCTGCAAATTTGGAGTATATATCTCCAAAAGGAACAGAAGAAAGCGGTGCAATTCTTTTTGAGATGAAAGCGGCTCTTAAAATACCCGAGGACCTGTTTATCAGAGCTGGATATAGCGCTAATGCAAATATTATATTGGATAAAAGAGAACAGGTATTAACCATACCAGAAAGCTCACTTGAATTCAGTGGTGATTCTGCATTTGTTTATATGGTTAAGAATGAAGAACCACAAGAATTTGAACGTCATTTTGTTAAGATTGGTTTATCTGATGGGATAAATATTGAGGTAACTGAAGGACTTAAAGAAAATGACAGAATACGGGGGTCAGAGATAATTGAGGAAAGAAAATAATAGATATTTATTTTGAAGTTATACTCAAAACAGTTTCAAAAGTAAAATAATATGCAACTCAGATATAGATTATTATACCTATTTATTGCTGTTGGTTCACTAATTACAGCAGCGGGTCAGCAACAATATACATTGCTTGAATGTATAGAGATAGCACTTGAAAATAACCGTGATATCAAACAGCAAGAGCTGAATAAACAACAGCGAATGGTAGCATACAGTCAAGCCCGTGCTGATCTGTTGCCTGCTGTTAATGCATCTGCTGGTCACAACTTTATTTTTGGACGTTCAATTGGTCTCGACAACACCTATCAGAATACAAACTCATCTCAATCAAATTTCAATATTGTTGCTGATATAACTTTATTTGATGGTTTACGAATGAAGCATAATATTGATGCCCGAAAAGCTGATATGATGGTTTCAGAAGCCAACCTGGAGAGAATACAGGATGAAATTATAATGAGTGTGTCGACTGCATTCTTACAAGCCTTGCTAAACAGAGAATTGCTTACTATTGCCGAAAACCAAATCCAGACAACAAGAGAGAATCTAAAAAGAAGCACTGAACTGGTAAACAGTGGAAAAATGGCAAAGGGAGAGCTGTATGAAATTGAGGCTCAGCTTGCCAAAGAGGAAGTAAATCGTGTACAGGCAGAAAATAACTATAAACTGGCATTATTGGATCTTGCACAGATTATGGAACTTGAAAAATTTGATGATTTCGAGATTGTTTCTCCCCCTGCAGAGGCATTAATTGATGAAACACCTCTTTTATCATCTCAAATGGTTTATGAAAGTGCGCTAGTAAACAGACCTGAAATCAGAAGTTTACAATATCAGCTCGAAAGCAGCACAAAGGAAATGTTGATGGCAAAATCGCAGTACTTTCCGACATTAAGCTTCGGTGCAAGTATAGGTACAGGATACTATAATATGAATGGCAGGGATAATGATCCTTTTGCTACTCAACTTAGAAACAATATAAGTAACTCACTCGGATTCAGCCTCAGGATCCCCATATTCAACAGATTTCAGATAAAGAATAGTGTTCAAAATGCACAAATTGCAATTGCGAACAGTCGTTTAGAAATGGATAAAACAAAGCTTGAACTGCGTAAACGAATTGAACAGGCTTTCTATAATGCTGTTGGAGCTGAGAGCAGATGGGAAGCTGCTAAGAAGTCGGTTACAGCCAGCAATGAAGCATACAGATTTGCGGAAGAAAAGCATGAAAGCGGGCGAGCAACTTCTTATGAATTGTTTCTTGCAAAAAATAATCAAACACAAGCATTAGGAGAAGAAGCTCAAGCTAAATATGAATATGCATTCCGATTGAAAATATTAGAATTGTTAAAAGATTGATTTTTTGTAACCGACTTTATTTCTTTTATGTCATAAAATAAAAACAATATGAAAACAGTAATTAAATTAGCAATAATCGCAGTTGTACTTTCAATTAGTACTATGGCATGCACTCAGACAAGGTATGCTACTGATAAGTTTGAAGTAACAGCTTTTACTGCAATTGAATCTTCAATTGTGGGTAATATTATTATCCGTAAAGGTCAAACCACAGAAGTTACTGCAGAGGGTAGTGAAGAAATGCTTAATCTATTAGAGGTTGAAATTTCAAACGGTACTTTGGAGTTAGATATGGAGGATCGTTTGCTTAAAAGGTTAAATAGAAATGCAAACAGGTTAACAGTCACAATAATTACACCCAACCTCACTTATATTGAAAATGAAGGTGTAGGAAATATTGTAATAGAAGGTACATTTGATACTCCTGAACTTACCATAGACTCAGAAGGTGTGGGAAATATTACTGCAGAGAACTTACAGGCAGGGTATATAAAAGTTGACTCTGAAGGTGTAGGAAATATTATTCTTAAAGGTTCAGCAAATAATATAGATATTAAATCTGAAGGTGTGGGAAATATTGAAGCAGAGCGTCTAAAAGCAAAAAGTGTTACAGTCTTTTCTAAAGGTGTTGGTAATGTAAGTTGCTTTGCATCTGAATATATAAAAGCGTCATCTGATGGTATTGGTAATATTACATATTATGGTAAACCACAGAAAACAGATGTGTCAAAAAATGGTATAGGAAAAGTAAAATCAGGCAATTAGATTATTTATATAAACTCTACTTTTAAATTTCAGAAATTTGAAACCGGGGACTTGTGAAAGCGCCCGGTTTTTTTTACTCTTTTTTTATACGATGCATATATTTGCAAAATCCTCTGTATCTTTGTAGTTCAATTAAAGGAACATAATGGAGTCAAAACAATATTTACTAGGCATGACGCTTGCCGAAATAACAGAAAGCGTACTGGAATTAAACCTCCCTAAGTTTACCGGTAAACAGATAGCAGATTGGATTTATGTAAAGCGAGTGAAATCAATAGACGAAATGACCAACATCTCGCTGAAAAATAGAGAAATTCTTTCTGAGAATTTTGATATTGGCAGATCTGACCCTCTGGATGTAAAGACTTCAGTTGATGGAACACGCAAAATGCTGTTCAGAACTCACAATGGCAAGTTTATTGAGACTGTTACAATACCTGAAGATGACCGATTAACAATTTGTGTTTCATCGCAAGTAGGATGTCGTATGAATTGCGATTTCTGTATGACAGGTAAACAGGGCCTGCAAGACAATCTGACCGCTGGAGAGATTCTCAACCAGGTTTATTCTGTACCTGACTCTGAAGATATTACCAACCTTGTTTTTATGGGAATGGGCGAACCTTTGGATAATTATAAGAATGTAAAGAAAGCTTCTGAACTGCTAATGGCGGAGTACGGACTTGCATGGAGTCCAAAAAGAATAACTCTTTCTTCAATTGGATTAACTTCCAATCTCAAAAGATTTCTTGATGATAGCAGATGCCACCTTGCAATCAGTCTTCACAACCCTATACCGGAGGAGCGATTATCAATAATGCCTATAGAGAAATCTGCTCCAATTACTTCAGTGATAGACCTTCTACGTGATTATGACTGGAGTCATCAACGCCGCTTATCATTTGAATATATAATGTTTGATGGGGTTAATGATTCACCTCTTTATGCCAGAGAACTTGCTAAATTGCTTAATGGATTGGATTGCAGAATCAACCTCATTCGTTTCCATGTTATTCCTATGAGTAAGCTTAGACCTTCAACAGATGAAAACATGATTAAATTTCGTGATACACTTTCATCAAAAGGTTTTATCTGCACAATTCGTGCATCTAGAGGTGAAGATATTTTCGCAGCATGCGGTATGCTTTCAACCTCGAAGTTTGGTAATAAGAGTTGACTTTTTATCATAAATTAAAACCATACTGCTTCTTTTCCACGTAAATAATTGTATATTTGTTTTATAAAGTGGAATTTAGTGAAATCTCAATAAATAAATATTATGAAACATCTGGTAGGTTTACTATCTCTTTTAGCATCAATTATTTTTTTGTCTTCATGTAACGGCGGTAGTGGTTTTTTTTCTGCTTCAGGGGCTACAAACGAAGTTATGGTAATCATGGATGATTCTTCATGGGAGGGAACTTCAGGAAGAGCTCTATTTGATGTGCTTAATTCAAATACAAAAGGTTTACCGCAACCTGAGCCAAACTTCAGGATTCTTCATATTACACCTGAAAATTTCACTAGTACATTTAAGATGGCAAGAAATATAATAATTCCTGTAATTTCAGAGATGTACAGTCAACCAAAACTTGAAGCAGAACTCGATACTTATGCAAATGGTCAGGTAATAATGAACATAAAGGCACCTGACAGCATCTCATTTGCTGAATATGTTACAGAAAATAAAGATGTTATCGTAAACTATTTTATCGAAAAGGAGCTTGAACGCAACGCAAAATGGTTAAAGAGTGAGATCAAAATTCCAGTTGTACGTGCTCAGCAAATGTTTGGTATTAACATCCACTTCCCAAAAGGATTGTCGAATTATGAGGAGTTTAATAACTTCCTATGGGCTACAAACAATGCTGGAAGAGGTCGTCAGGATATAGTAATTTATCAGTTTCCATACACCTCTGAAACTATTTTCGAAAAAGATTCACTTATTAAAGTACGAAATGAAGTATTAGGTAAATATATAAAAGGATCATTTGATTCTCAGATGTCAACATCAACTGCATATCCGCCAGATTACAGGAGGTTTGTTGTAGACGGAGTATTCCGTGCCGAATTGAGAGGATTGTGGGAAATGACAACAGATATGATGGGAGGTCCGTTTGTTATGCATGCTTTCGTGAATGAAAATACTGGAATGGTTATTGTTGTGGAAACATATGTATACGCACCGGAAAGCAATAAACGAAACCTAATGCGTAATCTTGAGGCCACATTGTATACCATTAGTTTGCCAAAACCCGAAGAAGCTATTATTGAAGGATAGCAATTAAAAAAAATTAGATAAGAGAATTAAAAAAATATACATGTCAGAGCTAATTAAAGTAGGCATTACACATGGGGATGTCAATGGTGTTGGATACGAAATAATGTTTAAGACATTTTCAGATATTCGATTGCTTGAATTATTTAATCCAATAATATACGGATCATCTAAATCTGCATCCTATCATCGTAAGGTGCTAAATAACAATACAGTAAATTTTAATATAATTAATAGTGTTGAAGAGTCAAGAGAGGGGAAGATAAATCTTTTAAATTGTGTAAAAGATGAAACTCGCATTGACATTGGTAAACCTTCAGCAGAAGCGGGTGAATCTTCATACATAGCATTAGAATGTGCCGTAAAGGATTTGCAGGAAAAGAAGATTGATGTTCTGGTTACTTTACCAATCAATAAAGATTCAATTCAGAGTGAGCAATTTAATTTTCCCGGTCACACTGAGTATCTTGAAGAAAGATTCGCAGCAGAAGGTGAAAAAGCCCTCATGATAATGGCTACACAAAATATGCGTGTAGCATTAGTGACTACTCATATTCCTCTTAAAGATGTTTCAGCATCACTTTCAAAAGAACTTATTGCAGAGAAAATAAGAACCCTGAATAATACACTTAAACGTGATTTCAGTATTGATGCCCCTCGAATTGCTGTACTCGGACTAAATCCCCATGCAGGAGAGAATGGTATGCTTGGCAATGAGGAAAATGAAATAATTGCTCCGGTAATAAGGGAAGCCCAAGAGGAATGGATATTATGTGCAGGGCCATATCCTCCGGATGGGTTCTTTGGTAGTGGAAGGTTCAAGGAGTTTGATGCTATACTGGCAATGTATCATGATCAGGGTTTAATTCCGTTTAAAACAATGGCAATGGATATGGGGGTTAATTATACTGCAGGACTTCCAATCGTTCGCACTTCGCCGGATCATGGTACCGCATACGATATTGCCGGTAAGAACGAAGCATCAGATGAATCATTCCGCCAGGCTATATATATGGCAATTGATATATACCGTAATCGCCATAATTATGATGAAGCACGTAAAAATCCACTTAAAAAGTTGTTTTACGACCGTGGAAGAGATGATGAAAAACTTGATCTTATGAAAGAGGAGTAGACCTCTGATTTAAGAAAAGAAGATTTTCTAGAATATAACTCAGATAATTTAAGCCTGAATGTTTAAATCAGGTAAACAAAAAAAGAGACCAAGATTTAAACTTAGTCTCTTTTTTATGTTTATGACTACTTTACTTTGAATCAGTTGTTCTCTGGTCTGAGTTTACGTACTACAGCACCAGTTTGCCACATCTCACTCTCGCGAAGTGCTCTCAGCTCCTCTTCAAGCTTTACTCGATAATCAGGCTGAGAGTTACTATCAATAGAACGCTGAGCCTCGTTACCATTTGCCACCTCTTTATAAAGCTTTTCAAAAACAGGTTTTGTAGCATCGTGAAATGGTCCCATCCAGTCTAATGCACCACGTTGTGCAGTTGTTGAACAGTTTGCATACATCCAGTCCATTCCTTTTTCAGCAAACAGAGGCATAAGAGATTGAGTAAGTTCTTCAACTGTCTCATTGAATGCTTCAGAAGGAGTATGACCGTTTTCACGAAGAACTTCATATTGTGCAAGCAACAATCCCTGAATTGCACCCATCAAAGTACCACGCTCTCCTGTTAGGTCAGAAAAAACTTCTCGTTTAAAATCTGTTTCAAATAGATATCCTGAACCAACACCAATTCCTAATGCAACAACGCGATCATACGCTTTGCCAGTTGCATCCTGAAATATAGCATAGCTGGAATTCAGACCACGTCCTTCAAGAAACATTCTGCGAAGACTGGTCCCTGAGCCTTTTGGTGCAACCAAAATAACATCTACATCTGCAGGTGGAATTATTCCTGTTCGTTCTTTATAAGTAATTCCAAAACCATGTGAGAAATAAAGTGCTTTACCGGGTGTCAAATGTTTCTTTACAGTATCCCACAATGCGATCTGGGCAGCATCAGACAGTAGATATTGAATAATTGTAGCTCTCTCACAAGCTTCTTCAATTTCGAATAGAGTTTCTCCAGGAACCCACCCATCGGTTACTGCTTTGTCCCATGTCTTGCTTTCTTTACGTTGTCCAACAATTACATTAAATCCGTTATCACGCAGGTTCATCGATTGACCGGGACCCTGAACACCATAACCTATAACTGCAATTATTTCATCCTTTAACACTTCCTGAGCTTTACTCAAAGGAAATTCTTCGCGGGTTACTACATTTTCTTCTACTCCGCCAAAATTCATTTTTGCCATTTTGTTTGATTTTTGTCTCACTTATACTCTTGTAGAGAATAAGTTTTGGTAATATTACTAATTAAAATATTTTATCTCTTATTTTTAATCTGTATAACCATGTATACTGCTTAATTGTTTATCTCCACTCTTATTTGATAGTTCCCTTTTCGACAACATATCGCTCAATCTCTCAACTTTTGATTTTGTGATAGCTATCCTTCCTGAACGTACAAACTGTAGAACACCAATCTTCTCGGCCAATTCTTCAAAAAGACTCTGAGTTTCAATGTAATGACCTGCTTTTAGAAAGACTATACAGTCATTAGAGATTTCCAGAATCCTAACATTGTACTTTCTTACCAGATATTCAATTGAACCATGCTCAAGTACTTTTTCAGTAGCCAACTTATAAAGAGCCAGTTCCTGGTGAACAAGATCTTCATCTGTGTTATAATATGCTTTTAGAATATCAACTCTTTTATCGATAAGACGTACAAGTTTTTTCATTACCTCCTCATCATTAGAAAAAGTTGTAATAGTAAATTTATGAATACCTTTAATTGCTGAAGGAGATACAGAAAGAGTTTCTATATTCAACTGTCTGCGTGTAAAAATTGTTGTTATCTGGTTTAGTATACCCACCGTATTCTCTGAGAAAATGGTCAATGTATACAATGTTTTATTGTCTTCCATTATTATTGATTTTTAATTTGATTTATCAAACATCTCATAAAATTTACAGTTACCTGTCTTACAACTTGTGTCCGTTTCCAAGTAAAATATTGGTAACACTACCACCGGCAGGTACCATAGGATAAACCATACCTTTTGTTTCTACAACAACCTCAAGAAGATATGCTCCCTTATGATTAAGCATTTCATTAACAGCATCATCAAGCTCCTCGCGTTTTGTTACTTTACGACCTTTTATATTATATGCATCAGCAACTTTTATAAAGTCAGGATTTTTAAGATGGGTTTCTGAATATCTCTCATCGAAAAATAACTCCTGCCATTGACGTACCATTCCAAGATAATTATTATTAAGCAGAATTATTTTCACATCAATGTCATATTCCATAATTGTACCAAACTCCTGCATAGTCATTTGCAAACCTCCATCACCAACAAAGATGCAAATAGTTCTGTCGGGTGCACCATATTTGGCACCAATACCTGCGGGAAGTCCGAAACCCATAGTCCCAAGACCACCAGAGGTAACCATACTTCTTGATTTGGTATATTTAAAATAACGAGTACTCATCATCTGGTGCTGACCAACGTCTGTTACACATACAGCCTGATTACCGGTTGCTTCTGTTACTTTATTGACAACTTCACCCATCTTGATCTCACCACCATTTTCTGGAAATAATTCATTTTGTATTATGCAGTCATACTCTTTTTGAACATAAGGATCAAACTGTGAAATCCATTCATCTCGTGATCTGTTTTCAAGTAGATCTGTGACACGTGGGATCGTATGTTTAGCATCTCCAACCACCTTTACAGTTGTCTTCACATTCTTATCCATCTCTGCAATATCAATATCAAAATGAATTACCTTGGCCTGTCTGGCATATGTCTTCAGATCCCCGGTAACTCTATCATCAAACCTCATTCCTATTGCAATCAGAACATCACATTCGTTGGTCATCATATTTGGTGCAACATTACCATGCATTCCCAACATTCCAAAATTCAAAGGATGATCGCTTGGTATTGCTGATAGGCCCAGAATAGTTGAAGCAAAAGGAATGTTAGCCTTATCTATAAATGCACGAATCTCATCTTCTGCCTTTCCAAGAATAACACCCTGCCCTATCAGAGCCAGAGGTTTTTTAGCACTGTTAATTAATTCAGCCGCTTTTCTTATATTTTCATCCTCTATGTCGGGTACAGGTTGATAACTGCGTAAAAATGTAGTCTTTTGATAGGCATATTCGCAACTGTTGATCTGAGCATCTTTGGCAATATCAAGAACTACCGGACCGGGTCTTCCGCTGGATGCAATATAAAATGCTCTTGAAACTGCCCATGCAATATCTTCCACACGTCTTACCTGATATGCCCATTTTGTGATTGGTTGCGTAACACCTATTACATCGGCTTCCTGAAATGCATCAGAACCCAGAAGTGCAGAGCTAACCTGCCCTGATATTACCACAAGTGGTGTACTATCCATCATTGCATCTGTAATCCCTGTAATTGTATTTGTAGCACCCGGACCTGATGTAACAAGTGCTACACCTACTTTCTCTGATACCCTTGCATAACCTTGTGCTGCATGAACAGCCCCTTGTTCGTGTCGAACCAGTATATGTTTAATTTCATTCTTATGGTCATAAAGTGCATCAAATACAGGCATAATGGCACCTCCCGGATAACCAAATAATGTGTCAACTCCTTCCGCTAAAAGTGAACGTATTAAAATTTCACTTCCCGTTATAACCTCTGCCTCCGGCTTTTTTGCGTTGGGCGTAGTCGATTGAGTCTGAATATCTTTGTTCATAATAATTACTCTAAATGTGATGTATATTAAATAATCCTTACTGCTCCTTTGTCTGCCGAACTAACAAAGTGAGAGTAAACCTTTAATGCATTTGAAATATTTCTGTTTCGTAAAGGTTTGAAGGCTTTATCTCCTTTTGTCTCCTCTAATAGTCTTCTATTCTGAAGCTCCTCATCGCTTACTTTCAAATTAATAGATCTGTTAGGAATATCTATTTCTATTATATCTCCATCGCGTACCAAGCCAATGTTTCCACCTGCTGCAGCTTCTGGTGATATATGTCCTATTGATAATCCTGATGTGCCACCTGAAAAACGTCCGTCAGTAATCAATGCACACTCTTTTCCTAAATGCTTTGCTTTAATGTATGATGTTGGATAAAGCATCTCCTGCATACCGGGTCCTCCCTTGGGACCCTCATAGACAATTACAACTACATCTCCTGCCTCTACTTTGCCATTTAGTATACCTGCACATGCATCATCCTGTGACTGAAACACTTTTGCTTTACCTATGAATTTCCATATACTTTCGTCAACCCCTGCAGTTTTTACTACACAGCCATCCTGTGCAATATTTCCTCTAAGAATTGCCAGTCCTCCATCAACAGTATATGCATTTTTCACACTTCTAATACAACCATTTTCTCTGTCGATATCTAACTCTTTATAGCGGGCATCCTGTGATCCCATAACAAGATTAAAACGGTTACCGGGTGCAGACGAATAGATATTAATTGCTTCTGCATCAGGACAATCTTTTACTATATCGTATTTTTCTATTGCTTCAGCAAGTGTGAGACCATCTACACGATATACTGATGTATCAATAAGGTTAGCTTTTGATAATTCATTAAGGATCCCCATAATTCCACCTGCACGGTTAACATCTTGAATATGGTATTTTTTAGAGTTTGGTGCAACCTTACATAAGCAAGGTACGCGTCTTGATAAATTTTCAATATCATCAAGATTGAACTCTATTTTTCCTTCATGTGCTATTGCCAGTGTGTGCAGTATTGTGTTTGTAGATCCACCCATAGCAATATCTAATGTCATAGCGTTAAGAAATGCCTGACGGGAGGCTATATTTCGCGGAAGTACCGATTCATCTCCTTCAAAATAATACTTCTCTGCATTCTCCACTATTTGCTTAGCCGCTTTTACAAACAATTCCTTACGATTGACGTGAGTTGCCAGTATAGTACCATTGCCGGGTAAAGCAAGTCCAATTGCTTCATTAAGACAGTTCATAGAGTTTGCTGTAAACATTCCGGAACATGAGCCGCATGTAGGACATGCTGAGATTTCAAGTTTAGAAACTCGCTCATCTGTTACTGAATCATCTGCCGATTCAATCATTGCATCAATAAGATCGATCTGTTCGTCATCAATCTTACCGGCTTCCATCGGACCACCAGAAACAAAAATAGTTGGTATATTCAGTCGCATTGCTGCCATAAGCATTCCGGGAGTTATCTTGTCACAGTTGCTGATACATATCATTGCGTCAGCTTTATGGGCGTTAACCATATACTCTACCGAATCTGCTATCATATCACGTGAGGGTAATGAGTATAACATACCATCATGCCCCATAGCAATACCATCATCAACTGCAATTGTGTTAAATTCAGCTGCAAAGCAGCCTAATTTCTCAATCTCACGTTTTACATTCTGACCTATGTCATGCAGATGTACATGTCCGGGTACAAACTGGGTAAATGAGTTAACAATGGCAATTATTGGTTTACCCATCTGTTCTCTGGTCATTCCATTTGCATGCCATAATGCTCTTGCACCTGCCATGCGGCGACCTTGTGTACTTGTTGCACTGCGCAGTTTTGAAATATCTCTTTGACGATTATTCATTATGCTATTTACTTGTTTTTTATATATTCAGTAATCCACTCACCTACTTCACTTAGTTTGTATATTTTACCTCCATCTGCAATATCTTCTGTAACAATACCTGCTTCAAGACTTGCATTTACAGCTTCTCGGATCATGGCTCCTTCTTCATTAAGATTAAAGCTATATTCAAACATAAGTGCAGCTGAAAGAATCATAGCAAGAGGATTTGCTATATCTTTTCCTGCTGCCTGGGGATATGAACCATGAATAGGCTCAAAGAGTGAGGTATGAAGCCCAATTGATGCAGAAGGAAGAAGACCCATTGAACCTGTAATCACTGAAGCTTCATCGGTTAGTATATCACCAAACATATTTTCTGTTACCATCACATCAAAACTTTTGGGCCATTGAATGATTCGCATAGCAGCATTATCTACGAAAAGGAAATCAGTTTCAATATCAGGATACTGAGGAGCAATTTCCTGAGCAATCTGACGCCAAAGTCTAGATGTAGCAATTACATTTGCCTTATCAACAACCGTGAGTTTTTTACGTCGCTGTCCGGCAAATTTATATGCCAGGTGAAGAACTCTTTCTATCTCATCACGGGTATAGACACATGTATCATATGCAGTATTTCCATCCTCACTTCTTCCCTGAGGTCTGCCAAAATACATTCCTCCTGTAAGTTCACGAATACATACGAAGTCGGCACCCTCAACCAAATCAGATCTTAGAGGTGATTTGTGAATAAGTGAAGGAAAAGTCATTACAGGACGTATATTGCCATATAAACCAAGTTTTTTACGCATGTTGAGTAAACCTTGCTCTGGTCTCACTTTTGCATTTGGATCATTATCATATTTGGGATCCCCTATAGCACCAAAAAGAACAGCATCGCTATTCATACAAAGCTCATGTGTCTCTTCCGGATATGGATTACCGGTTGCATCAATAGCACAAGCACCTACAACTGCCTCTTTATATGTTAATTCATGACCAAATTTATCACTAACTGCTTTCGTAACGTTTAAAGCTTGTGTCATTATCTCGGGACCAATCCCATCGCCCGGTAATACTGCTATATTCAATTTCATTATTTTAGTTATATTTTGATGTCTGTTTTTTTTCCAATTTGTTTTAACTCTTAAAGTGAATTACTGGAGCTTATGGTAACTCCATATAGTTCATTTTTGGTATGTTGCCGCTTTCAAGCATATTCAGCATCTTCATTGTTGCTTTTATGGCTGCTACTGTCTGGTCAATATCAAGTGCCCTTGTTTTAAACACTTTACCCTCAAACTTCCAGGTTATGACTGTTTGCACATATGCATTTGTTTTTCCGCCAGGTGGTATTACTACCTCGTAATCTATAAGCTCAGGAACCGGTTTATTCAGACTTCTGTATATCTTGAACATGGCTTTGGAAAAAGCATGATACTGTCCTTCTCCTGCAGCTGTTTCCTGATAAACTTTACCCTTTATTCCAATCTTTACAGTGGCTGTCGGCCTTAGTCCATCAGTTAATGTCAAGGAGTAATTCAACATCTGAATCTCTTTAAAATCATTACCATTCTTAAGAACATCTGATACTATATATGGTAATTCGTCAAGACTAACTACTTCCTTTTTATCACCAAGTTCTATAATTCTGGCTGTAACTTTACTCGTTGCTTCTTCATCAAGCTCAATACCAAGTGCTTCGAGATTTTTTACAATATTGGATCTGCCTGAATTCTTTCCTAATGCGTATTCACGATAGCGACCAAATCGCTCTGGCAGCAGATCATTGAAGTAAAGATTTTTCTTTTTATCACCATCCGCATGAATTCCTGCAACCTGAGTGAATACGTTATCCCCTATCAGTGGCTTGTTATTCGGAATTCTTACTCCGGAATAGCTTTCTACAACTTTACTTACATTATAGAGTTTAGACTCATCAATATTTGTCTTAAATCCCAGATGATCATGAATAAGTGCTATAACACTTGTTAATGGGGCATTTCCGGCTCGCTCTCCAAGACCATTTACCGTAACATGGACGCCTTTAACTCCAGCCTTAAGTGCCTCATACACATTGGCTACTGCAAGATCATAATCATTATGGGCATGAAAATCAAAATGAATACCAGGATAACGTTCAATCATCTCAGAACAAAATCTGCCTGCTTCATCCGGATTTAAAATACCTAAAGTATCGGGTAGCATAAAGCGGGTAACTGGCTCATCTTTTAGGCCATCCATCATCTTAAACACGTAATCTTTAGAATCACGCATTCCATTTGACCAGTCTTCAAGATAAAGGTTAACCTTCAGACCCATTTCACATGCACTGTTGATGCTTTTCTTTACATCTTCTAAATGCTGCTCAGGTGACTTTCTTAACTGATATGTACAGTGCTTTAATGAACCTTTGCTTAACAGATTGACAACTTTACATCCTGCTTTGGCTATCCACTCGAGTGAAGTTGTTCCATCAACAAAGCCTAGTACTTCCAATTTATCTATATAGCCATGTGTTGTGGCCCATTGAGCCATTTTCTGTACTGATTTGAACTCGCCTTCTGATACTCTTGCTGATGCGATCTCTACTCTGTCAACTTTCAGTTCATCTAATAAAAGACTTACAACACTCACCTTTTCCTGTGCAGCAAAGGATACTCCCGATGTCTGTTCTCCATCGCGCAGGGTAGTATCCATAATCTCTATTTTTCTTGATTCTTGCAAAACAATCAGTTATTTGAAGTTCTTTGTTATATCTATAACAGTTTAAATTATATGGTTTTAATATGAGAATGCTCGGCGTTTCTCATACTCCAGTATCTTATCTCTGTTGGACAGAAGAAAATCTATGTCATCAAGTCCTTTAAGTAGGCACTCTTTCTTATATGCATTTATTTCGAAAGACTCTGTACGGCCTGTTTCATTATTCACTATTGTCTGCGCTTCTAGGTTTACAGTAACTGTAGATTTTGGATTTTTTCTTGAACAGTCAAACAGTTCACTAAGAAATTCATCGGAAATTACTACTGGAAGTATACCGTTATTAAGAGCATTGTTTCTAAATATATCTGCAAAAAAGCTTGACACTACTACTTTGAAGCCATAACCACCTATTGCCCATGCTGCGTGCTCGCGACTACTTCCACTACCAAAGTTTTTACCTGCTACTAATACTTCGCCTGAATATTTTGGATCATTAAGTACGAAATCTTCTTTAGGGTTTCCCTCTTTATCATAACGCCAATCGGCAAACAAATTATCTCCAAAACCTTCTCTGGTAGTTGCTTTCAGGAAGCGGGCAGGTATAATCTGATCGGTGTCCACATTCTCTATCGGAAGTGGAACGTATGTTGATGTTATTGTTTTAAATTTTTCCATTATTTCTAAAATTAGGGTTGGGTTATTTTACCGTTTACTGCAGCAGCTGCGGCTACTAAAGGACTTGCCAATATTGTTCTGGCTCCCGGACCTTGTCGTCCTTCAAAATTACGATTAGATGTAGATACTGCATATTTACCTGCTGGCACCTTATCATCGTTCATTGCAAGACAAGCTGAGCAACCTGGTTGCCTGATTTCAAATCCAGCTTCCTGAAGTATCAGATCAAGCCCCTCTTCCTTTATCTGTTTTCTTACCTGCCAACTGCCGGGCACTAGCCAGGCTGTGACATTTTCAGCCTTCTTTTTGCCTTTAACGTATTCTGTAAACTGGCGGAAATCCTCAATACGACCATTCGTACAACTTCCAAGAAATACAAAGTCGATCTGTTTACCTTCAAGCTTCTCTCCTGGTTCAAACCCCATATATTTAAGTGATTTCTCGAAAGAAATTTTTCCTGCATTGTCAATATCCTCAAGTTTAGGAATAGTTCCATCAATAGGCATACCCATACCCGGATTAGTGCCATAGGTTATCATTGGAGGAATTTTCCCTGCATCAAATGTTACCTCTTTGTCAAACACAGCACCTTCATCAGATTTCAATGTCTTCCAGTATGCTAAAGCCTCTTCCCATCTCTCACCCTGTGGGGCAAACTGACGTCCTTTTATGTAGTTGAATGTAGTTTCATCTGGAGCTATCAATCCACCACGTGCACCCATCTCGATACTAAGATTACAAAGAGTCATTCTTTGCTCCATAGTCAAATTACGTACAGCTTCACCGGCATACTCTACAAAATAACCTGTTGCACCACCTGTGGTAAGTTGCGATATCATATATAGTGCCATATCCTTGGCACCTACATTTTCACTAAGTTTACCTTCAAAGTTGATGCGCATTGTCTTAGGACGTGTCTGAAGAATACATTGTGATGCCAAAACCATCTCCACTTCACTGGTTCCGATTCCAAATGCAATAGCACCAAATGCTCCATGTGTAGATGTGTGACTGTCACCACAAACTATTGTCATACCTGGCTGTGTATACCCGTTTTCAGGTCCTATAACATGTACAATACCGTTCTTTGGATTCCCCAGCCCATAATATGTAAGTCCAAATTCACGGGCATTTTTTGCAAGTGTCTCTACTTGGAAGCGAGAGATAGCATCACGAATTGGATTCTCCTGGCCCATTGTAGGAATATTATGATCTGCTGTCAGAGTGGTTTGCTCAGGCCTGAACACACTTAAACCTCTTGCACGAAGTCCAGCAAAAGCCTGTGGACTGGTCACTTCATGACACAAATGACGATCTATGTATAGTTGTGTGGGACCGTCCTTAACTTCTGTTACAACATGTGCGTCCCATACTTTATCGAAAAGAGTCTTCATATATTATTTAATTGCTTATTTGTATTTTATTTTTCTATCTCGTTCTTATTTGAATTGTAATTATTTTATTCAACGAATTTATTTACAGCATCTATAAATGCTTCTACAGAAGCTGCAACAATATCTGTATTGGCTGCAAATCCATAGTAGACAATGTCATTATGTTCAACCTGCATATGTACTTTTCCAATATCATCACTGCCACGATCGATTGCCTGGATAAGAAATTCCTGAATCTTCATTTCACGACGTATGATACTTTTCACAGCTCTGATGGCTGCATCAACTGGTCCATTACCTGAAGCTGTTGCTTCAAAATGTTCACCTGCAATATTCAATCCTATGCTTGCTACATCCCTTACGCCAATACCGCAAACCACCTGCAGATAGTCAACTTTTATACGATTCAAACGGGCTTCTTTCCCAACAAGCATCAGTATGTCATCATCATTTATGCTCTTTTTTCTGTCTGCCAGGTTAAGAAATTTCTCGTACACCTTATCAAGTTCTGCGGATTCAAGTTTAACACCAAGAACTGATAGACGGTTCTTAAGTGCGGCACGACCACTACGAGCAGTCAGAACTATTGCATTATCATCTATTCCCACATCTTTTGGATTGATAATCTCGTAGGTCTCAACATTCTTTAGTACACCATCCTGGTGGATACCAGAGGAGTGTGCGAAGGCATTTCGACCAACTATTGCTTTATTTGGCTGAACAGGCATGTTCATTAAACTCGAAACAAGGCGACTGGTTGAATATATGTGCTGTGAATTAATATTTGTGTCGAAACCTCTGTCTTTATGACTTCGTAGTGCCATAACCACCTCTTCTAGAGATGTGTTACCTGCGCGTTCTCCAATACCGTTTATGGTAACTTCAACTTGACGAGCACCATTTATAACACCTGAAAGTGTATTTGCAGTAGCCATACCTAAATCCTGATGACAGTGTGTAGAAAGTATTGCATTTTTTAGATCTACATTATCTATCAGATATTTTATTTTTGCTCCATACTCATCTGGAAAGCAATATCCTGTAGTATCGGGAATATTGATAACAGTTGCTCCGGCATTAACAACAGCCTGAACTACTTTTGCCAGATATTCATTGTCTGTACGACCTGCATCTTCTGCATAAAACTCTACATCATCTACAAAATTTCGGGCATATTTTACAGCTTTTACAGCTCTCTCCAGTATTTCCTCACGATTGGAATTAAATTTATGCTTTATATGAGAGTCTGAAGTCCCTATCCCAGTATGAATCCTTTTACGTTTCGCATACTTTAGTGCTTCAGCTGCAACTTCAATATCCTTCTCTACAGCTCTTGTCAGTGCACATATTGTAGGCCAGGTTACGGCTTTGGAAATCTCAACTACGGAATTGAAATCACCTGGACTTGAAACCGGAAATCCGGCTTCTATTACATCTACACCTAATAATTCTAGAGCCTGAGCTATCTGAATTTTCTCAATTGTGTTTAATTGACAACCTGGTACTTGCTCACCATCTCTTAATGTTGTATCAAAAACATAAATTCGTTCCATTTTATTCTACCTGTTTTCTTATTTCTTTAATAAAAAAATAACCCTTCCCACCGGGTGAGAAAGGTTATCTGTATTTTTACTAGTTTAGTCGTTATTTTTGATATGCCAGTCTCACCCTCCGAATTTTTCCAGAAGTAGAATAGAAATGACTAGAATATCTATATTTTGATACATAACGCTAAACATTTTCTGTTTGATGAATACAAAGTAAAAGTAAAAAACCTTACAAACAAAATATTTCAACAAATTTCTTCACTAAAAAACTCCAATTTATTACTTATACACTCATATATATGGTAATTCGTAAGTAAATATGGAGATTATTTAAAGAATAATTCAACTGAATTCTGATCTAAGAAAGTACTTCCGAATAAGAGTTATAAATTTTACTATTTATAGAACATCCCTCAATTAAAAGTAAAAACAGTTTTCTTTGCTTTTTGTTTATAATTAATGAAGAAATTGTGAAAATTGATATATTTTTATTTGATGTACTTTAATACTGAAATAATAAAAGCTAAAATGAATGATGCAGGAGGCAAAAAAAAACCCTTCCTGTTTGGAGTAGATTTCGAGATGAAAGAGGGTTTTTTTATTGCTGATCCTTTGTCTCAAAGAGATATACTATTTTATGTCAATGGTATCGGGAATTTTGATGGTATTGATTTTCTACAATCAATTAATTACAACGATTATCAATTTGAAATATTCCCGGAAGAGCTTACTGAATATAAGAAGCGCTTTAACAGGGTAATGAGCGGGTTAAAAAGGGGGGAAAGCTATCTTGTAAACCTGACAATAGAAACACCACTGAAAACATCTCTAAACTTAAAAGAAATATTTTTGCATAGTAACTCTGATTACAGACTCTTGATACCTGATAAATTTGTATGTTTTTCTCCTGAGTGTTTTGTAAAAATTACTGATGGTAAGATCTATACATTTCCAATGAAGGGTACAATTGATGCTTCTGTTCCTGATGCAGAAACATTAATTATTAATGATGAAAAAGAGACTACAGAACATAATACAATAGTAGATCTGTTAAGAAACGATATTAGTCGCGTGGCTCACAGAGTACAGGTAAACCGTTTCAGGTATATTGATGAGATTAAAACAAACAGAAGCAAAATACTTCAGGTAAGTTCTGAGATTGAAGGTACATTGTCTACAAAGTATATATCTGAAATTGGTGATATAATTTTCAACCTGCTTCCTGCCGGTTCAGTTTCGGGTGCACCTAAAGAGTCTACCTTAAGGCTTATCAGAGAGTCTGAAAGTAGTTGCAGGGGATTTTATACCGGTGTTGCAGGTTATTTTGATGGAGCTAATCTTGACTCTTTTGTTTTAATACGTTTTATAGAACAAAATGAGGAAGGACTTGTTTTTCGAAGTGGAGGGGGGATAACAGCCGGTAGTGAACTTAACAAGGAGTATTCTGAAGCAGTACAAAAAGTTTACCTCCCTTTTTAAAAATTTATATATTTCTTATTTATATATAAAATTATGTTTCTGGAAACAATTTGTCTTATAAATGGAAAAGTGCAAAACTTAGATGCACACATCAGACGTATGCGTAAGACAGCCGACTACTTCAGGTTTGATGTTCCGGAATTACCTGACTTAGAGGAATTGCTTTCACCTGGCATGGAAAACTGCAAGGTGAAATGTAGTATACATTACCATTATGAGATCAACAGTATTGCTTTCGAAAGGTATATACCAAAGGTGATAAAGTGTTTGAAATTGATTAATGCATCTCCGGATTATACTTTTAAGTTTTCTGACAGAAGATCTCTTAATGATCTGCTTAGTTTAAGAGAAGATTGTGAAGAGGTATTGATAGTCAGAAATGGTTATATTACTGATACAACTTATAGTAATGTAGTATTGGAAAAGGAAAATTCACTGTATACTCCGCATCTTCCTATATTGAACGGAACTAAACGTCAAAAACTTCTTCATGAAGGCAGGATTTCAGAAAAAGAGATTAAGGTAAATAATTTGAAGGATTATAACCGGATTTATCTTATTAATTCTATGCTTGATACAGAAGATAATATATCTATACCTGCAGATCTGATAAAAGTTTAAATACTACAATCTAATAGAAAAGCAAAAGCGGTTCCTTTTTAAAATCATAGAACCGCTTTTATAATAATAGATATGAGAAGTCTATCCGAAATCGTCAAACATGATCATCTCTTTTGGAACGCCCAGGCTGTCCAGCATACGCTGTGCGGCGTTAGCCATTGGTCCAGGTCCACACATATAGTATTCAATATCTTCAGGAGCATCATGATCTTTTAAATAGGTATCATAAATCACCTGATGTACAAATCCTGGTGTGTATTTAATGCCAGCTTCATCAGCTTTTGGGTCTGGTCTGTCGAGTGCCAGATGGAATGAGAAGTTAGGGAACTCTCTCTCCAGTTCATAAAAATCTTCAAGATAAAATGCTTCTATCAATGCTCTTGCTCCATAAAAGAATGACATTTTCCTGTCTGTAATTCTAAGGGTCTTTAGCAAATGCATAATCTGAGATCGTAGAGGAGCCATACCGGCACCACCACCTATCCACAGCATTTCTCTCTTACTGTCCAGAATTGGGTGGAATTCTCCGTAAGGACCTGACATCATTACCTTATCACCTGGTTTCAGGTTGAAAATATATGATGAAACAATTCCCGGATTAACATTCATCCATGTACCTTTAGCTCTGTCAAACGGAGGTGTTGCAACACGAACGTTTAGAGTTATGATATTACCTTCTGCGGGGAAGTTAGCCATTGAATAAGCACGTGAAGTATCTTCATCACTTTTACAAACCAAATCCCACATCTTAAATTTATCCCACTCTGGTTTAAATTTCTCGTCAATATCAAAATTAGAATATTTAATTGCATCAAATTTTGGAACTCTAATCTGGCTGTATGAACCCGGCTTAAAGTCAATAGTCTCACCTTCAGGTAGCTTAACCACGAATTCTTTAATAAATGATGCCACATTTCTGTTGGAAATAACTTCACACTCCCACTCCTTGATTCCAAAAATCTCTTCCGGTAAAACAATAGAAAGGTCGTCTTTTACTTTTACCTGACAGCTCAGACGCCAATTGTTCATTTGCTCTTTACGTGTGAAGTGTCCTTTTTCTGTGGGCAGAATTTCTCCACCACCTGATACAACTCTGCATCGGCATTCACCGCAAGTTCCTTTACCTCCACAAGCAGATGAGAGATATATGTCCTTTGATTGTAGTGAGTTTAGTAAAGTTCCTCCTTGTGCTACTTCAAGCTTCTTTTCCGGATCATCGTTTATATTGATTTTTACATTTCCTGAAGGTATCAGTTTTTGTTTGGCGACAAGAATAACAATAACCAGTATAAGAATGATTAGCAAGAATACAATTACACTTGTCAATATCGTTAGTCCACCCACATTCATTAGTATGCTCATACTTGTATGCTTAAAATTTTTACTTTAATCTGTTTATTATCTTTTTTCCTGATTAAATACTAATGCCCGAAAAGCTCATAAATCCAATTGCCATTAAAGCAGTAACTATGAAAGTTATTCCAAGTCCTTTCAATGGTTTCGGTACATCTGAGTATTCAAGCTTCTCCCTGATTGCAGCCATACCAACTATTGCAAGAAGCCAACCTATTCCTGAACCAAAGGCATAAGCAGTTGCCATACCTATATTGGCGAATTCTCTTTGTTGCATAAATAGTGAGCCTCCTAAAATAGCACAGTTAACAGCTATAAGTGGGAGAAAAATACCTAATGAGGAGTATAGTGCAGGACTAAATCGTTCAATTACCATCTCTACCAACTGTACGATAGCAGCAATCACCGCTATGAAAATAAGTAAACTAAAAACACTTAAATCAACATTGGCAAATTGTGGCCCGAGCCATTCCAATGCTCCTGCTTTAAGAACATAGTTTTCCAGTAAATAATTCACAGGTAGAGTAATAACCAACACCAATGTAACTGCTAAGCCTAGACCTAATGCTGTTTTTACATTTTTCGAAACTGCCAGGAATGAACACATCCCAAGGAAGTATGCGAAAACCATATTGTCGACGAATATCGATCTTACAATCAGACTAATTGCATCCATATATTATATCTGTTTATTTACTGTTAATTAATTGGTTTCCTCCTGAAGATCTTTATTCTTCGAACGATGTACCCATATAATGCAAGCTACAATAAGAACTGCCATTGGAGCAAGCATCATAAGTCCATTATTCTCATACCCGGCATCATAAAATGCTTGAGGAATTACCTGATGCCCCATAAGTTCACCCGATCCTAATAACTCACGAAAAAAACCTGTAACCACTAAAATCCATCCGTAACCTAATCCGTTGCCTATTCCATCAAGAAATGATGGCCAAGGTCCATTTCCTAATGCAAATGCCTCAAGGCGACCCATCAATATACAATTAGTAACAATAAGCCCAACGAATACAGACAATTGCTTGTTAACATCATACGAATATGCTTTTAACACTTCACTTACTATCGTAACAAGTGACGCAACTACAACTAATTGTACAATAATACGTATGCGGTTTGGTATGGTCTTACGTAATAGAGAAATGATAACATTGCTAAATGACGTAACTATTACAACTGCAATAGCCATTACCAGTGATGGCTCCAACTTGGATGTTACCGCGAGGGCTGAACAGATACCCAAAACCTGTACAAGTATTGGATTATTTTTACTCAACGGTCCTAACAATACCGCTTTAGTTTTACTATTTAATGCCATATCTTAATTTCTATTCAGTTTCATCAAAAAATTCTCATATTCACCCACACTGTTTAGAAGCATTTTATCAACACCCTGACTTGTGATTGTACCTCCTGAGATTCCATCTACATAATCACGTCGTGAATCTGTCTGACCTGGTTTAACCACAGCAACAGAAAGAAAGTTGCCATTTTTAATGATCTCTTTTCCTACGAACTGATTACCAAATGCGCTTTGAGCAATCTCTGCTCCTAACCCCGGTGTTTCTCCAGCGTGACCAAAGTCAGCTCCATAAATAGTGCTTCCATCATCTTCAACTGCCAGATATCCCCAGATTGCACCCCAAAGTCCGGCACCACTCATTGGAATGATATATACATTCTTTCCATCAATGGATACTTCATAAACGGGTAATCCTTGAGCAGCAGGATCACCAAGTTCTGTTGAAAAAGCAGGGTCAGCAGGGGTAGTACCTTCTGTACCTTCTATCTTATCACCTTCATCTGTTATTAAGTAGGCATTAGTTATGAGCTCAGCATAACGATCTTCAGCCTCACTTGCATCAGCAGTAATATTTAGTGAACGTAAAAGCTGCTGCATTTTATCAATATTCTCATTTGCAATCTGCTTATCTAACAGCGACTGGTGTGTAAGTGAGAGTCCTAATGCTACAATGATTACCATCACCGCAGCATATATAATTGTATAACCATTATTTTCTCTATTCATAGCTATGCTTTATTAGTTACCCTTTTCAATCTTTGTTTAATATTGGCATCAACCACATAGAAGTCGATAAGTGGAGCAAATGCATTCATAAACAGGATTGCAAGCATCATTCCTTCTGCATATCCAGGATTGAATACTCTGATAGTAACAGCGAGTAAACCTATTAAAAACCCATAAATCCATTTCCCTTTTTCTGTTCTTGCCGAGGTAACCGGGTCAGTTGCCATAAATACTGCTCCAAATGCGAAACCTCCAAGTAACAGATGGTACATAGGAGGCATTTCCATATATGCATTATGTGCAAAAACATTTAGTAATAATACAGTGAACGTACCGCCAAGGAATACCGAAAGCATTGTTTTCCAGCTACCAATTCCTGTTATAATTAATATAGCAGCACCAATTAATATTGCCAATGTAGAAGCCTCTCCAATTGAACCAGGATATAATCCTAGGAACATATCGGTAAATGTAAGTGGCTCACCAGTTATTCCTGTAAATGTAAAGTCGCTGAAGCTGGATACTTCTGTGGTATTAATTTGTCCAAGTGGTGTTGCACCTGAATATCCATCAATTACCTGTCCTCCACCCATACCAAAAGTATCACGTGTGCGCACCCATACCTGGTCGCCCGACATTTTGGAAGGATATGAGAAGAACAGAAATGCACGTGCTATCAAAGCTACATTAAATACATTATAACCTGTTCCTCCAAATACCTCTTTAGCAAATATTACAGCAAATGCGGTAGCAACTGCAATCATCCAGAGTGGTGTATCTACAGGCAATATCATTGGAATCAGAATTCCTGAAACCAAAAAACCTTCGGCTACTTCCTCTTTTTTAAACTGCGCTACGGCAAACTCAATTCCTAAACCTACTACATACGACACAATCAGCTGTGGCAGGATGGCAAGCAAACCATAAATAAATTTCGTGAATATGTCTGCTTCAATTCCTACAGCTGTGTAATGCTGCAGACCAATATTATACATACCTACTAAAAGTGCAGGTATAAGTGCCAAAATCACGATAATCATCGTACGCTTCGAGTCGCGTGCATCGTGAATATGTACTCCGGATCTCGAAGTTCTGTTCGGTACAAACAGGAAGGTTTCAAATGCATCATATGTTGACCATAGCCAATGAAGCTTACCTCCTTCTTCGAAATTTGGTTTTATCTTATCAAGATACTTTCTTAACGCTTTCAAAGTTATATCATTTATAAGTTATTATTCTTTATTCCATCTCGTTACGAAGCAGATCCAGACCTGTTCGTATTATACGCTGAATTTCCAGTTTGGATGTATCCACAAACTCGCATAGAGCAAAATCCTCAGGTGCAACTTCGTAAATACCAAGCTGCTCCATTTTATCAATATTAAAAGCTAAAGTGGCTTTGATAAGTTGCTCAGGGAAAATGTCCATTGGAAACACTTTATCATATTCATTAGAAACTATAATTGCTCTTGGTCCTCCCAACAAACGAGCATCCAGTCTATATTTTTTATTAAATTTCAGATATGTGCCTCCTGAACTGTATCTTTTTGGAGATAATGATGCCCAGCCAAAAGCTTCATGCACATCATCACCTTCAGGAATTACTGTTACCTGAGAATCATAAGCACGAAGTACTCCATCTTTTGCAATCTTACGTCCTGTCAATGGGTTACCACTAATATATCTTAAAGAAATACCTTCTGTTACATTGCCGTTAAAGATTGAACTAAGCTCAGTACCAATTAACATTTTATAGTAGCCTGTCTGTTTTACTTCTGAACCACACAGTGTTACTGTACGTGTGAGATCAACGCGACCTCTATTGAACAGTCTTCCAATAAGAGCTACATCCATAGCGTTAAGTGTCCAGACAACTTCACCACGGTTAACCGGTTTTATATGGTTAATCTGTACTCCTACATTTCCAGCAGGGTGAGGTCCGTTAAATTCAGTAATAACAACATTTTTTGCATCACGCAAAGCCTTACTTTTTGTTTTTGTGCTGATAGAGAGATAAACTTTACCGCTTGTAAGTTTAGCCAATGCATCCAATCCAGTCTGTAAGTCAGCTTCCTGACCTTCCAGCATAAAATCGTATGAAGGTGCTAGAGGGGCAGTGTCAAAACCGGTTACAAAGATATCTCTTGGCTGTTTTCCCGGTACTGCAACAACATCGTAAGGGCGTTGTTTAATAAGGAACCATATACCTGCTTCCAGTATTGATTGTTTAACCTCCTCAGATGAGAGTGAGGAAACATTTTTTATCCCAAAATCTTCATACTCGATTTCACTGTCTGCCTTGATTACAATGTTCAGAATGCGTCTTTTCTCACCTCTAACGACTTCTGTTACAACACCGCTAACTGGCGAAGCAAAGAAAATCTCGGGATGATCTTTGGAATAAAACAAAGTATTTCCGGCTTTAACCCTGTCATCAACTTTGACGGCCAGCTTGGGAGTGATGCCATGAAAATCTTCAGGACAAATTCTCACAAATTCACTTGTTACTTTGCCTCTTAAAATTTCTTCAGAAGCTCCAAGTAACGGAATTTGCAAGCCTTTCTTAATATTTATCAGATTAGCCATATAGTTTATAATAAATTACCTTTCTCTTAAACTTTTTTTGAACAATCAATTATAAATCAAAAGGTTCTAATTAAGCTGTGTATTAAATTAGAGCACCCTGCTTATTGAATTTGCAAAGGTACATTTTTTTGTACTCAAATAACATAAATTCTGAATAAATTAGTGAAATAATTCAGTATTTCAACTAAATATTATTATTCAGAAATTCCTGCAATATCCGGGTCAATCATAATTCTACCGCAATATTCGCATACAATAATTTTCTTTCTAAGTTTAATGTCCATCTGCTTCTGTGGCGGAATCTTATTGAAACAACCTCCACAGGCTCCACGCTGAATAGGTACTACACCTAATCCATTGCGAGCATTCTTACGTATGCGTTTAAAAGCAGTCAGAAGACGTGGTTCAATAGTTGTTTCAGTCTTTTTAGCTTTTTCACGAATTTTTTCTTCTTTAGCTTTCGTTTCTGAAACTATATCATCCAACTCTTTTTTCTTGTGCTCAAGATCTGCCGTTTTTTCTTTCAGCAACTCATTTGCTTCTTTTATCTGCTCCTTAATTGAGTTTATCTCCTGTTCAAACTCACGGATATGCTTTTCAGAAAGAGCTATTTCAAGCGTCTCAAACTCAATTTCTTTTGAGAGATGATCATACTCTTTACTATTTCTCACATTGTCAAGTTGCTTATTATATTTCTCAATTTTAGCCTTGCTGGTCTCTATCTTTCCCTTCTGTAACTTTGTATTTTCTTCAAGCTGTTTCACTTCAAGCTGGAAGTTATTGATACGAGTTCCTAATCCGGCAATTTCATCATCTAAGTCTGCCACCTCAAGAGGTAATTCTCCTCGCAACGTTTTAATACGGTCAATCTCTGATAAATAGGATTGTAATTTGAAGAGTGATTTTAATTTATCTTCAACTGACACTTCCTGTTCTGCTTTAGCTTTTTTTGTAGCCATAATTTGAATTTTAAGTGAACGGTTTATATTTCAATTATTATATCAAACAAAAAATGCAGTAATTCTACGAGCTTACTGAAGATCGTTATATTACCACATTTAACTGTAACAGCGGGAACTAGTCAGACCGCCTCTTGTTACAGGTATTTCACGGGATTCGAATCGAATGCCGATTTATGTATCGCAAAGTTAGGAAATTTTCCTGAAATTACATCAAAAAATATATCTTTTGTGCATATCTCAGATTCGTAATGTCCTAATACTGCAAGTAATATTCGATCTTCAACATCATAAAAGTCGTTATATTTAGCTTCACCAGTTACAAAGGCATCAGCACCATAAGAAATTGCCTTGGGTATTAAGAAAGCGCCTGCACCACCACAAATGGCAACATCTCTGATCTCTTTACCCTCAAGTTTGGAGTGACGAATTGTTGGCAGATTAAAGATATCTTTCAATAAATAGAGAAACTCCTGCTCTGGCATGGGCTCAGGTAGCACCCCCACTACTCCACTGCCATGACGCGACCACTCATTTTCTAAAGGGTAGAGGTCATAAACAGGCTCTTCATAAGGATGCACAGCAAGAAGTGCACGAAGCACTTCCTCTTTTTTCATAACAGGTAATACAGTTTCTATTCTTACTTCAGGCTCAAAATGCATCTCATCTATATTTCCAACATGTGGGTTTGCTCCAATGCCTGCTCTGAATGTACCTTCACCGGTGAGATTGTAACTACAGCTGTCATAATTGCCTATATGTCCTGCTCCAGCATTAAAAAGGGCATTTCTTACACTCTCAGCATGTTGAGTCGGGACAGTAGTAACAAACTTTAAAAGTGCCTTTTCTTTAGGTTGAAGTATTTTAACATTTTCAAGTTCAAGCATGCTGGCTAGTTTGTAGTTTACTCCTTGAAGTGCATTATCAAGATTTGTATGGGCTGCATAAATAACAATGTCATTTTTAATTGCTTTAAGTAAACACCGCTCAACATAATTTTTCCCTGTTAGTGATTTGAATGGTCTGAATGCCAAAGGATGATGCGATATAATCAGATTACAACCAAGTGAAATTGCTTCTTCTATGACATACTCAGTGATATCTATTGCTAACAGGACTCCGGTAGCTTCTCTGTTTATATCGCCAACTTGAACACCACTGTTGTCAAAGTCTTCTTGAAGTGAAATAGGGGCTAATTGTTCTATAGATTGTAGAATGTCTTTTACTCGCATAACTTTTTATGAATTTTATAATATGTTCTAAATTATTGAATTGGCCCTAAACATACAGCTACACAAATATAACTGATTTTTTGTACTTTTGTTCTAATTAATATTTTTATCCACTTTATTTATGAAAAGACTAATTTCGGTCACTATCTTACTGGTGGCATTTTTACAGCTTTCATTAGCTCAACGAACAAAAGATGTAATAAATAAGAAAGTTTTTAATGATACTCCAATACTTTTTAATCCATCTGAATATCCTAACGGTGTTGTTGAAAAAGGGGATATAGTTTACCTGGGTAATGGCCGTATTGCTTTGAAAAAAATTGATATTCCAAAATTCACTAACTTCACTAATGTTGAGATTAAAATATCTCTGGTTTCTAATGGGGATCCATGGGATAAATCAGGTTCATGTTTCGTAATTCCGGCCGAATCAGGAATAAACATGATTGATATAGCAGCTGACCGACATGTTTACCCACAACAAGACACAACTCTGTATGAACACTTTAAAGGCATAGTTAGAGGTGAAAATTATAATCCTACAGTTGAACTGATGAGGTTTATGACACCTTTTGGTGTTGGCCATTTTAGTGCTGATGATGATTCTACTTCTGCAAAAAGGCGACCGGTATATGTTGATGGCTGGGCAAAAGAGGTTGTGTGGACTCAGGATATAACTGACCTGCTTTCACTTCTCGAAAGTGATGCTTATGTTGGTATATTTATAGATACATGGACTCCTGAAGGGTATATTGTTGATGTGGAACTTAAATTCACTGAAAGTACTCTTGCTTGTGATCTCCGCCCTGAAGTTCATGTTGAGCCTCTGATTAATACAAACTATTATATCGGTCAGAGTCATCCCGATATATTCTCACGTAGAGATGTGGAAATTGCTTTTAACATACCTGAGAATGCTAAAAATGTTAGATTGAAATATATTACAACAGGACATGGTGGTCATTCGGGAGGAGATGAGTTTCGCCCGCAAAAAAACATACTTTCTATTGATGGAGAGGAGATTTTAAACTTTACACCGTGGAGAACCGACTGTGCCTCTTTCCGTCGTTTTAATCCCACTTCTGGTGTATGGCTAAGAACCAGACCTATGGCATATATTGGTCGTGGGGGAAAACGTGAAGTAAAAGAGATTGAAGAACCTCTGGCATCATCTGATTTATCGCGTAGCAACTGGTGCCCCGGAAGTGATGTAACGCCTGAAGAAATTAATCTGCAGGTTATCAAACCTGGCAATCACACATTAACTATAAGTATTCCTGAATCTACTCCTATCTCTAATGACAAGCTTAATCACTGGCTTGTATCTGCTTATCTTGTATGGGAAATACTATAAACCATAACTATTCATAAATAAAACGTTGACTTTATTATCCTCTCTTTTTTATGAGGATAATAAAGTCAATGATACACCTCTCTCAAAAATCAATCGCTGTCTTTCAGAATTAGTCGAAGTGAATTATTCTTAGTGACATAATTCCATGCCCAGTTTATAAAGACTACTAACTTGTTTCTTACGCTCAGTATAAGCATTAAGTGAAGGAACATCCACACTAACCAAGCAAAATATCCTTTGAATTTGATAAAAGGGAGATCCACTACTGCTTTATTTCTACCAATCGTAGCCATTGTACCCAGGTTCCGATATTCGTACTGTTTCAATGGCTTATTGGAGTTATCCTGCCTCATTAAATTACGTGCGAGGTTCTTTCCTTGACCTATGGCAACATTTGCTAGTTGTGGGTGACCATTGGGATATTTCTCGGTCTCCATATATGCTACATCACCTATGGCATAAACGTTTGAAAGTCCCTGTACCTTATTATACCTGTCAACTCTGACACGTCCATTTCGAAGAATGGATTCTTCAGGAATACCTCCTATTGAGTTACCGATGACTCCTGCCGACCATATTAGGTTCTTTGTTGGGATCTGCTCTCCGTTATTAAGAGTAACCATTTCACCGTCATAATCGGTTACAATGGTTCCGGTTTTTACTATTACTCCCATTTTCCGCAGTTGTTTCTGAGAGTATTTCTGGGCAAAAGGACTCATATTTGCCAGTGTGTTAGTTCCTCCTTCTAATAGATAAACATTGACCTTTTTTTTATCTATGTTGGGATAGTCCTTGGGAAGTATCTCTTTTGTCATCTCAGCAAATGCACCTGCTAGTTCAACACCTGTTGCACCTCCTCCTACTATTACGATATTGTAATGCCCTTCTTTGTTATCGACATATAGAAGTTCTTCAAAATTATGCAATATCTCATTACGTACGTTAATTGACTGATAGGTTGATTTTAACCCCAGTGCATTCTCTTCTACCTGTTTATTACCATAAAAATTAGTACTTGTTCCAGTAGAGATCACCAAATAATCGTAACTAAATCTACCAATAGATGTTTCTATATACTTTTCAGCATCATTTACTGAAATTACTGATGCCATTCTAATGCGTACATCTCTTCTATTCTGGAAGATTTTTCTGATGGGGAAAGATACCGTAGATGGTTCAATCTGTGAAGCTGCCACCTGATAAAACAGAGGTGGAAACTGATGATGATTTACTTTATCAAAAACTATGATATCATACATATTTTTTTTTAGATGGTTTACGAATTGTAATCCACCAAACCCGCAACCTGCAACAACAATCTTTTTTTTCATAACATATTATCGAATAAAGTTATGGTTACAACGCCTGAGACGGGATATTGTTCCATGAAAAAAGCGCTACGATCACTCGCGGCGCTTTCCTTAATGTTTAACATTTTAAAAATCACAGCTTCACTGTAGATACTATATCCACTGAGCTTTTAGGTCTCAGCGTGAATGACATTGTACCCACAATGTTTATCTTAGATATCAAGCTTTATCTTCAGAAGGAGTATCAACTTGGTCATCTGCGGCTACATTGTCCTCTTTAACCTCATTTTTAACTTCCTCTTTAGCTTCACTTGATTCAGTTTCTGCTTTTTGATCTTTCACTTCTTCTGTTACAGTAACTTCCTCAGAAGTTGCCACTTCAGATTTTGCTTCTGCTTCCTTGGTTTCAGCTTTTTCTACCTTAGCCTTAGCTTCAGTTTTTTTCGCTTTATTGGTTTCTTTTACTTCCTTGGATTCTTCAGCTTTTGTTCCTGCAACTGCAGCTGCACCTGTACCTTTGCCTCTGCGTGAACGACGTGTTTTAGCTTTCTTTGTTGTAGCTTCGCCTAGCATGTTTTCATTAAAGTCTACCAGTTCGATGAAGCACATTGAAGCGTTATCACCAAGTCTGTTTCCTGTTTTAATGATTCTTGTGTATCCACCCGGGCGATCTCCAACTTTCTGTGAAACAGTCTGGAACAACTCTGTTACGGCATATTTGTTTTTCAGCTTGCTGAAAACAAGACGTCTTGAGTTAGTTGAATCTTCTTTGCTCACTGTAATCAGAGGTTCCACAAACTTTCTTAATTCTTTAGCTTTTGGAACTGTGGTGAAAATACGTTTATGCATTATAAGCGAAGTTGCCATATTTGACAACATTGCTGAACGGTGTGCAGTTTTACGCCCTAAATGATTATTTCTTTTTCTATGTCTCATTGTAGTAACTAGTCTTTATCTAATTTGTATTTCGAGATATCCATACCAAAAGTAAGATTCAGTCCATCGAGCAATTCTTCTAGCTCTGTTAGTGATTTCTTACCAAAGTTACGGAATTTAAGCAGATCGTTCTTGTTGTGCTGAACTAATTGTCCTAAAGTTTCTACATCAGCAGCTTTTAAACAGTTAAGAGCTCTAACTGAAAGATTAAGATCAGACAATTTGCGTTTCAGTAACTGACGCATATGAAGCACTTCTTCATCGAACTCTTCAATACCTTCTGTATCTGTTGTTTCCAGCATAATCTTATTATCATCTGAAAACAATACAAAATGCTGAATAAGTATTTTAGCAGCCTCTTTTAATGCTTCTTTAGGTGCAATTGAACCATCTGTGATTATTTCAATAACCAGCTTTTCGTAGTCAGTCTTCTGTTCAATTCGATAATCCTCGATTTCGTATTTCACGTTTCGTATAGGAGTAAAGATTGAATCAATTGCTATTGCTTGTACATCATCTGTTGCAAGCATTTCGCGATTTTCGTCAGCTGAGACATAACCCCTTCCCTTGTTTATTGTCAGTTCAAGGCGTATTTCCGCCTTTTTATTCATACGACAAATTTCAAGTTCGGGATTAAGAACTTCGAAACCGGTTAGTAATTTACCAATATCTCCGGCTTTAAACACTTCCGTTCCCGAAATAGCGATGCTCACTTTTTCTGTTTCGAACTCTTCCACTATCCTTTTGAATCTTACTTTCTTCAGATTCAAAATGATTCCTGTCACATCTTCTATAACGCCGGGTATGGAGGCAAATTCATGCTCCACTCCGTCAATTTTTACCGAAGTAATCGCGAATCCTTCGAGCGAAGAAAGTAGAATACGGCGTAAGGCGTTGCCTATAGTTATGCCATATCCGGGTTCCAACGGACGAAATTCAAACTTACCGGAGAAGGTATCCTCCTGTAACATGATTACTTTATCGGGTTTTTGGAATGCTAATATTGCCATGAAATTATTGTTTAGAATATAATTCTACGATGAGTTGTTCTTTTATACTTTCCGGGATATCTGCTCTTTCAGGAATATGCAGCAGCTTACCGCTTGATGTGCTGTTATCCCATTCTATCCAAGGGTATTTACTATGATTGAACCCTGTTAAAGAGTTTACAATCACCTCCATCGATTTTGATTTTTCTCTTACACCAACAACATCCCCTGGTTTAACTGTATAAGAAGGGATATTAACCACTTTTCCATTTACTACAATGTGGCGGTGACTAACAAGTTGACGTGCTGCGGCTCTTGTAGGTGCGATTCCTAAGCGGAACACCATGTTGTCGAGTCTTTGCTCTAACAGCTGTAAAAGTACTTCACCAGTAATTCCACGGCTGCGAGATGCTTTGTCAAAAGTACGACGGAATTGTTTTTCCAGTACTCCGTATGTATATTTCGCACGTTGTTTTTCACGTAACTGAATTCCATATTCAGAGGTTTTTCTTCTACGTGAATTCCCATGCTGACCCGGAGGATAATTCTTTTTAGAAAGAACTTTATCGGGGCCGAAAATAGGTTCGCCAAATCTACGGGCGATTTTTGATTTTGGACCAGTATATCTTGCCATTTTACAATTAAACTTTTTTTTCTGAAGCCTAAACTGTGCAGCCGCGATTACAGAGAAGCTGTATTGTAATCATTTCACAGCTCAAGTCTCAAGGTAAATGAAACTTAAATTATCTGTTGATTAAACTTTTCTGGCTTTTGGTGGACGGCATCCATTATGAGGTAGTGGTGTCACATCTACAATCTCAGTAACTTCAATGCCTGACCCATGAATTGTTCTGATTGCCGATTCACGTCCGTTTCCAGGACCTTTCACATAAGCTTTCACTTTACGCAATCCTAAATCATATGCTACTTTAGCACAGTCCCCTGCAACCATTTGTGCTGCATATGGAGTATTTTTTTTGGAACTTCTGAATCCCATTTTACCAGCTGATGACCAACTGATTACTTCGCCGTTTTCGTTTGTAAGCGATACAATTATGTTGTTGAATGATGAAGAGATGTGTGCTTGTCCTACTGCACTTACTTTTACATTTCTCTTCTTAGCTGCAACTGTTCTTTTTGCCATGTTACCTATCTATTATTTAGTAGCTTTTTTCTTGTTAGCAACGGTTTTCTTTCTTCCTTTTCGAGTACGTGCATTATTTTTAGTACTCTGTCCTCGTACGGGTAATCCGATACGATGACGAATTCCTCTATAGCAACCAATATCCATTAATCTCTTAATGTTAAGTTGCACCTCAGAACGAAGATCTCCTTCTACTTTAAATTCTGTGGAGATAATCTCACGAATCCGGGCAGCCTGATCGTCAGTCCAGTCTTTTACTTTGATATCTCTATCAACTTCTGCTTTTGTTAAAATGGTGTTAGCTGCGCTTCTTCCAATGCCATAAATATAGGTAAGGGCAACTTCACCCCTTTTATTCTGCGGCAGATCGACACCAACAATTCTTATTGCCATATATATTCTTATTATTAGATTACAATGATATACTTTTTATCCCTGACGTTGTTTAAACTTAGGATTCTTTTTATTAATAACATACAAACGGCCTTTTCTTCTAACTATTTTGCAGTCGGCCGAACGTTTCTTTAAAGATGCTCTTACTTTCATATTGCTTAAATTTTTGCTCGTTTCTTGTTATTCTCCTGATTATTCAGGTACTCTATATTATTCTGTTTCTCTAAATTTTTATTTTCGATCAGTTATTACTGTTTATAATTACAAAACTAATAACAACTGATCTAAATAAAAATTAATCTCTTATTTATATCTGAACGAAATTCTTCCTTTCGTAAGATCATAGGGTGACATCTCAACTCTTACTCTATCTCCGGGTAAAATTCTAATATAATGCATTCGCATTTTGCCGGATATATGAGCAGTGATCTCATGCCCGTTTTCAAGTTCAACACGAAACATTGCATTTGATAATGCTTCAACAATCGTTCCGTCCTGTTCTATTGCTGCTTGTTTAGCCATTATTTAATCTTTAAGTTTTTAGTTTGTTTCCTTTATAAATTCAAATGTTGAAAGAATATCTGCTTTTCCATTACGAATAGCAATAGTATGCTCGAAATGCGCAGAAGGTTTTCGGTCTTTAGTTCTGACAGTCCATCCATCGCTTTCGAAAACTACTTTTTTACCACCCATATTTATCATTGGCTCGATAGCTATGCACATACCATTACTGATTTTAGGACCAGTACCTCGTCTGCCATAATTTGGCACTTCGGGGGCTTCATGCATTTCTCTACCTATTCCATGACCTACTAATTCACGGACAACAGAATATCCTCTTTTTTCACAATACTCCTGTATTGTTGAACCAATATCTCCAATTCTACCTTCAGCTTTTGCACTTTCTATTCCTTTGTAAAGTGATTCTTTAGTAACTCGTAAAAGATCTTTAACCTTTTCATCTACTTCGCCTACACAGAATGTATAGGCAGAATCACCGCAAAAACCGCGCAATTTAGTACCGCAATCTACCGAAATAATATCACCATCTTTAAGTGGAATATTATTTGGAATGCCGTGAACTATATGATCGTTTACTGAAGTACAAATTGAATTTGGAAAACCACCATACCCTAAAAAGGTAGGAATTGCTCCATGATCTCTGATAAACTCTTCTGCAATTCTATCAAGTTCAAGCGTTGTAATACCGGGTTTGATATGTTTTGATAACTCACCGAGAGTCATTCCTACCAAGCGGTTTGCTTCGCGCATAAATTCGATTTCCTCGTCCGTTTTCAGTATGATCATTTTGCTATTCATATGACTAAAAACATTAATAGACAGCAGCAGAACCTGTTCTGCCTTTGATTTTAGCTCCGGATTTCAGGAAACCATCATAATGACGCATCAGAAGATGACTTTCTATCTGTTGTAAAGTATCAAGTACAACACCTACTAGAATCAAAAGAGATGTACCTCCAAAAAACTGGGCAAACATAGAATTAATTCCCATTAGACCGGCAAACGCAGGTAGTATAGCAACAATTGCAAGGAAAAAAGATCCGGGCAATGTTATTCTCGACATTATTGTATCGATATACTCAGCTGTCTTTTTGCCTGGTTTCACTCCTGGAATGAATCCATTATTACGTTTCAAATCTTCCGCCATCTGCACAGGATTAACAGTAATCGCAGTGTAGAAATAGGTAAAAGCAATGATCATCAATCCAAATAATAGATTGTACCAGAAACTTCCCGGGTTCATTAATGCTGCCCAAAAGCCTCCACCTTCACTAACAGAAAACTGTGCAAAAGTGATTGGAATAAACATTAATGCTTGAGCAAAAATTATAGGCATAACATTTGCTGCATTTACCTTAAGCGGTATATACTGCCTTACTCCACCATATTGCTTATTACCTACAATTCTTTTAGCATACTGTACAGGTACTTTTCTTACTCCTTGTACAAGCATAATTGCAGCTGCTGTAACAGCAACTAAGAATAACAGCTCAAGCAATAGTAGAACTAATCCACCGGGAGCGTTCAATAGTCTGTCGAATTCAGCAACAATTGCTTGAGGCAGACGAGCAATAATACCTATAAGAATGATAAATGAGATACCATTACCAACTCCTTTGTCAGTTATACGTTCACCAAGCCAAAGAATAAACATACTGCCACCTGCAAGAATAACTGTTGATGGTAACACCCAATCCCAGAATCCACCAGGTATGGCTGCACCTACAGCACCATAAAGATATGCAGGTCCCTGAATCAGTAGAATCGCTACTGTTAAGTAACGGGTATACTGATTAATTTTGGTTCTTCCACTTTCGCCTTCTCGTTGCATCTTCTGGAAAGCAGGTACTGCAATACCTAATAACTGCATTACAATAGATGCAGAAATATAAGGCATAATACCAAGTGCAAATATAGATGCATTAGCAAATGCTCCACCGGAAAACATATCTAACAAGCTAAGTAATCCGGAGCTTGCATTTTGCTGAAGTGCTACTAGTGATTCAGGATTAATACCTGGTAAAACTACGAAGGAACCAAACCTGTAAATGGCAATAAATCCAAGGGTTATCAGAAGTCTCTGTCTGAGATCTTCTATTTTCCATATGTTCTTAACAGTTTGTACGAATCCCATTTTTTTAGAGTTTTACAGCGGTTCCGCCTGCAGTTATAATTGCCTGTTCAGCAGTTTTAGAGAAAGCATGAGCTTCCACTTCCAATTTAGAAGTCAACGCACCTTTACCTAATATCTTAACTAAATGCTTCTTAGTAATTAAACCTGCATTCAGTAAAACTTCAGTATCAATTTTAGTCAACTTCTGTGTATCTGCTAATTCCTGAAGAGTCTCTAAATTTATAGCTTTATACTCAACTCTTTTTAAAGGTTTAAATCCGAATTTAGGAACACGACGCTGTAATGGCATCTGTCCTCCTTCGAAACCGACTTTCTTTGAATAGCCAGATCTTGATTTTTGTCCTTTATGACCTTTTGTTGAGGTACCGCCTTTACCCGAGCCTTCACCACGGCCAATTCTTTTGCTGGATTTAGTAGCACCTGCAGCCGGTTTTAAATTCGATAAATTCATTTTATATATCTTTTAACCGTTTATACTTCAATTATTCTATTACAGTTACCAAATGGTGAACTTTATTTATAAGACCTCTAATTGTGGCATTATCTTCATGTTCAACCACTCGATTCATCTTGGTAAGCCCTAAACTATCCAATGTTCTTTTCTGATCTTTAGGAGCACCGATTCTGCTTTTAGTCTGTTTTATTTTTATTGTAGCCATTTCAGATTTAATTTTTATCCTTTAAATACTTTTTCCATACTTACACCTCTGTTTTGAGCTACCGTTAATGGATCTCTCAATTCAGTAAGCGCGAGAATAGTGGCTTTCACAAGGTTGTGAGGATTAGATGATCCTTTAGACTTTGCAAGAACGTCTGTAATACCAACACTCTCAAGCACAGCGCGCATAGCACCTCCTGCTTTTACTCCTGTTCCTGTAACTGCAGGTTTCAAAAACACCTCAGCACCACCAAAACGTGCTGTTTGCTGATGTGGAATTGTACCTTTATAAATTGGTACTTTTATCAGGTTTTTCTTAGCAGCTTCTACACCTTTTGCAATAGCTGTTGCAACTTCACCTGCTTTTCCTAAGCCCCAACCTACGATGCCGTCTTCATCACCTACAACTACCATAGCAGCAAATGTGAAAGTACGTCCACCTTTTGTTACCTTAGTAGTACGATTAATAGCCACTAAACGGTCTTTTAACTCGATATCGTTTGTAGTTTTTACTTTGTTATTATCTCTAGCCATAATCGTTAAAATTTAAGTCCTCCTTTACGAGCGGCATCAGCCAGTTCTTTAATTCTTCCATGATACAGGTAACCGTTTCTGTCAAAAGCAACAGTTTCGATTCCAGCCTCTTTTGCATTTTGAGCAATCATTTCACCTACTTTAGCAGCCATCTCTTTTTTAGGAAGTTTATCCTGAATTTTCAGAGAAGATGCTGATGCAAGTGTAGTGCCGGAAATATCATCAATCACCTGTGCGTATATCTGCTTATTACTCCTGTAAACAGAAAGGCGTGGTCTCTCGGGAGAACCGGATACTTTTCCTCGAA
Source organism: Lascolabacillus massiliensis (assembly GCF_001282625.1). Lineage (NCBI taxonomy): Bacteria > Pseudomonadati > Bacteroidota > Bacteroidia > Bacteroidales > Porphyromonadaceae > Lascolabacillus > Lascolabacillus massiliensis. The sequence continues at coordinate 285,056 of NZ_CTEJ01000002.1, forward strand.
CACGAGTTTTTATTTTAAGTCTTCTTTCGTTTTTAGTTATCATTGCGTTTCAGTGTTTACGTAAAATTATTTAGCTGCTGTTTTACCAGATTTGCGGCGAACCTGTTCACCAACAAAACGTACACCTTTTCCTTTATAAGGTTCAGGTTTACGGAATGAGCGTATTTTTGCACAAACCTGTCCCAGTAGTTGTTTATCACAAGATTCCAGTAAAATAAGAGGGTTCTTGTTTCTTTCCATCTTAGTTTCAACCTTAATTTCTTTAGGTAGTTCCAAAAGTATAGAGTGAGTGTAACCAAGTGATAAATCGAGAATCTGTCCATTGTTTGAAACTCGATAACCAACACCTACTAATTCCAGTTCTTTACGGAAACCTTCCGAAACACCAATAACCATATTGTTCAATAAAGAACGATATAAACCATGCAGTGAGCGGCTTTCTTTTGACTCATCTGGTCTGTTGATTGTAAGTTCACCATCATTAAGTTCGATAATCATACCTCCCTCAACCTTCTGGCTTAACTCACCTTTTGGACCTTTAACTGTAACCGCATTATCTTTCCCCACTGTTATAGTAACGCCCGCAGGCACTTTTATGGGTAATTTTCCTATTCTTGACATACTTTAATCTCCTTCAAATTAATAAACGTAACATAAAACTTCACCACCCACTTTTTGCTCGCGGGCTTCCTTATCTGTCATTACTCCATTTGAAGTAGATAAAATTGCAATTCCCAAACCATTAAGAACGCGTGGTAAATCTTTGTGGCCTACATATTTACGTAAACCAGGAGTAGAGATTCGTTCAAGTTTTTTAATTGCGTTTACCTTGTTTATTGGATCATACTTTAACGCAACCATAATTGTTCCTTGTGGTCCGTCATCTACAAACTTATAATTAAGAATGTAGCCCTTTTCAAAAAGAATCTTAGTGATATCTTTCTTTAAGTTTGAAGCGGGAATCTCAACCACACGATGTTTCGCCTGGATTGCATTTCTTAACCGCGTCAAATAATCTGCTATAGGATCTGTCATATACTAATAATTTAAATTGATCCCGCCTATCGGGACAATATTTAATAATTTATTGATTTCTGATTGTGATAAATCACTTACTCAGCTTTACCAACTTGCTTTTTTAACTCCCGGAATTTGACCCTTTGATGCCATTTCCCTGAACTGGATACGTGAAAGGCCAAACTGGCGCATGTATCCTTTAGGACGACCGGTTATTTTGCAACGATTGTGCAAACGTACCGGAGAAGCATTTTTAGGGATAGATTGAAGTGCCTCATAATTGCCTTCTGCTATATATTTTGCTCTTTTTTCAGCATAACGGGCAACCATTTTAGCTCTTTTCACCTCACGGGCTTTCATTGATTCTTTTGCCATTTTCTATTGATTTTGTTTTGTTCTAAATGGTAATCCAAACTCTCTTAAAAGTGCATATCCCTCTTCGTCAGTTTGAGCATTAGTTACAAAAGTAATATTCATTCCAAGAATACGAGGAACATTATCAATGTTAATCTCAGGGAAGATAATCTGTTCCTCTATACCTAGAGTATAATTTCCTCTTCCGTCTAGTTTACCACCAATGCCCTTAAAGTCACGTATACGTGGTAAAGCTACACGTACAAGTCTTTCAAGGAATTCATACATTTTTTCGTTTCGCAATGTAACACGAACTCCAATTGGCATTTTCTTACGAAGCTTGAAGTTAGAAATATCTTTTCTTGATACAGTAGCGACAGCTTTTTGACCAGTTATTGCTGTAAGTTCATTTATAGCTGTTTCGATAATTTTCTTATCTGCTACCGCAATACCCAAACCTTGATTAATAACGATTTTCTCAAGTTTTGGAGCCTGCATTATGGACTTATAGCCGAATTCTTTCATTAATGAGGGAACGATACGCTCTTTATAGTCATTTTTCAGACTTACCTCGTATTTTGTTGTAGTTTCACTCATTTCAATTCCTCCCCTGATCTTTTAGCGTAACGTACATTTTTTCCTTTACTATCTGCTTTTCTACCTACGCGAGTTGGTTTTCCTGTCTTTGGATCTACAGGATTTAGATTAGAAATATGCACAGATGCCTCTTTCTTTTCTATTCCACCGTTTGGATTTTGTGCGCTGGGTTTAGCATGCTTTGATACAACATTTACGCCTTCAACTATAGCTCGATTCTTTTTTACAAGGATCTCAAGCACGCGACCGGTTTTACCTTTATCTTCGCCAGCATTTACGTAAACTGTATCACCTTTCTTTATATGTAATTTTGTCATTGCCTGTGATTGCTTAATAGATTATAATACTTCAGGAGCTAATGAAACAATCTTCATATTAGTACTACGGAGTTCACGTGCAACTGGTCCAAAAATACGACTTCCTCTCAATTCTCCTGCATTATTCAGTAGAACACATGCATTGTCATCGAATCGTATGTAAGAACCATCAGCTCTACGAATCTCTTTTTTCGTGCGTACTATGATTGCTTTTGATACAGCACCTTTTTTAATATCACTTGAAGGGATTGTACTCTTTATTGAAACAACAATGATATCCCCTACTGACGCATAACGTCTTCCTGTACCTCCTAGTACGTTTATGCAGAGAACTTCTCTGGCACCACTATTATCGGTAACTGTTAATCTGGATTCTCTCTGTATCATATTACTTAGCCCTTTCCATTATTTCAACCACTCTCCATCTCTTTGTTTTACTCAAAGGACGTGTTTCCATTATACGCACTGTATCACCTATGTTACAGTCGTTCTTCTCATCATGGGCGTGAAATTTCTTCGTTTTATTAACGAATTTCCCATATATAGGGTGTTTCTCTTTCCATTTTACAGCAACAGTGACGGTTTTATCCATCTTATTACTGAAAACGACCCCGATTCTTTCTTTTCTTAAATTTCTCGTTTCCATTCTCTGTATTATTGATCTTTTTTCAATTCTCTTGCACGCAGTTCAGTTTTAATACGGGCAATGTTTCTGCGTTTTTCCCTGAGCAAGCCTGAATTATCCAGTGGTGTAATGGTATGATTGATTCGTAATTGATTTAACTCAATTACCTCAGCATCCAATCTTTCTTTCAAATCTTTATCGGGTAGCTCTCTTAATTCTTCTTGATTTTTCATCTTCATTTATGATTTTTGTTCATAATCATAATCTCTTCTCACTACAAACTTAGTAGTAACAGGTAGTTTCTGAGCTGCTAAACGCAATGCTTCTTGTGCTACCTCAAAGGATACACCTTCGATCTCGAAAAGAATTCTCCCCGGAGTTACAGGTGCAACAAATCCTTCCGGATTACCTTTTCCTTTACCCATACGTACTTCGGCAGGTTTCTTTGTGATAGGCTTATCCGGAAAAATACGTACCCAAACCTGACCTTGACGTTGCATATAACGTGTCACAGCAATACGGGCAGCTTCGATCTGACTTCCGGTAATCCACTTAGATTGCAGAGCTTTGATACCGAAAGAACCAAATGCCAGCTCATTTCCGCGACTGGCTAAGCCTTTCATTCGTCCTTTCTGCTGTCTTCTGAATTTAGTTTTCTTTGGTTGTAACATATCTTATCCTATTAAGCTTTATTTTTATTCCTTCTGCCGCCACGTCTGCCACCTCTGCCGCCGTCCTGACGACCAGCTCCGCGGCCACCTTGTGAACGGTTATCTTTAGAAGTTGCAAACGAAGGTGCAAGATCCTTCTTACCATAGACTTCACCACGGCATATCCAAACTTTTACTCCAATCAAACCAACTTTTGTCAGGGCTTCTGCAAGAGCATAGTCAATATCAGCACGGAAAGTGTGAAGAGGAGTTCTACCCTCTTTGTACATTTCAGAACGAGCCATTTCAGCACCGTTCAAACGACCTGATACCTGAATCTTAATACCTTCTGCACCCATTCTCATAGTAGAGGCAATAGCCATTTTAACAGCTCTGCGGTAAGCAATTTTACCTTCTATCTGACGAGCAACGTTGTTTGCTACTATTACTGCATCAAGCTCTGGCTTCTTGATTTCATAAATATTAATTTGGATATCCTTATCGGTTATCTTCATCAACTCTTCTTTCAATTTGTCAACCTCTTGTCCACCTTTACCAATAATGATACCAGGACGTGCAGTACAAATTGTGATCGTTACAAGTTTCAGTGTTCTCTCGATTACTATACGGGATACACTTGCTTTAGCAAGACGGGCATTCAAATAGGTTCTGATCTTGTTATCTTCCAACAAAATATCACCATAATCATTTCCGCCATACCAGTTAGAGTCCCATCCCTTGACGATACCCAAACGATTTGCTATCGGATTTACTTTTTGTCCCATCTTACTTAATTTTGTTCTTGTTCTTCTTTATTAATTCTGTCAACCACTATTGTAACGTGATTTGAACGTTTGCGTATTCTATGACCGCGACCTTGTGGAGCAGTACGAAGTCTCTTAAGAGTTGTACCTTCATCCACAGATATTGTTTTTATAAATAGTTCGCCTGTCTCTGCTTTGCGATCGTTTTTCTGCTCCCAGTTAGAAATAGCTGACAATAATAATTTTTCTACTTTTGCTGAAGCTTCTTTGTTGGAAAACTTTAAGACACCCAATGCCTTAAATACTTCCATTCCGCGTATCATATCGGCTACATAACGCATTTTTCGCGGAGAGGAAGGAACGTTTTTCAACACGGCAAAAGAGACCTCTTTGCGGGCTTCTTTTCTCTTTTCGGCTGATATTCTTTTTCTAGCACTCATCTCTTTTTTTATTTATCTTTATTTCTTTCTGTTGCCTGCGTGTCCGCGGAACGTACGTGTTAAAGCAAATTCGCCTAATTTATGACCTACCATATTTTCTGTAATATAAACCGGAATAAATTTGTTTCCGTTGTGTACAGCTATAGTATGCCCTACGAAATCAGGTGATATCATAGAAGCACGTGCCCATGTTTTGATAACGGTTTTTTTACCGTTTTCATTCATGTCGTTAACCTTCTTTTCCAGTTTAAGATTGATATATGGACCTTTTTTTAATGATCTGCTCATAGTTTTTAATAATTAATCAGATTACTTCTTCTTCCTTTTTTCAATAATATACTTAGAAGAATGCTTTTTAGGAGCTCTTGTTTTCAAGCCCTTAGAATATAAGCCTGTGGCTGATCTTGGATGGCCTCCTGATGCGCGACCTTCACCACCACCCATTGGGTGATCAACAGGGTTTTTAACAACCCCACGTGTGCGTGGACGACGACCTAACCAACGTGAACGACCGGCTTTACCTGATTGTTCCAAAGCATGGTCCGAATTACCAACACTACCAATGGTAGCTTTACATGCAGACAGAATCTTACGAACTTCTCCCGATGGCATTTTAATAATCGCAAATTTCTCTTCACGAGAAACTAGTTGTGCGAATGTACCGGCAGAGCGTGCCATTTTAGCTCCCTGCCCAGGTCTCAGCTCAATATTATGAACTACTGTACCAATCGGTATTTGAGATAGAGGAAGCGCATTTCCAACTTCAGGAGCTACTTTGTCTCCTGACATCACTGTGGTACCAACTTTTAGACCGTTTGGTGCAAGTATATATGATTTTGCTCCGTCAGCATAATAAAGCAATGCAATTCTTGCTGAACGGTTTGGGTCATACTCAATACTTTTTACAACGGCCGGGATACCATCTTTTGTTCTCTTAAAGTCGATAAATCTGAAACGCCTTTTGTGACCGCCTCCAACATTTTTCGTAGTCATTTTACCACGATTGTTGCGACCGCCAGTAGCTACTTTACCGACAACAAGAGATTTCTCCGGTGCACTTGCAGTGATATTTTCAAATGAACCGATAATCTTGTGTCTTTGCCCCGGTGTAGTGGGCTTTAGTTTACGTATTGCCATTTCTTTTTAGATATTGCTGAATAAATCGATTGTTTCACCTTTTCTCAAGGTAACGATTGCTTTTTTGTATGAAGGTGTACGTCCTGTAACGACTCCCGATTTTGTATAACGGCTTCTCTCTTTACCATCATAACGCATTGTATTCACGCTTTCAACATGTACATTGTAAAGCGATTCAACTGCTTTCTTGATCTCCACCTTATTAGCAGAAGGTACTACCATAAAACCATATCGGTTTTCATACTTGTCAGTAATTGCAGTTTGCTTTTCAGTGAATATGGGTTTTATTATTACACTCATTTTTTTTCTCCTTATGCTTTAAAAAGGTTGTCAATCGCGGCCACAGAAGACTCAGTAATCACTAGATTTGTTGCATCCATGATTGCATATGTGTTTAAATCTGAGGCTGTTACAATATTAACTTTCCCTAAATTTCGAGCCGACAAATATACATTTTTATTTTGACTTGGCAAAACGAAAAGTAGCTTTTTATCAGCAAGTTGTAGACTCTTTGTAAGTTCAACTAAACTTTTTGTTTTAGGTGCATCAAACTCTAAATCTTCAATAACTACAATTGAACTATTCTTTGCTTTCAGAGAAAGAGCTGACTTGCGTGCTAATGCTTTAGTTTTCTTATTTACCTTAAAACCATAGTCTCTTGGTTTAGGACCAAAAGCACGACCACCACCAACCAGCAATGGCGATTTGATATCACCGCGACGTGCACCACCGCCACCTTTTTGACGGATCAGCTTACGTGTACTGCCTGCTAATTCACCTCTCTCTTTAGTTTTGTGCGTACCTTGACGCTGATTAGCCAGATATTGCTTTACATCCAGCCAGATAACATGCTCATTAGGTTCAATCCCGAAAATGGAATCATCGAGTGTCACCTTTTTGTCTGTCACCTCTCCTTTGATATTATATACTGCTAATTCCATTTTATTTCTCAATTATTACGATTGAACCTTTTGCTCCGGGTACTGATCCTTTAACTAATAGAAGATTGTGTTCCGGAATCACTTTAATTATCTGTAAATTTTGAACGGTTACACGTTCATTACCCATATGTCCACCCATTCGGGTTCCTTTAAACACCTTTGCAGGGTATGAAGCTGCACCAATAGAACCCGGCGCACGCAATCTGTTGTGCTGACCGTGAGTTGATTCACCAACTCCGGAAAAGCCGTGACGTTTTACAACACCCTGAAATCCCTTACCTTTTGATGTACCAATCACATCCACGTAAGGGGTGTCATTAAAAATTTCTACATTTATTTCGGAACCCGCTTTATATTCGTTTCCAAAACCTTTGAACTCGACCAAGTGTCTCTTTGGTGTTACTCCTGCTTTATTGAAGTGACCCTTTTCAGCTTTTGTTGTATGTTTGTCTTTCTTATCAACAAACCCCAGTTGAATAGCATCATAACCGTCATTATCAACGGTCTTCACTTGAGTAACCACGCAAGGACCAGCTTCGATAACAGTGCATGGAATGTTTTTTCCCTCGGCACTGAAAACGGAAGTCATTCCGATTTTTTTTCCTAATAATCCTGGCATTTCTCTAGTTGTTATTAATTAATAATATCTCTGAAACTTACACTTTTATTTCTACCTCAACACCGCTTGGCAACTCAAGCTTCATAAGTGCATCAACAGTTTTTGCCGTTGAGCTGTAAATGTCGATCAGGCGTTTAAAAGAAGCAAGTTCGAACTGTTCACGTGACTTTTTATTCACGAAAGTTGAACGGTTTACTGTAAATATGCGTTTGTGAGTAGGTAGTGGAATTGGTCCGCTTACCACTGCACCCGTAGCTTTTACGGTTTTTACGATTTTCTCTGCTGATTTGTCAACAAGGCTATAATCGTAAGATTTCAGTTTGATTCTGATTTTTTGGCTCATATATCTATTTATATTATTTGATCAAATCTACGCGGCCACCTACTTCTGTTAGAACTTCTTTTGCAATCGAAGCCGAAACAGGTTCGAAATGTGAAAATGACATTGTTGATGTTGCGCGCCCTGAAGTAATTGTTCTCAGTGAAGTAACATAACCAAACATTTCAGCCAGAGGAGTTCTTGCTTTGACTACACGTGCACCTGAACGGTTAGATTCCATACCCTCAACCTGTCCACGTCTTTTGTTCAAGTCAGAAATTACATCACCCATACTCTCTTCAGGTGTAACCACTTCAACCTTCATGATTGGCTCAAGCAATACAGGTCCGGCTTTTTCAACAGCACTCTTGTATGCCTGCATAGCACAAATCTCAAATGACAACTGGTCAGAGTCCACTGCGTGGTATGAACCATCAATTACTGTCACTTTAAGTTTATCCATTGAGTATCCGGCTAGTACACCATTTTTCATTGCACGCTCAAAACCTTTCTGGATAGATGGAATATATTCTTTAGGAATATTACCACCTTTTACTTCGTCAATAAATTGCAAGTTACCTTCAAAGTCTGGATCAGCCGGTTCAACTCTAACAATCATATCGGCAAATTTACCTCGACCACCAGTCTGCTTCTTGTATGTTTCACGCAGTTCAACAGATTTAGTGATAGCTTCTTTATATGTAACTTGTGGACGACCCTGATTAGCTTCTACTTTAAACTCACGTTTTAAACGATCAATAATGATCTCAAGGTGAAGTTCACCCATACCAGAAATCACTGTCTGACCTGTTTCTTCATCTGTTTTAACAGTAAAGGTTGGATCTTCTTCTGCAAGTTTTGCAAGACCAGTAGACAGCTTGTCAAGATCTTTTTGAGTCTTAGGCTCAACAGCTATACCAATAACTGGTTCCGGGAAGTCCATTGCTTCAAGTATGATAGGATTCTTTTCATCACAGAGAGTATCTCCTGTACGAATATCCTTAAATCCAACTCCTGCACCGATATCACCGGTACCGATAAATTCTTTTGGATTTTGTTTACTTGAGTGCATCTGGAAAAGACGTGAAATACGTTCTTTCTTACCTGAACGAGAATTATATACATAAGAGCCTGCTTCTATCTCTCCTGAATATACACGGAAGAAACATAGACGTCCTACATATGGGTCAGTAGCAATCTTAAATGCAAGAGCACTAAGAGGTTCACTTGGATCAGCATGACGTACCAGTTCTTTTGTAGAATCACTAGGATCGGTACCTGTAATTGACTCTGTATCAAGAGGACTTGGCAGATATGCACAAACAGAATCAAGAAGAGTCTGAACTCCTTTGTTCTTGAATGAAGATCCACAGATTACAGGGTTGATCTGCATTGAAATTGTACCTTTTCTGATAGCGCTTCTTATTTCATCTTCAGTGATAGTAGAAGGATCATCAAAGTATTTCTCCATTAGTTGATCATCGAATTCAGCGATGGTCTCAAGCATTTTATCATGCCATTCATTTGCCTCATCAATAAGATCATCCGGTATGTCAAAAACATCATATTGTGCACCCATTGTCTCATCATGCCAGTAATATGCTTTCATTGTTACTAAATCCACAACACCTTTAAAAGACTCTTCAGCTCCAATAGGAATCTGAATTGGCATTGCATTAGCACCAAGCATCTCTTTTATCTGACGAACTACATCAAAAAAGTTAGCACCAGAACGGTCCATCTTATTAACATAACCAATTCTTGGTACTTTATACTTATCTGCCTGACGCCATACGGTTTCAGACTGAGGCTCAACACCACCAACGGCACAAAACGCTGCAACAGCACCATCAAGTACACGTAGCGAACGTTCCACCTCTACCGTGAAATCCACGTGTCCCGGGGTGTCAATTAAGTTTATTTTAAATGTATTGTCTTTATATTTCCAGTTAGCAGTTGTAGCAGCAGACGTAATCGTAATACCACGTTCCTGCTCCTGCTCCATCCAGTCCATTGTGGCAGCACCTTCGTGTACTTCTCCAATCTTATGCGTAAGACCTGTATAAAACAGGATACGCTCAGATGTAGTAGTCTTACCGGCGTCAATGTGCGCCATAATCCCTATATTGCGTGTGAATTTTAATGTGTCTTTTGAACCCTTAGCCATCTTTTTTACCTACTTGCTATGTTAAAATCTAAAATGAGCAAAAGCACGGTTAGCCTCTGCCATTCTGTGAATATCTTCTTTACGTTTGAATGCACCCCCCTGACTGTTATATGCGTCAATTATCTCAGCAGCCAATTTATCAGCCATAGTTTTTCCTCCTCTTTTGCGTGCATACAAAATAAGATTTTTCATTGAAACTGATTCTTTTCTCTCGGGTCTGATTTCTGTAGGAACCTGAAATGTAGCTCCACCAACACGGCGTGACTTCACTTCCACCTGGGGTGTTATATTATCGAGTGCAGCTTTCCAAATCTCGAGAGCTGACTTCTCTTCGTTGGCCAATTTTGCCTTAACTGTGTCCAATGCAGAATAAAAAATGTCGTACGAAAGACTTTTTTTTCCGTCATACATAAGGTGGTTAACAAATTTTGTTACCCTTACATCACCATATACAGGATCTGGTAATACCTGTCTTTTTTTAGGTTTAGTTTTTCTCATTGCTATAAATTTTTTGTTGTTTGGTTGCCTTTTATCAGTCTTCAATAAATTCCTCTGAACCTATTTACTCAACCCTCATAAGTAGCCTAATCCAAAAATATCAACAGTAATTATTTTTAATTATTATTTCTTAGCTGGAGCTTTTGCACCTGGTTTTGGACGCTTAGCACCATATTTTGATCTTCTTTGAGTACGACCATTTACGCCGGCTGTATCCAAAGCTCCGCGTACAATGTGATAACGCACACCCGGAAGGTCTTTAACACGACCACCGCGCACTAATACTATAGAGTGTTCCTGCAAGTTATGTCCTTCTCCGGGAATGTAAGCATTCACCTCTTTAGAGTTGGTTAAACGAACACGCGCAACCTTTCTCATCGCTGAGTTTGGTTTCTTTGGTGTTGTTGTATACACTCTCACGCAAACGCCACGTCTTTGCGGACATGAATCCAGCGCGCGGGATTTGCTTTTTTCCTTCAGGGTAGTTCGCCCTGTTCTTACTAATTGTTGTATTGTTGGCATTTTCTACTTCCTTTTACCTGTATTATAATTTTTTAAATTCAATTTAACGCTATTATATCAATTTTTACCTGAATTGCTTTTATAAATCATTGATTATCATTTAATAACGATCCACTTCAGGTGAAAAACGGCACAAAATTACAAAGAATCAATCAATTGTGCAAGTGATTTACAATGTTTTTTTGAATCGCTGTGCTAAAAGAAGGGTATTTTTCAGATACTCGAATTCCAGTTCAAAACATTCAGAAAATATTCCGGTTCCAATATTATCCTCTATTTGGGTGGCAGTCCATAATTTCCCTCCTTCCAGATTCAATTTTTTCAACTGTTCCTCATCATTAACTTCAGAAACATATAAAAATATCAGCCGTTTAGTAACCTCATTCTCAAAAGTATATTTTAATAAAAATCTTAAAGGAAGGCTTTCACTACCACACTCTTTTCTAAATATTTTTTTTACAGTATCATCAATCTTATCATTAAACTGCATATATCTCTCAAAAGGATAATCCAGTTTACCCGGGTTTAAAACCCTCATTTGATCACGCTCTTTTAAATAAATCTCCCCTTTGCTCATAAGTGCAACCCTTACAACAGGATGCATAAACCTGTTTTTCAGGTCGGTTGTTACTGATTTTGCCACCTTACCTGTAACCTGGCCTGTCTCTGTTACAACCGGCAACCACTCTTCGCTGAACAATCTTCTCCGCATCAAATGCAAACGGGTAGTTTCAACAAATATAAGACCTATGATTATTATCTGAGCTATATTTATTATAAATGTATTTGCTGTATTCGAATACTCCCTGTTTCCTGTTGCAAAATACAGCAGAATCAGGAGTAGATGAAAGGTCAGACTGTATTGTGACTGAAATGCCACCCTAAACGACTCCTTAAGCAAATTTTTGGCAGCCTTATCCCTGTCTCTGGCTGCTATTGTCAGTAATCTGCCTTTTGATAATCTAATAAATATAAGAAGTATTACGAATATTGTCTCTACTACAACAAACTTGCTCAAAACAGATCGATCACTTAAACTGGTGAAAGATAATAATAACGCCATCAAAAATGTCAGCGTAGAGATATCATATATAAGCCTGTTTCTTGTCTTTACTGCAATTAATCCTATCAGCGATAATATCAAAGCAACCCCGACGGCTATGAGTGAATCAATATAGCAAATAAGGATTGAAAAAACTAACACAGGTATTAGCCCCAACGATGGATTTCGAAGTATTCTATCTATTTTTGTTACTCCAAGCATAAGTAAACTAACCGCATATTCTTTTACTAAATATTTCTGTGATTTGAGCGTGAAATAATAACAACAGAAGTATCTTTTTGTTTAACTATATAATCCTATTACTTTTAATACTTGTCTGTATTTTTATATCCTGCTTGAAGCCATTACCCTAAGTTATAGATTGTTCTTGAAATAATTAATTACTTTATCATATAGATAACGAGATGTATTTTCTCCAGAAATAAAATGATTCTTGTCAGGAAAGAAAAACATATCGAAGTGTTTGTTGGCATTTATTAAAGCACGTGTATACTCAATGGAGTTCTGGAAATGAACATTGTCATCAGCTGTACCATGAATTAGAAGGAGATTGCCTTGAAGTTTATCTGCCAAAGTAATTGCAGATCCATTAACATATCCGCTATTGTTCTGCTGTGGCGTTCGCATGAATCTTTCAGTATAAACAGTATCATAAAAGCGCCAATCGGTAACAGGAGCAATTGCCACCCCCGCCTTGAATACACCATTACCTCTGCTCATACTCAAAAGTACGTTATAACCGCCATAACTCCATCCCCATATTCCAATGCGGTCAGCATCCACATATGATAATGAACCCAAATAACGGGCTGCCGCTGCCTGATCATCAGATTCCTGAATACCCAGATTAAGGTAGGTACTTTTTCTAAACTCCTCACCTCTGGCTCCGGTTCCGCGTCCATCAACACATGCAACCAATATCCCCTCATTCAATAGAGCATAATACCATGCAGCATTATATTTGTCAACCACCTGCTGTGAATTTGGTCCACTATACTGAATCATAACAACAGGATATTTTTTTGCAGGATTAAAATCTGCAGGTTTCAGTATCCATCCGTTAAGTTTAGTAATTCCGTCATTTGCAGTAACAGTGATGGCTTCTCGCTCAGGAAATCCGGCAGCTGCATAAGCTTCACGCACATCCCGATTATCCTCAAGCACTCTCAGCTGCTTCCCGGATGCATCATGCAAAGTTATAACTGCAGGTGTTTTTTGATCAGACCAGTTGTTTACAAAATACTTTCCATTTTCACTAAATGTAGCACTGTTATACCCTGGTTGCTGCGATATTTTCTGTGGTTCTCCTTTATTTATGTTTATCCTGTAAATATTACGTCTTAGTGGCGATTCATCAGCCGCCTCATAAAAAACCGTCGATGTATTTGGATCCACGGCAAGCAGGTCAGTGACATCAAAATTACCGCTTGTAAGCTGTTTCTGCAATGTACCGGTTATACCATATATATATATGTGGCTGTATCCGTCCCTTTCCGAAACATAGGTAAACTTGTCATCCATAAAATGGATTGAATTAAGCCAATCCGAGTCAATATAATATTTACTCTCTTCTCTTAATATGAGTTTAGCAACGGTCGACCTTGGATTAACAAAATACATATCAAATCTATTCTGATTCCTGTTTAATGTCATCACTGCAAGCTGCTCCGGATTATTGGTAAATTTAATTCTTGGTATGTATCCATCAGCATCCAGTGGAACATCCATTACTCTCGTCACACGTGATTCAATATCAAAAACCTTACACTCAACTGTAGAGTTTTTACCTCCTGCTTTCGGATATTTAAATTTATAATATTCCGGATAAAGTTGTTCTTCATAAGTCTGAAATGTAAACTCTTCAACATCCGACTCATCAGTGCGCACAAACGCCAATAGCCTGTTATCAGGAGAGAACTCCATAAGTCTTGTCGTAACAAACTCCTCCTCATAAACCCAGTCAGTTGCTCCGTTTATTATTTTATTGAGTTCACCATCAGTGGTTACTCTCGATTCTGTATCAAAATCAAATTTTGTCAACCAAATATCATTATCAATCACATATGCTACCATCTTACCATCAGGAGAGAAAGTTGGTATCATCTGCTTTGATGGCTGTTCACTCAGTCTTCTAACCATGTTCCTGCGCACATCATGATAGTAATAATTAGCTTTAAATGAGTGTCGGTAGATCTGTTCCCGGTCACGATAAACAAGCACTCTGTTTTCATCACTGCTCACCAGGAATCCCTGAAATGAATCAAAGTTGCAATTCCTGGCAGTGCGTGTACTGAACAGCGTATCAACAGCCTCACCTGTTGCATATACATACTTAATTACGGCTGTTCTTGCGGGGTCCGACTGATAATAATGCATTCCATCTGCAGAAGATACTATTGCTGATACTCCTCTTGCAGAGTACTTACCTCCCAAAATATCATACAGACTATATTTTTGTGCCTGCAGTGTTAAAAAACAAATTACCGTCAGAGCGGTAAGAAAAAGTCTTTTATTCATTATATTATCTCACTTTTAGAATTATACAAATGTAGCAATTTTGACATAAATAAGAGCCAACTGATCTACCCTTTACGTTTTTTTTTGTATTTTCGGCTTTTTAATAAAGACACCCAGTTTAGATTGTAGAATATCATCAGCATAATAAAAAGTAGATTTTAAGATATAAGACAACTTAAAAAAATGGAATCAAAAGAGCAAGTAAAACAAGAAAATCCGGAAAACAAAGTAACCGAACTTCCCGCAAATGCTTACAAGGAATTGGCACCGGGAGAGGAGTATAATCCTATTTTGCCCGCAGATAAACCTGCTACAGAGATAACAGGCTATTCACTTGTAATGGGTGTAATCATGGCAATAATATTTTCAGCCGCAACAGCTTATTCAGGACTTAAAATAGGTCAGGTCTTTGAAGCTGCCATTCCCATTGCAATTATTGCTGTAGGTGTATCAGCTGCATTAAGAAAGAAAAATGCACTTGGTCAAAACGTAATTATTCAGTCAATAGGATCCTCTTCAGGAGTAGTTGTTGCTGGTGCAATTTTTACTATACCGGGACTTTATATTCTTCAGGCAAAATACCCCGAGATTGAGGTTAATTTCTGGCAGATATTCTTTGCATCTCTTTTAGGTGGTATCCTGGGAATCCTGTTTCTTATTCCGTTCCGCAAATATTTTGTAAAGGATATGCATGGCAAACTGCCATTCCCTGAAGCAACTGCTACAACGGAGATACTTATGACAGGAGAGAAAGGTGGCAATAAGGCCAAGCTACTGGTAGTAAGTGGGGTTATTGGGGGACTGTTTGATTTTTGCTTTGCTCAATTCAGATTATGGAGTGAGGTAATTACATCTAAGATAATTCCTGCAGGTGCAGTGCTGGCCGACAAGTACAAAATGGTATTTAAATTCAATGTAAGCTCACTCATATTCAGTTTCGGATACCTCGTGGGATTAAGATATGCACTTATTATAGTATGTGGGTCTCTACTATCCTGGCTTGTACTGGTACCTCTGGTAAATGAGATAGGTGTACTTGGTGCAGTTGCAGTTGGTGGCATTAATCCTTTCGAAGCAATGTCTGCAGAAATGATATTTAACAGCTATGTCAGAAATATCGGTATCGGTGCAATTGCAATGGCGGGTATAATTGGTATAATCAAATCGTCGGATTCAATAAAAACGGCATTCTCTATGGCAACAGGGAAAAAAGTTGCTACAGGCTCTCATGAACAGACAACAAAAAGAACTGATCGTGATCTTAAAATGAGTGTCGTTGCTATATTTCTGCTATTTGCCCTATTAGCAGTCTTCACATTTCTTCTGGTAGGTGTAGAAATCACTCCCACACAATCAGTTGTGGCATTAATTGCAATTGGTGTTATTTCATTCCTTTTCACAACTGTAGCTGCTAACGCCATAGCGATAGTAGGTTCAAACCCTGTATCTGGTATGACTCTTATGACTCTTATCCTGGTGTCAGTTATACTTGTTGGTGTAGGTGTTGGTGGACCAAAAGGTATGGTCAGTGCACTCATTATCGGAGGTATAGTATGTACTGCGCTCTCTATGGCAGGTGGGTTTGTTACCGACCTTAAAATAGGCTACTGGATTGGTTCAACTCCTGCAAAACAGCAGTCATATAAATTTATCGGTACGCTTGTATCTGCAGCTACAGTAGGTGCTGTAATCTATATACTTAACGAAGCTTACGGTTTCGTACTATCTCCGGAAAACCCAAACCCAATGGTTGCTCCTCAGGCAAATGCAATGGCTGCAATCATCGAACCTCTCATGGCTGGCAGTGGCGTAAGCTGGATGATGCTTGCAGTTGGAGCTGTAATTGCAATCCTTGTAAACTGGCTTGGGGTATCACCTCTCGCATTTGCTCTTGGTATGTTTATTCCAATTCAGTTAAACACCCCTCTTATTGTAGGTGGATTACTTAATCACATGATTAATAAGAAAGGTAAAGATCCAAAGCTAACCAATGCACGTCACCAGCGAGCAATACTTATCTCCTCCGGCTTTATTGCAGGAGCAGCTCTCTTTGGCGTAATCGGCGCATTAATAATATTTATTACAGGAAACTCAAATGCTCTTAATTTTGGATTGTGGAATGATCCTGATGGTGTTGGAGCACAAATTGCTGCACTGGTTGCATTTACTGCACTGGTAATCTATTTTGTATGGGAATCCAAAAGAGCAAAGGTTGAATAATGACAGTCCCTTTGTGGGTTTAATTAAGGTAAAAGAAAAGATATAGTTATGCGAAAAACATTATTATTTTCGTTATTAGTCCTTTTGACTCTTTACATCACAATAACAGGTATTGGTTGTACAAGTCAAAACAGTGATGTAATTAATGGAGATGAGGATCTTACTAAATATGTAAACCCATTTATCGGGACGGCATTCACAGGGCATACATTCCCCGGGGCCACCTACCCTTTGGGTTTTATGCAACCGGGTCCGGAAACGGGAAATTTCTCGTGGGATTACTGTTCAGGTTATTTCTATGACGATGAAAAAATCAACGGATTTTCACAGAACCGTTTAAATGGTACTGGTATTGTGGATTTCGGCGATCTCCTATTGCAACCTTTCTCGGGTGAAAAACGTGAGGATCTGAGCAGCACTTTTAACAAGTCAACCGAAGTTGCCACTCCAGGTTATTATTCTGTTGTACTTACCGACAACGATGTTAAGGTTGAAGTAACCACTGCACCTCATGTTGCCTTTCATCGTTATACATTCAATGCAGATAAAACAGCTGGTCTGCTGGCTGATTTCCAGAGTGGACTGGTATGGAGTAAAGATCGTATATCCACTCATGTGCTTGAAAATGTAGTGAATTTCGAAAGCGATTATATTATAACAGGTTATACTCGTCGCCGTGAATGGACAGAACGCACATATTACTTCGTTATTGAGTTCGATAAACCTATAGTCTCGAAAGAGCTTCTTGAACAGAGGGATCCACGTGAGAAAGCACCTCGATATATACTGAACTTTGATTTGGGCAACGACTCAGTCCTGAACACTAAAGTAGCTATGTCTACAACAGGAATTGAAGGTGCAAAGTCAAACCTTGCTGCAGAAGGAAAAGAACGCAGTTTTGATGATGTTTATAAGGATGCAAAAAAAGAGTGGAACAGATATCTTTCAAAGGTATCAATAGAAGGAACAGATGAGGATAAAACCAACTTCTACACTGCTCTTTACCACCTTTATATACAGCCAAACAATATCGCTGATGTGGATGGAAAATATGTTGGTCCAAATGGAAAGATATCACAATCACCAACTGGTAAATTTTACTCAACTCTTTCGCAGTGGGATACCTTCCGTGCTGCATTTCCAATGTACACTATTTTGAGTCCGGAAATCATCAATGATCTTGTAAACAATATGCTGGAGTTCAGTGAGCAGAAGGGTCATCTGCCAATTTGGGCTTTAATGGGACAGGAGACCTTCACCATGATAGGAAACCACTCCATTCCTATGGTCGTTGATGCATACCTGAAAGGATTTGAAGGGTTTGATGCAGAAAGAGCTTACAGCGAAATAAAGAAATCTCTGACCGAGGGCAAGCATAAGAATGCAGGCTGGGAAGAGTATGACAAGTATGGTTATTATCCATACGATCTGTTTAAGGTGGAATCTGTTTCACGTACACTCGAAAGTGGCTTTGATGATTACTGTGCAGCACTAATGGCAAAGAAGCTGGGTAAAACCGAAGATTATGAATTCTTCATGAATCGCTCAGGTTATTACAAGAATCACTATGACAACGAAACCAATAGTATGAGACCCAAGGATTCAAAAGGTGAGTGGCTTACTCCTTTCGACCCTTACCGGTTGGCGCATGCCGACTCAAATATTGGTGGTCATTATACCGAGGGTAATGCTCTACAATATACATGGCATGTATTACAGGACATTCCGGGACTTATAGAGTTACTGGGTGGAAAGGAGGAAGCTGGTAAGGTTCTCGACTTCCTTTTTACAACAGAACAAGAGTCAACAGGCACACTATCTGATGTAACAGGACTTATTGGTCAATACGCCCACGGAAACGAACCAAGTCACCACATCGCTTACATATATATGTATTTAGACAGACCGGAAGATACTCAGCGACTGATTCGTCAGATCTGCAAAAATTTTTATCAGAACAAGCCTGATGGATTAATAGGAAATGATGATTGCGGTCAGATGTCCGCTTGGTACATGTTTTCTGCTATGGGGTTCTACCCTGTTAATCCTGTAAGCGGAGAGTTGGTATTTGGTGCTCCGCAGCTTCCAAAAACAACTTTAAACCTTGATAATGGTAAAACATTCACAATTGATGCTATAAACCTGTCTGAGGAGAATATGTATATCGAAAAGATTGAACTGAATGGTTCAATATACACAGAAAAATTTATCACATATGATGATATAATGAATGGTGGAGAGCTCACCTTTTACATGACATCAAATCAATAACAGTTTATTTATCTGTTAATGTTGATGACCATCCTCATCATTTGAGATAAAAATCTCTTTTACAACAAATGACTCCTGTCCTGATTCATCGGTACAGTAAACAATAAAATGGTAATGCCCCTCTCTCAGGGGCATTTCTTCTATTACCCCATTAACCGTTCTGCGTATGGTAGTTGGAATTACAATATGCTGATGTTCCACTGTGACAATCTTTTTACCTGCTATTGGCGATTCACCAAGAGTTATAAACTCTGTCTCCATCCAGGTCTTTTCAAAAGCTATGCTGTCAGTGGCAGCTCGTGTACTCATAACTGTCGAATTATGTGAATGGTTATCAAATGCTCCGTGTATATCAACCTTGTATGATGCAAGTGCTATGTTATCCGAAAACTCCACCTTAAAATGTACCGCATCACCAGGTTTCACATGCTCATCCTCAAAAGGTTCAATTACTTTTATAACCGGCTTCTGATTATCTATTTCTATTTTATCGCAGGAGACTGAAATAAATCCCGAAAATATAATTATCACTAAGAAAGCAACTCTTGTAAACTTAAATCTTTTCATATCTGTTTTTAACACATCAAGAACATTAAAACAATAAATTAACACTAATCATTAAATTTCAATACTCATTCATTCATTTCAGAACATCATTTTAATAATCAGCTGAATATTTCTTCCCGGCTCGGGAGCATTCAGTTTCCTGTAAAAACTCAAGTGATTAAGATATGCTCTGTTGAATATATTATCTGCCCTGAACTGAGTCACAATTCTTCTGCCTCCAATATCCCAGTGTGCATTAGCAGACAGATTCCATAAACTGGTTCCGGGTGTGATCTCTTCATTTCTTGAAATCCTGTTCTGATCCATTACCATACGATTCTCTAAACTGAATGAGTATTGTGTGATCAAACCTGTGCCCAGATCTGAATACGTGAGGTCGGTTGTAACTGCTGCGGGAGGTGTAAAAGGTAAGGGGTAATTATCTTCCATATTAACACTAAACAGATATTCAAAGTCGGAAGTAGCCGACCAATTATTAGTAAAATCATATCTTATAATCATTTCACCACCTGCCATAAATGCTTCGGACTGACTGTAGCGGTAGATCTGACCAGCATGAGGTAAGACCGACCACTCTCCTGTTGGGTTCAGATAGATATAGTTGTTAAACCAAGTAATAAAAGGGTTGAGTGTTACTGAAAGCTTTTTGCCTCTGAAATGATAATCTGCATCCAATTGCAACCCTTTTTCTGATTCAAGTTCATCATTTCCCATCTCATGTCTGAATGCTCCATGATGCACTCCATTTGACGATAGCTCATTTGCTCCGGGATATCTGAAACTGCTGCCTACATTTAGTTTTAAAGAGTGACGTTTATTAAAATCATAGCTAATTCCTGCTGAATAGGAGAGATCATTGAATGTTCTGCTTATGTCTGATGATCGTTGTGAATACAGATCAGCCTCCTGCTCATCATATCCCTGCATTAATAAATATTCACTTAGTACAGAGTCATAAAATCTATAAATATCCAGCTTGCCGATATCATATCTTAATCCCCCTGTAAGTGTTAAATTGTCGCTCCACCTAATACTATTCAGCCAAAAAACACCACCCGATAACCGGTCAAACTCTGGCAACAAAAAGGAGTACCCTCCTACTCTGTTATGCTGATACTCTGCCGATACACCTATTATCTTTGACCACCTCTCTCCCTCATCTTTCAAATACCTCAGACCTGCTGTGTAAGTATTTAAAATAAATTGTATTTCCAGATCGGGATCCACAGCTGGTGGCAACTGGTTACTGTAATGTGTATGAAACTGCGACATCTCTTCTCGATGGTTGTTCTGATATCCCAAATCAAGATTTATCCTGCCTTTATTAT
Organism: Lascolabacillus massiliensis; assembly: GCF_001282625.1. NCBI lineage: Bacteria > Pseudomonadati > Bacteroidota > Bacteroidia > Bacteroidales > Porphyromonadaceae > Lascolabacillus > Lascolabacillus massiliensis. The sequence goes on from NZ_CTEJ01000002.1 coordinate 305,989, forward strand.
TAATATTCCACTCATTGTTCGATATCACTTTCAGGTGATTGGATGTAGAATAAGGCATCTCAATATTGCGGTATGAACCATCATGTTCCAGCCTGTTAAGTGCCGGTATACCATGAGCTCCCGGAAAGAATCCGTTTTTAGCATTAACATTCGACAAGTGAAGCCAACTGCTGAAGTTATCATCACTGTAATTCGAAGAAAATGAAAGATTATACTCTCTCCCTGCACTGTTTTTCATTCGTCTCCCATATACAGGCATTTTCCAGGTGAGGTAATCTATAGTATCTGTTGGTATACGATAATCGGCATAACTCTGTATAGTTGCCCTGCCTCTATAAAACATATTCCCTTTTTTTCTACTTGCTGAAACTGATGTCCCAAGGAGATCGTTGTTGCTTTTTCCAATCAATGTAATATCACCCCAGAACTGGTCATGATCAGGTATTTGCGTTGGCATGATCTCTATCACTCCTCCAATTGCATCAGAACCGTAGAAAAGTGACATTGGACCTTTATGAACCCTTACATTATCAACATCATACTGATCAATTTCAAGTCCATGATCCGCCCCCCACTGCTGATTCTGCTGTACCACTCCTTTATCAACCACTGCAATACGGTTGAATCCCAATCCACGAATTACAGGTTTCGAAAATCCGGCTCCTATATCCATAGATGAGATACCCGATATAGAAGCAAGTGTCTGCACAAAATTAGTGGAGTTATTCCTTAGTAGGTAGTCCCGCCCAATTTCCCTCACTGCCAGTGCTGAAATTTGCTCTCTATTTCTCCTTTTTTTTCCACTAACCATTATTTCCGAAAGTGTTAAATGAATAGGCTTCAAATAGAGATGAATAACTGTATCCTCTTCTGCCGAAACAGGTAAAGTCAATTCCTCATAACCGATAAACTGCACAGATAATTTGTAGTCCCCCGGCTCCAGATCCCCGAAGCTGAAAAAACCATCCTTGTCGGTCTCAACATGTCTGTTTGCAGGTTGCAATGAAACAGTCGATGCAGCCATTCGACCACCATTGTCAGCATCATGCACAGTTCCGCTTATAGCAATTCTTTTGCTGATATCTGCTACCTGCGATAAAACTGCACTAACACTGAATAACAGTAATATAAAAGATAATGATAACCTCATTAAATTGGAGTATAGTTATTTAACATGGCCTGCACAATCAGCGCAGCAACCTTCAATCACAACAAATACTTCGCGGCTAACAAACTTATCTGGAAGTTCTGCTTCAAATTTTGTCTTACCTTCAAGACACATAACCTCATCACATTCTTCACAGTGAAAATGTGAATGAAGATTACTTTCATTGTGATGATGATTGTTCAAAGCATACTTCACACTATTGTCGTTAAGTACAATCTTATGGATAACACCACTATCTTCAAGAGTTATTAAGGTGCGATAGAAAGTAACCCTGTCAAATAGTTCAGGATATTCACCTTTTAACTCGTTCTCCGACATAGCTTTGTTGTTCTCGAGTAGACTCTTGACTATAAACTTCCTGCAGGCAGTACTCCTTAAATCCTGTCTTCTTAATATCTCTTCTGCTGTGATCATAAAAACAATTGTAATGCAACAATGTTGCAAATATAACACTGTTACATTTAATACAAATGAATATTACATTTTTTAACTTTGAATATGCAGCAAAAAAAAAGCGGTTAAGGCATTCCCCAACCGCTTCTCTGATTTCATCTGTTTGACTTGATCTCTATCCTGCAGATTATTTTTTCAGTCTAAGAACATTTATGATCTTATTAAAGAAAGAGGTATTTTCGTTTATACCTGTAAAATATTCGGCACCAGGTCCATAAGCAAAAACCGGAACCATTACTCCTGTGTGGCCACCTGTTGTAAATCGCCCTGTAACTTCGCCTGTCTCCATATTCCCACCGGTTAAGGTTACCCCTCCTGTCTCATGGTCAGCAGTAACAATCACCAACGTTCTTCCATCCTTTTCAGCAAACTCCAGCGCCTTTCCAACAGTTCTGTCAAAATCAAGCATCTCATCTATCATGAATTTCATATCATTCTCATGACCTCCTCCATCAATCTCTGAACCTTCAACCATAAGGAAAAATCCCTTTTTACTGTTATTCAGAATATCCAGGGCAACCTCAGTAGTCTCTTCAAGCTGATTTCCCCTAACATCTACCTTGTTCTCCTTAAGAAAACCTGCAAGCTTACCCTCTTTTACTGATTTGATCGATTCAATATTGTCATACACCTGATAACCCTTTTGGGCAAGCTCCTCTAACAGGTTTCTATTATCTTCCCTATCATTGAAGTGCTCAATACCACCACCGATAAAGACATCCACATCTGATGATACAAACTGGCTTGCAATCTCTGGCATCATATCTCTATGATCAACATGAGCCACAAAATTGGCAGGAGTAGCATCAAGCATGCTTGTTGTAACAACAATACCTGTTGCCAGACCATTCTGCTGGGCAATTTTTAAAATTGAGGGAACAGGATTGCCCTGAGCATCCTTACCTATCATATAGTTATTGGTCTTATGTCCGGTAGCAATTGCATTTCCTCCTGCAGCTGAATCGGTAACGTAGCGGTTGGCCGACTGAGTTCTGGAGAATCCTACATGTTTGAAGTTATCAAGAAAAAGTTTACCCTTATTGGCTGTTGCACCTGCATAAATTTGTGTCACCCCCATTCCATCACCAATCAAAAGAATCACATTCTTTGGTCTTTTAGACTTAAACTTATGTGAGAATGTCTTAACATCATGGAAATTGCTGTTTTGATATTTGGATTCTGTGCCCTCAAAAGATTTTTGCTGTGAATAAATAGAGCCGGAAATGAATATCAATAGGAAAAATAACGTGGTAATTCTTGTTTTCATATATAAAATTATTTTTAAAAGTAAATGTGTATCAAGTCGGGGCACGAAATTAAATAAAAATTTGCATAATGTGTATAAGTACACTAACTTCGCAAGCCGAAAATCAATCAAATCTTAAATTCTAAAATATGAATAACCCATATTTTTAAGAATGAAAGACAAGAGAGAAAACCATTTTATATCATAATACATAATATGATACCCAGAAGTATTAACAATGATTATTAATTTAAAATTGTGAAAGAATGAAAAAATCACATTCAAATTCCAAATGGAAAGGATTTCTGTTTGCCTTATTGTGGACAGTATCCTTTGGGTTATTTGCCCAAAACATTACGGTAACTGGATCTGTAACTGATGCAACAGGTATGTCAGTTATCGGTGCAACCGTTATGGTGGAAAACAATTCCAGTATCGGTACTGTTACCGATATTGATGGAAACTACACCTTAAATAATGTTCCATCTAACGCATCGCTGCAGTTCAGCTATGTTGGAATGGTAACACAAATCATTCCTGTTAACGGACGCAATCAAATTGATGTCGTTATGGCATCTGATACTGAGTTGCTTGACGAAGTAGTTGTAGTTGGTTATGGAACAATGCAGAAAAAACAGGTTACAAGTTCTATTACCTCACTCTCTGCAAGCGATCTGCCAAAAGGTGTGGGTGGTTCTTCAATTGCCAATGCGTTGCAGGGAAAGGTTGCCGGATTGGTTATGTCCGGCAATGCAAGTCCTAACTCCGGAAACACTTTCCAGTTGCGTGGTATGGCTTCAATTAACACATCACGTGCACCGCTTATTGTTATAGACGGAATGCCGGGTGGAGATATTCGTTCTCTTGCAGCTGAAGAGATCCAGTCAATCGATGTATTGAAAGACGCTTCTGCAGGTGCAATCTATGGTACAAGAGCAACAGGTGGTGTTATTTTAGTTACTACCAAGAAAGCTTCTACAGGTAAACTTCAAACAAATTACACCAGCGAGTTAATGTTTAAAAAAGCATTCGGTAAACCTGATCTTCTTAATGCAAAAGATTATATTGCAACTTACGAAGGTGCAAAGAATGACGAAGGACATGAAACCGACTGGTGGGATGAAGCTTTGAGTGACAACCCAACTTCTCAGAGACATATAATTACTATGCAGGGAGGCCAGGAAACAGCACGTATATTTGCATCTTTGATGTATGACCAGAACAGAGGTGTACTCAGAGGTGACGAACGTGAAGACTATGCTGGTCGTATCAACACTGATTTCAAATTGCTTAACGGATGGCTTGATATTTCTTCACACTTAAGCTACAGACAGGCAAAACGTAATCAGAACAAACCTTCAATAGAAGGTATCATGCGTGCCAATCCTACACAGGCAGTTCGCGACCCAAACAGCCAGACCGGATGGAATATCTGGACAACTGGTGACAATACCGAAATGAACGAAATTGGTGAAGCAGCTCTTAAAACAGACGAAGGGGTGGATAAATGGTTCCGTCCTGATGTATCACTTAAATTGAACATCCTCCCTGTTGAAGGTCTTTCATATCAGCATACATTTGCTTATGAAAACAGACAGTGGGAAAGACATTACTACCGCTCAATGTTCTCTCGTGAAGAGCTCAGAGCAGGTCGCAAAGGCTGGGCTGAAATGGAGTTCAGTAAAACCGAACTATTTAATACCGACGGTTACCTGTCATATCTTAATGAGTTTGGACCACACACTGTAAATGCAGTTGCAGGTTATAGCTATTTCGAAAGAAATGGAGACAACTTCTATGCACGTAACGGTAACTTCACTAACGACCGTATTATGTTCTGGAACCTTGGCGAAGGAACAAGATTAACTGAAGGTCTTGCACAAATGGGTTCATCAAAGAATATTACTGAGCGTCTATTGGCCTATTTCATGCGTGCAAACTACTCATACAATGATACTTATATGGCCACTGCATCTGTTCGCCGCGAAGGTTCAAGTAAATTTGCAGCAAACAACAGATGGGGTAACTTCTGGTCACTATCTGCAGGATGGCGTATGTCAAACGAAAGCTTCCTTGAAGATGTAGACTGGCTAAACGACCTGAAACTTCGTGTTGCTTATGGTGTCACAGGTAACGAAGGGTTCTCTGCTAACTATGCAGCAAGAATGTATGGTTCAGACACAAGATGGTTATTACCTACTGGAAACTGGGCAATGAGTTATGGTGCAACAACCAATCTTAACAGAGACTTAGGTTGGGAAGAAAAGCATGAGTGGAACGTTGGTCTCGACTTCTCTGTACTTGATAACAGAATTTATGGTAAAATTGATTTATACAAACGTAATATCGAAGGCTTGATATATAGTGTAGAGGTACCACAACCACCTAATACAGAATCAAGCATGTATAAAAACATCGGTACAATGAACAACCGTGGTTGGGAAGTTGAACTTGGTGCAAACCCTGTAAGAGGAAGAAACTGGAACTACAATACATCATTGAATTTAACTCACAACAGAACTTTCATCGGTTCTCTATGGGGTGATCAGACATACATCAATGGTGATTATATCAACAACTGGGTTGAATATGCTCACAGAATTGAAGAAAACGTAGAGGTAGGAAGCTATTTCATGTATCGTTATGCAGGAGTTAGTGAAGGAAGATTCCAGATCTATGATAAAGATGATAATATTATCTTCTCTGACGATGGTACAGTTGATGACCGCGTTTATCAGAAAAACTTCACTCCTACTGTAATGGCAGGTTGGACCCACAACTTAGGCTATAAAAACTGGGACTTCAACATGACTCTTACAAGCTGGATTGATTTCGATATTTATAACGCAATCGAACTTGAGTATGGTTTAAGAAACGTTGCACAGGGTAATATGATTTACGATGCAATCGAAAAGAACGGACATATTACCGGTCGTCCTTCTCCAAGTGATTATTTCCTTTATGATGGAACCTTCCTTAAGATTCAGAACCTGTCATTAGGTTATACACTTGCGTTGAGAAAGTATACTGATATGCTCAATTCTATCAGATTCTACTTCACAGGAGATAATGTATATACCTTCACTAAATACCCTGGTTTAAATCCCGAAGTTGACATAACAGGCTGGGATGCCGGTATCGAAAGAAAAGGGAATATCTATCCACAAACCAGAACATTCACTTTTGGTCTTCAGTTAAACTTCTAAAAGGCACAGTTATGAAAAAGTACAAATTATTAATAATAATATTAGCAGTAGTCGGTATCTCTTCCGTATTCAAATCATGCGAAGTAGAACCTACTTACTATTCGCAATCAACACCTGAATTGTTCTTTGACACGCAAGAAAAGGTGTACCAAAGAATGGGACGCGCTTTCACTCACTGGGCATGGTGTATGGCCGATAATCAGGCACACTCAAATTTTATAATGCTTCAGGAGTTCACTACAGATGAAATGTTGGTACCATCACGTTATAATGACTGGTATGATGGAGGTAACTATTTAAGAATGTATCACCACGATTTTACTCCTACTACTCCCGGTGTATATGATGCATGGAGAGCATTCTCAATGGGTGTGGCTCAGGCATGGAGTGCCAAGGATGATATCGATCAGTATGTTGATTTCGATGCTCTCGGATTCCCAGAAGGCAGCCGTGAAGCTGTATTGATGCAACTGCAGACATTATCTGCATTTTTCTACTGGTTCGGACTTGATATGTTTGGTGGTGTACCTCTTTATACTTCCACACAGGGAGATATTAAGCCACGTGCAACAGATGTTGAAACATTCGAATTCATCGATAGTCTTCTTACAGAAGCAATTCCACAGTTGCCTAAGAAAACTGTTCTTGGAGCACAGGAAACAGGTGCTATCAATCAGGCAGCAGCAGCTCTTTTAAAAGCTCGTCTCTATTTCAATGCAGAATCATACATCAGAAAAGATATGTATGCTGAAGCAGCAGCAATCTGTCAGGATATCATTGATGGAAAGTATGGCACTTATGCATTGGAAAATGAATGGACAAATATCTTCGGATTTGATAACGACCGTTCAACAGAGATAATCTGGTCTGTACCAAGTCAGAATGCAATCAGCGAAAGAAGTACCGGTCCACACTCCAATCACTACGGAATGGGCGAATACTGGAGCAATGGAGAGATTGGAAACAGAAACAATGGTTACTGTCTCGTACCATCACTCGACGTAGAAGGCAAATCATATTTATATGGAAGCGACAATCCAAGTTCAAAAGGCACATACCGCCTGGGAAGTCCTTTTGCCAAGTTCCACGAAGATGATGTTCGCAAACAGCTAAATGCATACGAAGGAGAAGGCAAATGGCGCGGTATGTTCTATTTTGGAGAGATGATCAACCCTGTAACAGGTGCTGCATGTCATGGAGGAAACCGTCAGGTTAAACCTAATGAAGTATTGGTACTTGTTGACCAGATTGCACGTATCACCCCACAGGCAGGAGCTGAAGTAGACCATGGAAAAGAAGGTGCACGCTGGGGAGAAGAGGCATCAGGTGTACGTCTGGCTAAGTTCTCACCAACTCCATGGTTAACAGAGAAAACATTAAAGGGTAATCCTGATATACCTGTATTCAGACTTGCAGAAGCTTACTATATGTTAGCAGAATGCAAATTACGTGCAGGTGACAAAGCTGCTGCAGCTAGTTTAATTAACACAGTACGCGAACGCTACTTCCCGGAAGGAGATCCGGATCCTGTAACTGCAAGCAACCTTGACGAATGGAGAATGCTGGATGAGTGGATGATTGAATTCATTGGCGAAGGTCGTCGTCGTACAGACCTTATCCGCTGGAACAAATACACTACCGAATCATGGTGGGATAAACCAGCCGACGGACCAGGTAAAGCTCACTACAACCGCTTCCCAATTCCAATTCAGGCAATGGGTAGTAACCACCTGATTGAACAGAACCCAGGATATGATACTGAGCAATAATTAAAAGAAAGGTAATATAGTAATTAAAAAAGGTAAGCAAGATTAACTTGCTTACCTTTTTCTTTTTAATAGAATCTTATCAGTCAATCGACATTAATACTCTATACTACTCAATCATCTTAATATCTCTCAGCCAAGATAAAACTCTGTGAGGCCATTCATTTACTGTATGGCCGGTATTTCTTGCTCCATAGCCATGACCACCCGAAGGGTACAAATGCATTGCAGCAGGCACGTTTGCCTGCTTCAGAGCATAGTAGTAAAACAAGCTACTATCAATAAAACTTTTATCATCTTGTGTCTGTATCAGGATAGTTGGAGGGGTATTTGAATCCACTTTAAGTTCTGGCGAGATTTTAAAATTATCTGCTGAAAGATATGCAGGATACACCAAAACAGTAAAATCAGGTCGCAGGCTGACATCATCATAAGAGTCGATTCTCGGGTAAGTGCGACTGCTGTAGTTTGTGCTTGCCACAGCCGACAAATGAGCCCCTGCAGAGAAGCCCAATACACCTATCTTATCCGAATTTATATTCCACTCCTTAGCATGCGAGCGAGTATAAGCAATTGCCCTCTGAACATCCTGCAGTGGAGCCTCATGCTTCTCCAGTCCCTCACGGCGAGGCACACGATACTTCACAAGCACACAGTTAACTCCATAGCTGTTAAACCTCTTACATATCTCAGTTCCCTCAAGATTATATGCCAAAATATTATATCCACCACCCGGGTTAACAATAATCGTCACACCTGAATTATTGTCCACTGGAGCCGGATAGAAAGTTAATGTAGGCTCACTCACATTACCAACACGCAAAACAGGACAACCTGCAACTTTATTGCCAGAGGCATCATCCACCTGTTTAAGCTTCACATTCTCTCCCGGTGCACCATTTGGGAACAGCAATATTTCTTTCTCCTGAGATAGTAAACTCATAGTTCCAACTAAGAATAAAAATAAAAATAGTGTATGTTTCATAAAACCCGATTTTTAATAAATCAATCAATTATACCAATTTAATAAGCTCCATCACCAAGAGTCCCACTGCTAATGCAATACTAAAACTAACCAACGTACCAATCAAAATGTATTCAGTCAGTTTTCTATCTTTCGACTCTTTTAAATCACCAAAGCGGAATACCGATTTTGCTGCCAGTAGAAACCCAATTCCTTCCCAATGACCAGATACAATGAATATAAAAACGAGAAGACGTTCCAGCATACCAATGTATTTACCGGCATTACTCAGCGACTCCTCAATGCTATCACTCAATGCCTCTGTCCATTTAGACATCAGTTCTCTGATCAGAATAGCAGAAACATAGGTCAGGAATACAATTGCAGATGCATAGATCCAGATATCACTATTCTCAAACCATGATATAATATTCAAATCAGGTTTAAAGAATAAAATCCAAAGAACAAAAATAGTGATTATATGTAAAACTTGATCTGTTAAGAACCATCCGGGTCTGTTACTATCTTTCTGAGCATACAACTTTATGGAATCAATAATAATATGCGAAACCATCACCAACAGGGCTAGAAACCAATAGCTTAAATCCCAAAGTACCAGCAAGACCAGCAATCCATGTATCAAACCATGCAGATAAAGCTTCAGAGACTTCGCCTTAATACGCTCTTTTTCTGCAACCCAAGCATTAGGCTGAATAATAAAATCCCCTATAAAATGAGCCAGCAAGAGCTTTATTATTATAATCATCCCAGCAATTTTTTAATCTTTTTCCTGTACATCCTTTCCACCTCAAGAATCTCATTCACATAAGCCCTGTTCCATCTGCCACTCACAGAATTCTGCTTAATGCCCAAACGCTTTCCAATCTCCTCCTGCGTCACATCAGGATTCCTGAGAACAATCTCCATCAACTCCGCCGATGGAACAGTCCATTTATTCATAAAGGTACCCGCCAGCTTAAGATATAGATTCATCTCCTCATCAAAATCCCCAAAAGAAGATCTTATCCCAAGCGTAATGTTCTCTTTGTCGAGCATATCAAATTTCTCACCAGAATATATAAATGCCTCCCCATTACTTTCCGATATAGACTCACCAGAATAGGTCTTCACCCCTATCCCGATAGCCATACGCACATCAAGAGGCACAACCTTCTTAATAAGAGCCTTAATTTCCAAAGCCCTCTTAAGTGCATCCTCCGGATTCTTCACCTCAAGCTGAAAAAAATCGCCCCTCTCCAGATCCCAGTCACCCGGTCTCTTACCCCATTCATTCAACAGAGACTTAAGCGGAACCAACCATTCATCCTGATTCAAGACCTTCCTCGACGCTATTATATCACCTGTAATAACTGCTATCATGATGCGAATATCGTTTAAAATAACGATATATCAAAATATCATTTAAATAAACGATAAAATGAAATATCGTGAAATAACTATGCTTAATTATAATTTGCCTCCAACCCCTTTATACTTTTCTACGAACTTAACTAACTTTTGAAATACACTTTGTTTTTTTGTCAAGTATTGAGGATTTAAAGGACTCATTTTTGGTAAAAGCGCATTTAGTTCTGTTCCTTTTTCGCTTGCATATTCTCGCTTCAAGGAATATGTTATGTAACGCTTTGCTGCTTCTTCATTTAGATTTTCTTCTGTGATTAATTCCCGTGCTTCCGCTTTCTGTTTGTTTTGAGCAAATACAAAAAATGAATCTATCACATTCGCTTTATCTTGAAGTGTATCAAGGTCGGTCTCGTTAATGAAATCAACAACCAAACTCTCTTTTGCTCTGTTGCCTACGCTTGCACGAATAACCCTACGAATTTCATCAATTAAGTCAGCTTTATTTTTGGTTTTCTTGTTATGTTCAAAAATCAATTCAAGAATGTAGTCAAGGTTTATTTCTTGCGATTTTAATAAGTCAACTTCAAAAACAACATCGTCCCAGTCAATTGTAGATTCTTCTGACTCTTTGCCGCTCTTCTCCTGTCTTAACCAGTCGCGAATATCATTGTAAGTTGAACGGTAATCCTGAACAATCCTCTCATTGAGCAATTCAATTTTCAGCATTACTACAATATCCTCATCTGTTACAAAATGAGCCTTTTTAAACTCTTCAATTGCCTCCGGATTGTTTATATCAATTGCATGAAGTGCTTTAAGGTGGTTAAATTCATCGTAGTTTTGTAGAATGTTTTCAATTCTCAAATACTCCCCGAATAGTTTTACAAATTCCTTTTTGTCTTTCTCTTTTACGATTCCGTCTGGATTAGGGAATTTCTCATTTAACTCTTTTACTACTTCAATGTAACCTCTACGAGCTTCTCCTGTGGCTATATCCGTAAAACCTTCTAAATACTCTTTGTAACTCTTTTCAAGAACTACATTTTTTGTATTACTATCTCCAAACAGCGTAATAGCATCAATGGTTGCTAGCTCTAAATCACGGAATGTTACAATGTTTCCAAAGGTCTTCGTGGCATCATAAATTCGGTTTGTTCTCGAAAAGGCTTGAATCAAACCGTGATAACGTAAATTCTTGTCAACAAACAATGTATTTAGTGTTGGAGCATCAAAGCCAGTTAAGAACATTCCAACCACAATGAGTAAGTCAACCTCTTTGTTTTTTACACGTTTGGCAAGGTCGCGATAATAATTCTGAAATTCATTGCTATCAACGCTATAACTTGTTTTGAACATTGCGTTATAGTCATTGATTGCTTTAGTTAAAAACTCCTTGGCAGTAACATCCATTGCCGAAGGCTCAAAAGTCTCATCAGCTATTTCACCTATTGCACTCTGCTCTTCGTTTGCTGCAAAAGAGAAGATTGTCGCAATTTTTAAAGGTTTGTCGCTCTCTTTTTGCAAGTCGTTTAATTCATCATAATAGCATTTGGCTGCATCCACACTGCTTACGGCAAACATTGCATTAAACCCTTTGTTGCTTCCCTGAGTCCTATGCGTTTTTATTCTGAAATTCTGTAAAATGTACTGAGATATTTCTTTGATGCGTTCCGGATGAAGCAATGCTTTTTTGTTTTCTGCCGCATTCAGTTTTTTTTCGTCTTGTTCTCTTTCGATGTTTTTAAACTTAGGACGAACGTCATTATAGTCAACTTTGAATTTTAGTACTTTTTCATCTCTAATAGCATCTGTTATTACATAAGCGTGCAATTCACGACCAAAAACACTTGCGGTAGTTTCTGCACCTAAAGCATTTTGCGGGAAAATAGGTGTTCCTGTAAAACCAAATTGATAATACTTTTTGAATTTCTTCTTTAAATTCTTTTGAGCCTCACCAAACTGCGAACGATGACACTCATCAAAAATGAAAACAACTTGCTTTTGATAAATCGCTAAATCACTCTCACTCTTCATGAGGTTATTTAACTTTTGTATAGTTGTTACTATAATCCTATTATCGTCTTTTTCTATATTTCGCTTTAAACCTGCTGTACTTTCTGAACCGTTCACACTATCGGGAGAAAATCGCTGATATTCCTTCATAGTTTGATAGTCCAAATCTTTACGGTCAACTACAAAGAATACTTTATCAATAAAATCCAATTGCGTGGCTAAACGTGCCGCTTTAAAACTAGTAAGCGTTTTGCCGGAACCTGTTGTGTGCCATATATAACCACCACTTTCTGGCTTAGACCAGTTTTTAGCCTTATATGAACTTTCAATTTTCCACAACATTCTTTCCGTAGCTGCAATTTGATACGGTCTCATAATTAAAAGTGTATCGCTTGTATCAAAAACCGAATAGGTTAGCAATACATTCAACAATACTCTTTTTTCAAAAAATGTTGCTGTAAAATCTTTTAGATCTTTTATCAGCATATTGTCAGCTTTTGCCCAATTCATGGTAAAGTCAAAGCTGTTCTTGTCACGTTTTATAGTGTTCGCAAAATAACGGGTATCCGTACCGTTCGAAATAACAAAAAGCTGTATGTATTTAAATAATGAATTTTGGCTATTTAAACTCTCCTTGCTGTATCGGTGAACTTGATTAAATGCTTCACGAATAGCAACACCTCGTTTTTTTAATTCAACCTGAACCAATGGCAAACCATTTACTAGGATGGTTACATCATAGCGATTGGCATGATAACCTTTCTGTTCAAATTGTGATATTACCTGTACTTTATTTCGTGTGACATTTTTTTTATCAACCAAGTAGATATTTTGAATATGCCCATCATCAAAAACGAAATCGTAGATATAGTCGTTGTGGATTTTTCTTGTTTTCTCAACAAGGTTATCGCTTGGTTTGTCCAAATATTCTTCCACGAAACGAGTCCATTCACCATCCGAAAATTCCATATTGTTAAGCGATTGCAATTGCATTCTCACATTCTCCAACATCGCTTTTTGCGTAGTTATGTTTGTTGGATTTTCATAACCTTGATTGATTAGGTCTTGAATAAATTCTTTTTCAAGTGCTGCCTCGGTTTGATAAACAGCAGGTGCCTCATTCACCTCAGTATACTTGGTGAATTTATCCAACACAATAAAGTTGTTTGATTCTGCTATGGTTTTATACTGTGACATTTTGTTCCGTTGTACTTGTATTTATTCTCGACCTGATGACGTAAATTCTGTTCAAGTTCTTTTGGGGCTATCAACTGTTTATATTCACTAAACAAACAAGTATTACCAGAGCCATTAAAGCATAGATTAGCTGCACTTTTTTATCGGCGTCTCTTAGTGTTTGTGCTATTACTGTTAACGACTGTCCCATATTATGCCTTTAGATTATCTTTTGGAAATGAGAGTAACATATCTCGGTAGTATTCATATTGCTTTTTTCTCAGCTCTATCTCTTTAGGGAGACCTTCACTTATTGAAGTCGTGAGAGTATCGAATTTGTCGAGGATGGAAACGATGCGGGCTTGTTCAGCAAGAGACTTTTCAGGGTTATTAGGATATGGAATAGGTATTTGTGTGTTTTTGATGTTATCGTTATAAAGACGTTTGATGACCCCTCCGTCTGAAATATTCCAATTTGCTACTTGATAGAAGTAAAATAAATATTTATTCAAGACCTTACTTTCGTCATTCTCTAACCAAACAATATTACTATCTTGAAAATATGCCTCTTCTCCATTAAAAATTACTGACCTACCAATTGTGCCACTGGCAGAGATTAGAACTTCACCGACTCTAGGATAGTTGTATTTTTCTCTATACTCATCGAATGTTTCGCGTGAAATATATGAATCAGGTTCTTTCCCAAAAGTTCCAATTTTAAAAAATGGAATATCACCTGAGTCCGACGTTTGGTTTTTAAATATTCGCTTACACATCCGAACTTCTCCAACCCAGCCCAAGGTCTTCCACTCTACATCTCCCTCTTCAAAACTTAACAACTTCTCCCGATAATAATTATACTGTTTTTTACGAGCTGTAAGCTCTGCTGTAAGCTCTGCTGTAAGCTCTGTGAAACTATCCAAGATGCGAACAATTTCTTTTTGAACAGAGAGGGGCGGGATGGGGATTTGGAATTTATCGGTATCAGGTGTCGAAATTTGTGGCATTTGCATTCTGCCACCAATATTCTGAAAATAAGGCTCATTAATCCTTAGGTAGTGATATACGAATTTGATATCAATATTTTCATTTTTGGAATGATAAGACCACATTTCGTTTTTATGGGAAAACGGCTTATCATAATACTCAAACTCAATGATGCCACGAGATTTCACTATAACAGAAGGTTCTCTATTTATGTCTTTGTCAGGTATGTCTTTATAATCAACAAAAGCAACAGTTTTACCTCCTGCAAATATTTTCAAAGGAGCACCATCCTTGTGCAATATTTTCATTTGTCCAGCTGTAATACTTGTTCCTTTTGTGCGTACAAGAACTTGCCCCAAAGCCTTCCACTCCACCTCAACACCATTCAACAATTTCTCTAAATAACTCATGCTTCAATTTCTTTAATAATGTTATCAATATCAGCACGCAGTGCATTTATTTTAGCCACTGTTTTGGCTATTTCATTATTCAATTCTTCAATATCTACTTTTTCCCTAGTGTCTTTGGCTTCAACATAAGAACTTACAGAAAGATTGTAATTATTCTCAGCAATTTTGTCATTGTCAATGAAAATCGCCACGTGTGCCACATCTTCTTTCTTATCAAAGATTTGTATTATCTTATTAATGTGTTTGTCTTCCAGCACGTTGTTGTTTGTGGCTTTCTTAAAGAAATCGTCACCAGTAGCATCGATAAATTGTGTTTTAGTGTCGGTTTTGTGTTTGGATAACACCAAAATATTTACTGCAATAGAAGTTCCATAGAATAAGTTTGGAGCAAGAGAGATAACGGTTTCAACAAAGTTATTATCTACCAAATATTTTCTGATTTTTTGTTCTGCACCGCCACGATAAAAAATACCGGGAAAACAAACAATTGCTGCCCTCCCTTTACTAGATAAATAACTTAAAGCATGAAGTACAAAAGCAAAATCAGCTTTTGATTTGGGTGCCAACACACCTGCAGGAGCAAAACGGTCGTCATTAATTAGTGTTGGGTCATCATTACCAATCCATTTGATAGAATAAGGAGGATTTGAAACGATAGCATCAAAAGGTTTTTCATCGCCATAATGAGGGTCAATGAGTGTATTTCCAAGTGCAATATTAAACTTGTCGTAGTTGATGTTGTGCAAAAACATATTCATACGAGCCAAGTTGTACGTGGTGGGGTTCACTTCTTGCCCATAGAAACCTTCTTCAATAATATGATTGTCGAAATGCTTCTTAGCTTGCAACAGTAAAGAACCCGAACCACAGGCAGGGTCGTAAATCTTGTTTACTTTGTCTTGCTTGTGCATCGCCAATTGTGCAATGAGTTTGGATACGTTTTGAGGTGTAAAAAACTCACCTCCTGATTTTCCTGCATTGGCTGCATAATTGGAAATCAAAAACTCATATGCATCACCAAACAAGTCAATATGATTATCTTCAAAATTTCCAAAATCAAGTTCTTCAATTCCTTTCAATACTTTAGCCAAAGTACTGTTTTTGGCTTCAACGGTGTTACCTAATCGAGTGCTTGTGGTGTCAAAGTCGGCAAACAAACCTTTAATTTCGGATTCTGAGGGATAGCCATTGGCAGAACTTTCAATTGCATCAAAAATTGCTTTTAAGTCTGTATTTAGGTTAGGGTTGGTGTTAGCTGTTTTGGCAACATTTACAAAAAGTTGGCTTGGATAAATGAAGTAGCCTTTTGTTTTAATCGCATCGTCTTTTATTTCAGGTGTAATCACATCATCAGAAAGGCTTGCATAATTAATGTTTTCATCTCCACCTTTCATATAATTGGCAAAATTTTCACTGATGAAACGATAGAACAGCGTACCCAATACAAACTGTTTAAAGTCCCATCCATCTACCGAGCCTCGGACTTCGTTGGCTATTTTCCATATCTTGTTTTGTAGTTCTTGTCGTTGTATTATGCTTGTCATTTTATCTCTTTCTAAAATTCTTGTGGTTTCACTCCTAATATTTTGGCAATTTCAAAAAAACTTCAATTCTTGGCGCAAAGATAGATATATTATCTTGACCATCTCATTTTGAGAGGATGTATGCACTTTCCAGAAATTGTTTAAAAGTGTCATTTAATTTCAATGATTTAACACATCACATCACATATAAGCAAGTCATTTAATGCTTAAATTCATTAAAGTTTTCATAGTTGTTAGTTGTTAATATATTCGTCAAATATATTACATTTTTTCACAATTACCATCAATTAAACGAAATATCTTTTCTCTTGCTTTCTGATCCCATCCCATTAATAGGACAACGCTAAACCTGTAATAACTGCCATCATAATGCGAATATCGTTTAAAATAACGATATATCAAAATATCATTTAAATAAACGATAAAATGAAATATCGTGAAGTAACTATGCTTATACCTTTGGGAACACCCAGGGCTCTCTGTAAACAGGCTTCAGATACTTGTCAGCCTCAGCAGAGCCAAAAGTCCTTTTCTTATCATCATACCGCAATGATGTACCACTCAATCTGGCAGCAATATTACCCAGCTGGGCATATTTAGCACTCAAGCTGCCCGTTTCAATTGAGCATGCAGTATTCCTGTCCCTTTTCTTAACGCAATCAAGGAAATTAATAACATGATCCCTATGATCCTTATAATCCGCCTTCACAATCTTCTCTGCAACCGATTCACCTTTAGGAAACACCTGCCAATCGTCCCTGTTAGCAACCAAAGTACCGTTACTACCAGTGAAAATCAATCCATAATTTTTGCCATACGGACCAAATTCCATGCCCGCATTATTCTCCCAGGTCATTATATAATCATCAAACTGGTAAAGTACCGACTGAGTATCAAAAGTTTCATGCACACCATCAGGGAAAAGGAAATTACCACCGTTAGCCTGAACAGAAAGAGGCATCGATTTCACCCTCTTCGCCCACAAAGCCATATCCAGCAGATGCACACCCCAGTCGGTCATCAGTCCACCACCATAATCCCAAAACATCCTCCATGAACCGTGAAAACGCTGACTGTTGAAATTACGGTCAGGTGCAGGCCCCAGCCATGTATCAAAATCAACACCTTTCGGTACTTCCGAATCAGGAACCCTATTGGTTATAGCAGCATAATTGAAGTTAGCATACACATGAATACGTGCAATATCACCCAATATACCAGAGTCAAGATATTCAATCATCTCCTTCCAAAGATTAGCACTCCTCTGCTGCTGACCAACCTGCACCACCCTCTCATACCTGTTTGCAGCCTCAACCATCACATCACATTCAGCTATTGAGTTACCGATAGGCTTCTCAACGTAAACATCCTTACCAGCTTTGCAGGCATCAACAAACTGCAGGCAATGCCAGTGATCCGGGGTTCCAATTATCACCGCATCAATATCCTTTCTATCAAGAATACGCCTATAATCACCATACAGATCAAATTTCTCATTCTGCAAGGAAGCCAGATCCTTTGCGCGAGAGTTCAGAACCGAATTATCAATATCACATAAAGCCAGGCATCGCACTTCGTCCGACTTCATAAAATCAGACAAGTTGCTCCACCCCATATTGCGGCAACCAATCAGCGCAACATTAATCCTGTCGCTTGCAGATACAGCAGAAGTTGCAGAGCTCAGATACGACGGCATAACCATCCCTGCAGCAACAGTAGCAGAAGTTTTCTTCAAAAAAGAACGTCTTGATATTTTCATAGCCAAAATAAATAATAGTTAGGAAGTGCAAGTTAACTTAATTTGTTTTTAAATAAACAAATATTGATTGTTTTTCTGTTATCATTTTGTTTTTCAGATATGAATGGACGAAATAACTATCTCAAACTACTAACATAATGTTTGAACGCATTTTCAAATAGCGGAAAATATTTAAAAAAGAATTCATTAATTTCACCCCATTGAGATTCATCAAAAACATTTAACTCAGTCATTTCAAATCGAACCTTACTTACTTTATATTCAGGAAGTTCCTTCCATTGCAATTGTTTACCGAATGAATCCTCTATAAGATCTTTATATTTCAATAATTTCTTAAAGTAACGCTTGTTCAGCTCTTTGTTTGAAGTTGAAATTGTCAATTCAATCTTTGCATTATTCTTTGTTACATTCAATGTATAAGAAATACCTGTAACTCCCGCACCAGCGTTTAACCAATTATCATTTGACGGATTTAAATAAGAGAAGATATCTGTATAATCCCTAATCAAAGGCAATAACTGCTGCCAATACTTTCTTCTAATTTTATATCGATTTGGTACTGGATTATGGTTATTCTCAGATGAATATTTTATATACAATTCATCATCTAATTCAAATAACCTCAAAAGTTTTTTTAGGATTATAAATTTGGAGTTACTATCAACATTAGCCTCTATAAACCAACCATTAAGTACTTCTTGAGGTGATCTAAAGTTATTAGAATCTCTGGTAATTTTTAATATATCCTGTTTATTCAATAACAACTGTGAATTCTTTTCATGTAAAGCTCTTATTACATATAAATACATTTGAGATATAGTATTTTCTTCTACTTTCTGGTCTTCAAATATAAAGAACTCAAGTTTTTTACCTGTTGGAATATCCGCATCAAATATATTTACTTCATCAAACTCCTCTGTTTCATCTAAAACAACAGCAGGATATTTCCATACATCAAAAAATCTATCGGTCAATAACTCTGTTCTTTTTTTGTAATTTGCAACATCCCATTTATCTATTGAAGACAAATATTTATTCAACCATAATCTGCTGTATATATACCCTTGCTCATTATTATTAAAATCCATCATTTTTTTAGCAATGAACGATCTATTACCCAAAGCACCATTATTGCCAGAAAGTGTAAGATTGCCAATTGTATTCAAGTACTTTTCTTTAAACAACAGATACTCTTCTTCTGGAAGTTCGGAAGACCAATTCGAATCCGGATTTTGTGGAAAAATATGTTCTATGGTTATTAACTCGTTATTAGTATCTACAAATTCTTTATTGTTGTAGTTTTCCAACTTCTCAAACATGTAGTATTTATTTTTTGGCTGAACATTATACAAATCCTTTTCTTTCAGTGCAAACTTCAAATCATCATCAGTAGGAAACCTACCACTCCCCTTCTTTTTTAGTAAAGCAACTGCAATTGACTCATAATAATTCTCTGTATCCACTTCAGAATAAAGAGTCATAAATATCTTATTTAATGCATTTGTAGGTAACCCAACAATAAATCTTCTCCAAGTATAGCTTTGTATTAATTGAAGAATAGCAACTAACTCGTCTTTTGAAAGCAAACCGTTATCCTCGTCTTCGAACACCTGCAGAAGGAATGGATATACCACATTAATCTCAAGTCTGTTGATATAATCAAGCTCTTTTCGAACTATCTGATCTTTGACAGTTACAGGGTTAATAAACTTTTTGTAATGATACGACAACGATTTGATTTGCTCTAGCTCTTGATTAAAAGACTCATCATCTTTGTTATCAAACAGTTCTCTAAACTCTAAGTAAACATTATTTTTTCTAGGTATTCTTTTATTTCTCATTGTCAGATAATCCCTGATAAATTCAGAAACAAGAGAGGTACCTTTAACACTATCCCTGGCATTATCTTCAATAGGACTCCAGATATTTTTAAATACCTGCTCTTGACGTTTAGCTGGCAGGTCCATTAAAATATAATTTCTGATCAGGTCAGATTGAGTCAAATCCAAACCAGTGGAGTTAAGACTTTCAAAAATACGTTGTGGGTCATCTTTACCTCTTTCCAATGATACCTCTACAAAAATGATGCGTTTTAATCCATCAATGATAGTTTTAAAGTTTGATTCATTGATTATATCCCTGAAATAGTTATAATTCTCAATTACATTGGAATATTCAGTAATATCTTCAAGCCTGCCCGAAAGTATAGCTTTATAAGCTATCGAATTCCTATCAGTCTGCTTTAGCTTCAATTTATTTGACTCATCTTCAACATACTGATTTATTATAAACTTATTATATAATCTACCTACTTGTTGTTCATTATTATTTTCTTTTGCAAAATGGTATAATGCTACATTAAGTATACTTAATGTTGTCAATCTCTGTTGACCGTCTATTATTAGCAATTCACTTACTTCACTTGCAGTGAATATCCCATCATGAATATATACAATACTGCCAATAAAATGACTCTCTCTATTATCCCTTTCAACAGCAATAATATCATTTAGTAACTGTCTGCATTGTGCAGTCGTCCAATCATAGTTTCTTTGGTAAACTGGTATTACAAATTGAACGTCAGGTTTTTGTAAAAAATCGTTTATTCGAAGTTGGTTGGCTTTCATGTCTGAATTATAAGTTATATTACAAAAATAACATTTATTCCGAATATTTTCAATATCTCATTAAATCAGATGCTCTTTCACAAAACTACTAACAGTAAGTCTATGAACTCCTAGTATTCTTCCTATTGCACTATAAGATACACGTTTTTCTAATAGTTCTTTAAAGTTTAAGTGTTCTCCTCTTTATTGGTAAAGTATTTTGTTGACCTCTCAATTGTACATATGCACAACTTTTTTAATTTCTTTCGCATAATCAGGATACACTTCTAACATATAAGGGACTTTAGTTCTTCCGTTTACACCTCTGTAAAAAGGGATCAAAGGTCTTCCAAGTTTATTTTTTTCTGGATTAATTGGAATTTGGGTTTTGAGATCATAAAACATTTGTGCATCGTAATCTTCTGGGCGTTTTTTTTCTATTAATAGAACATCTAATAATAACTGTGAAGTTAACAGTACAGGAATATTTACAGTGAATAGATTATTTAATTCTTTTTTCAATAAATCAATCCAAAACTCAGCAGCATATTTCCATATCTTATTTTTTGATGTTTCCGACTTAAAGTAGTTTCTACATAGGTTTTGAGTATAAACCATATCCCAATTAAGATCAATAGCTTCTAATTGCTTCAAATGTTTGTTTCTGAAAAGCACAAAGCACTTGTCATTACATCCATGAGAAAAGGCAAAATCGAACTGTATGTTTTTTTTCGTATTAGTTGGATCACAACCCAGATATATTGCTTTTATCATCTCTTTATTACCTGTCCAGTATGCTTTTGGTAAATAGAAACGATCATCAATCTCGTCATTAAATTTATTTTTTAATTCTTTAAGTAGTTCTGAATCTGTATTTTTCATATACATAATTTTTAAGGTGGCAATCTCTTAAAGATATATTTATATTTTAATTCTTAATAACTATATCTCACCAATCCAACTCCTTTTTCACAATCTCTCCCAAGCGAATAACTGTGTTCCATAAATTGGATTCACTACTTACAATGATATTGAAATTAAGTAATTAAATTATCTGTATAAAGATAGAATTATTATCTAAGACATACAGCAAATGTTACAGAAAATGTAGAATCCTATCAAACTAAACCCCTTGCACTAAATTCAATAATTAACTATATTTGCATATAACCTAATTAATCACCTGAAACACAACTTTTATTACTAAAACAACCGTCAAAATATGATAGACTTTATTGGTGACATTCACGGTCACGCTGACAAGCTTGAAGCATTGCTTGTAAAATTGGGATATGTTAAAGTTAATGGAGCATATTCCCATCCAAGCAGGAAAGTATTGTTTGTTGGCGACTATATCGACAGGGGTCCAAAAATCAGAGAGACACTACAGATTGTAAGAGCAATGGTTGAAAATGAAAGTGCCATTGCCCTGATGGGAAACCATGAGTACAACGCTCTCTGTTTTCATTTTCAGGAGACTGAAGGAGGTCACCTCAGAAAACATCTGATTAAAAATATCATTCAGCATTATGAAACACTCAAGCAGTTTCAGAACCGTCAAAGTGAGTACGAGGATTACCTGGAGTGGTTTAAAACTTTGCCTCTTTATTACGAGACAAACAATTTCAGGGCTGTTCACGCTTGCTGGGACAACAACAATATTAAATATTTAAGAAAAACACTTGTTGACGACAGGCTTACTGACGATTTAATTTACCAGTCGGTAAAGAAAGGAACAGAATTAAACATTGCGATAGATGAGACTCTAAAAGGCAAGGAGATGAAGATGCCAGCCGGACTCTCCTTTACCGATAAAGATGGTACAGTAAGAACTGAGATAAGGATAAAATGGTGGGAAGATCCATCCTTAATGACCTACAAATCTATTAGTGTTTTACCTATTGATAATTTACCTCAACAACCAATTAGATTATCTGAATTGAAGTCCAGCGATTATTATACTGAGCATGATAAAAGTGTATTCTTTGGACATTACTGGCTTAAAGGTAAACCCTTTGTATATAAGAAAAATATCTGCTGCCTGGATTACAGCGTGGCAAAAGGGGGAAATCTTGTAGCATACAGTATGAATGGAGAATCTGTATTAGAAAACAAAAACTTTACCTATGTCTGAAGTACCTTAATACGCAATCAACAAAAGTTGGTATAAAAAATATTACTACATTCGCTTATTAATTAAGTATCAAACATAATTCAAAGACCGAAAAATGAAAATTGAAGCCCACAATATTAACGATACAAATATTGCCGAAGTGATATCGGAAGCGAATGTAATCAATAAGGTTGAAGATGGAATAGATCTGTTAGGGAACCTCTATTATCAGGGGTTCGATAGGATTATAATCTACGAGAAGAACATCACTCCGGAGTTCTTCGACCTGAAAACCGGAATTGCAGGTGAAATACTTCAGAAGTTTTCCAATTACCGTGTTCAACTGGCTATTGTTGGGGATTTCACAAAATACAATAGCAAAAGTCTTAATAATTTTATTTATGAAAGTAATAAGGGGAGACTTATCAACTTTGTCTCAACACTTTCTGAAGCTTTAGGAGTTCTTTCTGAATAACTGACCTATATCAAAACAGGAATGATTATTTATCCCGACTTCCATTTTAAAATTTTATTTTTTAAAATTGTACTATAAAACAACACAAACACAATTACCTAATATCAACAAACATAAAACTATTAAAACATGAAAAAAGGAGTTTTGATTTGCCTGATCTTCTCATTAGTGACAAATCTATTTGCACAAAAAAGTGAGTCAATCGTGTTAAACCCTCCCAGCAAAGATCGCGGAAAATCTGTAATTGATGCTATGTGGCACAGGGCATCACCAAGAGAATTTGATACAAAGAAAATCTCTCCTCAGGACCTGTCGGATCTTCTTTGGGCAGCAAATGGGATTAACCGACCAGATGAAGGAAAGAGAACTGCACCCTCAGCTGTTAACGCACAGGATGTTGATGTTTATGTATTTAATGAAACAGGTGTTTACATCTATAATGCACAGAAGCATACCCTTGAATTGGTTGTAGAAGGTGATAACAGGAAGATATTTGCCGGACCGCAAGATGATTCCTACCCACCTATATTACTGCTGTTGGTTTCTGATATATCACGCTTCAGGATTGGAGAAGATGCACTTAAACTGGAGTGGGCTGCAATTGATACCGGTATCGTTGCACAAAACATATTACTGTTTTGCACCTCAATAGACATGGTTGGTCGTCCCCGCGCATTCATGGATAAGGATACTATTAAAGAGCTGTTAAAACTTAATGATAAACAGTATCCTATCCTGAATATTCCAGTGGCATATAAGTAAGGTCAATTCTTCTTTATCAACCTTACCGACAAGAAGCATGCTGGATCTTCATAGTAATCACTCGAATTGCCTTCGATAGCTTCTACAGCAAAACCACTGTTATTTATTCTTACATGATATCCATCATTTGTCCAGTACCTATTCTCATTACCTCCATAATTGTAATGAAGAAATATGACAGAACTGGCTAAAGCATATAAATCAATATTTATCCATCCATCATCTTTAGTTACAGGAGCCTCATAGCCCAAAGGACTATGTCCGGGGCTGTCAGGCACATTACGAAACGAAAGTCCAGAGTTCAGGTTGTATTTCGTTAGCATGGCCTGCATCTCCTTATAATGTGTAGATGTAGGAACCTGCCATCCCGAAGGTGCAAAACCATTAACTTTCACCACCGACTGTTTATAGTAGAATGCTGCACCAAGTGCACAAGCCTGAGTCTGAATACTTTTTTTATGGGTGTCGTTGATATCTAAATGTTCTACACGCATGGAATTACCATTACCATATTTATCAGCTCTGTAATCCTCTCTGGTCCATATATCACCAAAAATCTTCACCAAAGGATAGTTATGATAAGCCTCCTTAAAATGAACAGCATTCAGGTAAGAATCATGGTTTGTAGTTCCCTTTGGAGTCTGATCTTCATTCAGTTCAGTTTTTGTTGTAGCTCCTCCAATATAAATAGTTTTATGCTCCTTCTCTTCAAGATTATCGTAATCCACAATCTTAAGATTAGATCCATTCCATGATATTCTTGCGGGGCGGCGACCCTCATATCCCGGGAAGAAACCTGCATGCATCAATATTTTACCACTTGCTACAGGGTAAATCACATTAACACGCTTTTCGGGGTTGATCTCAGGAATAAACTCATTGCAAATAGTAGCTACTATCCTATTGTTTGAATCCTTCACATCCTTCACCAGAGTAGCATTAGCTTCATCACTGAAAGTTGGAATTACAATCTCATAATTATTCTTATCCTCATACTCTATAGTAACAAACCCTTCTCCATCCATCACAGCTTTAATATCCTTCTGACGCTGCGGATCTGAAGCCAGTTCATACAGAGGCACCAGTCCCTCCAACTCCGAACCGAAGCCAATCAGGGCAGTTTTGTTGGTTTCAACTTTATCATAACCGGCCACCGATAGTTTCCATTTATTTACTGCAACTTGATCCGAAGATTTAGTCAACGGTGCCGAGTCACCTCCAATTGCTGTAAATGTAAGATCAGTCTGATCTATATTACTTTCGTACGACTCCTTAATTTCCTTATCCACCGAAGCCTCAGAACTTACGAAAGCATTTGAATAAGATGCCTTCATATAGCCATTAATATCATAAAAGCCGGTCACCTTAGAAACATCAACAGTCATATTATACTTCAGTCTGCCACCCAGATCAGCTTTTGTTATCAGATGTGTTCCATACTCCCTCAGAAGCTTCTTAACACCTTCTGTACCCCTGAAATCTGCTATCTCACCATTTATAGCCTTCCTTGCAGCTTCAGTAAGCCAGTTTTCCCTGATATCAGCAATATCAGTAATAAGACTGATATCTGTCACCTTATATTCAATATAGGAGATTGCATATTCGTTGAATTCACTATTAGTAGATCCCGAGCTAAAAGTTTCACCAACTTCAGCTTTAAATCCACAATAGTTACCTTTAAAATTCACTGCAGCGCTAAGATTTTCGGCCAACTCTTCCAGACTTGACCCACTAACCGTTCTCTCATAAAACCTTGCACTTGAAGCGTTAAACTGAATAAGTCCATTATCATCCATCTCTTTCCAGCGTACAATCTGCTTTGTAACAGCATTGGGAGATGCATACTCACTCAAAGTGTTATAACCATATCCAATTGCATACTTCTTGATTGATGGCGTATCATCAAAAATACCTGACACACCATAATCAACAGCGCACTTCTGCCCAACATCGAAAGTCTGCACAACCGAAGGATCGTCAGTAGAGATTATAGAAACCTTACCCGTCTGGCGCACATCAGAATCATTCTCTAACACACATAACTTCACAGTAGCTCTACCACTACCACTATTTGGAAACAGATAAAACCAGTCGCCCTGCGTCTGTATCTCCCATTCCCCATTACTTTCCACCTCAAATAAAACTTCGTGTGCCCACATATCGAGCAACGCTACATCTGTATCCTGAGGCAGCTCGGGCTTCACCCAATAATCCTCAATATCGGAACAGGAGAAAAAAACAACACTAAGAATTAATACAAAAAACTTAAACGATTGTTTCATAATTTTAATTGTGTTTGTTAAAGAACGAACTCTATTTATATATTTAAGTATGAAATATTTGCATTAATGAGACCCTATGTCTTGTTTTCATCAAACAACACATGCCTCTGTTTCAGTGTGTTAACCTATGTTTTTCTAACAAATTACCGCACCAGGCCCAAAATTAGAAAAAAAATCACGAAATTGTTAAATAGAGGAAATATTTTTTTAATTTTTATTGTTAAGAGGATTCAAACGCTATCCTTTAGAGAAAAGCCTTGTCCGCTGTACTGTTAATATTTTTCATATTCCTCTTTGGTAATAATTTCTCCACCTAAATATGCTTCCATTGCAATATTCGTTATACATTCAACCTTATAAGGTTTTCCTCCTTTAAATTTAACTTCACAGAAGTTGCCTTTTCCTCTACCTGTGAATTTAAAAACAGCTCCCTCAAATTCATCAAGATATAAAGGACCCCATCTTTAATTAATATGTCGTCTTGTTTCATCTGAAATGTTTATAATATTCTTTTGATAATTTTTCCAACACGTATATCATTTTTTGTCTTTCTCTGGGTCAAGAACTCTCCATTATTCATTATAAGTATGTCTCAAACCTCCTTCCATGCCTGTCTCTTTCTTAATACGATTCCACTCTTCTATACCTAATCACTTTTCAGCTGTTTCATTTCAATTCAACCATTGTACGATTAATAGTTTATTAAAACGTAACCATTCGGTCTACCCCGTCTTATTTTAACTGTTAATCTCCTCTATATTTGTCCTCAAAAAAATATGTGGTCAATACAGCAGTTTAAATTAGTTTACGATCGCTTCCTATCCAGCGGTCTCTCCGTTACAGATTTTTGTGCAAATGAGAGCATACTCCATTCTAAGTTTTATTACTGGAAAAAGAAATTAATTGAACAGAGCCAAGCTAGAGAACAACCGTCCGATTTTGTGCCGATTGTTTTCTCCGGTTCAAATACACAGTTACCAGCAAAAAGGAAGGTTCAGCATAAACCGGTTCTTGAACATAATGACCCTGCCTCTGGTGATGTTTTTGAAATAGTGTATCCACAGCCTACCGATATGCGTAAAGGTTTTTACACTTTAAGCGGATTGGTCACGGATCAGATGGGACAAAGCGTACGAAGCGGAGATGTTTTCATCTTCCTGAATCGTCATTGCACCAGTTTGAAGGCCCTGCACATGGAGCATGGTGGGCTGAACAAACTTATTTACTCTCGTTATCTAACAGATTAATGATGCAAGAAAACAAAGAAAATCCCAACGAGCTCTTAGAACTCCTCTTGGAGAAATGCGACCGTTTATATCAGGAGAATATGCTTCTAAAAGGTAAGCTTGAAGATCGAACAGATGTTGATGCATTAAAAACCTCGTATGAGCAAACCATATCCAAGAAAGATGTACTGCCCCTTGGTTGCTGGGCTCATGCCAGACGGAAGTTTGAAGAGTCACTAAAAAATGATAGAGAAAGAGCTGAGTATGCTCTTGAGCAAATCGGACTTCTATACGAAGTTGAAAGGGAGGCTGATGATAAGAACCTTTCTTACAAAACTGCTATGACATCTATCACAGGTTAAGTCGCTATCATCTGGATGCCCGTATCACATAGATAACAACCTTGCTGAAAACAGTATGAGGGGTCTGGCGCTTGGCAGGAAGAATTACCTGTTTTGCGGAAATCATGACGCTGCAGAAGATGCTGCAGTTATATACTCTTTACTTGGATGCTGCAAAGCTGCAGATGTAAACTTCCGTGACTGGATGGTATATGTGCTGAGTCATATCCACGATTATGATCAGGACTACACAATGGACCTTGCTGAACTGCTTCCTTTAAACCATCTACGAAAAATCTCCTAAAAACTCCGAATCGTCTCCGAATGTTTTACAAGTTTTTGAAAGGTTTTTTGGAAGAATCTAAGAAAACTTGCAAAAAAATACGGACGAGACCGAATGCTTACGTTCTTTCCAACTCAGGATAATCTGCACCTAATTTGACGAAGAACCGGTTTGAACCGAAAACACTGGCATACATAGACCGATATCACTGGCACAAATCAAACCGTTATATCCACTGCCAAAATACCGCTAATAATTAACAGGCTAATAAGAATCAGGGAGTGTCTCTTGTTCATTTGGAATTGTTTTATCAATGTATATTTAATATTCAGTAATTACTTTTAAAATCATGTTGATTCCGTTTCGGCCAACGGTCAAGTATAAGAGCAGTAGCAGATTTCGAAGCAATTATTTGTCCGCCCACCAAAGTTTATTAAATGCACAAACTTTGACTTAACCACTTCCCTGCTATTGCTCTTATACAATGTTAGGCGCATGTTATATATTGTTGCCGTTGTTAAAGAAAATTTTCACGTTGTCTTGCTGTAAGATTTTATTAATGTAGTCTGACAGTTCTTTGTCGCTCAAAATGGGCGTTTCTAATTGCATTGACCGTAGTGAGCCATCTTTTTGCGGTGCTATTAAAATTATTCTGCCATTCTTTAAGTTGAAAAGTCGCATGTTCAC
Source organism: Lascolabacillus massiliensis (assembly GCF_001282625.1). NCBI lineage: Bacteria > Pseudomonadati > Bacteroidota > Bacteroidia > Bacteroidales > Porphyromonadaceae > Lascolabacillus > Lascolabacillus massiliensis. The sequence continues at coordinate 334,821 of NZ_CTEJ01000002.1, forward strand.
AATGGCGTATTCGTCTCTATTTGCAGTAAGAAAAGCGATATAATCTATTTCATCAGTTTTTGTCTTGAAAAAACCTTGCCCAATGTAATCAGGATTATTTCTTGAAATGATTTGCACCCCTGCATGAGTATAATTAACTGTGTCAATGAAATCGGTCAAGGTTACGATTGTAAAAAAAACTTCATTTGGTTTGTCCCCAATGAATTTTTGAGTTAAGGTATTCTTGTTTACTAAAAAATAGGAGTAAATAACTTTTTTGCCATTGACATCAATACCTGTGAAGTTTCCACCATTACCTATTCCTTTGAAACTATCTTTTCCAAGCAACTCATATTTAGGTACCGGAAACGCGCCATATCTTATCGGCTTAGCTATCCTCTCTTTGTTACTTTCTATATCTCTTCGTAGCAGTTCTGCGTCCCATGTTGCAGTGTCTTGGCGGTTTTGAAGATGTAGTTTTTCTGACTTTTCAGTCCACTCTGATATGACTTCTTGAGCTTTGCAAAAGGTCACAAAGAATGCAAAAAGTATGAAAGCGAAAAATTTTATGTAGTTCGTCATTTTAGTGTTATTTAAGGTATCTTATTGCGCCTAACGGTCACATGTATGAAACGTTGGGGATTGCGGGCGTCGTCACTGTCTACCGACACAAAAGCTGATGCGGGGCAGAAACATTCAAGCAACCGCTTAAACCCCAATGTTTTATACATGATGTTACCAACAGTTTTTATTGTTCTTCGTAAAATTTTATATTGTGTTGAGTTAAAAATTCTTTAATTCTGTCCACATGAATGCAATGACCAACGTGCAAAAAAGGGTAATTGGAAACTTTGGTCTTTTTTCCTTCATGAATTATTTCTTTGTCTTTTATATCGAAGCCTAAATGAAGGTGACTTGTCATGTACTGCATACCGTAAACTAAACCTTCTGAATCAAATAATGGTCCGCCACTTTGTCCACGAAGTCCTGGTGTACTCATTTCTATTGAAATTATTTGATTACCGTCACCACCAAATCTTGTTATGATACCGTCTAAAGGAAATTTTGGAGAATTTGGATTACCTGTATTCGTCCATTCAATATCATCAGTCGCAGGATTATGTTGAAAATTATTAAACTCTGGAAATGGATAACCAAGTCTACATAAAGATTTTCCTTGTTTTATCTTATTAGGGTCTTTTACGAAAGTAGCATAAGAATTATAGAATTTCTGTTTGAAACCTTCAAAAATAATTATAGCTAAATCAAGTGTTGGATGCGCATGGTATTTGATATTACCAATTACGTCCACCGAATTGACGAAGCTATTTTTAATTTGAACTGTAGTTTCTTTCTTGTACTTATATTTCAACTCAAGTCCCAATAGATTTTTTTTGAATTTTCCATCTTTTGCCAACTTGTCACGTTCTGTTTTGAAATTATTAAACTGAATATTGACAGGGTCTGCCTGTGCAATAATATTTAATACGTGTTTGCATGTAATTGCTACACCTTCTTCATTAACAAAAAAAATTGTTGACGTCCCAGGCGAAACAAGTCCACCGTAAGTTCTTGTTATCGTGTGAACTGGTCTAGTAAACTGGTCTACTGTTTCGATTGCTTTAATGTACATGATGGTTTATTTTAAAATTGTTGGTAACGTGTTATTTACGCAATAAATACCACTTTCGTAAATACCTGAAATATAACATTCGTATATCCTTACGAAATCAGGGGGTGTTTACGAAACTTGTTTTGATTATGATTCATTAAATCTTTCTTTAGTCAACAAATCTAATTATGTTAAAAAACCAAAGTTAACTAAAATTATAAATAGAATGAAATAAAAATCACCTTTAAATGGGTTGTGTAAAACAAACTACATATTTATTTTTAAACTACCCCCTTCCCGCTCGGCTTCAACTCATAAACCGTCGAATCAGCATCTACCTCCCAATCTTCAATAGAACTACCTTTAGTGTGATTTTCTTCTTTCTCTTATTTTACCTCTTTCTCCTCTTTTATTTCATATTCTATTTCCCCTTCTATTTGATTGTTTAAAGTATCAATAGAAGATTCACAACCAGTAATAAATAATGTAAATACTGAAATAAATAAGACTCTAAACTTCTTCATAATGTTGAATTTTCGATTGCTATTAGTGTTCTCACATCTATGACCTTTGCAGTAATTTATCTACCCTAAATGCAAAGCAAAGCAATCATTTTGACACCTTACGTCAAAATATAAAGTAATTTCTTTTATTCAGTTGTAATTTATAATGTTTAGATAGATAGCTATTACACCTCCTCCAACCCAAACTCATCAATAAGCGATTGCAGGGCTGGGTTAATCTCTTCTTTTTGGTCCACTTGTCCATGCAGCCGGCATCGGAGTATAGGACTGTGTAATCTTCATCATAAACGTGAATATGACTCAGCACATATACCATACAGTCACGAAAGTACACTGTACCCGTCAGTCTGCATTACACCTCGGAAGTCTTTCAAAAGGGATAATGCTACCTTCTGTGCTCTTGAACCGTTGTCATAATGGAAGAAGACTTGCTTGTCCATTGCAGAGCGAACCATCCACATGTATCCATTTACGGATTTATGCTTCTCGTTGTTTATTACAGGAACAGTGGTCTCATCAACCTGGATATAGTCGGTAGCAAGGACAAGTTCTTTAAGCCGGTAATATAATGGTCTCAACAAGTCGGCCGTATCCTTGAACCAATCGTTCACCGTTGGTGGCGGAAGATTTACACCCATCTGCTTCATCATCTGTATCTGACGATAAAAAGGAAGGTGATTAACGTACTTGTTTATCATCAGTTCCGCCAAGAGTGATGCTCCTGCATAACTGCGTGCAATTGGTTGGTATTTTGCAGGAAGTGGTGCAGTTATAATAGAAGAAGACTTCTGGTAATCCTGTTCAGTTTTGCTTTTTACAACATATTTATGACGTATAATCTTCCTTACCCAGCATCTTCCGGGTTCATACTCCATAACTTCAGTTATCTCGGGTTCTAACTCTGTCAATGTATCAGCGCTGTCTTTTACCTCATCGGGATAAAGATGCTCTTCTACTCGTGGAAGACCCTCAGGTAAAGATTTGCGTACAGGTTTTCTTTTTACACGCTCTTTTACACGTCTTTCTTTGAAGGTTTCTAGATCTGCTTTAGCTGCTTCTGCAAGTTCTTTTTCTTCAGGCAAAAGGTCTATACCTTCAAAGTCGATCATGCGTTGACGGGGATCTTCTTTTATAAAGCGTTCACTGGACTTGCCCCATATCCTACGTCTTAAGTAAGCAACCTGCTTCTCTAAATCAAGTATCTTTTCGTCTTTCTTGGATATGGTTTGCTCATACCTACATTATCCAGTCCATCCTCATAAATTATTAATGTGGATATGAAGTTGCATTGAAGAAGATATGATGTTGGTACGGACCAGGTATGGCCGATGTACCTGTTATGTACGGCAGAAAGTCTGTTTATCTGTATTGATACAAATTATGTTGTCAAGACAAACTCTATAAGGTTAACCGAAAGGTAATCGTGGGGCTGGTTGTGATCTATCACAAATATAGCAGGAGATTGCATCTGTTCCAACTATATAGCTGCAGTTTGCTCGTGATGTGTTAAATTTGTTTCTAAACATAGCTAATAAATAAATATAAGAGATATCAATATGAAAATTGAAATATGGAGCGATGTGATGTGCCCGTTTTGTTACATCGGCAAAAGAAATTTTGAGACTGCCCTTGAGCAGTTCAGCAATAAGAACGGAATTGAGGTGGAGTGGAAGAGTTTTCAGCTGGATCCTTCGTTACCGGAGGTTCAGGACTCAAACTATACCGATTATCTTATGGTGAGTAAGGGGTTGGGCAGACCGCAGGTTGAGGGTATGCTGAATAATGTTACTCAGATGGCGAAGGGCGTGGGACTGGAATATGATTTCGACAGAGCGGTTATGGTTAACTCGTTTAAGGCTCACAGGGTGCTTCAGCTTGCTAAAATGCGTGGACTGGGTGATGCTGCTGAGGAGCGTCTGTTCAGGGCTTTTTTTACTGAGGGAAGGAATATTGCTGATGATGATACGTTGCTGGAACTGGGTAAGGAGGCGGGACTTAACGAGACTGAAATAAGGAGCTCGCTGAGTGATGAGAGGTATTCAGATATGGTGAGACAGGATATTCAGGAGGCGCGAGCTATTGGTGTTACAGGTGTTCCGTTTTTCGTGTTTAACCGTAAGTATGCTGTTTCTGGCGCTCAACCGCCTCAGGCGTTCCTGCAGACGCTGGAGAAAGCTTATGAGGAATGGAGGGAGGCTAATCCAGAAATCAAGATTGAGGTTACAAAGGGTCAGAGCTGCTCAATCGACGGGGTTTGTGATTAAGCTGAAAAGCCTGTTTATAATTGCTGTAGACAGACTTTTTTTATTCTGTAATAAACTCCTCATGGAGGGCTTTTGCTACGATTATATCGTTACGCTTTTCTGAAATGTATGATGCGATGTTCTGTACATTGTCGATCCATATCTCGTTGGCTGGATCTGTAGCGTACTTGCAAATGGCGTCGAGGGTTGAGAGATAGGTGGTCTGATCGCCTTTGACATCCATTTCGTGACCAACCAGTATCAGCCATTTGCCGGTTCTTTTTGCAAACTCGATCATTCGTTTTACTTCCCTGAACGACATGCCATCCATGTTCATTCCAAGGAGATGGGCCATATCGCATATCATAGGGTCGTTTGGTCCTTCATCAAGCCATCCCCTGCCGGTCTGGAACATTGTGGCTACAAGAGGTACATAGCTCTTTGTCTCTATTCCACTGCCAACAAATGTTTGTCCGCACGGATATGCAAACGAAACCGGAAGAACACCCAGCGAGTCCCTGATTATTTCACTTGCGGCCTCCAGTTCGTCCCTCATTCTGTCAAGCGTGAAGTACTCCAGCTCATAGCCCATGGTCCAAGTGAAATTACCTGTGCAGGGATGCGAAAGGGTGTGGTTTCCAATTTCGTGACCGTTGGCTGCAGCCCTTCTCCACTTTTCTGTCCTACCAATGATATTTTGTGTGGATACATAGAACGTTCCTTTCACTCCATACTTGTCGAATAGTGGAATTCCTTTATCTATCTGGGAGTTGCGACCATCATCGAAAGTTAAACTCAGTCCCATTTTCTTACCCTCAGGCCACTCAAACGAACTATTATACTCTCTCTCTTTATACCTGTCAGAAAAGATATTAAAAAACAAGAGTGCTAATACTGCAGTTACAGCAGCAGCCAATACTATATTGTAATATTGTCGCATCACAATTGAACTTATTGATTTGTACCGATATACCTCTTTATTCTATATGAACACCTCTAATACACAAATGTATATTAACTAAGCAGGATATTTTGTTAATATTGATATTATTTATATTTTATAGTGATAGTATATATAAAATTAGGAGATTTTAAACTGTTAAGGATACTTTACTTCCCACTTCATATCCCGAAGGTCATTCACATTGAGGGTATATAACTTGATATGGTTTTTCTGTGCATCCTCCCACCTAACATCGGGATTTTCAAGATATTCAGCATCGTATACATATATGTACACATATCCACCGGTCTGCTCAAGTGTCTGCTCCCAACACTGTAGTTTTATGCCAATTTTAACTTTTATTGTCTCACCTGGCTCTATCATGAAGTCATCTTTATAATTTTCATTTGTAGGGTTAAAATTAAAGAAATCTTTCTTCAGAGTGCTTACAGCATATATGGATTTGGCACTGTTATTTTTGATATAAATGGTATTTGTACAATCATCAAACCCATGGTTACAGGAAATCAGACCGGTAAGTATTAGTGCAAACAGTACGTAAAGGGCATTTTTTTTAGTTTTCATCGTGGAATTTTTAATTTAATTCTTATAATAGTATATAATTAATTAATAGCATTTTATATTCTACTTTGTTTTTTGACATTTCAAATTCATCTATTTTAAATGTTAAACGTCTAATTTTTCTTTATTTATAACATGTTTTTTCTATAATTTTGTGATCGATTTAACACAAAAGAAGTGAAAATCATTGAATAAACCAAATTATAATGCGCAATACAACTGAATAACCCATATTAAAAAACTTACAATTGTCAAAAAATCAGGTTCTAATCTAATATATTAATTACAAACATTGAAAAAAGTAAAATGCGATTTTATGAGTAAAATTAAAACTTTGAAAACACCTAAAATTATTGCTTTATGTGTTGCGGTTTCATTGTTCTCAATGAATACGGTAGCACGCAGCAGTAATTCTTCGGCTGTTGATGTTCAGTCTGTACAACAAAACAGAAGACCTATTTCGGGCGTTGTTGTTGATGGTAATAACGATCCTCTACCGGGTGTCACCGTAATGGTTCCAAGCCGGCAGGGAGGAGTGATTACTGATGTTGATGGCGCTTACACTATAGAAGCTGCCACTGGTGAAGAACTACGTTTTCAGTTTCTGGGAATGAAAACTGTAACGATTGAGGTTGGTTCAGGTACAATTTACAATGTACAGCTACTCGAGGATGTTGAGATGCTGGACGAGGTAACTGTAACTGCATTTGCCACACAGAAGAAAGAGAGTGTGGTTTCATCAATTGAAACCATCAGTCCTTCCGAACTAAAGGTTCCTTCAAGTAACCTTACAACAGCACTGGCCGGTCGTCTTGCCGGTGTAATCTCTTACCAGAGAAGTGGTGAGCCGGGTGCTGATAACGCTCAGTTCTTTGTGCGTGGTGTTACAACTTTTGGTTACGCAAGCAGTCCACTTATCCTTCTTGATGGCTTTGAAGTTGACGCAAATGCACTGGCACGCGTTGACCCTGACAACATTGCATCGTTCTCCGTATTAAAGGATGCTACCTCGGCAGCTCTTTACGGATCAAAGGGTGCTAACGGTGTTATCATGGTAACAACCAAAAAAGGTCAGGCAGGTGCGCCAAAGATCTCTTTCAGGGTAGAAGGGCGACTTTCTACTCCTACCAAGGTTCAGAAAACTGTTGATGGTATAACTTATATGAACCTGTACAACCAGGCACAGTTTAATGACAACCCTCTGTTGGAGCCTTATTACAATGCTCAGAAGATTCAGAATACCATGGAAGGGCTAAATGAGTATGCCTACCCAAATATCAACTGGTATGACGAGATGTTTAATTCTAATGCCTTCAACCAGTATTACAACTTTAATGTTTCGGGCGGGGGTTCAGTAGTAAGATACTACCTTGCTGTTTCATACAATAAGGAGGAGGGTATCCTGAAAAACAACCGTCTGAACAACTTTAAGAACAATATTGATATCGACAGATTTAACATATTGGCAAACATCACTATGGACCTGACGCCAACTACTGTCTTTGATATCAATATGAACTCTATTTTTGAGAATTATACAGGACCACTTGACAATACTGATGATGTATTCAAGAGTGTTATGAACTCTAACCCTGTTGAGTTCCCTAAGTTCTATCTGCCAGATGAGGATCACGCATATGTGAAGCACACTCTTTTCGGATCTGACGCTACAGGTTCTATGATGAACCCTTTTGCACAGATGGTTAGAGGTTACAAGGATGGATCTACTGGTAGAATTACTTCACAGTTCTCACTGGATCAGAACCTGGATGCGCTTACAGAAGGTTTGATGGCAAGAGGTAAGGTTTCTATCAAGAGTGATTCTTATCACGAAAGCAAGAGAAGCTACACTCCTTATCTGTATAATATCAAGAACTATGATGCATTTAATGACACTTATGTACTTCAGGAAGTTCGCAGGGGTACTGACGCTCTTGGTGATCCTGAACAGTGGAGAGATGGTGTATTCAGACTTTATCTTGAGGGTGGTTTAACCTATGCCCGCAGATTTGCCGGTGTGCATGATGTGAGCGGTCTTCTTATCTATACTCAGGAGGAGATCAAGAACACAAGTGGTAATCCCGGATCTATTCAGCGTACGCTTCCACAGCGACTACAGGGTATGAGAGCAAGGTTTAACTATGGTTTCGACGACAGGTATCTTGCTGAGATGAGTTTAACCTATACCGGTTCTGAGAAGTTTGCAAGCGATCACCGCTGGGGTATCTTCCCTGCTATGGGTGTTGGTTATATTCTTTCTAACGAGTCGTACTGGGAGCCATTGCAGGACGTTATGCCAATGTTCAAGCTAAAATACTCTCTTGGTATGGTGGGTAACGACCAGATTGCCGGTCCTGAGGACAGATTCTTCTTCCTTTCTGATATCGACCCGGGTTCATGGGGTTACAGATGGGGACGCAATTTCAACTCAAGCTATGGTGGCTTCAACATTAACAGATATGCAAACCCACAGATTACATGGGAAATTGCTGTAAAACAGAATGTTGGTTTTGAAATGGACCTGTTCAAAAACAGAGCTCTGAAAGTTATTGTTGAGTACTTTACTGAAAATCGTGAGCAGATCTATCAGGCAAGGGCTAACTTACCTGAGACAATGGGTCTTACCAGCAACGTGTATGGTAACGTGGGTGAGGTAAAAAGTGCCGGTTGGGATGGATCTATCGACCTAAACCACTCATTCAACAAGGATCTTTGGATAAGCGGCCGCTTTAACTTTACATATGCACACAACGAAATAATTGAGAATGAAGAACCTGAATATCGTTGGTCATATCTGAGCAATATTGGCTGGCCTATCAACACATGGAAAGGTTATATTGCAGAGCGTCTGTTTATTGACGAAGCTGACGTGGCTAACTCACCAAGACAGGAACTTGGAGGTATTGTACGTGCAGGTGATATCAAGTATAAGGATATTAACGGTGACGGTAGAGTAAACTCTGACGACCAGGTGCATATCGGTTATCCTATTGTACCGGAAATCACTTATGGTTTTGGTCTTTCAGGAGGATATAAGAACTTCGACTTGTCATTCTTTATGCAGGGACAGGACAGGGTTTCTTTCTTTATAAATCCTAATAACATTGCTCCTTTTGTTGAACAGCGCAATGCTATGCAGTATATCGCTGACGACCACTGGAATCCTAACAACCCGGTTGCTAAGGCTTTCTGGCCAAGACTTTCTGCTTCTTATAACGACAATAACAACGTTTCCAACTCTACATGGTGGATCCGTAACGGTCGTTTCCTACGTATGAAGAATGCTGAGCTTGGTTATACATTGCCTAAGAATTTCTTCCCAAGCACAGGTATTGAAAGCTTGAGACTATATCTTGCTGGTCAGAACCTGTTTAACTTGTCGGATTTCAAATTATGGGATCCTGAAATGGGTGGTGAAGGGTTTAATTATCCTCTTCAGAAGGTTTACAGTGTTGGTTTAACTGTTTCATTTTAACCATAAAGATTTAAAGTTTAATAGATTATGAAATATAAAATATTTACAATTTGTTTAATAGGCATATCGATGCTCTTCACGGGGTGCGATTTCCTTGACGTTGTGCCCGATAACACAGTGGAGGTTGGGAGTCTCTTCGAAAACAGGGATAAGGCTCTGAATGCTCTCTCTACCTGCTACAGATATATGCCTAATTACGAAAAGATACATGAGTCCATGTCACTTGCAGGAGATGAGTGGCTTGGTCGTCTCGACAGTGATTATGCAAATAACAGAGGTATAAACCGTGGTATTAAATTGATGCGCGGACTGAATAACTCTAATGATCCTATACTTAACTACTGGGCAGGTGGAGGCGGTGCAAATAGTCTTTACGAAGGTATCAGGGTATGTAATATCTTTCTGCAGAATATTGAAGATGTGCCTGACCTGACTCCAAGGGAGAAGAAGGACTGGATTGCACAGGTTAAGATTCTTAAGGCTTATTATCACTATTATCTTACTCGTCTTTATGGACCAATCGTTATTGCTGATGAGAATCTTGAACCATATTCAAGTGTGGAGGATGTAAGACAGGAAAGACAATCCATAGACTCTTGCTTTAATTATGTTGTTGGCCTTATAGATGAGGTACTTACCGAAGGTGATCTTTCTATCTCAAGAGATGCTTCTTTCCTTGGTCAGGTTGATCAGCAGATTGCTAAGGCTATCAAGGCTGAGGTACTGCTTACAAGAGCAAGTCCGCTTTTCAATGGCAACTCTGAGTTCTATAGTAACTTCAAGGGTATTAATGGTGAGCTGCTCTTCCCGATGCAGTATGACGAATCTAAATGGAAAGATGCACTTGACGCAATAACTGAAGCTATTGAAATTGCTGAAGCAAACGGTAAGAAGCTTTATGAATACAAGGGTACTCCTAAATTCTGGGATGTTGATAATTTCGCTACTTCAGAAATCATTCAGTATGCTTATAATGAAAGATTCTCAATTGTTGAGCCTTGGAATGATGAGGTAATTTGGGGTTATTCAGGACTTGATTATGAAGGTCAGGGTGGTTTTGCTCATGCAACTAATATGCGTTCGGTTGCCGACCCAACACAGGCTGGTTATGCTTGGCAGTGGCTGGGGGCTGACTACAGAATGGTAGAGCGTTTCTATTCAAAGAATGGTGTTCCAATTGAGGATGACATTACTTATGAATATGATGGCAGACTGGAAATTACTACTGTTCCTAATGATACTTATCATAAGGGTTATATGCAGGATGGTGAGAAAACTATCAAACTTCATCTTAACAGAGAGCCTCGCTTTTATGCATGGCTGGCTGTTGACCGCAGTATCTGGCGTACTCATGACATCGCAAATGATGTAAAGATGCGTTATAACGAGTTCCCCGGCGGTAGAGGTGCTCATCATACGACCGACTTCTACTGGACTGGTGTTGGTGTTAAGAAGCTTGTGCATCCTGAATCCGGAACCGGCCACTGGGCACGTGTGGTGAAATATCCTTATCCGATATTTAGGCTTTCCGACCTCTATCTGATGTATGCTGAAGCATATAATGAGCTTAACGGTCCCGGCCAGCCTGCATACGATGCTCTTAACAAAATCAGAAGAAGAGCTGGTCTGCCTGATATAGAGGATGTATGGAGTGATCCATCAATAGTAAGAAACGTTGGCAAACATACAACCAAGGAGGGTCTTCGCGACATTATACATACTGAGCGCTCAATCGAGCTTAGCTTCGAAGGAAAACGCTACTTTGATGTAACAAGATGGAAAGAGGCCGGAAGATATTTCAACTCTCCGGTGAAAGGATGGAACACTACAGGTGTTGACCCTGAACAGTTCTATATCCTTATGACCTTACAAAACCGTGTTTGGCAAACGCCTCGTGATTATTTAATGCCAATTCCATTGTGGGATTTGAACAGAAATCCAAACTTAGTACAAAATCCGGGATGGTAAAACAGCACAAATAAAATATAACAATATGAAATATATTTATAACATAACAATACTTTTTGTCCTGGCATTGCTGCCACTCTTGAATAGTTGCCAGGATGAAGCTACCAGTGGTGATATGACTCCGCCTGCTCAGATAAAGGATGTGCAGTTTACACCGCTGAATGGTGGTGGTTACTTTACTTACACAATTCCAGAAGATGAGGACTTCCTCTATGTTAGGGGGGAATATCAGATTGATAATGGAGAGGTAATTTCAAAGACAAGCAGTGTTTATGCTGACACTCTTTTTATTGAAGGTCTTGGTAGTGTAAAGGAATATCAGGTGAAGCTGTTCTCTGTTGACAGAGATAATAATCACTCTGAACCGGTTGTAATGAATGTTACTCCTCTTATTCCTACAACTGCTGCTATCCTTGAGACTGTAACTGTACAGCCTGGATTCTCTTCTCTTGTGGTTGACTGGACCAATGATCAGCAGCTTACTGTACAGATTTTAGTTAACGTGAAAGTTGGAGATAAGGATGTGAATCAGATCTACTCTTCAAACCTGAAGAAGGACCGATTTGTAATCGAGAACCTGACAGGTGTTCCTCATACTGTAAGTGTACACATCAAAGACACATATGGTAATGAGACTGAAGCAGTGGATTTCGGTCAGATCACCCCGCTTATCGATGCTCCAATTTCTAAGGATCAGTGGGCATTCTTGCGCGATCAGCTTCTGTATGGCAACAAGTGGGATTACAGCAGTGATGATAATCCATTTAATCAAAGACCGTTCCCTGAGTATGACAGACTTTACCAGAATGACAGTTTGAAGAATGCTCCTATGTCGCACGTGGAAGGGCGTATCGAGAAATTCTGGGATAATGAGTATGACTATGAGCCTGTACTTAACCTGAACTACTTCAACACAGGTCAGATAGGTTATCCTTTCTCTTACTACATTGATATGGGTAGAGAGATCAAAGCAAGCCGCTTCAAAATCTGGCAGCGTAATGCATGGGGCATGCTTTACACCGGTGAGAATGTTGAGATCTTCGAGATCTGGGTAAGTAACGACCAGGACGCTTCTGATGGTATTCTTGATGATTGGGAATATGTTGGCAGATATCGTATAGTGAAACCGGCTTCTGTTATTGAAGCAAATAATGAGGCAAGAGCAGGACATGAATTTATGTTCTATCCTGACAACCCACGTTTCACTAAGAACTTCCGTTATCTCCGCTTTAAAGCAATCAAGCAGTTTGGCAACGGTAACTCAGGATGTATGTCAGAGATTACCCTGTTCGGAACTGAAGCTGACGGCTCAATTATTGAGGATGATAAAGTGCTTACAGGACCAATCCCCGGATGGGAGTAACATTATAAAAATATGATAAATATGAAACTAAGATATATACTTACCCTATTATTGATTTCCATGATTGGCTTTTATGCCTGTGAAAGCATGGATGATAATTACAAGCAATATCTCGGAGAATACAACTACTCCGGAAAGATTGACAGTCTGAGAGTGTACCCGGGCTACGAGAGAGTAATTCTTGCCTGGGACAATCCAAGAGATCAGAAGAGTAAAAAGATTAAAATTATTTACGGAGCTGATCAGACAGAGATAGTTTATGATCAGCTGGTTGACTCGGTATCGATTGATGGACTTGCAGCAGGTACCGGTTATGAGTTTACTGTTTATACAATGGATAATAATGGCAACTTATCGGTTCCAACATCAGTAACTGCATTCCCTATATCGGCAGAGTTTGTTGAGTCGCTTACACCTCCAACCATTGTTGTTGAGTCTAAAAACAATGAGCAGGTTCTCTCTTTTATCGGTTTATCGAATATTATGATGAGATTCTCAGGTAAAATCAACTATGCGGTTGAAGGACCAAACGGTTTTGATGCAGAAGGTGTAATTGATATCACAGATCAGGTAATTAAAACAAACCCATCTACAGGTTCTGTTGAGTACGTTACCTTCAACGATCTTTCAATTCCTGTTGCTGACCTGGGATTGCCTGTTGAGTTCCTGCCTCCTGGACCTTACAAGTTTACATACGAAACCACCGTATGGCCAATCATGAGTAATCTTGTTTCAATTGACGAGATAACACTTGGCAGAGAGGCTAACATTGAGGTGCAGCCTGTTATTATCAACATAACTGCTCTTGGTGGTGAGGTATCTGACCAGTTTAACACCGGTGGAGGTGAAGGTATTGCCATGTTGGTTGACGGAAATATTAAATCCAAATATCTGACTGGTAACAGCAGAACTCCATGGATGATGTTCAGGACTAATGAACCGGCAATTGTGACACGCTACGAGATGACTTCAGGTAATGATGCTCCTGAGCGTGACCCGAAATCATGGAGACTAGAGGCTTCTAATGATGGTGAAAACTGGGTAGTTCTTGACGAACGCAGGAACATAACATTCCCTGGAAGAGAAAGTACTCAGAGGTTTGAAGTTGAAAACGATGAGTTATATCAGTACTACAAGCTGCAGATTACTGAGAACAATGGTAGCAACCTGTTCCAGCTGTCAGAGTGGACGTTGTTTGGACCGAAGCTCAAGTAGATTGATTTAATGATACCATTCTTATAAAAAAATCAGGGATAGCAATTAAGTTATCCCTGATTTATTTTTATATGATAATACTGTTAGCTTTTTAGGAACTCCTGATACTCATCCCAAAGCTCATCGATTGAATAGTTGTCTCCAAGAACATGCTTGATAGCTCCGTCGAAGCTCCATGGAACAACCTCAAGAGCTGATCTGTTGAACTTCTTAAGGAAATCGCTGTCCTTGGTTTTCAGCCACTGAAGGAAGAATCCTGTTGTCTGGTATCCATCCAGCCAGTGACCTCCCGGCTTTCTGTTTGTTTCGGGGAAATAACCATTATCGGCACGAACAGCATCTGCCATTCCTTCTATAAATGCAAAAAACACCTTGTTTGTACCATAAGATCCTATACCCTGTGGCTCCAGCTGATAACCATGCACAAGCTCGTGAAACAAAACACCTTCTGTTTCGTACAACACCTTGTCGTCACCACCATTCTCAGCAGATTGTTCCACCCAGCGACTACTATAGAATATGCTTATCTCAGGCACACTGCCGCCTTTTGCAGAGATTCCTCTCTTATCTTCGAATGAGTAATTGATCTTTTTAACAGATGGGATGCTGTCCGCATCGCTCCAATAGAGTGTCTTTACCACGCCCAGACTGCTCTCCTGAATAAGAGCCACGGGGTCCGGTACAATTCTGTTGTATATCTCCCATCCTTTTGTACCCTCGGCCTTGTTTATAAAGTTAACCTCGGGGTAATTGAAATTTTTAAACGCATTATCCTTGTTATCGGATACATTTTTTCCTGATCCACAGGAAACCAAGAGTGCAGCAACTGCAATAAATAGTAGTCTCATTTTTTTAATTGATTCAAATAAAATTAATAATAGTATAATTTAGATTTAGTATTGTTCCACAAATATTTAAATTTTATCTTACCATTAAGATTGTTCCACAAACAACAGGTTCAACCCTAATCCCTAATTCCACCAGTATGTAAGCTTCAGAACAAGCGCCCTGTTGCGAACATCGCGTGTATCGGCGAAATAGTTGTCGGTATATACTATGAAAAGATCCGACACAGGCTTGTAGCGCCACTGCAGTCTGATATTAACGTTGGTGTTGTTGACCTGCTCGTTGTACTGAACAAATGTGGTTAGATAAACCTTTGGCGAGAAGGTGATATCGAGCTTGGGACCAACCAGCCAGAACTGCTGATTTGTAAATGGCTGAGGAAGCCTTAGATTAGTATAAACAGTGTTTAAAGAGAAATTGATATAGGGCTGATATCTGTATGCAATGTTGGTCTCAATCATATCGCCATGTCCATTGAAGAATTCACCTTTTGAATATTGCAGTGTTCCGTTAAGAGGGCGGCGGGGACTGGTTTCTATCCTGCCAAACCATAAAAGGAAATCATATTCACTGCCGGCAGGGAGGTATACATCACTCACATGCGTTGGATCAAAATCCTCCATCAGCTTAACATAGTTATCAGAAATACCTGTTGTTACCGTTGTATTTCCATCGAAATTCACAAAATAACCTGCCTCATACACATGATCAAGCTTCTCATATTCATGTGAATAGTATGCCTCCATATCGATAAAGGGACCATGAGCCACTACAAGCTTATTTGGCACGAAAGTATATTGCGCTTCAGGATTGAACAAGATATAGTTGTTTCGTCTTACATAACCTGTTTCCGCAAGGAAATTCTTACCCACAGCCGCTTGTCTGAGCTCTAGCTTAATATTCCTCTTGTTATAGTTGATATATGCACCCTGGGCATACTGTTTATCAGGATTACCCGGTCTGAAAGATCGATGATAGAAGAACTTACCGGTCCACACATTATTATTGCTTGCCATATTGTAATCCAGAGCAGCAACGCGGTTGAACTGATCACTGCCGGAGTACTCCTTATTAACAAACATAAAGCTGATGTTTGAGCGAGAGAATATCTTCTGCTGCATTGAGAGGACAGAATAATTACGGGTAGGCATCATGCTGGTCTGATCGGTAACCATATGCATGAAGCCCAACCTGAAATCATTCCCAATCTTGCCTGTAAACCTGGCACCACCAAGAACAGGCGCATCCAGACCGATCCTTCTGGAGAAGAAAGGTGTAATATCATACTGACCATATTCTGAAAACAGGTCCTGATTCTCAAGGAAGAACTGGCGCTTTTCGGGGAAGAAGAGCTCGAAACGATCAAGATTCATCTGCTGCTGATCCACCTCCACCTGTGCAAAATCGGGATTATAAGTAAGATCCAGATTAGTTGAAGTAGTGAACCCTATCTTGGCATCAAAACCAAAGCTTTTACGGTAACCCGCCTCTTCATTAGCCTCAAAATCACGGTGATATCCACCCAGAACATAGGGAATAAGAGAGAAGTTGAGTCGAGGCTCAGGCAAAGGCTCATCAAAGATAAGTACCCCCGTATATGCTGGAGAAGCGTGGGGGAACTGACGGGGAACGGGGGCCCAGGCCGACTTCTGATTGGTTTTGAGGTCGAGGCGACCAAAATTCACATACCACACCTTGCTGTCTTTGGGATATCGGAGTGATCTGAACGGAACCTTTATTTCGGTGATCCATTTATCGGGATAATTCTTAACCTCCACCTCAATTTTGCTGTCCCAGTTAAGGTTTGTCTGCGATCCGGTTACAATACCATCCCAGATAGCACCCGAGGGAGAGCTACCAAAAGTGTAGGCATTGGTCTGATCCCTGAAGGTATCAAATACCGTTAGTAAGTTATCATTATAATTAAATCTGTAATCTCTTCTGAACGACTCCATGATCCTTTTACCCGGTATAGTGTCATAGAAGATTGTTGCAATATAGAGAGCCTTATCATCGTAGGTTATCATCCCTGTCGACTTCTGATATGGGTAGCCACTGTCAACCGGAGTTACCAGCCTGAAGTTTTCCATCTGATTGGCATTCAGCCAGTCCTCCTCATCAAGAACACCATCCAGAGTGATCTCACCTTTCATTTTTTTAGCAACGTAGACAAAATTTTTGTTTTGAATGTTAATTCCTACAGTGTCGGCAAGTACTATTTGTACTGACTCCTCACCATTTTCGTTACTTCGGGTGTCTTGGGCGTAAACAGATCCCCACGATATCAAGCTAATTGATAAAGCGATAATTAGATTTTTCAAAGATTTCATGCTGATAATAAGTATAAGCCTCAAAATTAGAAAAATAATTGAATTATAACAATTATTAGGGCATACAATAGTTGGAGTAAAAGGAGAGGGTGTAATTGATGGCATCTATAATAAACATAAAAATAGTATTAAACTAATCTGACTTTATCTCGTTAATAGAGACAAAATAAACAGAAAGACTAATGTCGTACCAAGAGACTAAAGTCAACATAAAAGCAACAACTATAGTTGGAATTGACAAAAGTCAGCACAAGATAATAGTCAGTAATAAAACAGAAAATTAAATTATGAACAACGATAAATATGTTATTCCGGCTCAAACACGCATTGGGCATGTACATCTTAAAGTATCCGACCTCGATAGGGCTATTGAATTTTATAGCGGACTCCTTGGATTTGAGGTCACAATGAATTATGGTAGTCAGGCCGCTTTCTTATCAGCCGGAGGTTACCACCACCATATAGGTCTCAACACTTGGCAAAGCAAGGGAGGCGCGCCTGCACCTGCAAATTCGGCAGGACTCTATCACGTGGCAATTC
This sequence comes from Lascolabacillus massiliensis, assembly GCF_001282625.1. Taxonomy (NCBI): domain Bacteria; kingdom Pseudomonadati; phylum Bacteroidota; class Bacteroidia; order Bacteroidales; family Porphyromonadaceae; genus Lascolabacillus; species Lascolabacillus massiliensis. Next base: position 352,441 of record NZ_CTEJ01000002.1, read on the forward strand.
TGTTTCCGGAGAGAAAAGATCTGGCGATGATCTTCAAGCGACTCTTAGAGGCTGATTATCCACTTACTGGTGCAAGTGATCATGGTGTATCAGAAGCGATATATCTTAATGATCCTGATGGCAACGGAATTGAACTCTATTGGGATAAGCCAAGAGATCAGTGGCCTTCAACTCCCGAGGGAGGTATTGATATGTACACAGAAGCACTCGACTGGCGAGACCTTTTGAAAGAGCTTGATTAATTCAACTCAGAGAATAGTCTCCGATGCCCCCATCAGCCATGCAACGTGCAAATCATGTCCGCAAACATGAGATACACCCTCAATTTTGCTTGCATAGGGCAGACCGGTAGCCTCTGTCACTGGGAGCGCATCCATATCGGCACGCAGCATAACAACAGGACCATCGCCGTTCCTCAGCAAGCCATAATTTAGTTTTTTTATATTAAACAACTAACTATATGAATTACTCCCCCCAAACCACTCTTTTTATGTAATCAGTATAAGATATTATAATTCTCACCACCTTATCACTCACATTAGGCATGCTGTAGTCGGCAACAGGACGGAAGAACACATTATTAGGCTGACCAATCGGGAAGCGGTCACGCGCACCCACATTCTGATACTTCAGCTGCGTAATACCTTGTAAAACACGTTCAGGATTAAGTCCCACCATCATAACCGACGCCTCCTCCATTGCTTCCGGACGCTCGTGAGCCTCACGAATATTAAGCGCGCGGAAGTTAAGAATAGACGACTCCTCCGAAATTGTACCACTATCAGACAACACAGCATAAGCATTCATCTGCAACTTATTGTAGTCGCTCAATCCCATCGGCTTCATCAATCTCACATTCTCATGAAACGTTACCCCCTTCTTCTCAATCATATTCCTTGTGCGAGGATGAGTAGAGACAATCACCGGGAAATCATATTTTTCTGCAATAGTATTAAGAATCTCAACAAGATTAAAGAAGTTTTTCTCAGAAGAGATATTCTCCTCACGATGAGCAGAAACAACAAAAAACTTATCCTTTTCGAGACCTAAAGTCTCCAGTATATTTGAAGCATTAATCTTTGGAAGATAATTCATCAGCACCTCATACATCGGACTACCCGTCTTTATCACCCTGTCGGGCCTCAACCCCTCAGCCAGCAGATACTCACGGGCAATATCACTGTAAGTAAGATTGATATCAGCAGTATGGTCCACAATCCTGCGGTTGCTCTCCTCCGGCACACGCTGGTCGAAACAACGATTACCCGCCTCCATATGGAATATTGGTATATGACGTTTTTTCGCTGCAATAGCACAAAGACATGAGTTTGTATCACCCAGCACAAGAAAAGCATCAGGCTGCTCCTTCTCAAGCACAGGATCAATATTTATAAGTATCTGCCCTGCAGTCTCAGTAGCATTTTTACCGGCAGCATTCAGGAAATAGTCGGGCTTACGCAAACCCAGATCCTCGAAGAACACCTCGTTAAGTTCAAAGTCGTAATTCTGACCGGTATGTACCAGAACATGCTCTATTGCTTCTGATGTATCAAGTTTCTGCAGCACACAGCTGAGCCTGATTATTTCAGGACGTGTGCCTACAACTGTCAATACTTTTAATTTTTTCACTTTAGGAATATATTTAGTTTCTGATTATTTCATAATTCTATTAAATGTTCACCTGCTATTTCTGAGGCAGTTTCAATAACCGTTCTGAAATCGTTACTGACACTGTTTCTGAACTGTTTCCTGTCAGCAAAATCAGACTACAGGTTTGTCAGACTGATCTATACCGGCAGGAAATAAGTATCCGGCCTCTCAGCATCAAATACCTCATTCACCCACATCACCGTTACCATATCCTCATCACCCAGATTCTCGATATTATGAGTATATCCAACGGGTATATCAACCACTTCCAGTTTGTCACCCGAAACAAAATACTCATAAACCTTCTCTTCACCAATCTTACGAAATCGGATCACTCCCCTTCCGCTAACCACAAGAAACTTCTCATTTTTGGTATGATGCCAGTGCTGACCTTTAGTGATACCCGGTTTGGAGATGTTTATCGATACCTGCCCTCTGTCGGGCGTTTTAAGAAACTCTGTAAACGAACCTCTGTTATCCACATTCATCTTCAGGGGATACGAGAATCCATCAACAGGCAAATAGCTAAGATATGTAGAATATAGCTTCTTTACGAGAGGATCAGACAGGTTGGGCAACTGCAGCGAGTTCCTGCTCTCCCTGAACGAGTAGATATGATCTACAATCTCACCCAAGGTAATACGATGCTCCACAGCCACTTTACAAAACTCTCCTTCTCTGTTGGGGTTACCCTCCAACGCAGATATAAGCTCATTAACCACATCATCGATATATACCAGAGTCATCATAACGCTCGGGTCGTTCACCTTAATTGGCAGATTATTAGCAATATTATTACAGAATGTTGCAACAGCACTATTATAGTTTGGTCGGCACCACTTCCCAAACACATTAGGGAAGCGATAAATCAGCACATCAGCACCGTTCTCCCTTCCATAATCAAACAGGAGATCCTCCCCGGCCTTTTTTGAGGCTCCGTAAGGATTATCCAGTTCTGCTTGAATAGATGATGCCAACATTATTGGACAACTGTTATTATGTTTCTTAAGACAATCCAGAAGCTTAGAAGTGAATCCGAAATTACCCTCCATGAATTCGCTCTGTTCCTTTGGACGATTCACACCGGCAAGATGGAATACAAAGTTAGCCTCTCTGCAGAAATCATCAAGAAGAGCAGGATCAGTCTCCATATCATACCTAAGCAAAGTATAATCAGGTCTTGAACTGCTCAGTTCTGCAACAAGATTCTTCCCTATGAAACCGTTCGCTCCGGTAATCAGTATATTCATAATTTATTGTTTAGGTTTTTATAATTCGTCATTGCTTTTACTATGTTGTTTAGAAGAGAATGAATTAGTAGAGCCGATAAACAATTTAGTAAAACATCGAATAATAAAAAATCACTACTATTTCTGCAAATCCTCCCTTATTTCCGGGAGCTTGAGGAGCAACTCTTTCATCTCCTCACTGTTCAGTCGATAAGTATTATGAGAATGATAGTCCTCCACATTAGAGACATCCTCCTGTCCCTCGATAAAGAACTTATCATAGTTCAGGTCACGATCATCAGCCGGCACTCTGAAATAGTTGCCCATATCCACCGATTTGGCCATCTCTTCGCGTGTAACAAGCGTTTCATACAGCTTCTCGCCGTGACGGGTACCAATTATCTTTATTTCATTATTCGCATTATAAAGCTCCAGAAGAGTATTAGCAAGAATTGATAGTGTAACCGCAGGAGCTTTCTGAACAAACAGATCTCCATTCTCACCATTTTTAAAGGCATAAAGCACAAGATCCACCGCATCCTGCAGCGTCATCATATAGCGGGTCATATTTGGATCAGTAATCGTGATAGGATTTCCAGATTTTATCTGCTCAACCCAAAGCGGAATAACCGAACCCCTGCTAGCCATCACATTACCATAACGCGTACAGCAGATAGTTGTGGTTGCATCCTTACCCAGAGAGCGTGCAATTGCAATTGCCACCTTCTCCATCATCGCTTTGCTTATTCCCATAGCGTTTATAGGGTAAGCAGCCTTATCAGTGCTAAGCACCACCACACGCTTAACTCCAAATTCGATAGCCGAATCAAGCACATTCTCTGTACCTATAACATTTGTTCTCACAGCCTGCATTGGAAAAAACTCGCACGATGGCACCTGCTTAAGAGCTGCAGCATGAAAAACATAATCAACACCACGCATTGCAGTGTCAACAGAGCGTTTATCACGTACATCCCCAATGTAAAACTTCACTTTTGCGTTCTGAATCCTGTGACGCATATCATCCTGTTTCTTTTCATCCCTGCTGAAGATACGAATCTCTCCTATATCCGTATCAAGAAACCTGTCCAGAACAGCATTACCAAAGGAACCTGTACCTCCGGTTATAAGAAGTGTTTTATTAGTGAATTCCGACATTTTGTTGTTTTATAAAATCTATAACTCTTTTTGATTGAAATATATTATTTTTATTCTTTAACACAAACTGTTTTGCACTCAATCCTTTATCTTTAAGCTCAGAAGCAGGAGTATCAACAAGCAGCTTTTTCAATACCTGACTGACACCTTGAGCCGACTCATCCTCAAGAAGATATACATAGTCGTGATACTCCTTTGGCATTCCCGGCAGATTAGTTGTTAAAACCGGAGTACCTGATACCATATACTCCATATTCTTAGATGGGAATGAGTATTTTGTGAAATCCTCAACAGTAGGCCTGGGATTAACCAGTAATGTGGCCTGCAGCTCCGCTTCCACCACCATACTATTGTGTACTATACCCAAGAAGCGGATGCGACCATCCCTCTTAATCTCTTCCTCTATTTCGTTTACCATGGGACCGTGACCAAACAGATGCAGCTCAGCATCCTTGTCATCCAGCATCTTGAAACCATCAATAAGATACTTAATACCATACTCCTCGTAGAGTCCCCCGGCATAAATCACAATCTTTCTGCCATCACCATTAACAGTTGCGCCCGCATCAGCCATGTTCACATCAACAAGTCCCTCCATTATCATATAAGGCCTGCCTTTCAGGTTCACAACCTCATTCATCTGCTCTGTCAAAAGGATATATGCATCGAAGCTGTTAGCATACCTGTTAATCGCTTTCTCTACAAAGCGGTGAATAAAAGTTCTCCTGGTTCCGGCCAGCATCCCCGGCAGTCCCGGCAAATCAGTAACAACAGCAACAGTTTTAATTCTCAGAAGCTTGCAAGCGTATAGAGCACCTGAACAGAACTCAGTCTGCAGCACATCCATAATAGCAACAGATTGATCACGATGCTTCAACCCCCATCGGAGAGTCAGAAAGAAACCCGACAAGAACATATAGAGGTTGTAAAACAGCTTGATATCAATCTTCCTGCAGTAAGTAAAGGCAATACCATTTTCGGTCTCCCTTTTTCTTTTAAGAAACCTTGGACCTACAGTTTTAGGAATTTCAGTAAGTGCATAAAGATCACATCCGTTCTCTGCCAATCCGTTAACTAGCAACTTGTTAAACTTCTGTATTGCCTGTATTGGCTTATATCCGGCATCAAACAACTCTTTTATTAGTCTGTCTGAACATAGTGTAGAAACATAAAGGATATTCATTCCAATGAATCAGTTTTCAATTCATTTATTCCCGTTAACCTCCAGATCGATATCACTTTTCAACTTAAGTTTTTTAACAAAACGCATATCATGCTGCACCATAATTTTCACAAGCTCTTTGAAAGGAGTTTTAGTTGGATTCCAGCCAAGTAGAGTGCGTGCTTTAGTAGGATCACCCAGCAACTGTTCAACCTCTGCCGGGCGGAAGTACTTAGGATCCACTTCAACAATAATACGACCTGTATCAGCATCAATACCCTTTTCATTCACACCCTCACCTTCCCAGCGCAGATTAATACCGGCTTCAGCAAAAGCAAGAGTACAAAATTCACGAACAGAGTGCATCTCACCCGTTGCAATCACGAAATCTTCAGGTTCAGGATGCTGCAGAATCAGCCACATACACTCAACATAATCCCTGGCATATCCCCAGTCACGCTTAGCATCAAGATTGCCCAGATAAAGTTTATCCTGCATCCCCTGTGCTATACGTGCAGCAGCAATAGTTATCTTACGAGTAACGAAAGTCTCCCCTCTCCTTTCACTCTCATGATTAAACAAAATACCGTTAACAGCGTACATACCGTACGACTCCCTGTAGTTCTTCGTAATCCAGAAGCCATAAAGCTTAGCAACACCATAAGGACTTCGGGGATAAAAAGGTGTAGTCTCCTTCTGAGGAACCTCCTGTACCAGTCCAAACAGCTCAGACGTTGAAGCCTGATAAATACGGGTTTTCTTTTCCAGGCCGAGAATACGAACCGCCTCCAGCAGTCTCAGCGTACCCACTGCATCCACCTCGGCAGTATACTCCGGAACATCAAAACTCACCTTAACATGACTCTGAGCGGCAAGGTTATATATTTCATCCGGTTTAATTGTCTGAATTATTCTGATAAGAGAGCTCGAATCAGTCATATCAGCATAATGCAGATTGATCAGTCGCTTCTGATGCATATCCCTCACCCACTCATCCAGGTAAAGATGTTCAATCCTCCCTGTGTTAAAAGAAGAAGATCTGCGCATAAGTCCATGCACCTCATACCCTTTCTCCAGAAGAAACTCCGCAAGATACGATCCGTCCTGTCCCGTGATTCCGGTAATCAAAGCTGTTTTTGTCATTTTTATAGTTTTATAGCATCAGTATACAGTACCCATGGCATTCAACCAACGAGGTAATGATGTTTGAACATCAAATGTACAAAAAATGTTTAAATTTGCTATGAAAAATCACTTCTAATTGGTCTTAGCTACACCAGTCTGAAACTTGTCATTCTCTTTTTTGGGACTACAAACGACCTATAAATTTGCACTTTACTCAAACTATTTATAATTTTAAGTTAACAATTTATATAGCTTCTCGATAAAGCTATTTTTTGTTGCCCAATCTAACATATTGGACAACTTCTTATCTATTTTATTAACTATTTTAAATTTATTTCAAATGTTAAGACTAAATTCTTTCAAATGCAATGTAAGAAATTCAGCTTTAGCGCTAGGATTAATTTTAACTGCAGGCTTATCCTCCTGTGAAGAAAAAGGATTGGATCTTTACGGTGAAAACAGAGAAGATGTAGAAGCAACCTTTATTACAACAATCCGGCCATCAACCCGGATGTCGGACGACAAGTGGGAATCGGGTGATGCAATAGGGGTTTTCGCAATCAGCAACGGAGAGATTCTGTCAGATTCATCAATCTACAACAACTATAAAAACATTAAATATATAAATAAGAGTGATGGCAGCATAGCCAATTTTGAGGCTGCAGAAACAGCTATAAAGTATCCCGACACCAAAGAAATGCTCGATTTTACCGCCTATTACCCCTATACAGATACCGGGTATATCGGAGTAAACGATTTCAGTTTATCAGTCGATATCTCACAACAATCACCACACTCAGCAATCGATATTCTATATGCAAAAGCAACCGGTTACAACAGAGATAACCCCGAAGTAGATTTACATTTCACACACTCACTTTCACAGTTCTGTCTCAACATCACTGCTTCGGAGGATATCTCACTCGAAGGAGTTGAGATAAACATTATCAACGCAGTCACAAAAGGAGTTATGAATCTGAAAGATGGAACAGTAACCCCTTCAGAGATATCAGGGGACACAATCAAACCAGTAATAAATTATGATTCATTAGAAAACAGGATAACCGCAACAGCAATTATGATTCCCGGATGGAACCTCTCAGATGCAGAGACAGTTGTACAGACACCTAATGGAAACATCTACACCCTTAAGCCTGATATATCAGAGCTATTACCAAATAAAAGAATAATCTGCAGTTACAAGCTAACACCCAAAACGGTAGTAGTCATACCCGGCGGCATCACGATATTACCATGGGAAGATATTTCAGAAGAGACTATCCACGAAGTAGAGCCTGACGACACCGAAGCAACCATACCTGCCGAGAGCGAAAAATCATATACAGGTGATGGCACATCAGACTTTCCCTATTCCGTTGCCGAGGCTATTTCAAATCAGGGAGATACAGTAGTATGGGTAAAAGGATACATCGTTGGATTTGCTGATTGTAATAATAGCGATACCTATGAGTTAAGTAACAAATATGTATTAACAAATTCAACGGAAAGTATAGTTCTTGCAGATATCCCAAAGGAAGAAGATATTACAAAAATACTGCCTGTTAAATTTGGAGTCGGAAGGGATGCAAAAGATCGGCTTAATCTGAAAGAAAATGAAGATGCGCGAGGCAGGGAAGTCATGATATTATGCAACCTGGAAGAGGTATATAACTCACCCGGAGGCAATAATATTATTGATTATAAGTTAATATAAATATAAAACATTTCGGGACTTCAGCAGATTGAAGTGGGACTATTAAAAGTGACTATACATCATTTTTAAGTCATACTAATACTGAAGTCTCGAAACATCTTCATTTCAGTTTAAAATCATTATAAACGATTACTGACTTCAAAAACGTTTCCTGTCATAATCAATGATTCATAACGTTATTATCAATGACTCCTAACATTAACAATGATTCCTATCATTAACAACAACTCTTATCAATATCAGTGTTTAACACCATTAATTAATCAACCATTAATTATCTCCCCACCATTCGGATGCAGGCATTGCCCGCTCATATAGCTTGAATCTTCAGATGCAAGAAACAGAAAGCATGTTGCCACCTCATTAGGTTCACCCGCTCTTCCAAAAGGAGTATCACTACCAAATTCCGAAACCCTTTTCTTATCGAAAGAGGATGCAATAAGCGGAGTCCAGATTGGTCCGGGTGCTACAGCATTAACACGAATATGTTTAGGAGCCAGGTTCTGAGCCAGACTCCTTGTAAAACTAATTATTGCACCTTTAGTTGCCGAGTAATCAATTAACTTGGAGCTACCTCTGTAGGCAGTCACTGATGCCGTATTTACAATAACACTCCCCTTTTTCAAATGAGGCATAGCATATTTAGTTACCCAAAAATAGGAAAACACATTCGTATAGAAAGTGCGTTCAAGCTGTTCGGTCGTTATATCCTCTATTTTCTCCGACTCCCAATGCAGCGCAGCATTATTTATAAGGATATCTAACTTAGAGAATTTAGCAATAGTTCTATCCACAGCTTTTTTACAGTTGGCCTCTCTTGATAAATCACCCTTGATAAGCAAACACTCCCTGCCTGCTTGTTCAATCTCTTTTTTCGTTGATTCAGCATCCTCAGTCTCGCTCAGATATGCAATTGCAATATCCGCTCCATGAGAAGCAAAAAGCAGTGCAGTAGCCTTACCTATACCGCTATCACCACCCGTAATCAAAGCCACCTTCCCATCCAGCTTTTTATAATTGTCCAGTGGAGTCGATTCCGGCTCAGGCTTCATCCGTTTCTCCGTACCGGGACGTCTCTGCTCCTGTTTTGGTCTTATTTTCTCAGGCTGTTTTGTCTTCATAAATCCAGTTTATAAAAAAAATGTTCTTTCTAATACGCATGAAAGTCGCATCAAAAAGAACATTCTCTCAGTTAAGGTTCTCTACTCAGCTTTCGCCTCTTTATTTACAGCCGTCACTGCCAGATCAGTAAGAGACAAATCAGTAGATTTCTCTTCAAGCAAAGTCTCCTCAAGAACGTTAGCTGCCTCATACAGTCCCAACGTCTTTGCCAGAGCAGCCAAACTTCCATATGTTGCTATCTCATAATGCTCCACCTTCTGAGAAGCAATTATTATAGCCACATCCCTCACCATTGTTCCTTTTTCGGTATCCTCCAGAACACTTTCACCCTCTTTCAGGATACCATCAATAGCATCACATTTTTTCTTTTCAGGCTTCTCACCCAGCAGCTTGAAAACCTCTTCAAGTCGCTTAACCTGAGTCTGCGTCTGAGTATAATGTTTATTGATACCTTTTTTAAGATCTCCCGATGTTGCAGCAGCCTCCATCTTTTTAAGACCCTTCAGAATCTCTCCCTCAGCGTAATATATATCTTTTAAAGAATCTGTCAGAAACTCCTTGAGTTTACCCTCATCCTCTTTGTTCAACTGCGCCTTTGTGCTGCTCTTCGTCGATTTACTCTTATTCTCATCTTTTTTTGTTGCCATAATTAATTTAATTTAGTTGATCACACATTATTCGAATTTTAAAACGAATTTTCTTTTTTTGTACGATTGAAACCTGTGTGATATTCCAATCATTACTTGACAACCTTAAATCAGGATTATCAATTTACATCTCTTTTTTTAACGGTTATTCCTCCGACAATCAGTTATATTACAGACAGTCATATTTTTACAGACAATCAGTTATACATTCAGACAGTCATATTTTACAAACTATCAGACGATTCGACAATCAGATTGCCTCAATAACACGTTTGAAGTTTTTTATATCATCACGAATAATTTTCTCCAGCGAAGGAGTGAAAAGCTTAGCCACCCCTGAGCCCAGTTTTCCTGCCGGAGCCTTGTATGAAATATTCACCCTGATCAGCGTACTATCATCATCCAGATCGATAAATCTTACGAGTCCCGTATTTTCAACCTGCGAATCAGGCATACTCTTCCATTTAATATACTCACCCGGCACGTCAGAAGTGATCTCACATTTCCACTCTATAGTTCCGAAACCACCGGGGATTTTTGCTTTCCATACAGAATGATAATCACTTAGCGCACGCACCGATTCAAGATGATTCATAAACTGAGGAAGATTTTCGATCTGACGCCAGAAGGCATACACCTCATCCCGTGGTCTGTTTACAGTAACATCAGCTTCAACAAGAACAGATTTAGAGTTCGTTGAAGTGTTCATACCTATAGTTTTGTAAACAGGGCAAACACCTTTAATACCCCTATAGAGCAGGGCACCGCCAACAACTGCCTTTAGCAGCTTGTTACTCCCGCTTCCAGCTCTTGAAAAAATCAACGCTCCTGCCACAATCGAGATTATTCTCTCTGCACTCCCTACGTTTTGCGGGCAGATTGTAATATTATAGTCGTTATTCTCCATACTCATTTTTAACCTTGTTAATTGAATTCAACCTTTTATGAACTACCTGTTCCAGAATCTGGCTTCCTTAACAGCATCTACAAACTCTTCAACGGTTCCATCCTCCACAATACCTTCCGTAGTGGTTAAATCTTCGCCAATTACTTTCTTGATAAATCCAACAGCCTTACCATTAGCTGCAATCGGTTTATAATGAAGATATGTATCTCTTACGAACTCTTTGAAAGATGTATCAGAGCTCATTGTTTCAAACATCTCCTCTGTTCCATCCGGTACAAACAAAGCATCAAAAAGTACAGATGAAGTTGTGATATCAGTGTCATCCACCATCACCTCTTTACCGTTCTCGTCCTTAATGGTTCCCAAGTGCGACGCTACCACCCTCACCATTGCTTTCTCACCATTCAGCTGGTCCTTGTAAGCATCCACCTGGTCCCCATCAACACCATCATCACACAATACAGCAATCTTACGAGTGCGGATATTATCTGTTTTCCTGTTCTTAAGTATGCTAAGTGCCTTCGATTCCTGCAGTTTTGGCTTAACGAATATAGTATTATAATCTTCGGGCATTGCATTGGGACTATGCTGCATGTTTTCAGGAATGTCTTTTGGTATATCCAGACCAAGTTTGCCGGCTACATAAACCGCAAGATCTTTATTAACCTGATTAATCATCTTGATCACGTTTCTCCTGATCTCTATCCTTTTTACCTTACCAAGTTCAAAACTGAATGCATCTGCAATATGTCTTTTCTCAATTTCGGTCTGACTGTGATAAAAAAGAATAGCCTGGGAATAATGATCAAGAAAACTTTTGCTTCTGGCACGCACTTTATAGGCATCTATTCGCTCGCGATGAGTTATGAATCCTCCTTCCGCTTTTGATGTCTGATGCGGGTAATTATCGTTAATTGTGTTGGGATGATAGCTGGTTTCATCCACATCTATAGTCATACGATGCATCCCGTCTCGCTGATTATTTACCACAGGCACTACAGGACGATTAATTGGGATTTCATGAAAGTTAGGACCTCCCAAACGTGATAGTTGAGTATCAGTGTATGAGAAAAGCCTTCCCTGCAAAAGCGGATCATTGGTAAAATCGATACCCGGCACAATATGTCCCGGATGGAATGCCACCTGCTCCGTTTCTGCAAAGAAATTGTCAGGGTTGCGGTTCAGTGTCATCCTCCCTACAATCTGCACAGGCACAAGCTCTTCAGGAATTAGTTTGGTAGGATCAAGCAGATCGAATTCAAACTTAAACTCATCCTCTTCCGGTAATATCTGAACTCCAAGATCCCATTCAGGAAACTCACCAACCTGAATGGCATCCCAGAGATCTCTCCTATGGAAATCCGGATCTTTACCTGATATTTTCTGATTTTCATCCCATACCAGAGATTGCAGACCCATAACAGGCTTCCAATGGAATTTAACGAAAAAAGACTCATCACTATCATTTAAAAACCTGAATGTATGAGTACCAAAACCCTCAATCATTCTTAAACTACGCGGTATGCAGCGGTCGCTCATCAGCCAAAAAACAGCATGAAATGTTTCCGGTGATGTGGAAACAAAATCCCAGAATGTATCATGTGCCGAAGCAGCCTGAGGTATCTCATTACGGGGCTCAGGCTTCACTGCATGAACAAAGTCGGGAAATTTTATAGCATCATTAATAAAAAAAGGAGCAATATTATTTCCCACTAAATCATAAATACCATCCTCTGTGTAAAATTTTACAGCAAAGCCACGCACATCGCGAGGCATATCAGTTGACCCCCTACTGCCCTGAACCGTTGAGAAACGAACAAATACCGAGGTCTCTTTTCCCATTTCAGATAAAAATTTCGCTTTTGTGAATTGAGGAATAGGGTTAGTAACTTTAAAAACACCATGAGCGCCTGAACCGCGAGCATGCACAATCCTTTCAGGAATACGTTCATGGTCGAAATGTGTAATCTTCTCACGCATGATGAAATCCTCAAGAAGAGAAGGACCCCGTTCACCCGCTTTCAGAGTATTGTTGTCATCATTAATCTTCACCCCCTGGTTGGTTGTGAGTCTTTTGCCGTAACCGCTTCCTTTGTTTACGGCTAAATCTTGCTGTTTTTCAGATTTGCTCTTACTACTGTCATTTTCTTTCATGAACCTTAATTATTAAATTGACCCTTAATTATTAAATTGACCCTTAATTATTAAATCGTTTGCAATTGATAGTGATATACATGAGAAACCCCGGTAACCAACTCATTTACATATATAAAACCAAATACATGTTCTCTTTGTTCGTCACCACTGAACTCTCTTATGTTTTATTAAACATAAGTAACACTAATATTAATTCTACTTTTATTTGTGATAATTCATTCCGGATTCAGATATGTAAATGGAGTCTAAGAATAAAATAAAGACTATCTCGATTCTTTTAGTTTTACAAATTCAGGATAATTATCTTCTATATGCTTTCTAACTATGGCAAGAGAGGAGGCATAATTATTATAGATTGTTTTTGGATTTATAGATAAGGTTTTTGCAATTTCTTTTACCGACCAGTTGTTTATTCTCATTATAAAAGCATTGCGCACTAGCATAGTTTCATCTTCTAATGCCTCTTGGATTATGGCTAATAACTCTTGTTCGCTTAATTGAGAAATAATATTGTTGTATTCAAATATCTCATTTTCTATTTCATCGGGGTCAGTTTCATTTATTAATTGAGAGAGCGTTCTACGGTAAAGATCGAGGATTCTGAATTTTAAATGTTGCAGCATGTAAGATCTTACTGAGCCCGATTCGTTACATTTGAGGAAGGAAGGATCTTCCCAAACACGTACCCAAAAATCTTGTATTAAGTCGTCAGTCTGCTCCTGATCTCCTAATTCGCTATATACAAATTTGTAAATCAGCTTGATATACTTATGATAAAATAGATCAAATGCTTTCTCATCCTTATTAGCAATTAAGTTTAATAATTTACTGTCCTTAGATTTCATATAGTGGGTTCCTTCAAAGGCGATAAAGATACAATATTATTATTAACCTATAATAACAACACAATTAATTTAATGTGAAGATTTAATTACATTTATGTTAAGCGTGATATAAGTCTCTGCCAATAAGCTGGTTTGAAAACAGATAGACGTTTTTATGTTTTATTAACTTAATTTCGCAAGAAAAACTTACAAGTATTTACGTAACATATGTAAAAGGGAATGTAATGAATAATAAAAGGATACTCATTAAAGGTCTTCTTCGTAAAATGGAGAGTAATGATCTATCGGAAAAAGAGGTTTCACTTATTAGAAATCTCAAGAGGAATTCTAAGACAAGTGAGGCCGGAAAACTCTCTAAACGTGAGTTGAACAGGGCTGTAAAACGCAATAAGGAGCTATTACTTAAAAAGAGGAATGGCTCAACAGAGGTTAAGAAAAACAGCAAGTTAGGATATAGAATTATAATTGGCTCAGCTGCTGCCTCTGCAGCCATAATTTTAGTGCTAACGCTATATAATTATTTTCTTAAACCATCTAACAACTTGGGTTATGAATATGCTCAAAACTACATTGAGGACCAAAGATATTCTACTGAAAAGGATTTAAAAGAAATTACTCTACCAGATGGTTCCACGGTGTTCATGAATAGAGAAACCAGTTTTTCTTTACGAAAAGAAAGCTTTAATGAATATACACGAGAGGTATGGTTAGATGAAGGTGAAGCTTTTTTTAATATAACTAAAGATGAATCCCGACCTTTTATAGTGCATACAAGTAATGGTATAAGCACACAAGTACTTGGCACTTCTTTCAATATAAAGTCATATTCTAATTTAAGTAATCAGGTTATCTCGGTAAATACCGGAAGGGTACAGGTTATTAACGAAAACGAGGACAAGATTATATTAGATCCTAACTATAAAGTTACAATTTCGAATTCTGCAGGACAATTTGAGCTCGGCACAACAGATGCAGAGGCTGTTTCGGATTGGCGAAGCGGAAGAATAGTTTTTGAAAATGCTCCCATTTCGGAAGTTGCGTTTAGGATTAAACAAGTTTACAATTTAGAAATGGTATATGATGAAACAAGCTTCGGCGATGACTTCATATATACATTTTTCACTACCACATCATCAATCGATAATGTTTTGACAGCTATATGTAAGCTTACAAAATCTACCTATAAAATTGAAGGATCTCAGATTTTTTTAACAAAATAAATATAGTAATGTATAATATTTATGACAAAAATGACATTAAAAACACTAATTAGAAATGTTTTGGTACTGTTCTTATTCCAACAAATTGGAACAGTTGCCATTAATGCAAACGTTCAGAGTATTACAGCATTCCCTGCGGAATCGCTTGTTGAGCGTATTGAACGTCTTAATGAATTGGGAAAAAGTGATGGACAATCCGTTTCTTACAACATGAAGGATTTGAACGGTAAGTATGCACCCATGATTGAAGTGGAGACTAACAACATGGAAGAATGGTTGAACAAATCATTAGCCGATTCAGATTTGACTTACGAAAAGAAAGAGGAAAATCACTATCTGATTTTGAGCGAGGTATCAAAGACTACAAATGAAGTTCGCGAGATTAAACAACAGTCTGTAGTTACAGGTGTGGTTGTAGATATTAACAATGAGCCACTCATTGGTGTAAATATCTTAGAAAAAGGCACCGCCAATGGTACCATTACCGATTATGATGGACGATTTTCTTTAAGTACTGATGCAGATGCTACATTAGTATTTTCATATATCGGTTTCGAAAGTATCGAGATCAGAAGAAATGGGCGAAACTTCATTGAGGTTAGACTCGAGGAAGACTCAGAAATGCTGGAAGAGGTAGTTGTTGTGGGTTATGGTGTACAGAAGAAAGTAAATTTAACTGGTGCTGTTGCCTCCATTGACGGTAGCGAACTTAGTGATAGAGCGGGATATTCTGTAAGTCAGATGATACAGGGTAAGGTTCCCGGACTTACTATTACTCCTTCATCAGGGCGTCCGGGTGCAGGTTCTGGTATTAATATCAGGGGTGTTAACTCTATTAATAAAGGGGATCCACTCGTTATTGTTGATGGTATTGAGGGTGATTTGGAAACTATTAATGCAAATGATATTGAAAGTATTTCAGTATTAAAGGATGCTTCTGCTTCAGCAATTTATGGAGCAAGAGCTGCATTTGGTGTAATTCTGATTACTACAAAAGCGGGTGAAAAAGGTAAGACTGAGGTTCGTTATAATGGTCAGTTTGGTTGGGGAAAAAATACTACTTCAACAGACTACGAAACAAGAGGTTACTACTCTGCCTATCTTAACGATTTATTCTGGAGAAATTACGCAGGAAATAATTATACTACATATACCGAACAGGATTATGATGAGTTATGGATAAGAAGAAACGATAAGGTAGAGCATCCGGACAGACCTTGGACAGTTATTGATCAGAGAGATGGCAGGGATTCTTATACATATTACGCTAATACTGATTGGTATGGTTATTTGTATAACAGAACTCGTCCTTCTACTAATCAAAACGTTTCGTTAAGAGGTGGTACTGATGCTGCATCTTATTTTGTTTCGGCAGGATTTCATCAGTCTGATGGTATTTTAAAAACAAATACAGATAGATTCAAAAAGATTGATTTTAGAGCAAAGACTGATTTTAAAATAAACGACAAGTTGGATTTTTCAACTAACGTTAGTTACTTGAATAATTCATACACATATCCGGGTATAGGTGGAGTTAATAATGCTTTCACCTACGACAAGGTGCACGGACTCGCAAGTCTGCAACCAGAGAACCCCGACGGTACAATGGTATACGCAACTTCGCTATCGCGTTATGTAATTATGGATGGATACCCAATGGTTTTAAAGAATCCGGGCAATACTAACAGAGACAAACGTGATCAGACATCTCTTATTGGAGAGCTAACATACAAGCCTACTAAAGAGTTGCAGTTTAAAACAAATTTCAACTACAGATACAACAGTCAAGGTTTTATGAACCGCCAAACAAATGTTGAGTATTCTAAATACCCTGGGGTGATAGAAACTTTGACAACAGGAGCACGTTTTGAAAATAAACTGTATGAAAGGGTAAATACCCATAATTATTACGCATTTAATGCCTTCGGTACCTACACAAAATCACTCCAAGAGAAGCATAATTTACAAGGTATGTTAGGTTACAACTGGGAAAGACAAACTTATAAAGATCTTAAAGCTACTGGATGGAACCTGACTGATGATTCATTGAGTGATATGAATTTAATTGGACAGGATGCTGATGGCAATAAGCTAACTGATGTTTCAGGTGGTTATAATGAGTTTGCCATTATGGGCTTTTTTGGTAGGTTAAACTATGATTATGACGGTAAATATCTTTTAGAATTTAGTGGTAGATATGATGGTACTTCACGCTTTAGAAGAGACAACAGATGGGCATTTAGTCCTTCGGCTTCAGCAGGATGGAGAATTAGTGATGAGGCGTTTTTCGAAAGCGCTAAGAACTGGCTCGAGGATGTGAAGTTAAGACTTTCATATGGTACATTGGGAAATCAACAGGTTGGTTATTATGATCATCTGAGATTAATATCAATGGGTACTCAAAATAACTATCTGTTTGGTGGGGACAACAGACCGGTACAGGCAAGTATTGGTGCTCCAACAACTGCAGATTTAACTTGGGAAAAAGCAATTCACTATAATGCCGGGATAGACATTGTTACTCTTAGAAACAGACTTAGTTTAACAGCAGATGTGTATATAAGGGATACTAAAGATATGCTTGGAGAGAGTGTTGCATTACCGGCTGTATATGGTGCTTCTGCTCCAAGAGCAAACTCGGCCGATCTTAGAACTCAAGGTTATGAGCTTAATCTAAGCTGGCGCGATTCTTATGAGGTATTAGGCGATAGGTTAACATATGGCGTAACCTTAACATTTAATGATTATATTAGCTTTATAACCAAATATGACAACCCTGATAAATCATTTGCTAAAAAGCATTACGAAGGCAAACGATTAGGAGAAATTTGGGGATATAGAGTTGGCGGTTTATTTGCAAGTGATGCTGAGGCAACAGAATACACCTCAAGAGTTGATCAAAGTTATGTGAATGAAATAATTCTTCAATCTGCAGGTCCTGAAGGTAAACCAAGGGGAGGCGATCTTATGTTCCTTGATCTTGACGGTGATAATATTATACGTCCCGGAACTTCAGTAAATAATCCTGGTGACCAAGAAATAATTGGTAATTCTGAACCAAGATACCACTATGGTGGAACATTTAATGTTTCTTGGTATGGCTTCGATTTCTCAGCTTTCTTACAAGGTGTGGGTAAACGCGACTGGTATCCTGAACCTAATACAATGGCATTCTGGCACATGTATGCAAGACCATATGCAACATACATACCTAAGAATTTCCACACGCAGTACTGGACTGAAGAAAATCCTGATGCATATTTCCCACGCCCAAGAGGCTATACAGCACTTCAAGGTGAGAGAAGACAGCTTACTGCTGTGAACGACAGATACTTACAAAGTTTAGCATACCTTCGTTTAAAGAATCTTACTCTGGGGTACACTTTACCTAAAAACTGGATGAAAGCGGTCAAGCTTGAAAATGTAAGATTATACTTAACAGGAGAGAATCTATTAACCTGGTCTCCAGGACTTAAATCGGATTATATCGATCCGGAGTCGGTTGTTACAAATAGTATATATGGTGATGCAAGCAACCTTGCACGTAATTATCCATGGTCGAAAGTTTATACTGTGGGAATAGATATTAGATTCTAACTAAAAAATGAATGTAAAAATGAAAACAATATTAAGAAACAGACTATTTTTCTCACTTGTATTAATATTTAGTGCAATTTCTTGCAATGACTCTTTGGACGTAATGCCTAAGGATAGGATGATTCCGGAGAATTTTTTCAGAAATGAGAGTGAGCTGCAAATGTTTAGTAACAAGTTTTACACCCAATTGCCGGGAGAAAGCGCTATAATAAGAGAGGGTGTAGATCATATTGCTAAAAACGATATGAGCGATGAGCTCAAAGGAACGAGGATTATACCCGGTTCAGGAAGCGGGTGGTCTTGGTCTCAACTACGCGACATCAATACTCTTTTAGAGTATTCAGTAAATTGTCCTGATCGTGAAGTAAGAAATAGATATGATGCTGTTGCTCGCTTCTTCAGAGCATATTTCTATTTCGAGAAAGTAAAACGCTTTGGCGATGTACCCTGGTATGACAAACAGTTAGCATCTAATGATCCGGATTTAGTGAAGCCACGCGATTCACGTGAATTTATTATGTCGAAAGTGATGGAAGACCTGGATTTTGCCATTCAATATCTTCCTGCCGGTAAAGAGCTATATAAGGTTACAAAATGGACTGCATTGGCATTGAAATCGAGAGCCGCTCTTTTTGAAGGTACATTCAGAAAGTATCATAACTTAACGGTGGATGGTGTAGGTTATGAGTATTATCTTGAACAGGCAGCAAAAGCAAGTGAAGATTTTATTAACCAGAGTGGTTATACTCTTTACAAAGGAACAAGTACAACAACTGCATACAGGGACCTTTTTGCATCATATGATGCACGTGGCGAAGAGATTATTCTTGCACGCAATTATAACAAATCGTTAGGTCAGTCTCATAACGCTAATTTTTATACATTAGGTGTTACTTATGGCAGACCCGGTCTTACAAAACGAATGGTTAATAGTTATTTAATGGCAGACGGAAGTCGTTTTACAGACAATCCCGGCTATGAGACATATAGTTTTGTTGATGAAACAGCAAACAGAGATCCTCGCCTTTCTCAAACAATTAGAACTCCAGGGTATAAACGCTTAGATGGAACTAACACTCTTGTTCCTGATTTATTGACAAGTTCTACCGGTTACCAGCCAATTAAATTTGTGATGGAAACCAAATACGACGGTCCAAACTCTGAGAGTGAAAACGATTTACCTATTTTTCGCACAGCAGAAGTATACCTGAACTATGCTGAAGCAAAAGCAGAGTTAGGAACACTAACACAGAGCGACTTGGATAGGACTATTGGCCAGATAAGAGCACGTGTGGGAATGCCTCCGCTTGATATGGTAGATGCAAATGCAGATCCTGATCCATATTTGTTAGACCCAAAAACTGGTTATCCACATGTTCGAGGTCAGAATCAGGGAGTTATTTTGGAAATCAGAAGAGAAAGAACCATTGAGCTTATTATGGAAGGTTTCCGCTATGACGATATGATGAGATGGAAAGAGGGAAAAACTTTTGAGACTGATTATCATGGTGTATATATCCCGGAACTTGGTCCTTACGATTTTGATGGAGATGGTAGTCCCGATGTTCATTTTTATAAAGGTGCCACGCCATCTATCCCTTCAGGTGTACTCGCTCGTAAAGTGGATGAGGAAATATTTCTTTCTGAAGGTGATTACGGATATATCTCACCTTATAAAAACATGACTGCAAAATGGAATGAAGAGAGAGACTATTTATATCCTATACCAATTGATGAGAGAATTCTAACTGGTGGTGTTCTTACACAGAACCCCGGATGGGACGATGGATTAGAGTTTTAGTAAACAATAAAAATGAAAAAAAATATAAAAATGAAAAGAATGAAGTTCTATTTTCTGTTAGCGCTGTCGATACTTTTTAGCTTTAGCGCATGTGGTAAAGATAATAATGAGTTAGATTTTGAGATTCCGCCACATAAAACAAAATACGAGAAAGAGGAAGGAGCCATTAGAATTATGGCATATAATGTCCTAAGATTTGTTCATGACAAAAACGATCAATATAATTACCAAACTATTGCAAACATGGTTAATGAAAAAGATGTGGATGCGGTTTGTGTTAATGAATTAGATAGTTTTACCATGAGATCAAACAGAGACTATCAATTGGAAAAGTTTGCTAAGGCTTTGGGTGATTGGGATTTTAAGTTTGGTACTGCCATGCCTTATTCAGGTGGATCTTACGGTGAAGGTGTTGCTACCAGGGAAAAGGCTGTTAGGAAATTTACTGTGGGGCTTCCAAAAGGTGTTGGAGCAGAGCCCAGAGTTTTGGTAGTAATGGAAATGGAAGATTTTGTTATCGCCACAACTCATTTAGACCATGTTAGTTCTGAGGCTCAAATTGATCAGGTAAAGGTAATAAATGAAGCTATTGAGAAGGAATACAAGTTTTCAGATAAGCCTGTATTCTTAGCAGGCGACCTCAACGCTTATCCTGATAGTGAAACAATTGCCTATTTAAAAGAAGACTGGACCTTGCTTTCAAGCACTCAGCCTACTTTTCCTTCACATAGTCCAAACAGATGCATTGATTACGTTTTTCAATATAATAACGGTGTAAAGTGCGAAGTTTTACATACAGAGGTGATAAGATTCTTAAAATCAGGAAACCCGGCTACTGCTTCGGATCACCTGCCTGTTATTGTGGATGTGAAAATTTTAGGAAGAGATTAATAGTTACGATTAAATTTTAAAGTAAAAACCATATGAACAAATATAAAATATTTAATTTCATTCTTGGTGTCGTTCTGATTGGAACAATCTTCAGTTGTAGCGAAGAGAAGAGTATCTATGAGACGGGACCTAAGGTGATTTCGATGGTTGAAAAGGATGATAGCAACGAAATTGAAATTGTTGTTGATCCCGCAAGACAGAATAAAGTTGAGCTACAGGCTGAGGTTGACCAAATTAGTGCATACGGTATTGTTGTTGGTGTAGAACCCAACAGTACTTTAGTTGATGAGTACAACGAAAAGCAGCAAACTAATTATTTGGCATTACCGCCAAGCTCCTATAATATTGATGTAGCAGAGTTTATATTTCCAAAATATACTAATCTGTCTTCTCACGTAAATATTTCTTTCACCTCTGGTGATATGCAAAATGGAGTGAAATATTTGTTACCAATACAGATGACTGTGGTAAGTGGTGATGAGAATGCATCTATAAATACAAATAAAGATGTAATCTATCTGATTGTATCCAAATTACCACCTCCTAAATTAATCCATTTAAAAGATGTTGAATTGACAACAGAGATTGGACCAGGCAAAAAGAATTGGTTCGCTGCTTATGCTACAAACAGTGAGGGTGGTCACACTTTTACAGTTGAAGAAGCAGCAGAACAATCTCATATGATGGATTTTGCTTTGGTAAGACATGGTTCAAATATTAAACTTCACCCATCGATTATAGGATGGCAACATGGAGGTGATTATCAAAGATATATCTGGCCATACACTATTGGGTTTGAAAAACTCACTATGATCACAAACATGAATAGGTTGTATCCCACATCAATGTTTGAAGAGATTCAGACTACTGAAGATATTGTAGAAAAAATAGTAGAGTTGACAGCTACCGGTTATAATTTCCCTGTAGCAGATAGGATGACAAGCCATAATTTGCAATCTCAGATTACAGGGGATAGCCGTGTACTAATACAAGGTTGGGGTCCAAGAATTGGTCAGAATAATCACTATTCATTTTTACTTATTAAAGAAGTTACTCCAACAACAGATGGAAATTACAAAGTTGTATTTGATATAAAATTCACCGAGGTTGATGCAAGAACCGAAGCGGCAAGTACAAGTGGACAGAATGTGGTGATTGACAATCCCGGATATGATCCATCAAACGAAATTGTAGAATATAAAGGTGTTGAACTTACAACAGAAATTGGTCCTGGTAAGAAAAACTGGTTCTCGGCATATGCAAGTCCTGATATGGTTGCATTTACTCAGGAAGAGGCAAGAAGCAAATCTAATATGATGGATTTTGCACCTGTAGTTCATTCAGTGGACGAGGTGAGACTTTATTCTGCAATTATAGGTTACAGCCATCCCGATTACAAAGAACGCGTAGCACCTTACGTAAATGGTTTCCAAAGACTGACATATACTATGTTAGGAGGTCGCAGACCAGGTAATGCAGATGAAACTTTACCGGAACACTACGATAGCGTAACAGACGTAAGCTCTATGAATCAGTTGGTTAAGAATTACTGGAATACATACTCTTATCCATCTGCGAACAGAATGAATACCGATAAATTGATAAAAGATTATGTTGGTATTATGGCTTGGGGACATACTATAGGAATTAATAACAAGTTTGGTGTATTCATAGTAAGAGATATTCAACCAACTACTAATGGTAATTATAAGGTAGTGTTGGATATTAAAGTTCCAAAATCCAATGCAAGAATTTCTAATAATGGAAGTATGGTAACTAATCCGGATTTTTAATTCCTATAAATTATAATAGTTAATAGTATTATATAAGGGGCTGTCCATAAGGACAGCTCCTTTTTATTGACATAACCTAAATATTTTCTATACTAGTTGTTCGCCAAGATATTTCTCTTATGTTTTATTAAACATAAGTAACACTAATATTAATTCAAAGAATTATTTAAGCGCTGAAACGAAGAGGGGGTCATTCCGAACTCCTTTTTAAAGGAGCGGGAGAAATAAGCAAAATCGTTGAAACCGCAATCCATGGCCACTTCGCCTATCTGTTTCTGAGTAACCGACAACTGCTTTCTTGCCCTGTTCAGTCTCGTTTTAAGGATAAAATTAGAAGTAGTCATACCTGTCATCAGTTTTATCCTTCTGTTAAGCTGTGATGAGCTCAGGCACAGTTCCGAAGAGATAACCTCTATCAGGTTTTCGGTATTTAAGATCTCTCTATATATAATTGTGGTAATTCGATCAAGAAACTCTGTATCAATTTTCATTTCAGATACACTCTCTTCAGCAATTTCATTTATTACCGGTCGGTGTATTCTTATATATTCATTCTGATTAACCTTAATCTCTTTTTCCAGAGGCAGTTTCATACTATAAATAACGTCGCCTTCAGATGAGTATTGAACTTCAAGACTCCCATTTAACCTGTTAACTAACTGCTTAGTGAAATAGATCATCAAATTATTTGGCTTCAACAACCTCTTATTCAAGACAATAACAAAAATAAAACTGATTAGTGTTAATAAAAGAACCAGAGACAAAATCAAATTAAGCAGCGTTAAACTTTTAAACATCATATAAATACAAGTTTATTAAAAACGATACATTATTATATAATACCGACAGTATTAAATGTGAAAATAGACATCAAATTTTCACATCGCAAAGGTAGATATTTCCGAAATATGCAATAATATTTGTATTTGCATAAGGTAAAAACATATCTACTATGAGTAAAAAAAACCACTATACAATAAGTAAATTTTTTTGCATGAAGTAAAAAATGGTCACCTCAACACCCCTTTATTTCACTGTTAATCAATACATTTAAATTGTCATTTTTACATTTATATTGTATCATAGAGAAAATAGACATACATTTGTGAATAAATTTTTCAATAAAAATTGATTGCAATAGTGAAAATGAAACTACTAATTTTTCTTTTATGAAAAACGCCCAATTAAGTTTCCTAATAAAATCTAAGAGGTCAATCATCTATGTACTTTTTTTGTTATTAATTCTATTGGGACATCACTACTTCATGCAGATTCCAATGGACCTGTTCAGGTATATCCGTCAGTCAACAATGTCGATGATATGCGTGATATGTTTCTACGGAGCATTCATGCTACTGTTACAAAAAAAATGGGTACGGGCAGATATGCTATTTATATTTCTGATGATAATGGTCGGGCTTACTAATTTATTATCACTTATCAGAGGGTTCACCATCGGATATGCAGCAGTTTTTGAATACAATTTCATGTCGGCACCCATGCTCCTTTACGGCATTATCTACGCATACTTTTTCATTTTATACCCACTCGAAGCCTTCCGTCCCGGCTGGCTTACAATAAAGCGAGCAGCCCTGCTTTTCACTCCGGCACTCTTCATCCTCATATTATATTTATTTGAGACCAGGGTGTTTAATATCACAACACCCACTTTCAAAGATTTGTCCACATTCCTGCTTGAGTCCAGCAGATCCTATATCTTCCTGATTATACTGATCCTTGCCTACCCCATTTTCGGGATAGCAGTCATGCTCAAGTACCGTAAGGGCTATATAGAATGGTGCGAGAACAATTTTGCATCAATGGAAAATATCGATATCAAGTGGCTTAGTGATTATATCTACGCCAATTTAATGATCACAATCTCCTGTCTGATAGTAGTTTTCGGCAACGATGTAAGAACCGGCCTCATGCACAACATCATATTCCTGGTCTTTTTCCTATATGGATTCTACCGGGTACTGTTCTGGAAAAGTCCCTACCCCGAAAACCACTTCAAAGATGGAATGAATGAGAAGACAGTTCAGATTACACAGGAAAATGATACCATTATTAATAAGTCGTTTACCGACCGACTCCCCGGCTACAAAGCAAAACTCGTGCAGTGGATGGAAACAGAGAAGCCCTATTTGCGCAAGGAGTTTAAGCTGAGCGATGCACTCAAAATACTTCCCCTCAATCGCAGTTATCTGTCACGTCTCTTCAACGAGGGCTATGGCGAAAGCTTCTATCAGTTTGTTATGCGTTACAGAATTGAGGAGAGTAAGCGACTGCTCCTTTCGCGTCCCGATTTAAACATTACAAACATTGCAGAACTATCCGGATTCAGCTCATTATCAGTATTCGGAAGAGCATTCACTCAGAAGATGAATTGCAGTCCAATCCAGTGGAGAGAAAAAAACATGAATCAAAGTATTGGGAATATTGAGAAGAAAGCAGAGAAAGAATCGGCAAAATTAGAGAAGCAATTAGAGGTAGTCGTTGAGAAATAGAGAGCATATTTAAATAATCAATTTCTCAATTAATCAATTAATAACAAATCAATTCAATTCAAAAAACAACCTAAAGAGAATGAAAGTAAACCACATATTCAATTTAATACTGATAAGTTCATTAGTAACACTATTAACATCATGCGCATCTGTGCAGAAGGATAGTCAAAAAAGTGCCAACCAAACTCAGTTCAGTTTCACTATAGAGGAGGCTCCTGAATGGACTGCACTATTCAACCGCACTTCCGGGTGGTTTGGTGCCGATGGCATCTTCTCAATCCCGCTGAATGGTGTTTATTCGCCCGACGATTCCGATAGTACTCTCTTTATCTTCAGCGATACAATGGTTGGTGATATTGTTGATGGCAAAATACAACCGGGAAGCAGAATGGTGCACAATTCGGTTGCCTATATGCAGGGCGTTGATCCCAACAAGGAAAATATCAGTTTCTATTATGATGAAAATGAAGAGTATGAGGCCGAAACGATATTCAACCCCACCACTCCTGAGTCGGAGCCGGGCGATTACTACTGGCTTGGCGATGGTTTTGTCAACAAAGCCATGGATAACAGCATATATATCTTTGCATACCGAATGCGTAATTTGAGCAGTGACGACTGGAGCTTCATCCAGGCAGGAAATGTTCTCATTAAAATTCCTGAAGGCAGTCGCCCACCCTTCCACGATCATCAGCAGATAGAGACTCCATTTCTTTATAAGGGTCAAAGCGAGCCTGATAATGGCTCTTTTGGAGCAGGCATTTTTGTCAACACCAAAGAGGCAGGAGCACCAAATCCGGATGGCTATGTATATGTCTATGGAGTAAAAGGGGTGGAGAAAAACCTGATCATAGCACGTGTCAAACCTGAACAGTTTGAACAGTTCGACGAATGGCGCTTCTGGGATGGTATGGGATGGAATACCAACAAAAACAGTATAGCTTATGTGACTGACAGCGTTTCCAACGAGCTTAGCGTAACTCCATTGCCTGATGGAAGATATGCGCTTATTTTCCAGGTAAATGGAGTGAGCAGGTGGGTTGGACTCCGATTGGGATCAACTCCCTACGGTCCTTTTGGCCCTGTCATTAATCTCTGGAAATGCAGCGAACCGGATCAGAAAAACTACATAGTTTACAATGCTAAGGCTCATCCCCGACTCTCTAAGCCGGGGGAACTGATCATCAGCTACAATGTAAATGCATTCGATTTCTTCAATGAGATCAATAAAAACCCTAATCTATATCGACCGCGGTTTATAAGGCTAAGGTTCTAAAACAACATTGAAGTTAGGCTTGTCACTCAAGGTTATCACCATCTTTCCACCATCAACAACCTTGGCATAATCCAGTTGCACACTGTTATAGTCTGCTCCATTAAGGTTTATCGACTCAATATAGATATTCTCCTTGCTGTTGTTCCTTGTCTCAATCACAAACGTGTCACCCTTGTAGTAATCCTTATTGAGCTTGATGGTTATTTTATCGAAGAGAGGACTGCCTATCTGCAGCTTGGGATCAATCCCGGTCAACCCTTTCATGTCGAACAGACCCATTGCGGCCATCACATACCATGCACCCAACTGGCCCTGATCTTCGTCCTGACCAAATCCATAACCATGAATACCCTCGGTACCGTAAAACTCATCACAGATTGCTCTCACCCACTTCTGTGACAGCCATGGCTTACCTGAGAAGTTAAAAAGCCATGATATATGAAGATTAGGCTGATTTCCGTGATTATACATCGTGTGAAGTCCCGCAAAAGCATCTATGGTCTGTCCCCCACCAAAGATATTCTCTCTTGAAATCTCGAACGACTTGTTGAGTCTCTCATTAAACTCATCCTCCCCCACCATTGAGATCAGTTCTTCAATCTGGTGAGGCACATAGTAGGTATATTGCACAGCGTTACCCTCCTGAAAACCAATCCATGGTGCAAGAGGATCAAAATCTTCCAAAAACTTACCATTCTCATCCTTTGGACGGATTAGTTTTGTCTCACTGTCAAACAGATGCTTCCAGCCATTAGATAGCTCCATAAGTTTGTTGTAGTCATCCATCTTTCCCAGATGCTTGGCAAGCTGGGCAACCGCATAGCTGCTGAAGGCATACTCCATCGTATGCGATGCAGCAAAGCCCGATCCCTGCGGAGTGCTCTGCATGTGGTAATTGCCATTATATGGGGAATAACCATACTTCACAAAAAGACCCACATCCATCTTACCCGCACCCTCAGGACGATTATCACCCTCAATCTCATTCTTCAGCGCAGCCTCGTAGCCGGTCTCCACATCAAAATTCCTTATCCCCACGTTATAAGCAGCTGCAATGGCCAGACTCACAAAATTTGTTCCAACACCCGAAACATACCTGCTGTTGGCAATACCATCACCCAACCAGCCCGTATCCCTGTAAACAAGAAGCTGACTCTGTATCCAGTCGGCATAATACTCCGGGTAAGCCAGACTCCACAACTGCGTAAGGTTCCAGAATGCCCCCCAGATAGCATCAGTATTATAATGCTTATAGAGAGGAACACCATTCTCATCCAGAGGAATCTGTCCCACACCCCCATCATTCTTAGGGTAAGCACCATTCACATCACTCGCCACACCCCTTCCAAGAAGTGCGTGATAGAGACCTGTATAAAACTTGGTCATATCTTCATCCGTACCACCCTCAACCATTATTCTTCCAAGGTAGTCGTTCCACATATCCACAGCACTCTTCCAGGCCTTGTCAAAAGAGAGATCCTTCGCCTCACTCTCCAGGTTTAGCCGCGCATTCTCCACAGAGGTATATGAAAGTCCCACCTTCACATTAACACTACTCCCCTCCTTTGTCTTGAAGGTAAGGTACAAACCCGCTCCAACGCCCTCTTCGCTGCGTGAACCTGGTCTCACATCATCCTTGATGAAAGTACCCCACGCATCCGGTTCAACATCTGCCACAGCACTGAAATACATTGTCAGGTCGGCACCTCTCTGATATTTCTGAATGTAGGCAGGCAAGGTTGTAACAAACCCCTCAATCCTTCCATCTTCGGTATATGTTACCTGAGCTGTTTTAACCGGACCGCTCTCTCCCTGCTGATTCCCAATGTCGAAGATCAGATGCGACTCATCCGATTCGGGATATGTATATCTATGAAGGGCAACTCTTTCAGTTGATGTCAGCTCTGCCTTAACGCCATAATCCTTAAGTACAACAGAATAATAACCAGGCGTTGCAATCTCATCCTGTTTGTCGAAGTTGGATCGATAACCACTCTCCACGTTGTCCAGCTCCCCGGGCACAGTCTTCAGTTCCCCAACCGTAGGCATAAGCACAACACCGCCAACCTGAAACTCATGGAAGTTAGCAAAACCCTCTATCGATGTATGTCTGAAGTCATACCCAACCGCCTGCCATCCATCAGCATTTCCAAGATGCGCATCGGTGGAAGGAGCAGGCTTTGCCATACCAAACGGCAGCGCTGCAGGTGTAAAGAAGAACCACCTTGAGTGAGCTGTACCAATCATTGGGTCCACCCACTCAGAGGGAGTCTTTGTCCCGCTTCCGGAAAGGGATATCGACCTACTGCCGGATGTGGAGCAGGCGCTTGTAATTAGTAATATACTTAGTGCAAGTATTGAAATTGATCTCATAAGTTAGTTTTTATTGTTTTGTATTTGATTGTATTGATTTATATTGATCTGTACTGATTCCTTTTAATATATAATATTTCGTATCGATTTGTATTGATTCGTATTCGTTGCACTACCTCTCAGGAACTCCTATTCCCCATTTAGTATTTGGGTTGGGACCCATTTCCAGTATAAGTTCTCCTCCTTTTAGCAGTTCCGAAGCCGGGAACCAGAATGTCTCAAGAGGCTTGCCGTTAAGCGTTGCACTCTGTAAAACTTAAGCTCTTGAATATTTAGTAGCTGAGAACACTCCTGTATTTATCTCATGCGTTCTCCAGCCCGCAGTGTGATAAGTACCACCCCACGTGTCAACCGGTCCCGGCAGCACATATGGAAAATTCTTCTTCTCTTCCGAATGATTTATCAGGAAGAACTCATCCTCAAAACCAAAATTATGCTCAAGGAAATCTTTATAGCCCGATGGGTAAAGTGCAAATTCAGCAGCAGAATTATCCTTACTTCCAATTTCCCAGATTGCGGTATTCTGAGAAGTGATTACCGATGGTATAATTAATAATGAGATTAAAATTAAAAAGTGCTTTTGAAATAATATCTTCATTACCTGTTATTGATTTTTGTAGAGTTGTTATTTAGTTCGTTTAAAGCAAAATTATAAGCCCCAAAAGCGATAGCCCTGCTCGTGCCCAGTCGCGACACCATCACACCAATCTTTTTTGTCTGATGATACAGAACCGTCTTATCACTACCCGGAACAGTCACTGTTTTAGAGTCATCCTTCATGAAAAGCGCCCTCTCATTCTCATCCTCCAGGTTATACGCCTTCATCTGCAAACGTGGGAAAACTTCACCTGTAACCATCTTCCTCACACCATTCATCTCCCTGATCATAGATGGAAGGATATATTTGGAAGCCTTTGATATACCACCCCCCACAACAACAATTCCATCCACTATATTAAGCGATTCAGAGATAGTGAAACCGGCAACCTCTCCCAGTCGCTCAAAACTTGCAACAGCCGCTTCCCTGTCACCATCTCTCTCACCCTCTGCAATATCAAATATATCTTTAGGAGTCAGCTCACTATTGTCACCCGACAACTCACGATATACACGCTTCACGGCGCGGATACTAACACCCTCTTCAGCAATCAGCGAGTTGTCAAGCTTATTGGCAGACAACCACACATCGCCGCCACAACCATTATCACCTCTGAGCAGCTCACCATCTATTACCACACCACCGCCAAAACCGGTTCCGAGAGTCACAGCAAGCATATTTTTGTACTGCTTCGGATTCCCCAGCCCGGCCAGTTCACCGTTCAGCTCCGGCAATGCACCTGCAATCGCCTCCCCATAGGCAAACAGGTTACCATCATTATTAATAAATACAGGGATATTGAACTTCTCCTCCAGGTAGGGACCCAAAGCCACCCCACCCCTGAAAGCAGGGAAGTTTGGCAGGTCGCCAATAACCCCATTCAGATAATCGGCAGGACCCGGAAAAGCAAAACTAATCGCTGCGGGATAATACCCCAGCTTATCAATCACCTTTTTAAATGATGCTACCATTGAGTCCAGGCATCTACCCAGATCTGAAGGGTATGCTTCACAACAGATCGGCTCCACTGCCTCCCTGTTATCAACTATTGCAGAAAAAACAAAGCTTGTTCCCCCGGCATCTAAAGTTAAAATTGCATTCTGTTTATTATCAGGCATTTTCTTTCAGATTTTTTGTTAGAATCAGAATAAGGACCAAGCAGGCAAGAAGCACCAATAACGATGCAATCAATCCGAATGCATCATTCACAACCCCCTGCAGCGGCAGAATCACAGCTCCACCGGAAACTCCCATAATCATGAGAGCCGAAATCTCGTTTGCACGATCGGTAACCCTGTTAAGAGCAAGCGAGAAAAGAATAGAAAAGACATTAGCGCAGGTAAGCCCAATCAGGAAAATCGCAATCAGTATAACCCACATGTTCGTTCCAAGAACCAGAGGAACAAAAGATAGCATAGCAATAACCATCGACACCCTCAGGAACATCAACGGCTTAGTTTTAAGCAATAAAAATGCACCAAGGAAAGTACCGATAGTCTTAGCGATAAAATAGACACTGCTGCCCAGTCCCGCCCTGCTTATCTCCATACCCGCCCTGCTCATAAGCAACTGTGGAGCGGATGTGTTAATACCCACATCCAGTCCCACAATCAGAACAATACCAAGAAAACTGTATAGAACATATCTGTTTTTCAGGAGAGCAACCACTGTTCCAAAAGAACTCTGTTGGTTGATGTTACCTGACTCATCAATCTTTGAAGTGCCGAGAAGTAGAACCGACAAAAGCGATATAGCCGAGAATATCAGGAAAGTAAACCTCCAGTTCTCAAAATAGAGAGCAGAGAAACCCACGATGATAGGTCCTGATAAAGATGATATCGACTTGATAAACTGCCCCGTAGAGAGCACACTCGCCGTCTTGTCCTTGTTAAACATGGATGCCACCAGTGGGTTTAGCGATACCTGAAGAATAGTATTACTAATTCCAAGCAGCGCAAACGCCACCAGCACCCATGCAAAACTATAAATGAAAAACGGTATAATCATCGCTAATGCAGTTATAGCGAGTGATATCAAAACAGTATTCTTTCTGCCTATCTTTCCCATCAGTATACCTGCCGGAATCGAGAACAGTGCAAACCAGAGGAAAACAATCATAGGAAGAGTGTTTGCCAATGAGTTAGACAGGTTAAAATCAATCTTCACGTAGTTTGTGGCAATTCCCACCACATCTACAAAACCCATGATAAAGAAACCGAAGAATACGGCAATCACAGGTATGATATTCCTTTTTGTTTTCATCTGATCCATATTAGTAACGTACGCTTGCTTTTATGGTTATACACTTTTGTCCTTCCGATTCTCCATATGGAGTTATAGTGTACTCTCCAATGTGAGCGGGAACTATAAACGCCTCAGCATAATGAACGATAAATGGTTCAAAGGAGTTGGTTGGACTCTCCACAATAACCTCTCTGCCCTCAAGTAATGTCAGCACATTTACTGAACCACCGGTATTATGTTTCACCTGTTTGTTGAAAGTATGTCTTCTTGTCTCGATAAACTCATTTTTGTGGAGACCCGTTTTCTCTTCAACCCATCCATCACCTTTTGATATCTCTACAAACTGATTAACCAGTTCCTTTTTAACAAAATCAGCATCCCTCTCCCATCTTATCACCTTTTTACCACGATTCAGGTTGATCGGACGCGGCTTGCCATCCAGGCCCAGCCGGTTCCAATCCCACAGCTTAAACGTAAACAGGTTAGGCGTAGCACTGATCTCAAGAACAACAGCATTACCACCGGAACAGTGAATTGTTCCCGCAGGAATAAGGAAATGATCATGCTTCCTTGCCGGCAGTATATTTATATATTTCTTCTCATCAAAAGTTACGCCGGGGGTACTGTTAGCCTTTTCCAGATCAGCAATCATCTCATCCTTGTCAATACCCTTCTTCAAACCCAGATATACCTGTGCATCCTCTTTGGCATCCACCACATAATAACTCTCATCCTGAGTATAAGGCAACCCAAAATTATCCCTTGAATACTGAGTTGTGGGGTGCACCTGCAGACTCAGATTACCGCCCTCCATTGTATCCAGCAGGTCGAATCTTATCGGGAAGCTGTCCCCAAACCTCGCTTCAACAGGATCACCAAGAATCTCTCTCGTTTTAAGGAAGATAAGATTGATAGAAGGCATCTCGAACAGCTCATCCTTAATATTAAAGAGAAGACTGTTCTCCTCAGGCACACAATCAAAGCACCATCCGTAATTTGTGACCGATTTATCCAGGTCGCACACCTCCTTCATCCACTGACCACCCCATGGAGCAGGATCAAAAAAGGGAACAACCCTGAATGGAGAGTTAGCAGTCTTCTCAATTCCTCTGAAGAAAGTCTCACGGTCAATCATCAATGGATTTTCCTTAACCGAGTCAAGCCAGTAGTCAACCCTTTTAAAGATTCTCTTTTTATAATTATCCAATGCAGGCCAGTCGATAAAATACCCCCTCTTAAACTGTATCGAAAAAGGCTCCTGATGATTATCCACACCCATACCCATAACAGAGCTCTTTCTCATTCTCTGCTGAATCTCCCAGCGCGGCATATCAGCATATATCAGTATATCGGGGTTTGCAACCAAACTACTTCCGTAACCAAAAACAATAATATTCCCGCTCTTTTCTGAGGATGCTATCTGCTTTCTCGCCTTTTCAACCTTTTCATTATCCAGATAATCTTCAATCTTCAGATTACTCAAATAACCGAACAGTGCATCATCCCTCATGAAATTTTCAGTCATACCTCTCACCTCATTTTCAGATTTGAAATACTCACTTGAATCGATGAAAAGTGCATGTGGTATATTCTTAAAGTTATTTATAAGCTGATCTTTGTGAACCCCATGATAGGTTTCAATACATATAATCATGTTGTCAGCCTTAGAGATCAGCTCATCCAATATATTGTTCCACCCACTAAAAAGAACGCCATCCTCAATATAGGTAGCAGGGAATTTGTCGTAGTTACTTTTGTAATTTTGCATATGTTTAATCATTATCATTATATGTATGAACATGCAAATGTAAAAAAGAATGTAAATATATCCAAACAATTTTGAAGTTTTTGTTATAATTTATATATTTGAGAAAAAAATAAGATG
This sequence comes from Lascolabacillus massiliensis, assembly GCF_001282625.1. NCBI lineage: Bacteria > Pseudomonadati > Bacteroidota > Bacteroidia > Bacteroidales > Porphyromonadaceae > Lascolabacillus > Lascolabacillus massiliensis. The sequence goes on from NZ_CTEJ01000002.1 coordinate 386,345, forward strand.
ATGAAACAGAAGTTACCCTTACATAAGCAGGCAGAATTATACTTAAGAAACTTGATTGAACAAGATGAGTACAAAGAGGGCAAAATGCTGCCTAACGAGATTGAATTGTCTGAACAATTGAAAATGTCGCGCAATACATTAAGACAGGCAATAAATACTCTTGTTAGCGAGGGACTACTGATTCGCAAGAGAGGGATTGGTACTCAGGTGGCCGAGAAAAACATTGCCAGTGAGGCAACCAACTGGCTCAGCTTCTCTCAGGAGATGGCGCTGCTGGGACTGGAGATTGAGAATTTCGAGCTTCACATCAGTAAGCAGGCGCCCAGCAAAGAGGCAAAAGAATTTTTCCAGATAACTGATGATACCAGAGTACTTAAGCTTGAGCGACTCAGAGGAAAAACCAACTTCCCGTTTGTCTATTTCTCATCTGAATTTAACCCGCAGATACCGCTTACAGGCATGGAAAACTTCAACAGACCGCTCTACGAGATCCTCAGGAACGATTATGATATTATAGTCAAAACATCCAGGGAAGAGATCAGCGCCGCCCCTGCAAATGATTTCATAGCATCAAAGCTGGAGATTGAAACAGGAGATCCCATCCTGATCCGTAAAAGAGCCGTGAGTGATAAGAATGGCCTCCCCATCGAATATAACATCGGCTGGTACAGAGCTGATTCTTTTACTTATAAGATTGAGTCCGTCAGGAATATTACAAATAATAATAATAAATTGTAATCCTCAATCTTTAAGGCAACCAACGGTTACAACCAATACTTTAAGAAAAAACCGCAAATCACTTTAAGGATTTACGGTTTTTTTATTTTATGGATTGACGGAAATTTACTTTAAAGATTGGCGGCTATTTACTATTTTCCTATTTCCCCCCTAATCATTGCCGCTCTGATCAAAAACTCCGGCACGGCAGATGAATCGAGCAGCCATTTGGGCTTGTTGCGTTCGTCTGTGCGACCGGTCCAGTCGTGATAAACCAACCCTGCCTGATCCACTGCATGCTCCAATGCAAAATCCAGTCCCTTTATCATTGTATCAACATATTTGGAGTTTTTTGTCACATCATACAGATCATGATATCCTCTAAACAATACAAGGTTAAACCATGGCAGATCACTTATATAGGGTATTCCCTCATCGGTATATTTAAAGAAAACCTTATAACTTCCTTCGGCTAAAAACTCTGCATTATTCAGGTATTCCTTATCACCTGTGAATCTGTACAGAGCAACTGCAGCCTGCAGAAGTGTACCTGTATTGTAAGTATACAGATCAGGAACAACCTCACCGGTAACGGTACTCAGAGAGTTCCACACTACCCCTCTTACAGGATCTTTCAGATACCTGTCCATCCAGTCATAAAAACGTTTCCCAAGATCAAGATAGTAACTGTCACCTGTCGCCTCATACAGCTTCAGTGCCAATACCAGAGCCTTGCCGTTTGAACATGCCGGCTTCTGGTCACGAGTCCCTTCCACCCATGGCACAGCACCTTCAAACCTGTCATCCCATCCGCTTAGAATGAAGGTCATCACCTGCTTGGCCTTCTCCAGAAAGTGAGGATTTTTGGTAACCATATAAGAATCTATATAATCAATCCCTACAAGTCCGTTATCATCATAATACCTGTCAACCTTCTCAAATCTTACCGGGTAAGCCTGATATCCAAAAGGAACCCGACTCGTATCGTAATACTCCTCCATGGCTACCACCATAGAGTCGATATAGACTCCATATTTCTCAGGATCCATTGAACCCATAAGTACAGCTGAAGAGAAGATACCGCTCATCGGCCATAAATAAGAGACCTCCTGAGCCTGCTTGTCTGAGTCATTAAAATAGGTCAGATTTGGTTTATGCTCACTTGGATAATATTCTGAAAAGAGTCCATATTGCGGTACCCGATAGAGGTCCCACACAAGCTGAAACATCTCCTCAGCCCTCTCCTTATATGGGGTTTGGGCCTTTAGCTGAGAACTAAAGGCCGTCACCACCATAATTGCGACTAGTAAATTAAGCTTCTTCATCATGTTTTATACAATGATATTCTATTTGGCGTTTGCCGACTCACCTTTATACAGGGCAACAACCCCTAACGATTCAAGCGCAGCAGCCTGCATTAATAACTGTTCTGCTCTTTTAGGATCAGAACCTGTCCAGTCCTCGTAAAACAGACCATTACTGAACCTCGCGTGGGTATAACCATAATCAAGAAAATTTATAAATGTCTTGATATAGTTAGCAGCACTCGGGTAATATGGTTCTATCTCAACAAATGAACGAATCAATTTTGTAGTAAACCATGGATCATGATTGGGGTATGCCAAAGCTAATTTGCCTGCAGGGCGAACAAAATAACTGTATGCACCCTGTGCCGATTCTATCGCTTCATTAAGATATTTCTGATCACTCAGTATCTGACTCAGACGAATACCATTGGAGATCATCACCCCCGTGTTGTAGGTCCACTTCATCTTATTCACCGACCCTGAAACCTGTACATCATTCCAGTAGCAGCCATCTGCAGGGTCGCGAAGATTATTGTAAACCCAGGTGTAGAGACGCCTGGCAAAGGCAAGGACATCCGACTTCTCACTCTGATCACAAACAGTGTAATACTCTAATAAAAACAGAGTTGCATACCCGTTGGAGCAGGTTGGCTTGTTTGAGTTTTCATTTCCGGAAATATTTTTCTCACTCTCATTCCACCACAGTCCACCACCGTGAATATTATCTTCACCCGACTTCAAGAACTGCACAATCTGTCTGGCTTTATCAAGATAGTCACGATTGTTTGTAAGCTTATAAGCCTCAACCAGACTGATTCCTACAATCGAATTGTCATCATAAAACCGGGTTCCTCCCCCTGTTGTTCCGTTTGTGGAAGAACCATAGCCTCCAATATTCACACCATCGGCAGAGGTTCGGTAATAGACATCAAAATTGTCAACAAGATCGGCATATTTCACATCATAACCCAACTTATGAAGCAGTGCTGCACCCGAAACCAAGCCATCATATGGCCATAGATAAGATGCTATATTATCACCACTCTTCTTTGGATAATTCTCGTTAAACAGTCCAACCGCAGCCCCACTCCTCACGCCATAAAACTGATTGATCAGATCAAACAGATCTTTGGCTTTTGTGTGATATGCCACCGGCTCCTCCGGCTCTTCCGGAGTTATAGGCTCCGGCGGTATATACTCCTCAATATCATCCCCCGAGCATGATATTAGCATCAGGGTGATGAATATTAAAGGAAACATTAACTTCTTCATTTTGAACTCAGTTTATTTTATTGAAGTTACATTAGTAAATGTATGTATCTTCAAACCATTTGCATTTGTATCTATCGTGATAGTTGCATGTGTGTAGTCCAGACTTCCCTTCATTTTCCAGAGGTGATCCCACTGGCTCCATGGGAACTCATAAAGTGAATAGAATGAAGCAGGTTCACCGCCTACGGGGCGTTCAGGGCTTACATTATCATTTCTTCCCCAGCACACCTCCTGTCCGTTTACAACAGCAATAAAGTAGTATCTTTCTTCTGTCCATCCCAGCCAGCTTGGAGGGTTAGTTTCGGGACGCGATTGATCAATGAATATTATATCACCCTCACCAACAAACTTACCATTGCCAACATAGTTCAGAACAGCAATATTATCGAATGTAGCACCCCAGATACATCTTACCGAGTTGCCAATAATATCCGTCTTCATGGACATTGTGCCGAAGTCGACCGTTAGCCTCACCACCTGATCCAATGCAGGAGCAGCCATTGCAACCTCCCCCTCCCTCAGCTTTGAAGTGTCGTCGATATAGTAGCTGAAAGCCTCACCGGAGGCAGCAGATTTGAATATCATCTCACCTTCGGAAAGAGTTGTATATATCTGGAAGACACCTTCCTCAACCATTCGGAAAGGAATACCTGTCTGCCCGCCATTCTCAGTTGCCGAACCATGCAGGAACAGAGCAGTAGGAATGTTATCGATACCCTCACCCCTTGTCACCTGGATAGATGCTACCTTATCTGTGGTTTTAACAACACCCCCCTTGGATGCGATTACAGTCCATATTATCGTTCCTGTCTCTTCCGGCATAATACCTGCGTTTCTTGCTATCGTATTTAGAACAGCCTGGGTAACCGATAAGTTTGGAAGAGCTCCAAGATTACTTTTCATTCTTGCAAGAGGATTTGAAAAATCACCTCCCGCTTTGTCGAACAACACCTCATAAAGCACCACACCACCATCGGCAGCTTCACCGCCGCTCCATGAGAGCTGAACCGGAACATTTGATGTCACATCCAACAAAATTGCAGAGGTCGAGCTCAGCTCAGTGGGAACAGTGAAGTCGGTATTCAGCTCATAATTTTCCTGGCAGCCTAACAATGCCAGTGCAACTATAAATATTGATATTATTTTTTTCATTTTCTATACTGTTAAAGCGTTTTCAATTTTACCAATTGGGGTTCTGTGTCAGATTTTGATTAAGGTCCCTTTCAGCCTGAGGTATAGGCCAGAGGTAATGCTTGCTTGCATCAAAACTTCTATTCTCAATGCGAACATAGCCATTGTCTGTACCCACAGCATCATTTGTCCTAATGCCATGGCACCATCCATTCAGCACCTCATCAGCAATTCTCCATCTGAAGATATCCTTGTGTCTGTGACCCTCAAGAGCAAGTTCAGAGCGTCGCTCATTCCTGATAATCTGGATCAGTTCATTTTGTGAAGCAGCAGGAAACTCAACAGCCTCGGGGTTTGTAAATCCTGCTCTCAGACGTATCGGCTTGATGGTGATATCCCATGCTGCACTGTTGAAATTGCCTAGTTCGGCAACCGCCTCAGCATGCATAAGCAAAATATCAGCATAGCGGATAATGATCGGGTTAAGACCTGAATAGAGCGATGCCCTATATGTATTGTCCCAGTACTTTTTGATGTAGTAGCCTGTAGCGGTAACATCCGATGATACACCAAACCCATCTCTGCCCTGTCCAGGGTCAGCATTGATAACAACCTCACTACCATCAGCGAGAGTATATGAGTTGCCTGTATACATTACTGTTGCCCTCATGCGTGGATCCCTATTGTCGTAAGGGGCATTCTCATCATAAAGATCAGATTCATCAATTGATTTTCCGTCAAGCATGATGTAGCTGTCGACGAGCGACTGTAATGGCGATAGCTGTGAATATCCTCCCATTGATGGTGGTAAAAACTCATACATGATATGATGCTCACGGCTTGAAGGACGATATTGCGCATCAAGGATCACCTCACTGTTATACTCGTTTGCTATCTCGAAAAGTCCAGGATAGCTTGCAAAAAGAGTATAATCACCACTATTCATTATCTGAGATGTGAGATCACGAACCTCTGTCCAGTTGCCCTCAAATAGATGAATCTTTGCCTTGATAGCCATTGCTGCCCAATGAGTGATGCGCCCCGTGTTACTGGCGTCGTACGACTCAGGCAGGTATTTTCCTGAGATAACCTCATCAAGATCAGCAACGATATTGCTCACAACAGTTGCCCTGGCAGTTCTCTCGATTGTCATACTCTCCTCGATGGAAAGCACATTTTCAGTATATGGAACATCACCAAACTTGGTGTAAAGCTCATAGTAGTGGTATGCACGGATAGCCTTTGCCTCACCGATATAGCGGTTTTTCAACTCAGCCGAAAGATTTGGTACACGGTCGATATTCTCCAGCAGCTGGTTACACATGCGAATACCTGTATATCTACTGTTCCACACATTTCTTACATAAGGATCTGCAGTTGAGTATGAACCGTTACCAATATTCTGCGTAGCATCATTTGGCTGCTTGGTATAAGCATTGTCGGTCATCGCCTCACTGTACATAAGCTCCTCTATCCCTGCCAGGTAGGTATAGCATGTATTGAGAGCCTTGAGTGCCGCTCCCTCATCTTCGTCCCAAAATGTGAGGTCCGACTCCCTGTCATACGGAACTGTATCCAGTTCGATACAAGAGACCGCACCAAACATTATTAATAAAAATATAAATAGTGATCTTATAATTGTTTTCATACTGATTCTTTTTAAAAATTAATATTCAAGCCAAAAGAGTATGTAGAGGAGACTGGATAGGCGCGACCGCTTCCGTCAGCTGTATACTCAGGGTCGTATCCTCCCTTCATTTTGGTAAATGTCAATGGATTCTGTGCACTTACAAATAGTCTCATATTCTCAATTCCAACAGGATTCACCCATTTCTTTGGCAAAACATATCCAATCTGTGCATTCTTCAAACGGAGGTAGCTTGCATCCTGAATCCAGAAATCAGATTTGGCTGCGTTGTTTGCAGACTCGCTGCCCATTGTCAGGCGCGGGTAGGTTGCATCAGTATTGGTTGGTGTCCAGCGATCAATATGAAATACATGCAACGGACCCTCGTTGTTATTATGGAATGCTTCGACCGACTCTCCCCTCATCCATTTGCTTCTTTTTCCAACTCCCTGCCACAGCATAGAGAAGTAGAAGTTTTTGAATTCAAGTCCATACGAAAATCCAAACGTATATCTCGGGAAATCATTACCAACAATAAACCTGTCATTGTCAGGATTGATGATTCCATCACCATTCTTATCAAGATATCTTATATCACCGGGCTTAGGAGTTATTCCTTCAAGGTGCGGACCTTTTGCAACCTCCTCCTCGTTCTGGAAGAACCCATCAGCACGGTAAGCATAGTATGAAAACAGAGGATATCCCTCCTTAATTATTGTCTGTACATCATATCCGCCAATAATCTCTGTACCCTTATTATCAATCACTTCGTTGAAGCTGTCAGAGATATTACCCGATATATTGTGAGAAACAGCACCGGTGGTCAGACGGTAGTTAACCGACAACTCCCAGCCCTTTGTTTCAACTACACTCGCATTTTGAATTGGAGCACTGAAGCCAAACAGGCCCGGAACAGGAAGATTTACCAGGATATTGTCGGTACGGTTGTTAAACAGGTCGAACGTCACATTCAGACTATTGTTAAGCAAACCAAGATCAACCCCAATGTTTGCCATCCTTGTTGTCTCCCACTTGATATCAGGGTTAGCCGATGAGAAGTAGGCTGTCTCCACCACATTATCGCCAAAACTTATTCCGTTGGTTGTAGAAACAGTTCTCATATACTGATAAGCCCCAATCCTGTTGTTACCAACCAAGCCCCATGATCCCCTCAGCTTCAGTGAAGGAACATAATTGGCCGCATCTCCCCAGAACTCCTCTTCAGAGATTCTCCAACCTGCAGAAAGAGAGGGGAACAGCCCAGAGCGGTTGCCCTTTGCAAAATATGATGAGTAGTCGTTCCTTATATTGAACTCCAGAAGATACTTCTGATCATAGTTATATGAAGCCCTTGCGAAACCGGAGTAGATCGACCAGTCGCCCGCTCCTCCCGAGTTCCTTATATCATCACCAGATTGCTCACCAACAAAAACATCAAACTTAGAATCTTCTGTAATTCTGCTGGTAGTAAACTGAAAGTCGTTGAACCCTTCGTAAGCAAATCCTGCCAATCCCTCAATGGAGTGCTTTCCAATCTGGGTATTGTATGAAGCCATCAGGTTGGTAGTTATATTCTTTGAGCGATAGAACTGGGCAGTAAGCTTATTCTCTGCATCTCCAGTACCCTCAAAAGCAATTCTCTTCTCACGCATATTGTTGTTCCATATGCGACCGCCTACACTGCCCGTAAGCTTGAAACCCTTGAAAATATCCCACTCAGCACGCACGGTACCCAATAATTCATCATTGGCATTTGAACGATAGCCACCATCCATCAGTCGCTGCAACCCGTTGGAGTTACTACCGCTCGGGTAGTTGTAGCTTCCATCCTCTTTCATAATCGGGTAGATAGGCGGCATACGGTTAGCCTGCTCAATGATCCATTCAGTCCAATATGCATGCTCCTTTATATCATTTCTGGCAAACTGAGATGTCAGATAGATCGTTAAATCTTTGGTAGCCTTATGGCTCACATTTAAACGTGCATTGTAGCGATTATAGCCATAATCAGGACCTTTGAACATACTATTCTGGTCAAGATAGCCCAGAGATGCAAAATATGAGAGCTGGTCATTTCCGCCAGCCATCGACAGGTTATGCGAACTTTGCGGAGAATTTGTCTTGTATAGCTCCCTCACCCAGTTAACGTTGGTTCCACCATTCCTGAAACCTGCAATATCCTCGGCAGTGAACTTTGTAGTTCTTCCCGAGTTCACGGCAGCCTCATTATAAAGCTCGGCATAGATCCATGAGTCGGCAATTTCAGGCAGAGAGGTAGGATTCTGGTAACCGATCATATATTCATAGTTGAACTTAGCCTTACCACTCGCACCTTTCTTTGTTGTGATCAGTACAACACCATTTGAAGCACGCGATCCATAAATTGCAGTTGAAGATGCATCTTTCAGGATAGATATATTCTCGATATCAGCAGGATTAAGGTTAGCCATTGAGCCCTCAATACCATCAATGATGATAAGGGGATCATTGTTATTCATGGTATTCAAGCCACGAATGTTGATTGATGGGGGACTACCGGGATTTGAAGATCCCTGCTGAATGATCAGACCTGGGGTTGTACCTTGCAAAGCTTCAAGCGCATTGGATACCAGTTTACCTTCCAGTTCTCTGGTTGACACCGATGCCACCGCACCGGTCAGATTCACTTTTCTCTGAACACCATACCCCACTACAACAATATCGTCGAGAGTAAAGGTATCGGCAGTTAATTCAACAGTTATAGAATTTCTTCCATTAATGGCTACTTCCACTGTCTCATACCCTATGTATGAAATGACAAGTGTAGCATTTGAAGGTGCTTCCAGTGTGAAGTTACCGTCAATATCAGTTGCGGTACCGGTTAAAAGATCCTTCACCATTACGGTAGCACCAATCACAGGCTCGCCATCGGCCATTACACTCCCCTTCACCACTATTGGCTGTGTTTGTGCATACAATAGGTTACCACCAAATGTAAAAAAAACAAGAGCAAAAACGACAACTAAATAGTGCCGGCAGGTCATTTTAGAATTTAATCGGTTACATTGTACCATAATTTTACATTTTGAATAATTATTTAAAAATTAATGTTTTATCTAAGAATTTCTTCATAGCATGTTTAATCATATCGCACTTTGTTTGAACATGCAAATGTATAAAAGAAATTTATACAGCCAAAACATTTTCAATAATTTGTTATTATTTATAGATTTAAGATAAATAAAGTCAATATTGGTTAGGGTTATATAAGGAACCAGTGAATTCTGATATGTTGGAACAATAAGGGATAAAGTATTAACAAAAGGTTTTTTTAGAGTTAGTTTATTTTAGCGAAGAATATTTCAATACTTCCGAATACAATCAATCAGTTGAGTAGTTTGTTTAAATGAAACAGATTTGAAATAGAGGTACCAAAAGTTTGCATTATAAATAAAATGGAGTTATTTTGTACTCAAATTACAGATTATCATGAGTCAGTACGATTTAATAAAAGATATAGCCAAATACAGCTTTAATGACGATAAAGATCAGCTTATTCAGAGATTAAATGATCTTGTTGAGCATTCTAGACGTACTAAAAGAACCAATTTCGCAATTCAGCTTCAATCAATAATTAAGGATGGAATCAGAAGGCAGGAATTGGGTGGAATGTCTTTATATGGCTCATCAAAATTTAAACAACTTGAAGAAGACAAGGAGATTCAGGAACTTATTATTGAAAAGTTAACCTCAGATTATAAGTTATCAGATTTAATAAGTTCAGTTGAAACAAAAAGAGAATTATCCTATTTCCTCAAAGAGCAGCACTCGATAGATATGCTGAATACCCTGGACCTTCCTGCAGCAAATAAAGTATTACTCTATGGACCATCAGGCTGTGGCAAGACATTGGCATCCTATGTAATTGCCGGTGAAATGAAGCGTATGATGTATGTGGTTAATTTGGGAGCTATTGTGTCATCAAAGCTAGGAGAAACAAGCAAGAACCTTTCTAAACTCTTTAAAATAGCTTCAGAAGAAGATTCTATAATTTTTTTAGATGAATTTGACAGCCTAGGTAAGGTAAGAGACTATGACCAGGATCATGGTGAAATGAAACGTGTAGTCAATACAATACTACAGCTGTTTGATTTCCTGCCAAAACGCACTGTTGTTATTGCTGCAACAAATCAGATTAATATGATTGACGAAGCGTTGATCAGAAGGTTTGATCTTTCTTTAAAGTTAGATCTGCCAAATAAAGATCAGATTAAAGAACTGGTTAAGAATACTCTTAAAAACAAGAAAATCACATTCGACAATAAAACAAAGGCAAACCAAATCATAAATAAATGTATAGGATTATCCTATTATATAATTCAGCATACACTTCTTACAGCCCTTAAACGTAGTTTACTAGATCTGGAAGTCGACATTCTGCCAAATAAAATAATTATTAACACCACAGTTTGGAACTCACTAATTGAAAAGGAGATTCAAAACAGAAATAGCGAATATTAATTCGCTATTTCTATTTCCAGGGATGTATCTAAACTAGCAACTGCCTTAACATCATTTATCGCACTTATTTTTTCATATAGATTATCTTCCAAATCAATACTATCATACTCTTCAATTGTAATAACTAGAGAGTAAGGGTGTTCAATATTTTTTGCCACACTCTTTTTAGTTAAGCATCTCACTGCTACCGCAATTTCATTATCAACTTTCTGCAAATCGCCTATATTGATATTCATTTTCATTTTTTGCGTATTCGAAAATATCTGGCGATTAACAAAGCCAAAATCTTCTGACCATGAGTTGCTGCTTTTAATATCTAATATATCATGCCGATCCTCAGTTTTAATTAAAGGTTCCCTATTCTTATCTTTTTCATTTGACAAAATTCTTGCAGTTTCATCACTACTGCTTTGAGCATTATATATGTTAAAGCTAATATGCAGGCTATTATATTCAATTGAATTGTTGTTTATGGGATTGAACTTAAAACATATAGTTCCGGTAATCGAAAGGACACTACATTTACTGGACTCTAAGAGATATTTTGGGAGTTTAATATGTCTGACCTGAAAATGATCTGATTTTATAGTATCCTCAATAATAAATGTGACTCTCTTATTTGTCGAGTTAAGACATTTATCTTCGACTGGTACACCATGTCCTTCAATGTATTTAGCAAGTCTTTCACAACTATATTTCCTGGATATTAAACTTTTCTCTGTACTTGATAAACCATTAAAGGGACAGCCATATATTTTTTTTGATTCTATATCTTTCAACTTATTAATAGTATCAGACAGGAGAGTTCCTATTTTAGTGCTCTCTGCTGAGTTAATTAACAGTGCTTTTACACTTTGCATATTAATATCCGGATACCTTGCTATTATTTTAGCTGCTAAATTCGCTGCCAAGGGAGCAGCTAAGCTGGTTCCCGAGAGTTTAACATAGTAATCCATCAGCTGACCTCTACCAAGAACTTCCATCTTGGAATCATCGGTTTCCCAATCACCTCCAGGCATTAGAATGTCAGGTTTGAAAATATTATAATTCTTTTGATGTTTATTAAAATCGCTCTCATTTATTTGTTGTGTATAGTCTATATGATATTTCCGGCTGAAATAAGATGGTAGTTCATGTGATATTGTTAAATCGGTACGGTTGTCATAAATGTTACTTGCAATTGCTCCAACAGTGATGTTATTCATACTTTCAGAAGGTGATCCAATATTTGTTGGTTGGCTGTAACATTGATTATGTTCATTATAAAAATGATTTGGATAATTAACCAAACTAGTATCTTCACTTAACTCACACTTTACATATTCTCTATAATCTTCCGATAAATTTCCTGCAGCGATAAATATTAAAAGGTCATAAATATAAGCCAATTCATCCAACATTTTAGCATATTCCGAATAATCAGCATTATATTCGAAACTATACGGATTACATATCGACAAGTTAAATATTCTGATATTATGCACTTTATGCGCTTCTATAATTGCATTCTTTAGTTTTATAAAAGAAAAGTTTCCCTCTTCTTTATAAATAACCTGGATTGAAAATAGATTTGCGGACGACACTTTAAGTCTCTTACCGTTACTTAAATCCGTACCAAAAGCCACAAGTGATGCTACACTTGTTCCGTGACTGTCTCCAATTCCGCAAGATCGATCCAATATTGAAATTTCTCCAACCAATAATGGCTTTAATGGATCGATATCACCTATACCTGTATCAATAACACCTACTACCGGTAAATTATCATTCTTTTCTGTGTAAAAACCCCAACCAAGCTTTTTTGTACCAAAAGCACTTGGACTAACATGCATAGGTGGATTTGATTGTACCTTTTGAATTACATCAAAATTATTTACTATTTCATCAATATAACTATTTGCATTTCTTATCTCTATTAATCCGTTTGTATCCGATGAAAAGTCTATATGGTTTGCTTCTAAATATGATATCAACTCATTATGGATTGTATCCCAGCGTTCTTCACCCTTTAACCCATCTGTAAGAGAGACTGTTATCATATCATCTGAAATGCTTCTCTTTATTTTGTCGGATGATAAAAACTCAAAGGAATGAATGATTGTAATTATACTCCAGTCATGATCTGAAGGCTTTTCAGCATCAGAGCTATTATAAAACTTTTCAATCAGGTTAATGAATTTGGAAAACAGTTTTTCATTACTTATATAGAAAAGAACAGTCTTATTGAAAGCTCTTTGACTAACAGGAATTAAGCCATAGATCTTTTTATAATAATCTTTATTTGGAATATCATTATTGAACTGGTCAAAGAAATTAATCTCTATATATTCCAAAATATATGGCAATTCAATAGTTCTTTGTAATTTCCTAAGATTTCTTTTTTGTTTAAAATCCTCATGACTATGCTTTAACCGTTCTTTCTGGAATGAATAATCTTTTACTACAACTTTTTTATTTTTATTTTTATTTTTCCTATATCTGGATGTGTTAATTTTAGTTGATATGCCCAACGGATTTTTGAGAATTAGATGAGGGTATTTCATAGCTTATTTAAAAATTATTCATGAGTTGTTTTTCTGAATTAAAATTATGTTAAGAAATGATTCCTCCTCAAATTTATCAATTTACTCTTTAATAAAAAAATATATAGAGTTTGTAGAGTAGTTTTCTGAAGTAGATGAATTATGATAGACAGAGCTTCTATAATGGCTTGGAATGAGTTCGTTCCATGGACTGATTTTGCAATGGTTGAACAAGATTTGATAATCAGCCGTGCATTGGTGGATATATTTAGTGATGAATTCTTGAGGGAGCAATGCTATTCAGGATGGAGTCTGAAATACCTCCGGTGCAACCTATACGCTTAAAAGTAGAGATAAATTGTAAAGAGCATTTCAGTGTAATGGGATTCCATAAAATTCCATTCGAGGTGAACAACAAGTGGTTCAGTGGTAATTGTGAGATAACAACTTATACTCTTGAAGAAAAAACGGTACTTCACTTCACTTTTCTAAAAATCATAGGCATAGCTTCAGGATCTATAGCTTCCATATCTACCAGCCTCAATGACTTAACCATATTTAGTGTATTGGTTTTATAATATTTGAAGTGTGGTGTTTGTAAATGAGCTTCATAAGCTTCTTTGCTTGAATATATTTCCAAAATCCTGATTTCGGTAGGATTCTCCTTCTGATACATAGGATAAATTGATATTACTCCTGTCTCCAGCCTAACTGAAGCTTGAGCTTCCTCTTTCAGAATTGATAAATACTCATCAAGGTAATTGGGGTCGATTACTATTTCTGAGATTCTGATAATCATATTATTTAAATCTACAATATTTTCATTCCGTACTTGCTGTTTACAAGAAAAAGCAGCTATCATAATCACGATAAGTGTCATTATTTTTCTCATGTTATTCATCATTTTTACAATAAGGCGGCACTAAACAATTCGCTTTAGGAGCTTTGTTAATTCTACAAAGTTATTAATTTCAGCAAACTAACAAACTGATCATTACAGAAAAGAAGCAACCTTTTCTCTAAAAAAGTTGCTTCTCCAATCTTTCAGTAATAACTTTACCTGTTTGCAGTATTATTACATTAGATTTCTAAAATTATTACCTAAGATTTCTAAACCTGGTTCAAATTATATTCCTGTCAAAATATCACTCCCATCCCGGGTTTTGTGTTAAGTTAGGATTTGTCAAAATATGAGTTTCAGGAATTGGGTAATAGTAGTTCTTATCCTCCCATTTCCTCTTTATATTGTGCAGCCAGATGATCTCACCATGATCACCCTCTCTCAGCTTATATGGATTAGGCTGTCCGCCATAAGTCTCGCTCACCGGTATTGCAGGATAAGGAGGAGTAGTTGCAGGCGGAGTAATATAATATACAACATCGGGTGTACCATCCTGATTCAGATCCAGCGGAGTATCAATTGCAGGCACATACATACCGTTCCACTCCATCTCAAGCAGCTCACCTCTTTTCCATCTCATCAGGTCATAAAACCTGAATCCCTCCATAGCAAGCTCAATACCACGATCCCTTCTGATCTCAAGGATAACAGGATCTGTGATATCAGGGAAATAGGTCTCCTGCAGATAAGGATCAACCACGGTAGGCTTCGTTGTAAGTCCCCCCGTAATCCCTGCTCTTTCTCTGAGCGCACCAATCGTCATCGCCCAATCAGCATCAGTTAGCATACCCAGCTCAGCCTTCGCCTCAGCATAGTTCAGCAGCACCTCACCATAGCGGAAGAGAGAAACAGAGTTGTAGTTAAGGTCACGCGTATCAATATTGGTATCATCCAGCGTCCACTTAATCGGCTGATAACCTGTATAAGAGTAGAGCATATCAGGAGCCACCTTAAACGGAACATTATTTCTCAGTCGCTCAAAATCACCCAACCTGATAGTCTGCTTCAGCCTCTTATCCCTGTCGGCAGTCTCCTCCCAGAACGGCATAGTCTCATATCCCGGAGTATCTGTGAAAGGAGTACCATCAATCTTCAGATAAGTATTAATGAAAGAGCGGGTGAAATTAAACCTGATACCGGTTGTTGTACTGGTATAATACCAGTTGGCAGCATGAAGCAATCCCAGATCAGCATCCCTTATCACAGCCATCATAATCTCATCAGCAACAGGTGCACCGCTGGAGAAAATATTCCTGTATGATCTGTCGGTACCGGCACCGGTGTAAAGTTTGAAACCTGACTCATCCATTACCTTCTTCGCCGCATTGGCAGCTTCGTTGAGCCATTCATTGGCACTGCCCTGCAATCCCAGTTCAGTGTGATACTTGCGGTATGTACCTTCGTACAGACAAACCCTCGCTTTAAAAGCATAGGCAACCCACTTGGTAACAAGACTGCGTGTACCGTCGTTAGTCATAGTGATATTCTCACAAGCAAAGTTCAGGTCGGCCAGCACCGAATCCATCACCAGCGTTCTCGGATCACGAGGTTTATACAGATCGGGATCCTCAACATCAAGCGCCTTTCCAATCCATGGCACATCACCATAACGTTTCACCTTTTCAAAATAGAAGTAAGCCCTGAAGAAACGTGCCAGACCAATATAGTGGTTTCTTACAGAAAGCGGCACATTCTCATCTGTACAGTTCTGTATGAAGAAGTTGAAATTCCTCAAACTTCCCCAACCCCAGTTTCTGTCACTTCCCAACGCTACAACATCACCACCAGATGCACTGCTGTCGTCTGATGAAGTGGGACTGAACGCATTCTCCATTATAAATGCAGGTGCCCCTCTTCTCGCGGTATAGTCCGCCATATTATCGGCAGTATGGATATTATTCGCACTCGGCAGGAAATCATAAAATGAGTATGAGTATAACCTTAATCCATTTTCGCTGCCAAAAACTGCATTCTTAGATGCTGTATCCTGCGGCAACTGTTCCAGGTCGCAACTAGCCACAAGAGCGGTAATTATTATGAGTATAAAATATTTTATTTTCATTTGAATCGTTTTAAAGGTTATTAGAATGTTACTGATAAACCAACGCTGATGCTCTTCAGCATGGGGTAGTTGTATCCATCACCTGATCCACCGTCGGACAGTTTCATGTCGGACGGACCGGCATTCTCAACATCTATATCTCTTGTGATTTTGTAGAGGGGCGACCAAGTCCACAGGTTTTCTCCTGAAAGATATACTTTCAGCGCTTCTGCCCCAATCACAGACTTCACATTCTCCGGAAGGTTATAGCCCACCTGTACATTTTTCATTCTTATGTATGCAATATTCTGAAGATATTTTGTCTGCGGATTATCAGTCAGAATACCATCTGTTCTGTTGGCGACACGACCAACATACCTCGGCATGTAAGCATCCGGGTTCTCCGGTGTCCAGTGGTTGTCAAGATGCCACCTTGGGAGATAGTTGTACGGACGGTTATACTGCCCCCAGAACACACTCGCTTCGGAATTTGGCCACCAATCCTGCTTACCCACACCTTGGAAGAAAGAAGAGAAGAAGAAATTGTTCCAGTCGGCACCCAGATTAATACTATAAGTATATCTTGGTCTCGAGTTACCAATAATTTTTCTGTCACCTGTATCCCCCACACGGTTGGTACCCGGATCAATCTTTCCGTCACCATTAATATCCTTCAGTTTGATATCACCCGGATAGATGATTCTGGCGTTGGTAGTCTTGAACCTGCTCTGATCGGCGTGACTGTCTATATCAGCCTGATCCTTGAAGAAACCATCATTTGTGTAACCCCAGATCTCACCAATCACCATACCTGCGTAGTAGTCGTCCAGCCTCTTCTCAGGATTGTTATATCTTGTTACTACAGATTTATTATCAGCCAGTGTAACCCTTACATCATAATTAAATGGCTTATTACCTGCTGTGAACTTATCCCTCCAGGTAAGAGAAACCTCCCAACCCTTAGTCTCAAGGTCGGCATAATTACCCCTTGGCGATGTAGCACCAAATACAGCAGGAAGAGTCATACCAATTGTAAACATATCCTTAGTATCACGCTGATAGAGGTCACCCACAAAAATCAAACGGTTAGAGAGGAACGACATATCCAGACCGAAGTTGGTTGTTGTTGAAGTTTCCCATGTTAGTCCGTCGGGTAATACGCTGGGGCGACTGGTCAGCTGTGGCTGTGTACCTCCAAGCAGGCGGCCTGACTGACTGATATTGAATATCTCCTGATAGAGATATGGAGCGATGCTACCATTACCCAGCGATCCGTAAGATGCTCTCAGCTTCAGGTCGGATATTGCAGTGTAGGGAACTTTCCAGAAAGGCTCCTGCGACACCCTCCATCCTGCGGAGAATGATGGGAAGAAAGCGTATCTCTCATTTTCAGGGAATTTTGAAGAACCGTCATACCTGCCGTTGATCTCGATCAGATATCTGTCCTTATATGCATAGTTCAACCTTGAGAAACCACCAAAAATATTCCATGCCTGATAGCTTCCATCAATGTTGATACCATCACCCAAAGCCAAACTCAGGTCGATTGCATCTTCAAAGATCAAACCATTTCTTTCAGCTTCAAGTTTTTTGTAGAGCGACTGCTCATAGTTGACTCCCGCCATAAACTTAATATAGTGAGCATCATTAAACATCTTCTCAAACTCACCATAAAGGTTGGTAGCCAAATACTGAGTCTCACGCCAAATATCCCTCAGGTCGTTCGTAGAAGCACCCACATAAGATATCTCACCCGGCTTCTTTGAATAAGGCACCTGCACCTGTCTGCGCTTCTCATTATCATCAGTAATCTGATAAGTGAAGTCGCCCCTCACACGAAACACATTTTCGAAGAAGCTGGCAGTGAAACCAGTTGTATTTTTAAATATTCTCTTCACATTGTCATACCCGTTCTTGCCATACCACATATCACCAACATGATACACGGCAGTGTGAGAAAGAGTACCGTCAGGATTGAACATAGGCGACATAGGGTTACCCTCGTCAGATATATTTCTCCATACACCACTACCCTCACCAACATTCAGAGGAGTATGATAAGAGGTGCTTGAGAACTGAGTATTGTTATCTATGTTCAGCCATGGGAAGATCTGAATATTACCCTTACCCCTGAAGTTCATCATGTCATACTTATCAGTATTGTAACGGAACAGACCATTTTGTCCCATATACCTGCCTGTAACCATGTAGTTAAGTTTGCCCGTACTGCCTGACAATGTCACATTATGTTCATTTGCAACTGTGAACTTCTTGTATAGCTCTTCATACCAGTTGGTACTGTAATAATAAACATACTCACCATTTGCAGGGTTGATCTCCCACTGCTCGGCAAATTCATTCGGGTGTTCCGATCTGTATTTCAGCTGTTCAAGATACTCCTGAGAGAAGCGGATAGTCTTGTTTGCCGCACTTGGGAAAGATCCCTCCCAGTTGTAGTGCGATTCGTTAAACATCTTTGCCCATGTATATCCATCCCACACATAGTCGGGCATCACCACAGGATTCTTGAGCGACAGATTGGTTGTATATGTAAGATTCATCTTCTCCTTTGCAGGATTCTTTGTAGTGATCAGTACCACACCAAACGCACCACGCGCTCCATAGATGGATGCAGAAGCAGCGTCCTTAAGTACAGATATACTCTCGATATCGTTAGGGTTGATCAAACTTGGATCACCCTCCACACCATCAATAAGAATAAGAGCATCACCACCCTGACCAATAGAGGTTGTTCCCCTGATATTATATGCAGGAGCCTGATTTGGTCTACCATCAAGCGGCTTGATATTAAGGTTGGGAATCACACCCTGCAAACCCTGTGTAACATTGGTCACAGTACGATTCTCAAACACCTCGCTCGATACCTGGTCGACCGACCCTGTCAAACTCGCCTTTCTCTGTGTACCGTAACCTACTACAACAATCTCTTCGAGCGATTCAATATCCTCCACGAGAGTAATTGTAAAGCGTGTCTGCCCCGATGTGTTTATCACCTGGGCAATATAACCTATATATGATACCTGGATAGAGGCATTGTTGGCAACCTCAAGAGTGAAATTACCATCAACATCAGTTATCGTACCATTTGTAGTACCCATCTCCACGATATTAGCACCAATAATGGAGATACCATTATCATCATGCACATTTCCGGTTATCACCTTCCTGTTCTGCTGCATAACCTTCTCAACAGCACTCTTCATTGCCTCAGCTTCAGGAACTCTGTTTTTCTCCATACCCTTTTCCCCGGATATGGTAACCTGGCGGTTCACAACTGTGTAAACAAGATCAGTCTTATCCAGAATGATATCAAGGATTTCATTAATCGACTTATCATGAAAATCAGCGTCCACTCTTCTGTTGAGTTCGGAGTATGCATTATCAATAATGATAAAGAGATAATCGCTGCTATTTTCTATCTCGTTGAAAGCCTGCTTCAGTGTTATTCCATTAAGGTCAACCGATATCGATTTTGTCTGCGAGAAACTGTTCTCTGCAGAAATGGATAAAACAAAAAGTAACGTTATTGCGAGATATAATTTCATGACTTTTAGAATCTTGTTGTCCTTTTTCGTAATATTTTCTTTACGGTTTTGTTTTTCTTGCATAACTTTGTCTTTGAATTTTAATTTGTTATAGCTAATTAGGATTCACATAGTCGGATAGTACGGGGGTATTAATCCGACTTTTTTAGTTTTTTCAGTATCATTCAATCAGTCTCTTCATAGGCTCAATATTTAGGTCGTTAATATATATCATACTATCACTCTCTTTTTCATAACTCAGGTGAGTAAGGTTTGTAAACGCATCCAGCACATCATCAAGGTTATCCGACAGGAACAGTTTGCCCATGCATCTGTGAACCGACAGATCCATCTCGTTACTAAACCTGAATTTAACATTATAATACCTGCTTATCTTCATCAGCAGATCGGTCAGCGGAATATTGTTCAGCTCCAGGTAACCCTTCATCCAGCTTATATATTCCGAAACATCAATATTTTTGCATAAAATCTTCCCTTCGGCAAACTCAGCCTTCTGGTTGGGCTTAAGCAACAGAGAGCTGCCAGAATTCTCAATCTCAACGGAACCCTCCAACAGCACAACCGACTCGCTCATCTCGTCGGCATATGAAGAGAGGTTAAAAGAGGTGCCGTGGACGGTGATGATCGACTTAGGTGTGCGAATTATAAAGGGTTTTTTCTCATCTTTCTCCACCTCTATAAAGATCTCACCGCTCACAGATATCTCCCTTTTGTCGTTATCAAACTCTGTAGGGAACTCAATGGTTGTTCCGGAATTAAGATAAACCATCGAACCATCCGACAGCAAAATCGAAGATCTGTGACCATAAGGAACCACCAGCCTGTTGCTCACATTATCCAGCAGCATCTCATGATCCGAATCAGCATCCTCAATCAATGCAGTTTTATCCTTCCCGGAGATTTTCAGTGCAGAGTTATTATCGAGCGCCATAACACGGTTACCACTATAAAGCTGCACAGAATTGTCGGGCATAACCTCACCAATTGACGCAACCTCCGGCTCACTTTCAGATTTCTTTATGTCAGTAAAATAGAGAGTTGTGATAAGAGCGATAAGAGCAACAGCAGCTGCAGAAGTTATATAATATATAATTTTAGGTTTTGCTTTCTTAGACTTTTGATTATCAATGGAATCTTGATTCTTGCCTGAGAATTGATTGTTACCTGAAACCTGATTCTTTCCTGAAACCTGATTTTCCCAAGTAATCTTATCCTCTGTTGCATGATTAACTCCGGAGATTTGATTTTCTCCATTAATTTGCTTTTCCCCGATCAAAGAAATAGTATTAATTCTTTCAATCTCTTTTAACTCCCTTAGTGTTTTGGTTTCAAATTTAGCAGCAGGCAGATTATTAATACTTTCAAACTCCTCAATAGCCTTTTCAAACGGAGTCTTCAGGTGATCATTTTTCGTAATGAACTCATCCCAGAACCGATCCAGCTCTTTAGAGGGATACAACCGCCAGTAAATGAACAGTTCATCACTCAAAAAGTCCTCAATGCTATAATAGGGTTTCATCGCCTTTTTTGTTCAAAGACGATTACAACTATTGAAACAAGACATAATTAACAGTTATTAACGTAAGTTGAATAAAAAATAATTTATTTATGATAAGATCATCTCCGGGTGAGCACTCTGTATCTTCTTTATGGATCGGGAGATCGACCTCCTCACAGCATCCGGAGTAATATCAAAAATTGTGGCAATCTCATCTGCCGACATGTTAAGCTGGTAATAATAGTGCAAAATCCTGCGCTGTTTGGGAGAGATCGACTGCATAAACCTCTCCACCTCAAGCTTCATATACAACTCACTTTCGGTAAGTATAATACTCTCTATCACACTATCCTCATACTTCTGAAATACTTCATCCTTATCAATAACACTTCTGCGCCTCTCCTCCTGGTGGTAGTCGAACAGTCGGTTCTTCAACGAATTTAGCAGATAAAACTCAATCCTTTTCACATGAGTGAGCTTCTCCCTGTTACAACAAATTTTAATAAAAATATCCTGAATAGCATCCTCACAAGTTTTCTGATCGAACCCGATTTTCAATCCATATGCCTTCATCTTTTCAAAGCTTATAAGATAGACCTCTGAAAGTGAATCATTATCACCATCCAAATATTTTATCCAGGCATTTTCGATCATTACATGAGCTTAGATTTGAATTAATCTTTATAAACCAAGTTGCAATTTTCTATCAACAGAAATGAAACTTATTAATACAAATGTAATAAATTAAATTTGGTATAACTCTCTTATTAAACCAATATAACCGTTAAATCGTTCATTTTATTTAAAGATAAACAATGAATTGTCTATACCTGGGCCGTAACAACATCAATGTAACATCAATGCAACATCAATGCAACATCGTCAAACAATGATGTTGGTACGGACTATGTACCTATAATATAGAGTGATTACTGTGGTTGATTTATAAACCTGGTTGGAATCCTTCGTTCCTTATCCCTATGTTTGAGTGGACAGACCCCAAAATATTTCTTATAAGTGTTGGTTAGGTGGGCGGGACTGTTAAAGCCTAACTTAGTGGCAATTTCTGCCATATGCATATCTGTATTTATCACGAGAGAATGAACATCTTCCATTTTTCGTTTAAGTATCCACTGATAAACTGTATCACCAAAGTGAATCTTAAAATGTCGCTGGAAAGTTCTGAGACAATCATAACCACATCGTCTGGCCAGCTCAGAGGCGTTCACCCCGGTTGCGTAGTTCTGTATAACTGAAAATTTGAAAGAGTCTGAGGTGATGGAATTGGGATAAACCTTCATCACAACAATCTTATCTTCGAATGTCGATTTTAATTCTGCCTTGGTGCCATCTTTGAAGATTATCTCCAAACCTTTGACATCCTTTGCCAGAAATTTTTCGTATTGTTTGTCTTCAAGTTTTTTTAAGCCCTGTTTGTTCATCACTTATTTACAATAATTGGACATTTATACCTGATTAAAAAACCAAGTATTAATGTTTTCCCAATATATTATGGTTATTAATTAATTATGTAGAAGACTGTGGTAAGCTTCTTGTTTCAAGGCCCCAAATATAAACATTAATTCTTTTGAATCGATATATATTATTTTTTTTTTCGTTAAAAAAACAGCTGTTCAGACAGGTTCTAAATGGGAAAAAAAGTTTGAAAAGTGTCCAAATTTAGTTATATTGCAGGATAACGAAAATCTAACGAAATGGGAAAAATCGATATTAACAGTTTGGGTATTTCCGGGAAGATAGGACCAATTATTGCATATGTTACTAAAACCGGAAAACAGGTATTTAAAAAATATGTCGTGCCCAAAGATCCGAGAACTGAGAAACAGCTGGCATCGAGAATGAGGTTTGGACTTGCCAACAGTGCGGCATCACCTCTCAATAAAGCATTAAAACGAAGTTTCAGCAATCAGGCAAATGCATACAGGAAAACGGTCTCCCAAATCCTGAAGAATGCTATACAGGGTGAGTATCCCGACTATAGCGTTGACTACAGCAGGATAAAGATTGCAGAGGGAGAACTTGAGTCACTTCCGGGCGTGACAATGAGCTGCGATATTGAATCGGCCACAGCATCATTCAAATGGGATGGAGAGTTTAACAGCAGCTCCCACAGGGAAGGAGCAGTTGACAAGGTGAATTTTATCTGTCTTAATGAAACTATATCGAAAGCAAAAAGCTTTATAGACTGCGCTCTGCGTCAAAATGGTAATGCAGAGATTAATCTTAGCGACATAATAAGCAGCAAAAGAGATAAATTGCACTTCTGGGTTTACCTCACATCGACAGATGGGAGGAATTCGGCAGGATACTATGCAGGAAGCAGTTAGCCTGTCAGCTCAAACCCTCCTGTTCACGGTGTTTCTGGGGACAAACTCCAAACTGTCTCTTATAAGCGTTAGTCAGGTGAGCGGGACTTTTAAATTTGAACTTTTTTGCGATTTCCGACATCTGCAGATCTGTATTTAAGACCAGAGAAGAAACATCCTCCATTTTAGTCCTAAAGATCCAGTTATAAGTTGTGTCACCAAAATGCTTCTTAAAGTGACGCTGGAAAGTCCTGAAACACTCATAACCACACTTTTCAGCCAGCTCAGCAGCTGTAATTCCGTTTGAGTAATTCTCGTAAACCGATACAACGAAAGGATTCTTTGCCCGGGGTAAAACCTTCATCACAACAATTTTATTGTTGGACGACGTCTTCAAGTTAGTCTTGGTACCATCTTTAAATTTCACCTCCAGGTGCCTGACATCTTGTGCCAGATAACTTCTATAATTCATATATTTTATTGATTAAATATGGAAGCTGGATTTATTAATTATTTACAACCTAATTGAGTCTGCAAATGTAATATTTTATTTTTACATATCGATATATATAATTATTTTATTAACAGAAAAAGGCATAAAAAACCACAACAGGTTGAAATTTTTGCTAATAAGCTGTATTTATCAACAGGTTGCAGAATTATATAATTCTAACAAATCGGGAGAAAATCAACGGTTAAATCTGTAATAATACAACAGAGGATCATACTCCCCCGCAAGAATTTTAAGAACCAGATTCATCCCCTGAACAGAGAAAGTGATACCATTACCACCCAGTCCCAGTACAAAAATTGCATTTTTAAAATCAGGATGCTCACCAATGTAAGGCAAACCATCTTTAGTTGTACCAAAAGCACCCGTCCAATTATAATCCTCCTTAAAATAGATAGTCGGGAACAACCTCCTCAATTTCTCCTGAAGCCTCACTGCTTTCCGGTCCTTTATCTTATCACGAATCTCACCATTTCTGAAAGGCACATCCTCACCACCCACCAGCAGTCGCCTGTCATCAGTAGTACGCATATAAATATATGGCAAATCGGTATCCCAGATCAATATATCCTTCAACTCATCATATAGGTTAATATTCTGCTCGCTCACACAGGCGAAAGTACTAATTATATTTGCATATCTTTTTTTGAACATCCTGAATGTTTCAAAGCCAGTACAGAAAACAACCCGTTTGCACACCACTTTATAACCCTCTTCAGTAATTATTGTAACAGGAGAACCATAGTTTATTTTCTTGATCGATGTATGATCAAACACACGCAATCCCCTTTCGCTATTTTTACGAAACAGTTCATGAGCAAACATAAACGCATCTATCGATGCACCCTCTTCAGAAAGGATTCCGGGAAAAGACTCCATCTTATAATTTCTCTTTATAGTATCAGGGGAAAGCCATTCAACATTCAGTCCATACTTCTTCCGATACTCATACTCACTCTCCAGATCCTTTACAGCCTCCTTACTATGAGCAACCTGCAAAGATCTCTTCATTTCGAAACCGGCATCAAGATTTTCGGTTTTAACTAAATCATTCAGAATATTTATTGAATCAATACCGGCATTGTAACATGAAACCGCCCCTTCGGGTCCAATCATCTCCGCCAATTTAACCATCGGTGTATCAATCTCATACTGCAGCATAGAGGTAGTAGCAGCAGTACTCCCCGTACCAATATCACGCTTGTCGATAACCACCGTATCATACCCCGCTTTCAGCAAGGCGTGACTGATAAGCGATCCGGTGATACCACCACCGATAACAGCAATATCGCAATTAATATCACTTTCCAACGAAGGATAACTCTTCAATATCCCGTTTTTTAATAACCAAAAAGCTTCAGGTGTACGCAGTTTCATATTGTCCCAATTTTATAATACTACTCTTATAACAATATTAACCGCTAATTGTATCAATCTAATTCACAACAATATATAATAATCTATAATGCAGAAGATAGATGGAAAACCAAACCTTTTAGTTGTCTGTTTTTAATAAGTCTATCAGAGTCAATTAATTTGAAGAATCCAATAAGGGATTCAGTAATAGATAAACAATCAAACTAAAAGCAAAAAATATGCGTATAAATGGAATAATGTTTCAATACTTTGAATGGTTTCTTTCAGATGACGGAAGCTTGTGGAACAAGCTAAAAGGTGATGCGGAGCGACTCAAAGAGATAGGCATAACCGCGGTATGGATACCACCCTGTATAAAAGGAACAGGCTCCAACGATGTGGGATACGGAGCGTATGATCTTTACGACCTGGGGGAGTTTGACCAGAAAGGGACTGTACGCACAAAATATGGTACAAAAGAGGAGCTTCATCAGGCTATAGATGCCCTGCACGAGCAAGGAATAGGCGTATATGCCGATGTTGTGCTCAATCACAAAGGGGGTGGAGATGAGCTGCAGACCTTCACCGTGGTGGAAGTTAACCCTGAAGACAGGAACGAAGTGATATCAGAACCATTTGAGATTGAATCATACACCTCCTTCACCTATCCCGGGAGAAACGGAAAATACTCCGACTTCAAATGGAGCTGGGAACACTTCTCGGCAACGGACTATAACCACAGAGACCCAAAAGATGCAATCTATGTAATCCAAGGCGAAAATAAAGGAGTAAACCCCGATGATAAGTCGGTCGGCCAACAATTCGGCAACTTCGACTACCTCCTCTACAACGATATCGATTTCAAACACCCCGATGTACGTGAAGAGCTGAAAAGATGGATCAGCTGGTTTATCAATGAAACAAAAGTTGACGGCTTGCGGCTTGATGCAATAAAACATATGAGCGACTGGTTCATCAGGGAGTTTATCGGTCACGTTAGAGCAGAATTTGGAGAAGAATTTTTTATTGCAGGAGAATACTCCTATTATGTAGATATGGACCTCGACCCATTCCTTGCCAATGTAGAACATAGACTCGATCTGTACGATGTAGTACTCCACTACCACTTCAGGCAATGCAGTCTTGACGGTCCCGGCTACGACATGAGCACCATTTTAAACGACACCATTGTGGAGAAATATCCCGAACTGGCAGTCACCTATGTAAACAACCACGACTCCCATCTTGAAGATGAAGATCTCTATGTACTGGATTGGTTCAAACCCCTGGCATACGCACTGGTCCTGCTTCGTAAAGATGGTTACCCCTGTATATTCTTTGGCGACTACTATGGAATTGAGGGACCCAATCCACGTGAAGGACAACAATGGATAATTGATCAGCTGCTCGATATAAGGCGCGATTTTGCCTATGGCGACCAGGATGATTATTTTGACCATAACAGCATAGTAGCCTGGATACGTCGTGGCGATGAAAACCATCCCGATGGCTGCGTAGTAGTTATGAGCAATGACGAAGCAGGCGATAAGCGAATATTTGTGGGAGATGACTATTCAGGAACAGCATGGATTGATAAATTAGGCCATACAGAAGGAGAAATAATAATCGAAGAAGATGGTCACGCCAACTTCCCCGTTGGAGAAGGCTCCGTTTCAGTCTATATCAGGAAAGTTTAGACCGGTTGATACTATCCAGTGCCTTAATCAAATCAACACCCTTTCCCAGCACAGGAGAAAAGATATCACCCTTTTTAGCAATACGATCCAGCGCATTGCGAATGGTGAAATCCTGAATCGACAGATCTTTTTTATCCAGCATATCCAGATCGAGCGTACTGCTCTCCGTTGCCGAGTACAGTTTTACCGGAATATTCACCAGTCCGAACCCAATAGCCCCATTCCAAATTGGTTTCATAATTATAATATTTAGCTGCGATTAGTTATCTCATTTACAACGAATCACGTGAACAGCCCTGACAGCCATTTTTATTCATTTTAATTTGTCCACATATCGTAAATTTTTAGTATATTTGTGAAAAACCATATAATCAATAACAAGACAAATTATTAACAGATGAAATCGGGTATTTTTCCTGGTTTGTAATACTTTTTTTATTTAAATTAATAGTTATGAGAAGCAAAGAATGCCTTCAAAATGAAAAGCATACTTTTCGTTATTATGATTTAGTAAAAAAAACTATCTATGATTTGTACCCATTAAGGAGAGACAAAATTAAAACATTTGAGTATTTAAATCGCTACCTTTATGCTGACGCCAGGTATGAGGCTGAATCAAAAAATTGTAATGGTGACATTTCAAAAGAAAATTTTGAATTAATAGATGGTGAAGTTGATCCTAATATAGCTGCTCTGGTGCGATTAGAGATACTGAACACAATTTTACTTGATGACACTTTTATTTTTGCATACAATTACTTAGTGCATGGAGATAATACATACACCAACTATCCAAAGTTAAAAGGGTATAGTCCAAAAGTAGTTGATGAAAACACATTAAACAATATAAATAAATTAATTTGCAGTTATAAGGAAGATTACCCAAAAAACAAACTATGTATGTTTCTGACAGACATAGATAATAAAAACTACCATGATAAAAGTAACTATAAACTGAGCAAAGACTACAATTGGTGGCTTAAAGCATTTAACATGGCATACGAGATTTTTGATAAGATAAGAGTAAACTCAAGTAATGTTAATGAAGCATTAATTACAGTTGAAGATATTAATACCGGTGATGATGCTCTGGACTTAACTGTAAAGGAGATAATTTGTTATTTGTCTGACAGGTACAATTTTGATATAGCAAAAGAACAACGAGTTATGCTAAGTCTGCTTTCAGATTTTATAGAAGATAAATATATAAAGCAGCTTAAAGAGGCGGATTTAGTATCAGAAAGGGATGAAACCACAACCTTTGGTGCATTAACCTGTTCTCAACAGACAAAAGCAATTGTTTTAATACTGAAGGAATTAGGTGTAAATTTTAATAATACAGCCAAGATTTTTATAGCGAGAGTAATTAAAGTTATCACTGGCAGAAATCTTCAAAATATCAGGATAAGAATGGAGATCAATTATAAGGATGAAAAAGATATAAAGGATCTGGAAGTAGTGGCAGATTTTTTTAAAGAGTTATTACCTTCTTTATCAAAGAAAATAAAGGAAAACATCAAACTATATTCATAATTGCGTTTTTCATAGATAAATCAGTCTTAACATTTGACTACCACCTGTTTTTCTCTTATATCACAATGAGAAATTCAGGTGGTTTTTTGATCAACCACCAGTCGGAAAACTGTTAACAATCTATAAATAGTCGTATTTGTAGTAACCTTGTAGTAACCTAAGCTGAAAATTTGTAGTAACCTAAATTTTCAGCATGCCTCTTTTCACACTTATATTTGTAGGCATTCAAATTTTCGAATCTAAATTTAAATAACATGAAAGAAAAAGATTATTTGGAATGGCCTGACTGGGCAGATGCTGATGAGGTATCAAAAAAACTGAAGATTACACAAAGAACACTTCAAAGATGGCGCCTGAATGGGGTGATTCCATATTCAAGGGTGAAAGGCAGATGCTACTATCGCAAGTCGGACATCATAGCACTTCTCAAGAGCAACTACAATAAAAAGAAAGGAGATCCCAAATGAGCGACAGTGTAAAAAAGGATATGGTGGATCTTCTGGATCAGGAGTTGAACAGATTCAAGAAAACAACGGATGGGAAAAAGGTTAAACCGAGATGTGAGGTAAAACTTAAACATTCCGAGATTCCGGAGTATATCTACAAAAAGCTCGAAGTAGTGGATTTCAAGAGTGAGGCCGATTTTGGTAAAGATGATAAAAATAAGAAACCAACCCTGAGGCACTACATATATACCTGCACTGAGAAATTAATAGAGGCTATGGATAGTCTTGGACTCGGACTCTGTTATCGGGATGGGCAGATATATGCCTTCAATGGTGAGTACTGGCGTCAAATTCCACTGCTGGCATTTCAGAATTTCATGGGAAGATCGGCAGTAAAAATGGGGGTAAACAAATTTACTGCTGAGATATATACTTTCAAAGAACAACTGGCAAAACAATTCATGTCTGCTGCTTATGTAGATAGCGTTTTAGAAAGAAGTAAGAAAGATTGCCACAAGGCATTGATCAACCTGAAGAACGGAACATTTGAGTTAAGCGATCAGGTATTGAAATTAAGGGAGCCTGACAAAGATGATTTCCTAACCTATCAGCTCAATTTTGAATATGATGAGAAAGCTGAATGTCCGCTGTTCGAAAAGTTTCTCAATAGAGTACTACCAGATAAAACACTTCAGATGATTCTTGCAGAGTATATTGGTTATATATTTATCAAGTCTGAATATTTGAAACTTGAAAAAGTGCTTCTGCTACACGGATCAGGAGCTAATGGCAAATCCGTTTTCTTTGAGATTATCTATGCTTTATTGGGTGGCAAGGAAAACGTTTGCAACTTCTCTCTGGAAAATCTCACAAGTGCAAGTGGATATCATCGTGCAATGCTTGGAGGAAAACTACTGAACTATGCAACTGAGATAAGTAGCAAGATTAATGAGTCGATTTTCAAACAACTTGCTTCGGGAGAACCAGTTGAAGCAAGAATGCCATATGGTGATCCATTTATACTAACTAACTATGGCAAGATGATTTTCAACTGCAATTATCTGCCTAAAACAAAAGATTATTCCGAAGCATTTTATAGAAGATTTATTATTATACCATTTGATGTTACAATACCAAAAGAGGAGCAGGACAAACAACTTGCAAACAAGATAATCAAAAACGAACTGCCAGGGGTTTTCAGTTGGGTTCTTGAAGGATTTAAAAGACTGGTGACACAAAAAGAGTTTACAGAAAGCTGGAAGACTGATGCAATTACAAATGAATATATGAAGGAGGTTGATTCTGTCACGTTATTCCTTAGAGAATCCGGCTTTACTGAATCTACTGTAGATTTTATTACTATCAGTGAACTTTATGAGCATTATCATATATTTTGTGTAACGAATAAACTATATATATTGACAAAACGAATGTTTACTTCCAATTTAAGAAAATCAGGAATTAAGATAGTCCGTAAGAGTCATGCATTGGTAGCATATTTAGAATGAATGAATGAATGAACAAAATGAACGAAAAAATCAAACATTATTTTATTGACATCCCTATTTATTCACAAGCTGAATATATATGTTATAATATCTCGTTCATTTCATTCATTTCGTTCATAAAAAGAAAGAAAGAAAGAAAGAAAGAAAGAAAAATAGGTATTAAGAATATAATGAGTACTAAAAAACTTTGATAATATGAAAATATCTAATTTACCATATTTGGAACCATATACAACCAGAGATAGCAGACACCGTTGTCCACGCTGCAACCATGCAAGAACTTTCACTTTTTATATTGATCCTGAAACGGGGAAGCCGATTCACAGGACAGTGGGCCGATGCGATCGTGAAATCAAGTGTGGATATCACTACACTCCCAGGGAGTATTACAGGGATAATCTTCCTCTATGTGGAGATCTGTTTGATGGTAACCAGTCAAAGGGAAACGGAGAACAAATCAGTGGAAATGGAAAACAAATCAGTAGAAATGGGAAGTTTAGTGATAAAACTGTTGTGACCGGAGACCTGTTTGGAGTGAACAGTAATCAATCAGGGATGAACAACAATCAATCAGAAACAATCGATTATATAAAAATTCTTGATGAAAAGATCGACTGTATCTCACACAGATACGTGATATGCTCAAAATCGAGCGACTCAAACTTTGTATCTTTTCTTTATGATCACTTCCCCGGCGAAAGGATTGAAGAGGCGATCGACAGATATGCCCTGGGGGCAACCCGAAACAGAAGGGTGATATTCTGGCAGATTGATAATGATGACAATGTTCGTACCGGCAAGATTATGCAGTACAACCCACTGACCGGCAAGCGTGTCAGAAATGAAAGAGGCGGTATAAACTGGGTGCATAATATCTTGAAAAAGAGGAGCTATGTGTTTCAGAATTACAATCTTTGCCAGTGCTATTTTGGAGAGCATCTGCTGAAGCTTTATCCCAACAAGCCTGTAGCAATCGTTGAAGCAGAGAAAACAGCTGTAATAGGCAGTATTCACACGCCCGACTTCATCTGGCTTGCTGCAGGAAACCTGAATGGTCTTAATGTACCTAAATCAAGAGTTTTAAGGGACAGAAACGTAATGCTCTTCCCCGATGCCGGATGCTATGAAAAATGGGCAGAAAAGATTAAAAGAATCAGTCGCGAAGTCAACTGCACAATGGAAGTCTCCGATGTTGTGGAAAAACATGCAACAGAAGAGCAACTGATTAACGGTTACGATTTGCCGATTATGTTATAGAGAAGTTGAAAGGTGATGGTGAGAATGAAAAAGGTGAATGTGACTCAAATGAAAGTGATTCAAATGAACCTGCAGGTGAGGAAACAGGCCCTACAAACAATATCAAATTACCCTCTCGTGAACCAAGTCCGGCCCTGCAAAAAATGATTGATAAGAACCCTTCGCTTACTACTTTGATTGATAAGTTTGGGTTAGTGGAGGTGTAGAAACAGATTGTAGCGCATAGCGGAATCGAACTTTTTATATACTGTTTGAGCGAAGCGAGTTTATATAAACGACAAATCATACCAAATCAATACCAATCACCGACATTTCGCGACATTCTGACCGATATTTTTTTACCTCTTTTAAATTGCTGAACTTCGCTTCCGGATTAGAAAAATGGCCATTCGAGATCCTTAAGTTTAACATTTTAAAAATTACAAAAACAATGGGTAGAATTAAAAAAGGTATTCTCGGAGGATTCTCCGGAAAAGTGGGCTCCGTAGTTGGAGCAAGCTGGAAGAGTATCGACTATATCAGAAGTCTTCCGGCAAGCGTTAGAAATCCAAGGACACCGGCTCAGGTGAACCAGAGGAGTAAGTTTGCAACAGTTATTAAATTCCTTACCAAGTTCACACCAATCTTAAATATTGGTTTCAGGAACTTTGCAAATAATCAGACCGCAATCAATGCTGCGATGTCATATCATATTCATAATGCAGTTATCGGCCAGGATGGAGAATATGAGATAGATTATGAAAAGGTGATGATCTCAAGAGGTCCTCTTTACAAACCACTATTGTGTGAGGCGATGATTGATAATGGCGAGATTGCAATTGGCTGGGATCCGAAGCCTCTGGCCAACGGTTCTTCAGATGACTACGCAATAGTACTGCTTTACAACAAAACCAAAGATGAAGTAATTGTGGATGTTAATGGGGAAACCAGATCAAGAGGTTATACCGGAGTTGATTTCCATGATCACTGGCTGGGCGATGAGCTTGAAGTCTATATTGGCTTCGTTTCAGATGATGGCAAGCTGATATCTGACAGCATGTATATGGGTTGCTTTAAGTTACCTGATGCATAACCCTGTATTCTTATTTTTTTAATTAACTCTGAACCGCTCCTTTTAACCCGGGGGCGGTTCGTTTTAACTATGAAAATGTGATGAACCAGTTACTAAATATCAATTACGAGCTGATAGGAACAATCAGCACCATTTTAGGTGGTGGAGCTCTGGGAGGATTTATCTCCAGGATTGTAAACAGGAAAGAGATAAGGCGTATAAAGAAGAGCGAGGCAATACAATCCGAAGCAATGGCAAAAAGAGAGGATGCATCTGCAGCATCGGAGATGATGGGACTACTGGAGCGTACTGTTGCCCACATGGAGAAGATGAACTCTTATAATGAGACAAACTCTGAAAGCCTGCTGAAGATGGTAAGGGAGAAGGACAGCATCAACAACAAGCTAAAAAAGGATCTTGAGTTTTTGCAGTTGCAGAGAACAGAAGATCACAGGCGTATTACAGGACTTGAGAAGATTGTTAAACGTGAGTTGTCGTGGCGCAAGGATGCTGACTTCCACTATTGCAAGATCGTTGATTGCAATATTCGGAAGCCGCCGATTGGGAGTTATAAAAGGGGATGATGTTGTAACGTTTCTTTTTCTGGGATTTGACTTATTGTTTCTCGGCTACGATAATATTATCACCCGTTTACTGCTCGTTCGCTATTTGATTTAAACTCGCTTCGCTCAAACAGAAAATCAAATCTTACGCTCATTTCGCAGATCGGGTCCCGATAAATTTATCTGAGGTCTGCGAAACAACAAGTCTCTCCCTGTTCGAAAAAGAAAACTCACAGTCAGCAATTCATGAAATATCCATTTAAAACTCCACAATCAACATAAAAAAAGACAGCATTGAAAATTATGAAACGAACAAACAATCAAATATTCTTCAACGAAATTGCAAAAACACTATTCAACAGACAACTTACGAGCAGCCAAAAAGCAGGAATCCGGCAAAAACTCAAAGTATTCGACAAATATGATATTACAGATAATCGATGGCGAGCTTATATGCTTGCCACTTCCTACCATGAGACAGGAAGAACAATGCAGCCGGTTGAAGAGATTGGAAAAGGTGCCGGCAAGCCTTATGGAAAGAAAATTAAGTATGATGGCACAAGATACAGTACGCCGGACAGGATTTATTATGGTCGTGGTGATGTACAACTCACTTGGTACGAAAACTATGAAATGATGGGCAGACTGTTGAACATGCCGCTTTTAAATCAACCTGAATTAGCATTGAAGCCAGAGATAAGTGCAAGGATTATGATTGAGGGAATGACAAGAGGGATTTCCAATCGTGGTGACTTTACAGGTGTTTCGCTGGAGAATTTCTTCAACAACCGCAGAGATGATCCATATAACGCAAGAAAAATCATAAACGGTCTTGATCAGGCTAATATTATTGCAGGTTATTATTTTAAGTTTCTTGAAGCTATTGAAATA
This sequence comes from Lascolabacillus massiliensis, assembly GCF_001282625.1. Lineage (NCBI taxonomy): Bacteria > Pseudomonadati > Bacteroidota > Bacteroidia > Bacteroidales > Porphyromonadaceae > Lascolabacillus > Lascolabacillus massiliensis. Next base: position 420,567 of record NZ_CTEJ01000002.1, read on the forward strand.
GCTGAATTAAATTGATTATTATGGGACGAATCATAGGGATATTAAAATGTGGGATATTATTAATACCAATACTTGGGGTTATTAACTTCTTAAAGTCAGTTTTTAAAACAGGGTTTGTAAAAAAACCAATCTTCCTGATTGCCTTAACTTCTGCAACTCTCCTATTATCTTATAGCTGCAAACCTCAAAAGGTAATAACAGAGAGTATAGTTTCGCAAAGCAATGACTCAACCATACTCCAGTTAAAAGATAGTTTGCATATCAGGGAGATGCAGATTGCAACACTTGAGAGTGAACTAAAAAGTGCCAGGAGAGAGAATATCAATTTGAGAAGTGAAACAGTTAGATATGAAATTAATTATGATACCGACACAGCAGTTGACTCAATAACGAAAAGACCGGTAGTAAAAAGTGAGTCTTACATGGTAAATAAAACTCTTTACGAGGAGAGATTACAGGAATTTAAGTCACTTCTTAAGAAATCTTTAATAGAGAACAGGAACCTTGCTGTCTTAAATAGTAAACTGAAACTTCACAACGAAAGGTTGGAGAGTGAAAATATGCAATTAAAAAAAGCAAGTTCCGATAGGTCTGGAATTAAGAAAAAAATAGTTATTGCAATTTTTGTTCTCTTTTTTGCAATTATATATAGGACAAGTATATAACAAATCAGACAATATAAACTGTGCCTAACACTTTAAAATTTTTTGACAATAATACACTATTCTATAACATTTTTATTCGTAATTTTGCAGACAGATTTAGACCCGATCTTCTATGACATTGTCAAGCAAACAACTTAATATGGTATAACTAGAAACCAGTTTGGAGAGGTGTATTATTTATTAATATGCACCTCTCCATATTGTTTTCTATTGAACCATTTTTTGATTGGGATCTAGTATAAATTTTTAAAATAATTGGTGTGTGAGGCTTGTTCAAAAATGGGACAGGTGGGCACGAAGTGTGTTTGGAAGTATCGTTTTTAATTATTTTCTTACTACATTTATTTTTTGACCTGTTTGCGATTCGATCACTTGAAATATAATAACTCGCAAAGCTCAAACAAATTATATTTCTTAACGTGACCTTAATCGAACAGGTACCCAAAAAATAACTGATGTTTCGAAAATAAATTAAAACTAAAAGAATATAGCATTAGAATATGAGTAATATATTAATTACCGGGGGGGCAGGTTTTATTGGTTCTAACCTCGCGGAAGAATTATTGGGGAGAGGACATGTTGTAAGAATACTAGACAATTTTGCAACAGGTAAGATTGAGAATTTACTGCCTCTATTGGAAAAATATCCGGAAGCATTGACTCTTCAGGTGGGTGATATTCGTAATCTGGATGATTGTAAAAAAGCAACTGAAGGTATCGACTATGTTTTTCATGAGGCAGCTTTAGGTTCTGTTCCTCGTTCAATTAAAGATCCTATTACATCAAACGATGTGAATGTAACTGGGTTTCTTAATATGCTTGTGGCAAGCAGGGATGCAGCTGTTAAGCGTTTTATTTATGCTGCGAGCTCTTCAACCTATGGTGACAGCAAATCGCTTCCTAAGGTGGAGGATGTTATTGGAAAGCCTTTATCTCCATACGCTATTACAAAATATGTGAATGAACTGTATGCTGATGTATTCTCTAAAACATATGGAATTGAGACTATAGGTTTGAGATATTTCAATGTTTTTGGAAGAAGACAGGATCCAAACGGGGCTTATGCTGCAGTGATCCCTCTGTTTGTGAAGAAACTTATGGCTCACGAATCGCCGGTTATAAATGGTGATGGTGAGTATAGTCGCGACTTCACCTATATTGACAATGTTATTCAGATGAATCTGCTTGCAATGGAGACAACAAATCCTGAAGCAGTAAATACTGTTTACAATACCGCTTACGGTGAAAGAACCACACTTAATCAGCTTGTTCAATACTTGAAGGAGTATCTCTCTGAGTATGATTCTGCAATTGCAGATGTAGAGGTTAAGCATGGTCCTAATCGTGCAGGCGATATCCCCCACTCTCTTGCTAATATCGACAAGGCTCGCGAGCTGCTGAAATATGATCCGAAGTTTTCTATGAAGCAGGGTCTTAAAGAGGCAGTGAAGTGGTACTGGGAAAATTTATAGATTTTATTTAGTTGACTATAATTTCAATACTGTTTTTCGAAGTCTCAGATATTCTTTCAGGATCCACTCTATGAAATGAGCGTTAAATATGATTTATTGTTTGAGTGAAACGAGTTTTAAATCATATAGTAAATGAATAGTTAGTGGATGAAAGAATAGATGTAAACAAGAAAAATAGTAGATAAGTTTTAACTAAATAATATCTAACCTTAGAAAAATCTATTTATACAATCAATTCATAGAAAACGATGGAAGAACAAACGTCATATTATAACCCACGCATTTGCGTAATAGGCCTGGGATATGTGGGCCTGCCGCTTGCAAGACTCTTCAGCACTAAGTACCGCACTGTAGGGTTCGACCTGAATCAAGCTCGTGTAGATGAGCTTATGAGCGGAACAGACAGTACCCTTGAAGTGGCTGATGATCTGCTTCAAAGTGCAATCAATATGGGAAAAGAGCATACCGACAAAGGTTTGGTTTGCACTACTAACATTGATGATATCCGAAACTGTAACTTCTACGTTGTTGCTGTACCAACCCCTGTGGATGAGAATCGCAATCCGGTACTTCGCCCATTAATTGGCGCAAGTGAAACAGTGGGCAAGGTAATCTCCAAAGGTGATATCGTTGTATATGAATCAACAGTATATCCTGGAGTAACAGAAGATGAGTGTATTCCGGTTGTTGAGAAATTTAGTGGACTGGAATATAATAAAGACTTCTTCGCCGGATATAGTCCTGAACGTATTAACCCGGGTGACAAAGAACATACCGTTGAAAAGATATTGAAAGTAACTTCAGGAAGTACACCTGAGATTGGTAAGATTGTAGATGAAGTTTATGCATCTGTTATCACTGCAGGAACTCACCTCGCACCAAGTATCAGGGTTGCGGAAGCAGCTAAGGTAATAGAGAACTCTCAACGAGATATCAACATTGCATTTGTGAATGAGCTTGCAAAGATATTCAACAGGATGAATATAGATACACAAGATGTTCTTGAAGCAGCCGGCACTAAATGGAACTTCTTGCCATTTAAACCCGGACTGGTTGGCGGCCACTGTATTGGTGTGGATCCATACTACCTTGCACAGGCAGCACAACGCACAGGATATAATCCTGAAATAATACTTGCCGGAAGAAGAGTAAATGATGGCATGGGTGAATATGTTGCCGACCAGGTTGTAAAGTTGATGCTCAGAAAAGGAATACAGGTATTAGGTGCAAAAGTACTAATCTTAGGCTTCACATTCAAAGAAAACTGTCCAGACGTGCGTAACACCAAAGTTATCGATATTGTACACACATTAGAGGAATACAAAGCTAATGTAGTTGTTCACGACCCATGGGCTGATCCTGCAATTGCACAACATGAATATGGAATTGAACTTCACAGTAATATTCCTGAAGGCAAATATGATGCAATTATACTTGCTGTAGCACACGACAAGTTCAAAAACCTTGATATAACCAAGATTACAAATGGTAACAGGGTTGTGTATGATGTGAAGGGTGTTCTGAGAGAAGAGGTGATTGATGGGAAGTTGTAGATTTATTTCTTTTTAAAATCAGTGTGTATATAGATTAATATAATATGAAAGCATGTTTCATAGGACTGGGGTATATTGGTCTCCCCACAGCAATTGTTGCTGCAGATAATGGTGTTGAGGTAGTGGGGGTGGATGTAAACCCACACGTGGTTGAGACTATCAACCAAGGTAAGATACATATTGTGGAGCCGGGGTTAGCTGATCTTGCTGCTAAGGTGGTGAAGAATGGTTGGTTGAGGGCGCAAACGCAACCGGAAAAGAGTGATGTGTTCCTTATCGTGGTGCCTACTCCTTTTACGGGTGATCATGAGCCTGATATTTCGTATGTGGAAGCGGCGACTCGTAATGTTTTGCCTTTCCTGAAGGAGGGTGATCTGTTTGTTATTGAGTCTACCTCGCCTGTGGGTACAACGGAACAGATGGCGGAGCTTATTTTTAGTGAGCGTCCTGAACTGAAGGATAAGATTTATATTGCTTATTGCCCTGAGAGGGTTCTCCCGGGTAATATTATTTATGAGTTGGTGAATAACGATAGGGTGATTGGTGGTATTAATCCGGAGTCGACTGATAAGGCTATTGAGTTTTATCGTAGGTTTGTGAAGGGTGTTTCGCACAAGACAAATGCTCGCACGGCAGAGATGTGTAAGCTTACTGAGAATTCATCACGCGATGTGCAGATTGCTTTTGCTAATGAGTTGTCGATAATTTGTGATAAGGCAGGTATAAATGTTTGGGAGTTGATTGAGTTGGCTAACAAGCATCCGAGGGTAAATATTCTTCAACCTGGTAGTGGTGTGGGTGGCCATTGTATTGCGGTGGACCCGTACTTTATAACTTCGGCTTTCCCGATGGAGAGTCAGATTATTGGTAAGGCTCGTGAACTTAATAACTACAAGGCTTTTTGGTGTGCAGAGAAGACTCAGGTGACTATGAAGCAGTTTGAGTTGGAGAATGGCAGGGAGCCGGTGGTTGCGCTTATGGGACTTGCTTTTAAGCCTAATATCGACGATTTGCGTGAGTCGCCCGCTAAGTATATTGCTACGAAGGTGATGCAGGGTCATAATAATGCCGATTTTCTTATAGTTGAACCTAATATTGAGGATCATAAGGTGTTTAAGCTTACCGACTATAAGGAGGCTTACGAGAAGGCTGATATTGTTGTGATGCTTGTTGCGCATAATCAGTTTAAGGAGTTGTCATGGAATGATGATAAGGTGATTCTTGATTTTGCTGGTGTTTTTAGAAAATAACAATTAAACTATACCATTAACTAACTATGATCTGAAATAATTGATCATTAAAAAAAATATTATGGAACAAAAAAAACGAGTGATGCTGGTTTTCGGTACACGCCCTGAAGCTATTAAAGTGGCTCCATTGGTGAAGGCGTTTCAGAAGCATACCGATAGGTTTGAAACGGTTGTGTGTGTAACGGGTCAGCACCGCGAGATGCTAGATCAGGTGTTGCATCTTTTTGATATAAAGCCTGATTATGATTTAAATATTATGAAGCAGGGGCAGGACTTGTATGATGTAACTGCTCGTGTGCTTACTGGTTTAAGGGATGTTTTGAAGGAGGCTAAGCCTGATGTTGTGTTTGTGCATGGTGATACTTCTACATCTATGTCTGCAGCGCTTGCTGCATTTTATCAGCAGATACCAGTTGCTCATATTGAAGCGGGGTTACGCACTCACAACATATACAGTCCGTGGCCTGAAGAGATGAACAGGCAGATTACAAGTAGAATTTCGGTATATAATCTGGCTCCCACTGCTCTTAGTAAAGAGAATTTGTTGAAGGAGGGAATTGATGAATATACTATTACCGTTACTGGAAATACTGTTATTGATGCTTTATACATGGTATTAGATAAGATTAAAAGCGATAAGAGCTTGCAATCGGAAATAAAAGATACTCTACTAGAGAGTGGTTTACCGGGTGAGATGGTAGAGGACTTTATGTCGCCACTGCCTAACAAACGTAAATTGGTACTTATCACTGGTCACAGAAGAGAGAACTTTGGTGATGGTTTCATTAATATGTGCAATGCCATTAAGACCCTCACAGAGAAGTATCCTGATGTGGATTTTGTTTATCCCATGCACTTGAACCCAAACGTGCGCAAGCCCATAAAAGAGATATTTGGTGAAGCTGCAGTTTCTAAGAATATAGAAGAGAAATCTTCTGATTCTAACATACATTTTATTGAACCATTAGAGTACCTTCCTTTTGTGTATTTGATGAATCAAAGCACATTGGTGCTGACCGACAGCGGTGGTATTCAAGAGGAAGCCCCCGGCTTAGGCAAACCCGTTTTAGTTATGCGCGATACAACAGAACGCCCCGAAGCAGTAGATGCCGGCACAGTTAAACTTGTTGGCACAAACTACGACCTGATTGTTTCTGAAACATCACGCTTGTTAGACGACCAGGAGTATTATAATTCTATGTCGCAAGCAAACAACCCTTACGGCGATGGACAGGCTTGTGAGAGGATAATTGAGTTTTTACATTTGGGTTTTAATTAGATTATTAAGAACAATCTTAACAAGATATTTTTATTAATACAGCAGTTTTAAGATAACTGGTTTAAATGCATAAAACAAACAATACTAAACAAGCTTCTTGGATTGCCATTGGCAGTTTGTTCTCTTTTGGATTTACGATAGTCAGTTCGATGATTCTAAGTCGATATTTTTTAAAAGAAGACTACGGGACATATAAGCAAGTATTGTACGTGTATAATACTTTGCTAACAGTGTTCACACTTGGACTACCTAAAGCATTCAGTTATTTTTTACCACGAGTACCTATTGAGCAAGCCAAAAATCTAATTAAAAAGGTTACCAATTTATTTTTCATTTTAGGTGGTCTGTTTTCTTTAATTCTATTTCTATTTTCTTCAGAGATTGCAATTATATTGAATAACCCAGATCTTGAAGAAGCCATACGCATATTTTCTCCGGTTCCTTTATTAATGTTACCAACTATGGGTCTTGAAGGAATACTTTCTACTTATAGAATGACAAAGTTTATAGCAATATATACAGTTTTAACTCGAATATTGATGTTACTCTGTGTAGTGGTGCCTGTTATTATTTTAGGAGGAGGTTATAAAGAAGCGATTATGGGTTTTGTTCTTGCTTCTTTTATATCATTCTTAATAGCACTGCACTTTAAATACAAACCTGTAAAAAACAGTGGTAACGAAAAGTGTAAGATTACCTACAGTGAAATATTTAAGTTTGCATTACCCTTATTATATGCAAGTCTATGGGGAATACTTATAAGTTCAACCGATCAATTTTTTATTAGTCGATATTTTGGTAATGAAGTTTTTGCTGAATTTTCAAATGGATCATTAGAGCTGCCTTTTGTATCTATGATTGTCGGTGCAACTTCGACGGTACTTTCACCCATATTTTCACGAATGAGCAATGAGAAAGTAGATCCACAGAAGGAAATATTCCCTGTTTGGAAAAGTGTATTTGAAAAATCAGCAATGCTAATTTACCCATTAGTAATTTTTTCATGGTTTTTTGCAGATATTATAATGGTTGTCCTGTTTGGGAATCAGTATGAAAATTCTTCTATATACTTCAGAATTAAAGTGATTATAAATTTTTTCAATATAATCATTTACGCTCCTTTACTAATTAATATTGGAAAGGTCAAATATTATGCAAATGTCCATATGATTATTGCGATTTCAGTAATTATCTTGGAGTACGCGGCTGTAAAATTATTTAATTCTCCATATTTAATAAGTGTCGTTTCCCTAATATGCCAATTAGTTAAAACTTATGCATTACTTTGGATGGTATCCAAATTTTTCAAAATTAAAGTATATCAATTGTTCCCTTGGAAACTACTATTTCAAATTGTTTTTCCGTCTATATTGATTCTAACTGTTATATATTTTGTGTTTGTAGGTATTTTAGACATGAATTATATATTGACATTACTTATTAGTTTTACCATTTATTTTGTTTTGTATTTTTTGTGCTCTTTATGGATGAAGTTAGATTATTTGTCGATTTTTAAGCCACTTTTGAATAGAAAATAGACTATTTAAAGAAATATTTTAAATCAATCGCAGTAGATTCCACCATAACTTTATAATAATTTATTTATATGTCTGTTTGGCAAAAAGAAAACCGATACGATAAAGCTGCAAAAATAGTATTGTTTTTGATATCTCCATTTTTTTCATTTCTGTATTCATTGCGCACAATGAATACACGATCCTCTTATGTAGTTTTCTTTTTGTTTGCAGTGTTTTTTGGTATGTCGTTTTCTGTAGGTAACATCAGAACAGAAGGTTCTATTGATGGTATTAGCTATAGAGCGCACTTTGAAGAGTATAAACTCAAATCATCTAATTATTATTATGAAGGATTAAATGAGTTTCTTACTTTTGATGAAGGTAAAAAAGATTACTACTTTGATACTGTGGCATTCTATGTTTCGCGCATTACAGATAATTATCACGTGATGTTTATGGTATTTGCCATTATTTTTGCTTTCTTTTCTCTAAAAACCTTCAAGTTATTCATTACTGATAATAAGTTTGATATATCTTTCGCCTCTTTTATTCTCGCATATCTGTTTATGGCAAATCAGATATTCAATATCAACGGGATGCGCTTTTGGACAGCAGCTTGGGTAGGTGTATATGCATTATTTCAGATATTTGGGAAGAAGAATAAAAGGTATTTCCTCTTACTTTTAGTAACACCTTTTTTCCACGGTTCTTTTTGGATTTTTATAGCAGTAGTAGTATTAGCTTATCTCCTTATGAGATTTGATAAAGTTTGGGCAGTATTATTTTTTATAAGTTTCTTTGTTGGCTCTATTGCAGTTGAGTTATTACAAGAGACTTCCGATTTATTACCAGCTTTTATGCAACGAATGATAGCGTCTTATACCGATCCAGAATACATACAATCGAGAAGTGAAGGAGGAACAGGTTTTTATTGGGTTCAAAGGTTATTTAGTACCCTTGTAAGGTTTTATATGAATTTTATGGTTTATCTATTCATACGAAATTCAAAAACAATTAAAGCGAATCCTAAATCTAAAAGCTTCTACTTATTTCTGTTGGTTTATATGACATTTGTCAATTTTACAATGGCTGTTCCTTCTTTAGGAGGACGGTATATGACATTGGCTTATCCATTAATTGCTTATATTTGGTTAGTAAATTTTAATGGAGTAAAATATAAGAAATTTCTTTATGCAATGCCCGTAATCTTTTGGTTCTCTTTTTATGGGTGGATTCAGCGTTATCTTACAGTATTAGATTTTGAATTCTTTGTTTCAAGCCCTTTTTATTTAATTTATAAATATTTGATTGTAGCATAAAGAAGGAGTAGATAATACACTCAATCTTATTATACATAAATATAAGTAAAAATTGTTTTTTTTAGTTTACAAGTCCTTTTAAATTGGGTTGATAGATTTTTTATGAAAATTGTAATAATAGCACGCAACTGTTTTCCAAAATTGGGACCGAGATCTCACAGAGCAACTGAGCTTGCAAAAGAATTAGCAAGACAAGGACATGAAGTTGTTTTGTATGCATTGCTCGGTAACTATAATTATATGAGTTTTGAAAAGGAGACAAAAGTAAAAGTTAAGAATTTAGGTATATCGAAGTTCGGAATCTCAGATAATACAGAATTTAGTAAACGCAATTACTTTTATCGTGCTATAAGAAAATTTCTCGGAAAATATCTTGAGTTTCCAAATATAGAACTTGTAAGTATGGTTAAAAATGCATTGGAGTGCGAAAATAATATAGATTACTTAATAACAATTGCTAGTCCTCATACTATTCATTGGGGTGCGTCTGGTTTTATAAAAAAAAATAAAGGAAAAGTGAAATTCTGGGTGGCAGATTGTGGTGATCCATTTATGAAAAATCCATTCCACCCACATCCATTCTACTTCAAAAATGTTGAGAAAAAATGGGGAAAATTATGTAATTATATTACTGTTCCAATTAAAGAAGCAAAAAAGGCTTATTATCCAGAGTTTAGCGGAAAAATCAAAGTTATACCACAAGGATTTAGTTTTAGAGATATTAGGTTATTTGATTATACTCCCAATACCATCCCTACATTTGCTTATTCAGGTATAGTGTATGATGGCTTAAGAGATCCAACAGAGTTTTTAAAGTACCTTAGCACCTTAAAAAGTGATTTTAGATTTATAGTTTATACAAAAAGTGTTAGTGCTTTTAACCAATTTAAACACAGGTTAGGTAATAAATTAGAAATAAGAGATTATATCCCTCGGGAAGAGTTAATATACGAATTATCTAAAATGGATTTTTTAATCAATTTTAAAAATAAATCAGGAGTACAGCAACCTAGCAAATTAATTGATTATGCTACTTCTAAAAGACCAATTTTAGATATAGATACATCTTTTGATCAGAAGGATATCTTTCACGAGTACTTAGATGCGAACTACAGCAGAGGAAAAGTAGTACACAATATCGAAAGATTTAATATTGAGAACGTAGCTAGAAGTTTTATCATTTTGAAGGAAGAATACTCAGAGACAGTATTATAGGTTTTAGGGATGATGTTTGGATAGGTCGAGATCTTATGATCAAAGGAAGTAGAGAAATTAAAACAGCGAGTATTGTTGGAGCAAGGTCCGTACTAACAAAGACATTTCCTGAATTTTCCATAATTGGAGGGAATCCTTCAAATTTATTTAGATCAAGAAAATGAAAATTGCAATTTTAAGTACAGGTAGTACCAATAATAGAAAGGGAGTATTTAATAGTGTACACGGTAGAATTAAACATCTGAAAGCTTTGGAAGATGTTGAGGTGGATGTTTATCTAATTCAACATTACGACAGCTGGTTGTTTAGATTAGTTCGCAAAAGGTTTAAACCCATTGACACAAAAAGAGCACCTAAAGAAGGAATTACCACTATTGATGGGGTGAGTTATAGAAACCTATGGGTAGAACATAAAATGATTGATTATATCCTATCTAAAAAATTGAAGTTAAAGGATATTTCATGTAAGTCTCAGCTAGGACAGTTTGTTGATTTGTTTAAAGACTATGATTTACTTTCTGTTCATGCTCTTCCGGATAAGTATATTGCATATCTGGTAAAACAAAAATATGGTATTCCATTTGTAACTACCTGGCATGGCTCGGATATTAATGTTTGGCCATTTGTTAATAAAGAAGGCTTTAAAACTACGAAGCTGATTATTGAAAATGCAGATTTTAATTTTTTTGTTAGTAGACGATTAATGCATACGTCTGACAAAATAACAAAAAAGGGTAAAAAAGATTATTTGTATAGCGGTCCTGCAGACATTTATTTAAATCCACCACAACATAGCAAAGAGTATATAAGAAATGAACTTAATATATCAACAAAATATCTTGTAGGTTTTATCGGAAATATTGTTTCGATTAAAAATGTTATGGTCTTGCCTGATATCTTTAGAATAATTCTAAATAAAATACATGATGTAAGTTTTATTATAGTAGGTGATGGTAAATTATTAGATAAATTAAAAGTCAAAATTCTGAAGTATAAAATTCAAAATGTAAAATTTACTGGAAAGTTGGATCCTGAACAAATTCCAGATATTATGAATTCTCTTGATTTATTATTGCTCCCAAGTCTTAATGAAGGATTGCCTCTAGTTACTCTAGAAGCTTTGTCATATGGCGTGCCGGTAGTAGGTTCTAATGTCGGTGGAATTTCAGAATCGATAGGAGAAGAAAATTGCTTTAATTTGGATGATGACTTTCTTAAGAATATTTCAACGCGTGCAATTGAAATATTAGAAAATGGGGAGAAGCCAAAACAATTATCTAAGGAGTTTTTATGGGAAACAACGTTGGAGAAGGAAATGAGTGTGTATAAGAAGGTATTACAGAAAGAACAATCAATTTAAAATCTTGTTATACTGGATAAATAGAGTTTTATAACTGTAAAAGCATGTGAATTGTTATAATAAAGCATGTCAGTTGTAAGAAGAATTGGAAAAAATGGAGAACTTATGTGAGTTGCAACAAATCCGTTTGCTAAAGAAAATGAAATCACTAATATACCTGTTTACTATAAAGGAAAGTATATTGAAATTAGACTAAAGGGTAAAGAAACTTACTTGAAAGATATTACACTACAGGTATTAACAACATTTAAGAATAAGTCTTTTTTTTAAAAATATAATGAAGAAAACATGTTGCATCTTTAATTTAGCAGCACACTATAGAGCTCCTATCTATAAACTAATAGACAAAGAACTTAATTGTGATTTTTTCATAGGTGATAATGTTAAATCACCTATGAAGAAAATGAACTATCCAGAGTTATCGGGATTCAAATATAAACATAAGTAGGAATCGACTAATTAATCAATAAAAAATGCACATATTACACATCGCTAATAGTTACGGTGGAACAGAAGTATATACTAATCTTATACAATCTTTAGACCATTTGGGAGTCAAACAAACAGTTTTCGTTCCACTAAACCCAAAGAATCAAAATAGGATAGGAAATCATATGGTCCCTTTTTCTGTTTCTGGGTCATCAATAATATATTCTACAATTTTAAAAACATATCACAGGTATTTTTATACGGCAAAAATTAGTAAGATAACAAAAGAAATTGAGAAAAAAATTGATTTATCAAGAGTTGATTTGATACATGCAGGGTTGTTTTGTTCAGATGGTGCTGTTGCTTACGAATTGTACTCCCAGTATAAAATTCCTTATATAGTGGCAGTAAGAAATACTGATGTAAATACATATTACAAAAAGCTATTTTGGAAAAGAAAATATTTTCATACAATATTAGAAAAAGCTAAAAATATTGTTTTTTTATCTCCTAGATACAAGAAAACCTTTTTAGATAATATCAAAAACAAAGTCAATAACAAAACTGCACTTGAGTTAGTAGAAAAAAGTGTAGTTATTCCTAATGGAGTAGACCCATTTTATTTAAAAAATAGAAGTACTATAGAAAGAAGAATCAACTTTCCAATTAGAATAATTTTTGCAGGTGCATTTAACAAAGGCAAAAATATATTAGAGGTGATTTATGCTTTAGATGTTCTTATTAATAAAGGATTGAATATTAATTTTACTATAATTGGTAAAGGGTTGAAGTTTAGAAAACAAGATTCAACATATACAACTAAAATATATGAATTAGCATCAGAAAGAGAATGGATTGAAGTATTAGATTATAAACCAAAAGAAGAACTTCGACAAATATTCAACAAAAGTGACATTTTCGTAATGCCATCTATTCCTGAGACATTTGGTTTAGTTTATGTGGAGGCACTTAGTCAAGGATTACCAATAATTTATGCCAAAGGACAAGGGTTTGATGGTTACTATAGTAATATTGGTATTGGTTTTGGTGTGAATGCAAGAGATTATAACGATATAGCTAATAAGATAGAACAAATTATAGATAACTATGATCAGATTTCATCAAATATATCTAAGTTGGATCTAGAGAAAGATTTTGATTGGGGAAATATCGCAGAACGATATTTAGAACTTTATAATAATTAATATGAAAATAGCTCTTTTATCTTTTCATAATGCAGCAAATTACGGAGCAGCATTACAAGCTTACGCCTTACAAAGGGCACTTTTAGACATGGGATATGAAAATGAATATATAAATTATCAAAATCAACACAGAAAAAACTCATATAGTATGAGTCACCATATAATAGATTCATTAAAAAAGAATGATTTCATAGGAGCAATTAAATATATATTAGGAGCTCCCTTTATGAATTTAAGGAAAATTAGATTTAATAAGTTTTATAAAAATAACCTTAAGTGTACATCAAAAATATACTCTACTTCTAATGATGCTAAATCGTTGAATAACGATTATTTCAAGTTTATTGTAGGAAGTGATCAGGTATGGAATTATAAGAATAATGGCAATGATGATGCTTATTTATTAAGTTTTGTAGATGATGATTCAAAAAAAGTATCCTATTCTTCAAGCTTTGGAATTTCTGAAATTCCAATAGAACAAAAAAATATTTATAGTACATATTTGTCTCGTATTGCGTATTTATCAGTAAGAGAGCAATATGGAGTTGAATTAGTAAAAGAGCTTACAAATAGAGAAGCTAAATTAGTATTAGATCCTGTTTTTCTGCTTTCTAAAACTCGGTGGGAACAAATGTCTAATAAGAAAATTGATAATAGATCATATGTGTTTAGTTATACAAATAAACCTAATCAACTCGAGAGTTTTTTATATTCTACAAAGTATGATTTAAAAGGTAAGCATGTATATAAACTATCTAGGAGTTTAACGATTAATGATTTTATAGACAGTAAGATACATGTTAAATATACTATGTCACCTACAGATTTCATCAGTGTTATTAGAGATTCTGAATTAATAGTGTCTGCTTCATTTCATTGTATAGCAATTTCTATTATATTAAATAAACCATTCGTAGCGATTCTTACTGGAGATAAAGGAAAGGACGAAAGAATACTAAATATATTGAAAATTCTAGGTCTTGAAAATAGAATTTATTCTGAGAAAATGACATTAAAACAAGTAAATGAGACAATTGATTATGATTTGGTCAATGAAAAGATGGAATCAATGAAATCAATTTCAATCCAATTTCTCAAAAATGCAATCAATGCTTAATTATTAATTTTAAAACAGAATCACTGGAGTATTATTTTAAAATATTCTTTTCAGCTCAAATTTTCTTGGATTTTCGTATACTATAATTTATATCTATTTATTATCAACTAATTTATGACTGAAGTTTTACAAATATTAAAGACAGAAAACATTGAATACTCCACTAATATAAATCTTTCAGATATTACTTATTTGAAAACTGGTGGAATCGCAAAGTTAATTATTTATCCAAATACAACTGATCAGGTCGTATCTTTAATACAAGGTTTGAAGATAAATGGAGTAGGGTACAAGGTTATAGGTGCAACTTCGAATCTGATGTTTTTAGACGATACTTCTTACAGTTGTCTAATATCTACCTCAAAACTAACAAAGATGGAACTAAATCTTGAAAAGAAGGAAATAGTAGGAGGAAGTGGTGTAATGATGTCAGATTTATCTCGATTTGCATTGATTAATTCTATAAAAGGTTTTGAAGGATTAGAAGGAATACCTGGTACAATTGGTGGAGCAGTTTTTATGAATGCTGGTGCATATGGATATGAAATAAAGGACGTACTTAATTCTATTGAAATGGTAGATACAGATGGTGTTCTACAAATAATAAAAGCTAAAGATCTTGGTTTGCATTATAGAAACTCTTATTTAAGGGAGGGTAAAATAAATGGAATAGTTACCAAATGTTTTTTTAATGTTGATTTAGGAAATCAATACGACATTGAACGTAAAATGGAGTTATTTCATTCTAAGAGACATAAATATCAGGATTTTTCTTACCCTAACTTGGGTAGTATGTATAGTGGTTCAGTTTATAGAGAAATTGGAAAACGAGACAAAGTTTTCAAATTAATATCCATGTTGTATTTTCTGTTTAATTATGAATTCAAAATTTTCAGACGCGAATCTCCAATAAATAGAAAATGGATTAATGACATCATAGTAAAAAGATTTAATTTAAAATATGATAAGCAACCATTTTCAAACAAGTCAATAAATTGCCTTGTGAACAGAGGCCAGGGAACTGATGAGATGTTAAGATACATGGATGACATTAAGAGATTAACTTACAATAAAATCCCAATTGAAAACGAAGTAGTAGAAGAATTTTAACTCTATTAAACATCGATATATTCAATTAATTTTATTATAATAATGAAACTAATCTACCTTCACCAATATTTCAAATTCCCTGACGAAACAGGAGGTACCCGATCTTATGACTTAGCTACATCTTTTGTGAAGAAAGGGATTGAAGTGGTTGTTGTTACAGCTACTTCAGATATAAATCATAAATCTAAAAAGAAGTGGAAGGTTATAGAAAGAGATGGCTTATTAGTTAATTACATTTATCTACCATATGGAAACCATTTGTCTTACTTTCAGAGGTCTTTTGTGTTTTTTAAGTTTTTATGGTTTTCTACTTTTCGCTTATTAAAACTTAAAGGTGATTTTGTTTTAGCTACTTCAACTCCTTTAACAATAGGAATTCCTGCTCTATTTAAGAAATGGTTTGGTAAGACTCCTTATATCTTTGAGGTTCGTGATGTGTGGCCGGAAGCTGTTATTGCAATAGGTGCTATAAGAAACAAGATGATGCAGAAATTACTTTATTTACTAGAAAGAGTAGTATATAAAAATGCATCTGCTGTTGTGCCTCTCTCAACCGATATGCAAAAGTCGATAGTAAATAGGTATCCACAATTTACAGATAAATCGTCAGTTGTTATAGAAAATATATCTGAGATTAATCGTTTTCAGAATATTGAAGATGAGATTGACTTGGAGAATATTACTGGTTTTAAACCTAGATTTTCGGTCCTTTATGCCGGTACATTTGGAAAAGTTAATGGTATTGATAGAGTAATTGATCTTGCTCAGAAAACTCTTTTAATTGATGACAAACTTGTATATATTTTAATAGGAACAGGGGCAGAAAAGGAAAATGTAATTCAATTAGCTAAACAAATCGGTGTTTTTAGTAAAAATGTTTTTATTTTAGATCCAGTATCTAAAAACGAACTTCCTACATGGTATAACACTACTTCAATGGGCTCCTCATTTGTAATCAATATTAAAGAATTATGGGCTAATTCTGCCAATAAATTCTTTGATACTTTAGCTGCTGGCAAACCAATTTTAATTAATCATGAGGGTTGGCAAGCGGAAATTATTAGAGAATACAATATTGGGTATGTTTTACCTCCTATTATAACTAATAAAGAAGCCTCTGAATTTGTAAAGTACACTCTAGATGAGAATCATATACTAAAACAGCAAGAAAATGCTTTATCCGTGGCAAAAGAAAAATACTCATTGGAGGTAGCAGTAGATAAATATTTAAGTGTATTTAATAAGATATCCAATAAATAAATATTGGATAATCATGATATATGTACAAACACTTCTTCAAACGTCTAATTGATTTTACACTTTCACTCATTGGCTTTATAGTCATTAGCCCCATATTCATCATAGTTTGGGTATGGCTAACAATTGCCAATAAAGGTGCCGGTGCTCTGTTTTTTCAGGAACGCCCAGGTAAGGATGAGAAGATATTTAAGGTGATTAAGTTTAAAACAATGACCGACGAGCGGGATGCTTCGGGTAAACTACTACCTGATGCTAAGAGGTTGACTAAGGTTGGCAGGTTTGTACGTTCTACATCTCTTGATGAGATTCCTCAGCTTATAAATGTTATTAAAGGGGATATGTCATTAATTGGACCAAGGCCTTTATTAGTGCAATATCTGCCTTTATATAATGAAAATCAGAAGCGAAGACATGAAGTCAAACCAGGCATTACTGGTTGGGCACAGGTGAATGGGCGTAATGCTATTAGCTGGGATAAAAAATTTGAGTACGACATTTGGTATGTCGATAATATTTCGTTCAGTTTAGATATTAAGGTATTATTTAGAACTATACAAAAAGTCTTTAAACGTGAGGGTATCAACTCTGATACAAGTTCTACAATGGAACCGTTTAAAGGTAATCGTTAATTTTTTACTGTTAAATCAATTATGTTTTTATTTGGTGCAAGTGGTCATGCTAAGGTGATCATCGATTCGCTGATTGCCTCGGGTATACAGGTTTTAGGTCTGTTTGATGATGACCCTGATGTGAAATCACTTCTGGAATTTCCTGTTTTTGGACCTTTTGATGCAGACAGACTTGGGAATGATGAATTAATTATTTCTGTTGGTGTAAATAACATCAGGAAAAAGATTGTTGATAGGCTTCCTAAAGACATTTTATATGGAAATGCTATCCATCCATCTGCTATTGTATCTAATTATGCTACTCTGGATAAGGGTAGTGTAGTCATGCAAGGAGCGATAATTCAGGCTTCGTCTGTGGTTGGTAAGCACTGTATTATAAATACAGGTGCATCTGTGGATCATGATTGTCATTTAGATGATTTTGTACATATTTCACCACATGCTACGTTATGTGGTAATGTTACAGTAGGTGAAGGGAGTTGGATAACTGCCGGAGTCACTATTATTCCCGGAGTGAAAATTGGCAAGTGGTGTGTTATTGGAGCAGGTTCTGTGGTTACAAAAGATATTCCTGATTATTCACTTGCTGCTGGAAATAGATGTAAGGTGATTAAGAGTCTTAAATTTTAAAATTCACTTTAAAGTTTTGGTTATTTTATTTCAGCATGCCTTTTTAAATTAGAGGTTATGTTTGTTACTTATAAATATAATATCAAATGTTGTGGAAATCTCTTCTAACACTTTTTGACTTGAAAATTGAAGATGAATGTTTACATTTTATAACTTAAATTTTATTCAATAATTCCATAGACACAATTATTTTAATTTTTAATTCAATTTCAGGTGTACAGTTTTACAATCTTGGACATTTAAAATCAAAAATAAGAAATCAGAACACATATATGAACAAAAAGATTTGGCTGTCTCTTGCGCGTATGACTGGCCATGAGCAGGGTTTTATTAATGAGGCGTTCGATACGAATTGGGTGGTTCCGCTTGGACCAAATGTGAATGGTTTTGAGCAGGATCTGGAGTTGTATCTTAATGAGAATGTGCATGTGGTGGCACTAAGCTCGGGGACTGCGGCTATTCACCTTGGGCTGCTTCAGCTGGGTGTGGGCCCGGGGGATGAGGTGATCTGCCAGAGCTTTACTTTTGTGGCTTCGGCAAATCCTATCAGGTATCTGGGGGCTTCTCCGGTGTTTATTGATAGTGAGATAGAAACATGGAATATGTCGCCTGATCTTCTCCGTATAGCAATTAAGGATAGGATTAAACTGACGGGCAAGAAGCCTAAGGCTATTATTCCTGTGCATCTGTATGGTATGCCGGCTAGGATGGATGAGATTATGGCAATCGCTAATGAGTATGGTATTCCTGTATTGGAGGATGCTGCAGAGGCGCTGGGATCGGAGTACAAGGGCAGGAAATGCGGCACGTTTGGTAAGTTTGCATGCTTGTCGTTCAACGGTAATAAGATGATTACTACTTCAGGAGGGGGTGCATTGATTTGCCGTACTGAGGAGGAGGCTGAAACGACTCTCTATTACGCTACACAGGCTCGTGATGATACTCACTATTATCAGCATTCGAATATTGGTTATAACTACAGGATGAGTAATATCTGTGCCGGTATTGGCAGGGGGCAGATGATTGAGGTGGAACAATTTGTATCCAGAAGGAGGGCTATTCATGATTTCTACATGAAGGAGCTTTCGCTTATTGATGGTATCACGGTTTTTGATAATCCTTCATCTGATTTTAACTCTAATCACTGGCTCACTTGTATTCTTATTGATTCTGAGGTTACCGGATTTACAAATAAAGATCTGTTCCTGAAGATGAAAGAGGAGAATATTGAGACTCGACCGCTTTGGAAGGCTATGCATATGCAACCTGTATTTGAAGATGCGCCTTTCTATGGTGATGGCACCAGCAGTGATCTGTTCCGTAAAGGATTATGCCTGCCATCGGGGGCTTCTCTTTCTGATTGGGATCTTCGCAGAGTGGTTGGTGTGATAAAGGATTTGGCCAGGTATAACGCTCCAATCCGTTCGTCATCAAAAATTGAGAAGGAGATTGGTGTTTCATGATTTGCATTTCTAACAAATCTTATCTATACTTGTTACCTTAAAATCTGAAATAGTATGACCGCTTATGAATAACTATATACGAATCACACTAACAGTAATTTTACTAGCTCTATCATCTCTCCTTATTAAATCAATAGGACAGGATCTGGTGGTGAAGACTAACCTACCCTATCTGTTGACAACGACTCCAAATATTGGTGTTGAGTATGCTTTTGCAAGGAATTTCAGCTTTGAACTTACTGGAGGATATAACCCATTCAAGTTTGGTGAGGATGCACGATTAAAGCACTGGGTGGTGTGGCCGGAATTGAGGTACTGGACTTATGAGTCGCTCAACGGTCATTTCTTTGGCTTTCACGGTGTTGGAGGTGGCTTTGATGTTGGTGGCTGGGATCTGGGGATTAACAAGCTTAGTAAGCTTAAAAACAGGTATGTGCAGGGATCGGCATATGGTGCAGGGATTAGCTATGGCTATGCCTGGGTTATTGAAAACAGATGGACAATTGAGTTTACTGCCGGTGTTGGGATGGCACGAATAGAATATGATACATATTCAGTTAGTACCGGTGCTAAGGATGGTATGGGCAGAAAAAAATATTATGGACCAACTAAAGGGGCGGTTTCTATTGTTTATACAATAAGGTAGATTCAAACTTAATTATACTATTCGTCAAATAAGTTACATTATCATAGAAATATAAAAACGTTCTTTATTTCATAAGTATAACTTTGGAATTTTAACAAATTAATTGTCTTAATTATAAACATTCGTATTTGGATATAAGACATTTCCAATACAGTAACCATCTATATCAGCCCGAGCAATTAAATTTGACTCGGGTTTCTTTATGTAGAAAGATATCTCATCATTATAGGATTTGGCAATTTATAAGATGAAACTTATCGTATTTTTTAGTAATTTCGCACTAATATATTTAGAGCAAATTTAATTTTGTCAGAAAACGGACTAATTGTAACGGATTAATTCTAAAATTGTTAAATAGACATATACTTCATTTATGTCTCGGGGCAGATTTTTGATTAATCCATTTTTTATTATCATCGCTTTAAATATTATATTCAGTACTATTGTGATAAGCCTGCATTGCAAAATGGGACAGGTGGGCACGAAGTGTGTTTGAAAAATAAAATCATTAATTTAAAAACATTGGAAAAAACTACTGCAACAAATTCACAAAAAAACAGGCGTATTGCGAAGAATACATTAATGTTGTATTTTAGGATGATACTAACAATGTTAGTATCCTTTTATACTTCTCGTGTAATACTGAATACACTGGGTGTTGAAGACTATGGTATTTATAACGTTGTAGGTGGAGTTGTGACAATGTTTGCATTTTTCAATAGTGCAATGTCTTCAGCAACACAAAGATTTCTTTCATATGAAATTGGTAAAAGTGATTATGACCAACTTAGAAAGACCTTTAACGCTACACAAATAATTCATATCGGTATTGCAGTACTTATATTTATATTAGCAGAAACGGTTGGTTTATGGTTTGTGAAAAACTACTTGGTAATTCCACCGGAAAGGTTAAATGCAGCCATATGGGTTTACCATTTCTCGGTGCTCTCTTTTATGGTGTCTATCATACAAGTACCTTATAACGCAACCATCATAGCCCATGAGCGAATGAATGTTTATGCTTATGTAAGCATTATTGAGGTACTACTTAAGTTATTAATTGTATTTATGCTGACCTGGATTACTTATGATAAACTCAAACTGTATGGAATATTGTATTTTGCAGTAGTGTTACTTATTGCTGCAATATATAGAATATATACTCGTAAAAATTTTGAAGAGTCAAAATTTGAAGTAGTAAAGGATAAAGGACTTTATAAAACATTAATTAGTTATTCGGGGTGGAATCTTTTTGGTAATATAGCGAGTGTGACAAAAGGACAAGGAGTTAATATATTATTAAATATGTTTTTTGGTCCAACAGTAAATGCAGCCAGAGGCATTGCAATGCAAGTGCAGTCTGCTGTTAATAGTTTTGTAAGCAACTTTCAAATGGCTGTAAACCCTCAAATCATTAAATCTTATGCTGCTGATGAAAAAGGATATATGTCGTCATTGGTAATTAGAAGTTCAAAATTTTCATTTTACCTATTATATATACTCTCATTACCTATTATCATTGAAATAGATCAAATATTAAAATTATGGTTGAAGACGGTGCCTGAATATTCTTCAATATTTACAATTTTAGTGTTAGTTATTATTTTGATAGACTGTGTTTCAGGTCCATTAATGACAGCTATTCAAGCAACAGGCAAAATCAAAGTGTATCAGGCGGTGGTTGGTTCACTTTTAACACTCATATTACCAATATCATATATATTATTAAAAAAGGGCTATTCTCCTGAGATTACCCTTTATGTAAACATTATTATTTCAATAATTGCATTATCATTTAGATTATATCTGGTATGGAAGTTATTAGAATTTCCGGTAAAAACATTTATTCGTGAGATTTTGTTGAAAAATATTGTTGTTATTCTGCTTACTCTTGCTCTACCTCTTTTCATACGTTACTACATGGACGAAAAAATTATTCGTCTTATAATCATAGTATTTGTTACTATAATTTGGAATTCAATAATCGTATATTCTATAGGTTTTAACAGTTCTGAAAGGAAGTTTGTAATCAGTGGTTTCAATAAAATATTAAAAAGAGAATGACTTTAATGAAAAAAAACATATTTGATGCTGTAGTAAAACAAGATATGTGCATAGGATGCGGTGCTTGTTTATACTCTTCATCAAATGACAATATATCTATGAATTGGAGTAAGGAGGGTTTTCTTATTCCAACTTCAGAAACACCTGAGCTTGAATCTGAAAAAAGTTTGAAGGTTTGTCCTTTCAATCCTTTTCCGGACAAAGAGGTACGAACTGAAAACGAAATTGCTGATATATTTTTAAATGATGCTCCAAATCATCATAAGAGAGTTGGGAAATTTTATAACACCTATGTTGGTTATTCAAATAAATATCGCCTGACATCTTCATCTGGTGGTTTAGCTACTTATCTGATAGATCAACTTTTTAAAGAAGATATTATAGATGCAGTTATTACGGTAAAGGAAGGTAAAGACAGTTTCTACGAATATTCTGTTATAAGATCAACAGACGAGTTAATATCAACTTCTGAGACCAAGTACTATCCTGTAACATTAGGAACAGTTATTGATCAATTGAAAAATTCAACTGAGCGATTTGCGGTTGTCGGGATTGCTTGTTTTATTAAATCTGTAAGACTTTTACAATTCTATCATCCTGAATTAAAAGATAAAATAAAATTTACAATTGGTATAATATGTGGTGGAGTAAAAAGTAAATTTTTTGCCGAATACCTAGCTGGTAAGACTGGCGTTTCAAGTGATCAATTCAGTCAACCAAAGTTCAGGATTAAAGATCTACAGAGTACTGCATCAGACTACTCTTTTGGCTGTAATGACATCAATGGTCAACAGCACACAATAAAAATGAGAAAAGTAGGTGATATGTGGGGATCCGGTATGTTCAAAAACAATGCTTGTGATTTTTGTGATGATGTTACAACAGAATTAGCTGATATCTCGTTAGGTGATGCATGGATAAATCCATATAACAAGGATGGAAAAGGGACAAATGTTATAGTTACACGAACAGAATTGGCTGAAAGATTAATTAATGATGGGATCATCCACAAAGAGTTAGCTGTAGATACTTTGGAGTTTGATCATTTTCTGTCTTCTCAACAAGGAAGTTTCAACCATCGGCAAAAAGCTTTGGGATATAGAATAAAATTAGCTAAAAGTAAAGGTTTTATTATTCCACCAAAGCGTCACGATAATGAAAATATTTCACTGGATTTTAAATTAGTACAAAAGCAGCGGATGGCTGTAAGAAAGCTAAGTTTAGTACAATGGCCTGTTTCAAAAGATAGTTTAGAATTTGATCAGACTATGTTTAAATCTAGAGAGAACTTAAGGAAAAGAACCAGAATATATCATTACGTAAGGGCGATCAAAAGAAGATTAAGAATATGAAAATAGGCATTCTAACACAACCTCTACACAATAATTATGGTGGTTTATTGCAAAACTTTGCTTTACAAACAACTCTAAAGAAATTAGGACATGAATCTCAAACTATAAATATAAAAAACAGAGAGAATTTAAAATTGCGCAAATATGCTTCATTATTAAAAAGAACTGTTTTAAAGTTATCTGGTCAGAAAATTAGAGTGCGTGCCTGGCCAACAGAAGAAGAAAAAGAAATTATATCTAAATACACCCAACAATTTATTAAGAAAAATATCACAACTACAGATTTAATTACTAAAAAATTAGATGAAAAGTTAATAGATAAATATAGTTTTGATGCTTATATTGTGGGAAGTGACCAGGTTTGGAGACCAAAATATTCTCCCCAGATGTCTACTTATTTTCTTGATTTTTTAGAGAATAACTATGGAGTCAAAAAGATTGCTTTTGCTGCTTCATTTGGAGTTGATGAATGGGAATTTACAGAGCCACAAACAAAAGAGTATAAAAGACTTATAAAACTCTTTGATGCTGTATCTGTCAGAGAGGATACTGCTATTGAATTATGTAAAAAACACTTTGGCGTGGATGCTGCTCACATGCTGGATCCTACAATGCTGCTTGCTAGAAATGAGTATATATCTTTAGTGGAAAAGGAGAAGATTGAAAAAAGCTCTGGTAATCTTTTTACTTATATTCTTGACTCTACAAATGATAAGAATAGTATAATTGAAAAGATTTCTAATAAATATAATTTGAAAACTTTTTCGGTTATGCAACCGAAGAGGTTCTCTGATATAGACAGAAATGGGATTGATGAATGTGTTTTCCCACCTGTGGAAGAATGGATACGTGGTTTTATGGATGCAGAGTTTGTTGTAACAGACTCTTTTCATGGTACTGTATTTTCCATTATATTTAACAAGCCCTTTATTTCAATTGCTAATGAAAGCAGAGGAACAACTCGATTTACATCGTTGTTAAAGTTATTTCAATTAGAAGATAAATTAGTACATTCACTAAGTGATTTTAATCTGACTGGATATAAGGAAATTGATTGGAAAAATGTAAATAGTATTCTGGAAAGGGAGAAAACATCTTCTATTCAGTTTATAAAAGAGAATCTATAATAAAGTAATAAAAATTGAAAGTACTATTGTAACTATGTATAAAGATAGACCCAAAATATCTGTGATTATCCCTGTGTATAATGTAGAAAGATATATTGAGAATTGTGCACGATCATTATTTGAACAAACTCTGGATGATATTGAGTTTGTTTTTATTAATGATTGTACACCGGATAAGAGTTTTGATATTTTGACAAATGTATTAAATGACTATCCTAATAGAAGAAATCAAGTCAAAATAATTCACAACAAAGAGAATAAAGGGATAGCAGCGACTAGAAATATAGGGTTGAGAAATTCAACTGGTAAATATATCATCCACTGTGATAGTGATGATTGGGTAGATCCTGATCTTTATGAGAAACTCTATTTGAATGCTGAAGCAAATAAAGCTGATATAGTATTATGTGACACAATAAAAGAAAAAAATAGCAATACAGATAAAATAATAGATTTTTATAGTGACAGTAATATAGAGTGTATTAGAGCAATTTTAACAGCTAAATTAACTCCCTACTTATGTACAAAACTTATTAGTAAAGAACTCTATGATAATAATAAGATAGATTTTCCTGATGGCGTAAATATACGTGAAGATTTTTATGCGCTAGTAAAATTGTTTTATTACTCTAAAAAGATTTCGAGAATATCAGATTCATATTATCATTATCGTATTCATGGTCACTCAATATCGAGGTCTGAAAATATGCGAGATTTTAACTCTGTATTTGTTCAAGACAGAATTAAAGCATCAGTACTTGCTTATGACTTTCTAATGAATACTGATGACAAAGTAAAATATGAAAAAGCTATACTTGATTCAAAGCTAATTCTCAAGATTCGAATTATCACAAAGATGTATGGTGTAAAAAAAGCAAGAGAAATATTTCCTGAAACAGATTCAAAAATCTTTAGTTCTAATTTATCTTTGCATCATAAAATACATATTTGGTTATTATCAAAAAAAATAAACATATTCTTTAGAATATATAAAATATACTTGTCAGTCAGATACTAAGTATTTTAAAAATTAAAGAAATGAAGAAAATAATTACATACGGTACTTTTGATTTGTTGCACCATGGTCACATCAATCTCTTAAAGAGAGCAAAAGAGCTTGGTGATTACCTTATTGTAGGTGTAACAACTGAAAACTACGACAGAGGCAGAGGGAAACTAAATGTGAGTAAAAGTACTTTAGAACGAATTGAGGATGTGCGCAATACCGGGTTGGCAGATGAAATTATTATTGAGGAATATGAAGGTCAGAAGATTGATGATATTCAGAAATATGGGGTAGATATATTTGCTATTGGTTCTGACTGGAAAGGTAAGTTCGACTATCTTAATGAGTTTTGCGAGGTTGTCTATCTTGAACGTACTAAAGGTGTTTCCAGTACGATGTTAAGAGGTGAAACACAAAAGATCATAAGTATTGGTGTAATTGGTAGCGGAAGAATTGCAAACAGGTTTATTCCTGAGTCAAAGTATGTCAGTGGAATTAATGTGAATGGAAATTATAACCCTAATATCAATTCTGCTAAAGCATTTGCTGAGAATCACGAGATAAGCTTCTATACTGATGATTTAAATGAATTTTATTCAAAAGTGGATGCGGTTTATATTGCATCACCTCATCCTACACATGCTGACTATATCAGAAAGTCTTTAATGAATGGTAAGCATGTTTTATGTGAAAAGCCTCTTGTTCTTAAGGAAGATGAAGCAAAAGAGCTCTATAGCTTAGCGGAAGAAAAAAATCTGATATTGATGGAAGCAATTAAAACTGCTTATGCTCCGGCGTTTCACAAACTTATTTCTTATGTAAAAAGTGGTGCAATTGGAACAGTCAGGGATATTGAGGCTTCTTTTACAAAATTAATGACTGGTAATTTTAGAGAACTTTCTGCTGAACAAGCAGGAGGAAGCATGACAGAGCTATCATCATATCCTTTACTACCAATTATTAAACTATTCGGAACATCGTACAGGGATATCACATTCTACTCAGTATTCGAGAATAATATTGATGTATTTACTCGTGCAATAATTCAATTTGACAATGCCGTAGCGTCTCTTAAGGTTGGATTGGGTGTAAAAACTGAAGGTGAGCTAATAATCTCCGGTACTAAAGGTTATGCATATGTGCCTGCACCATGGTGGAAGACTGAGTTCTTTGAACTTAGGTATGAAGATCTGAATAAAAATCGTAAATATTTTGCGAAGTTCGAAGATGATGGTTTACGTTACGAAATAAGTGAATTCGTTTCACTTATTAATAACCCACAAAGTAATTACTTAAAATTAAATAGCGAAGAGTCAATTGCAATTGTAGGAATAATCCAGAAATTCAGGGAGGGACATAACATTATTAAGCTGTAATTTTAATGGTCGGCAAGTTAATAACATTATTATTAAAGATTTTTACTCTCCCATTCTGGTATATACAGAAACTATTCCCTCGGAATAAACATATCTGGTTATTTGGAGCCGGTTCGGGATTACTATACTTTGATAACTCAAAATGGTTGTATGAATATGTTCTAAGGAATGAGAAACAGATAAATGCTATTTGGATAACCAGAAATAAGGAGATATACAACAAGCTCTCTAAAGAAAATAAACCGGTTCTGATGGTAAACTCGCTGAAAGGAATAATTACTTCTTTAAGAGCTGGTGTTGTTTTCATAAACAATACACCCAAGGATGTGAATGCGAGAGCAATAAATGGATCTTTGCAAATTTGGCTTTGGCATGGTTTGATGATGAAGCAAATAGGTCATGATGCCCGGTTATTTTCAAAACAGATAAATGGATTTAAAGAAAATATTTTTCAGTTCTTTCAAAAACTGATCTTTCCAGAATTTACATACAATCCTGATTATATAATAAATACTTCTGAATTCTTTACACCATATTTTAGTTCTGCATTTAATCTGACAAATGATCGAATATTAATTACCGGTTATCCCAGAAATGATGGTTTATTTGTAAAAGATAAAGAGATTCTGATAGAAGAGTTAAATGAGAAATATAATAACCCAACTAAAATATTGTATCTACCAACATGGAGGGATGCATTTACTAATAAGGGGAAATCATTTAACCCTTTTGACTCATATGGTTTTGACTCGAAAACTCTATCGGAAATA
The DNA here is from genome assembly GCF_001282625.1 of Lascolabacillus massiliensis. Lineage (NCBI taxonomy): Bacteria > Pseudomonadati > Bacteroidota > Bacteroidia > Bacteroidales > Porphyromonadaceae > Lascolabacillus > Lascolabacillus massiliensis. The sequence continues at coordinate 448,381 of NZ_CTEJ01000002.1, forward strand.
CTGAACACAAGTAATTCAGTCTTTCTGAATAAGGGACACAATTTTGAAGTGAAACAATCGAGTGCAGATCAGGTCACTGAACGTTTTATAAACTTATCTAATCAGGATTTCACAGATTTATACAGGCTTTTAAAAGATATTGATATACTTATTACTGATTACTCGAGTGTCTATTTTGATTTTATTTTAACGGGAAAACCTGTTATCTTAGCTCCATTTGATATTGAGAGTTATTCAAGAGAATCTCGTCCTTTATATTACGATTACTATAAAGAAATTGAAGGGATAAAAGCTAATGACTGGAATGAGTTATTCGAGATAATAATAGAAAAAACTTATTATAGTATCTCAAATAAGTCAATTCAGAGATTTCATTGTTATATTGACGATCATAGCTCCGAAAGAGTATCAGAAGCCACCAAACAGTTACTAAAAAGAATATGACTGAAATAAATAAAGATGAATTAAAGAGAATTCAAATAGGTATACTTGATAAAGTAACTACTTTCTGCGAGGAGAATAATATAAGATATTCATTATATGGAGGTACACTTTTAGGCGCAATAAGACATAAGGGTTATATACCTTGGGATGATGACATTGATATTTCAATGCCCAGACCTGATTACGAAAGATTTCTAAAAACTTTTCATGAAACTGAAAACTCATATTTGAAAATACATGATTTGCGGTTAAACAAAAAATATCCGTATCCGTTTATTAAAGTTTCAGATGAAAGAACTTTATTTATTGAAAACTACAATAATAATTATGAAATAGGCGTAAACATTGATATTTTTCCGATTGATGGTCTGCCATCATCTTGTAAAAAATCAGTCAGAATTTTTAATAAGAGTAATTTTTATCGAAATTTATTAGAATTAAAAAGAATAATAATTATAAAAGAAAGAGCCATTCATAAAAATGTTTTTATAATTTTGGCCAGGATTTTATTACTGTTAGTTCCTATAAGATACTTACTTAATAAAATAATACGACTTGCAACTAAAAATGATTACGAAGAGTCTGATTATATCGGAAATATAGTTTGGGGCTATGCCAGTAAAGAGAGGTGCAGTAAGAGTGTTTACAATGATTATATTACTAAAGATTTTGAAGGGAGAAAGTATAAGATAATGGCTGGTTATGAAGAATATTTGACAAATGTATTTGGTGATTATATGCAACTGCCCCCAAAAGAACAACAAGAGCCCCATCATAGTTTCAATGCTTATTTAATAAGCAATTGAAAAGAAATAGCTAATTAAATATATGAGAAAAATTCAAATGTTATTATTTATATTAACTTTAATTTCACTTAGCTCATGCTTTGTTGACATCCCAAATGTAAGACCGGATGGACCAGTTACAATTGTCTACGGAAAAGTCATTAACAACGAAACTAAGGCTCCTGTCAGCAATGCTGTAATCAGTGATGGGTTTTCGACTACTCTAACAAACAGTCAGGGTAATTACCGATTTGAAACAGCTCCGGGTGCAACGCATGTTTTCATATCTGTTCCTGAAGAATTTGAGATACCAATGAAAAACGGAATACCTCAGATATTCAATCAAATTGACTTAGAGAAAGATTCAGTTCAGATTAATTTTAATTTAAAGCCTCTGATAAATGGTGCCGAGGAGGAATTTACATTAATTGCAATTGGAGATCCTCAGGTACAAAATGCAAATCATTTGAGAAGATTAAATAATGAAACTATTCCTGATATTATCAGCACTGTAGAAGAGTATGATAATGTTTATGGTCTGACATTGGGTGATCTTGCATTTGACAGTCTTAATTTATTCAGCGAAGTAAAACAATCATTTATTTCAACTAATATCCCTGTTTTTCATACTATAGGCAATCACGATTTTTCTGCTGTAAAATATGATCCTGCGGAAGGGTCAAAAGAGTTTGTATCTCATTTTGGTCCACTGGATTTTTCATTTAATCGTGGTAACGTTCATATTGTAGTGATGAATAATGTATTTAATTATGGGGTAACTACTAATAACTGGGGGTTTTCTGAAGAGCAGATAGATTGGTTAAAATCTGACTTAAAGCATGTACCAAAAAATAAAATGCTGATTGTGAGTGTGCATATACCTGTATTAAACAGTACGACGATGGAGCGTAAATCACAGTTCCTTGAGGCTATTTCAGGATATAGCGAGGTTCATATTATGTCAGGCCACTGGCATGCTAACAGAAACATTATAAACTCTGAATTAAATATCTATGAACATATTACCGGAGCAGCAAGTGGTATGTGGTGGAGCAGCACAGTGAATAAGTGCGGCGCTCCGAATGGGTATGCTGTATATGAAATTAGTGGTAACAAGATGAAGAATTGGTATTATAAGTCGGTAAGACGCGATAAGGATTACCAAATAAATCTGATAACACCATTTAAATTTACAGATAAAGATGGATATGTTATTGCAAATGTATGGAACGCTGATGATGACTGGAAAATAGAGCTATTTGAGGATGGTGTTAACAGAGGAGAGATGGAAAGGTATAATGATTATGCTCCCGAGGTATACTCCTATAATAAATCATTGAATATCAGTGAAAGTACAAACTGGTATATGAAGACTAATCATCTATACAGGTTAAAGCCAATAAATGATAAGGCCTCTTTTTCTATAAAAGCTACTGATAGATTTGGAAATGAATATCATCAATCTGTTCCAATTGTAAGCGTTACGAAAAGCTATTGATTATAGAATTAAACGAAAAGACAATTTTATTATCTTATTGATATTACTAATAAATGCACTTATTTAGTGGAAAATAAAATATTGTAGAGATAATGAAAATAAATAACACTCTTGTAATAGTATTTTTAGTTCTGTTATTACCGTTTAATTTATATCCCAAGAAGAAAGATTTCAAGGTATTTAATGCTTTATTATTTAAAGATACACCAAGTTTAACTGAATACGGTTTTTCTGAGATTAATTTGATCTATGAAGATGGAGTAATTTCTACTAATTATAAAAAAAAGAAGGGCGATTTTAGTTGGAGGTTTGTTGATTTTAATAAAATTGCAAAGGAAGCAAACAAATCTAAAAAAATTGAGAAAGTTCCTACTGTTCTGGATGTTGAATATTGGGGACATTTGTTATATGATGCAAAGACCAAAAAAGAAGCTGAAGAGGTTTATCTTCAATTGATTAAATTGTATAGAGCAATAGACTCTAATTCGTTAGTTTCTGTTTTTCATTATGGGGCTATCTCAAGTGATATTTATAATGCTTCTAATGTGGTTTATCCGTGTTACTACACGCATGGCACAAATAGAAATGAATGGATAGCGATGGTAAAAAATGGTATATCAGCCATTAAAAAGCGCAATAAGAATAAACCAATCTATGTATTTATTTGGCCTCAATATAATCCATTACCAAGTAAACATGATTTAGGTTATAAATTTGTAGAACCTGATTTCTGGAGACTTCAACTGGAAACTCTTTATCCATTGTGTGATGGGGTAATCATTTGGTCACATTATAGAGATGAGAATGGAAAAGATATTTACTTTGATAAAGAAATGCCTTGGTTTAAAGAAACTTTAGAGTTTATTGAAAAGTATAATATAAACTGATTGTTAGATGTATCATCTTTTATTTGTCATATTGTTAGCTTTTTCATTTTTTGAATTTTTTGGTAAAAACGACAAAATAATAGAAAGATGCTTATTTATTCTGATGCTACTTTTTGTCACATTTAGGTACGGTCAAGGGTCAGATTATTTTAATTACATTTACTTATTTGATGTTTCTGCAAACAGTTTTGAAAATGCATTACAGAATAAAGATTTTAGTATTCTTACACAAGAGATAAGTTTTACAGCTCTCTCATATATATGGTTAAAGATACTGCATTTTTCACCGGAATCTCTCAATGCTTTATTCTCATTTGTTTCATTTGTACTGGTATGGTTATTTATAAATAAATATAGCCTTAAACCAATTACAAGCCTTCTGTTTTTCTATTGCGTATTCTATCTGATTTATCCTTTCAGTGCTATAAGGCAATCAATTTCCATTAGCATATTTATATACTATCTTATCCCTCTTCTTCAAAATAGGTCCTATTTAAAGTTCTATTTATTAAGCTTATTACTTTTTACTATCCATTATTCAAGTATTATACTTTTTGTTATTCCAGTTGTCAATTTGATCAAGAATTACAAAACTTCTCAAGTTTATATCGTTTCAGTAATTGCTTTAACAATTGGATTATTATTGCATCAATTTCTATTTTCTTTTTTTACTGCTATAGAGGTAATTGCAGGAAAAATAAGTTACTATACAGAAAATGTTGGATTAGATATTACTAGTTTACTATTAAGGATAATAATATTTGTTCCTATTTTATTTACTCACAAAATATTTGAAAAAGATTCTACACGTGAACTATTTCTAAAAATATATATTCTCGGTTTCATGATTTATTTGGTATTTATGACCAGTCCATTGATTTCATCTCGAATAAATGTCTATATGAGATATTTAGAGATAATTTTACTTGTTGATTTCTTAGTTTATTTTTTCTTTAAGAAATGGAATAGAATCCTAAGTTATAGTTTTATTATCGCTATTATGACTATTCTATATATTAAGAATATCAACTCGTTTATTGATCAAGGGCCTTATTACTCCGATGTAAATCTTGTCAATTACCCCTATGTTTCTATTTTTAACAAACATACGATCATAGAGACTAGAAGTATACCCTCTTACTATCAACAATACGTCTTATATGACTAAAAAAATTTTACAAATAAATTCAGTAGTTAATACAGGTTCTACAGGTAGGATTGCTGAAGGAATAGGTCAAGCTGCAATGTCAGTTGGTTGGGAAAGTTATATCGCATACGGAAGAAATGAACGACCCAGCACATCTAAAACACTAAGAATTGGAAGTAGTTGGGATCTAAAACTACATGGAATTCAAACAAGATTATTTGATAATCATGGACTGGCTTCTGATAGGGCTACTAATAAATTTATAAATGACATTGAATTAATCAAACCGAATATTATACATCTTCATAATATACATGGTTATTATCTGAATTATAATATATTATTTGAATATTTAAACAAAACTAATATTCCTATTGTGTGGACTCTTCATGATTGTTGGCCAATTACCGGACATTGTATTTATTTTACATATGTTGGTTGTGAGAAATGGAAAACAGAATGCTATAAATGTCCCCAGAAAAAAGAATACCCAGCCAGCTGGATATTCGATAGATCAAGAAAAAACTATATACTTAAGAAGAGCTTATTTAAGAATATCCCTAATTTGACTTTAATTCCTGTGTCTGATTGGTTATCAGGATTAATTAAAATATCATTCTTAAAAGACAAACCAACAAAAGTAATTCACAATGGTATAGATACAAATGTTTTCAGACCTACTTCTGGTATTAGTTTTCGAATGAAACACAAATTACAGGATAAATTTATAATACTTGGTATTGCTAACATTTGGGAACCACGAAAAGGTCTAAAAGATTTTTTTGATTTGAGTATATTACTTAATGATCAATTCCAAATTGTATTAGTTGGATTGAACAGTAGGCAGATTAAACAGTTACCTAATAATATTATAGGTATAAAAAGAACTGAAAGTGTAAATGAGCTCGTTGAATTGTATCAAGATAGCGATGTATTTGTGAATCCAACTTACGAAGATAATTTCCCAACAACTAATTTAGAATCATTAGCCTGCGGTACACCGGTAATTACATACAAAACTGGAGGCAGTCCGGAGGCTATTGATGATTCTACAGGTATAATAGTGGAGCAGGGAAATATAATCAAGTTGGTGGATGCTATCAATGAAATTAAAAGTAAAGGTAAAATGTATTATTCCGATGCTTGTGTAGAAAGAGCACATAGACTTTACAGAAAAGAGGATAGGTATAAAGAGTATATCGATTTGTATGAGTCGCTTATAAAATAAATTTGATTTGTTAAATTATTAAGAACTGCTATAAGTAAAACAAGGGAAACTATTTAAAATGTCAATTAGATTAAAGAAGGTATTACGTTATACATCTATTTATGGAATAGCCAGAACATTAACCAAAGTTGCTGGAAGAAAGAGAGGGTTGTTTATTTTCAGACCATTCTTTTTTAATAAAGATCCATTTATTGGCTTGCTGGGTTGTGGACAATTTCAATTTTCAACTATAGCTTTTTATTTATCTAAATATCACACAAATCGTTTTTATTTCTGTTATGATGTGAATAAAAATAATGCGAATTCACTTGCTGGTTTTTATAAAGTTCCACATATCATTAATAATTATGAAGATATTTTTAAGCTACAAAAAACAAAACTTGTTTATATAGCTTCAAATCATGCTACCCATGCAGAGTATGCAATAGAGTTTTTAAAAAAGAATGTTGATGTATTTTGTGAAAAACCTATTTGTGTGAATTTCAATCAATTCGATTCTCTTTTGGAAACTATCAAAAATAGTTCAGCAAGTTTTTTTGCTGGCTATAATAGACCTTACTCAAAAGCTATACAAAAAATAAAAAGTCAATACAAATTAAAAAATAATATAAGTAAAAAATTTACACTTAATTGTTTTATCTCTGCTCATGATATTCAAAAGGATCATTGGTATAGAAATCCAGAGGAAGGCACACGTGTATGTGGAAATATTGGACATTGGTTAGATTTAATGATTCATATTTATAATTGGAGGGGATATATACCAAAAGATTTTCTTGTTCAAATAGCATATTCAAATAAGAAAGAACCAGATGATAATATTTCTATTTCAATCACTACGCCAGAAGGAGATTTGACTTCTATTACAATTTCTTCTCGAACAGAGCCATTTGAGGGTATAAATGAAACGATAAACTTTCAATATGACACTATTATTGCTAAAATTGATGATTTTAGAAAAATAACTATTTGGGATAATGAAAAGAAATATACTCAAAAATACTTCCCAAAAGACGTAGGGCACAAACGTTCTGTTATGCAACCATTTAAGAAAGAAAACCGAGATTTAAGTGAAGTAATTGCATCTACAGAACTTATGTTAAATATAACCGAAATGGTGATAAATACCATAACCGAAAAACATATCATATTAACTCGTAAACTATAAGATGAAACAAATAATACAATCCTTTAAAACAGGAGAAACAATATTGGAAGAGGTTCCTGTACCGCAGGTTAAAAGGGGGTGCTTGCTCATCAAGACTTCAAAGTCGTTAGTGTCTATAGGTACGGAGCGTATGCTGGTGGAGTTTGGCAAGTCTAATTACTTGCAAAAGGCGAAGCAACAGCCTGATAAGGTGAAGCAGGTGCTAGATAAGATTAAAACTGATGGACTGAAACCAACGGTTGAAGCGGTGTTTAATAAACTGGGTGAGCCTATCCCTTTGGGTTATTGCAATGTGGGTGAGGTTATTGCTGTTGGTGAAGGTGTTAGTGGTTTTGAGGTTGGTGATAGGGTTGCTTCTAATGGTGCGCATGCTGAGTTTGTGTGTGTGCCGAAGAACTTGGTGGCTCATATTCCTGATAATGTTTCTGATGAAGAGGCGGCTTTTACTGTTGTTGGTTCTATTGGTCTTCAAGGTATAAGATTGCTGAATCCTACTCTTGGTGAGACTGTAGTGGTGATTGGACTTGGCTTAATTGGCTTGCTTACTGCTCAGTTGCTTAAAGCTAATGGTTGTAGAGTGATTGGTTCTGACTTGGATGAGGAGAAGCTTGCTCTTGCCGAGAAGTGGGGTATAATACCTTTTAACTCGGGTAAGGGTGATGTGGTGAAGTTCGTGGAGGAACAGACTGGTGGTGTTGGTGCTGATGGTGTTATAATAACTGCATCGGCTAACACGGATACTATCATTTCTCAGGCTGCAAGGATGAGCAGAAAGAGGGGTAAGATTGTTCTTGTTGGGGTGATTGGTTTAAATATTAGTCGCGCCGAGTTTTATGATAAGGAGCTTACTTTTCAGGTTTCCTGTTCTTATGGTCCGGGAAGATACGACGATAACTACGAACAAAAAGGAATGGATTACCCGCTACCGTTTGTACGATGGACGGAACAAAGGAATTTTGAGTCGGTACTCTATGCCATCTCTTCGGGTGCTCTGCAGGTGAAGGAGATGATTACGGAGGTTGTGCCACTTGATGAGTATAAAAAGATTTATGGTGATATTGGTTCTCACAAGTCTATTGCTACTATAATAAGTTATGATAGTGGTGAGAAAAACTTACCATCTCACACTGTTTCGTTTGCTATTAATAGCTTTAAGGGTGCTAAGGGTGTTATAGGCGTTGTTGGGGCTGGTAACTTTACAAAAATGACTTTGATGCCAGCACTTAAAAATAGTGGGGCGTATTTTAAATATATTGCAAGTCAAGGTGGGCTTTCAAGTACTACCCTTGCTAAGAAGTTCGGTTTTTCGCATTCTACTACCGATTACAGAGAGATCTTGAAGGATGACGAGGTTGATACCTTGTTTATCATTACTCGACACGATTTGCACGCTAAATTGGTTGTTGAGGGTCTTCAGGCAGGTAAGAATGTGTTTGTAGAGAAACCTCTTGCTCTTAATGAGAAAGAACTTCAGAATATTATTGATGTTTATGAGAAATCAGGTAAGACCCTCACAGTAGGTTTCAACCGTAGGTTCTCTCCGCATATCGAAAAGATTAAAAGCCTTGTTGGCGACAGTCAGATGAATGTAATAGCTACTATGAATGCCGGTTTTATTCCTGCTAATGTGTGGGTTCATGACATGAAAACCGGAGGTGGCAGAATAATTGGTGAGGCTTGTCATTATATCGATTTGATTAGTTTTCTAACTGGTAGTAAAGTAAAGTCTGTTTGTATGAATGCTATGGGAATTAATCCTGAGGAGAATACAGATAATGCTTCTATTTTATTGAAGTATGAGAATGGATCGACAGGGGTTATAAACTACTTTGCAAATGGCTCTAAGGCTTATTCTAAGGAGCGTGTGGAAGTTTTTTCTCAGGAACGTACTATTATCATGGATAACTTCCGTGAGACTAAGGGGTATGGTGTTAGAGGTTTCTCTAAACTAAAGACTACAATGGATAAGGGGCATAAGAATCAGTTTCATAGATTGATTAATACTATCCAATCAGGAGGAGAAGCTCTAATTCCATTTGATAGTATAGTAAATACTACGCAGGCAAGCTTTGCTGCTATTGAGAGTTTGAAGGAGAATAGGTGGGTGGATGTTAAATAAAAGGCAATTTATAATAATATAATATGAAAGCATGTTTCATAGGACTGGGATACATAGGTCTCCCTACAGCAATAGTTGCTGCGGATAACGGTGTTGAAGTAGTTGGGGTGGATGTAAACCCTCATGTAGTTGAGACTATCAACAAGGGTAAGATTCATATAGTGGAGCCGGGACTGGCAGACCTTGCTGCGAAAGTAGTAAGTAATGGTTGGCTTAAAGCACAGTCAGAGCCTGAATCAAGTGATGTGTTTCTTATAGTGGTACCTACTCCATTTACAGGTGATCACGAGCCTGACACTTCTTACGTGGAAGCAGCTACCCGTAATGTTATTCCTTTCCTGAAAGAGGGGGATCTGTACATTATTGAGTCAACTTCACCAGTTGGAACTACTGAGAATATGGCGGAATTGATTTTCAGTGAACGTCCGGAACTAAAAGATAAGATTTATATTGCTTATTGCCCTGAGAGGGTACTTCCAGGTAATATTATTTATGAGTTGGTGAATAATGACAGGGTTATAGGTGGACTTAATCCTGAATCAACAGAAAAGGCTGTTGAGTTTTACAGCAAGTTTGTAAAAGGTGTTTGTCACAAAACAAATACTCGCACTGCAGAGATGTGTAAGCTTACAGAAAACTCATCAAGAGATGTGCAGATTGCATTTGCCAATGAGTTGTCTATTATTTGTGATAAAGCAGGTATTAATGTATGGGAGCTGATTGAACTGGCTAATAAACACCCAAGGGTGAATATTCTTCAGCCGGGTAGTGGTGTGGGTGGTCACTGTATTGCGGTGGATCCATACTTTATTACTTCTGCTTTCCCTATGGAGAGTCAGATTATTGGTAAGGCAAGAGAGCTTAATAATTACAAGGCTTTCTGGTGTGCAGAGAAAACACAGACAGCTATTAAGAATTTTGAACTGGAGCACGGCAGAGAACCTGTTGTGGCACTGATGGGACTGGCTTTTAAACCTAACATTGACGACCTGCGTGAATCTCCTGCCAAGTATATTGCAACTAAGGTTATGCAGGGACATAATAATGCTGATTTCCTTATTGTTGAGCCTAATATTGATGATCACAAGGTATTTAAACTGACTGATTACAAAGAAGCTTATGATAAGGCTGATATTATAGCTATACTGGTTGCCCATAATCAGTTCAAGGAACTACCCTGGAGTGATGATAAGGTGATTCTTGATTTCGCAGGGGTATTTAGAAAATAGTAATTATTACTTAGTACACATGATTATAAATCATGATGTCTTGGCAATTAAAATTAATCTTTCAAATAAAATATAATGGAACAAAAAAAACGGGTGATGCTGGTATTCGGTACTCGTCCGGAAGCAATTAAAGTGGCTCCTCTGGTGAAGGAGTTTCAAAAACATACCGATAGATTTGAAACAATTGTATGTGTAACAGGTCAGCATCGCGAAATGCTTGATCAGGTACTACATCTTTTTGATATAAAGCCCGATTATGATCTTAATATAATGAAACAGGGTCAGGACCTTTATGATGTTACAGCTCGTGTGCTTACAGGACTAAGAGATGTTTATAGTGAATCAAAGCCTGATGTTGTTTTCGTGCATGGAGACACAACCACATCAATGGCTGCAGCACTGGCCGCATTTTATCAACAGATTCCGGTTGCTCATATTGAGGCAGGGCTAAGAACTCACAACATTTACAGTCCATGGCCGGAAGAGATGAACAGGCAGATTACAAGCAGAATCTCGGTATATAACCTGGCTCCTACTGCTCTTAGTAAAGAGAACCTATTAAAGGAGGGTGTTGATGAATCTACTATTACCATTACAGGAAATACAGTTATTGATGCTTTGTATTTGGTTTTAGATAAGATCAAGAGTGATAAGAGTCTGCAGTCTGAAATTAAAGCTACTCTTATAAATAGTGGTCTGCCCGGTGAGATGGTAGAGGATTTTACATCACCTCTTCCAAATAAGCGTAAGCTGGTACTTATAACTGGGCACAGGAGAGAAAACTTTGGAGATGGGTTTATAAATATGTGTAACGCTATTAAAACTCTCACTGAGAAATATCCTGAGGTGGATTTTGTTTATCCTATGCACCTGAATCCAAATGTCAGAAAACCAATTAAAGAGATTTTTGGAGAATCTGTTATTAATAACATCCACTTTATTGAACCTCTGGAATATCTTCCTTTTGTCTATCTGATGAATCAGAGTACTTTGGTACTGACCGACAGCGGTGGTATACAGGAAGAAGCCCCAGGATTGGGTAAACCTGTATTGGTGATGCGCGACACTACAGAACGTCCTGAAGCAGTGGAAGCCGGTACTGTAAAGCTTGTTGGCACTAACTATGATCTTATAGTTTCCGAAACTTCACGTTTATTGGATGATGAAGAATACTACAACACAATGTCGCAGGCAAATAATCCTTATGGTGATGGACAGGCTTGTGAGAGGATAATTGAGTTTATCGGGGAGAGGTAGTTAGTAATGGGTTATATTTCTAAAATAGCGCTACTATTTAATACAGTTCGTTATCTGAAACCAATTCAGATACGCTATAGATTAAAGTATTTTATTAGAAATAGGTTTGGTAAAAATCCATCATTGCAAACCGGAACTTCTATTTCGGAACCTAAAGTAGAAAAGCTTAAATTCAGTAAAGCTATACACAATTGTAATTCTTATAAATCAAGTAATAGCTTTACTTTTCTTAATTTAGAACATTCATTTACTGATAAAATAGATTGGAATTACCCTGAGTACGGAAGGTTATGGGCATATAATCTGAACTATTTTGAATTTCTTAATCAACGAACTATTACAGTAAATGAAGGATTAAAACTTATTGATGAGTTTATAGAAACAATCAGTAATAATAAAGTCGGATTGGAACCTTATCCGATTTCTTTGAGAATAATTAATTGGATAAGATTTTTTATTACTCATAATATAAAGGATTCTAAGTATGATAAATCTTTATGGCTACAACTACATTTGTTGTGTAAACAAAAAGAGTATCATTTGTTAGGAAATCATTTATTAGAAAATGGTTTTGCTTTATTATTTGGCTCTTATTATTTCAACGATATTAGTTTATATAAACAGGCGAGGAGTATTTTGATTAATGAGCTTGACGAACAGATTTTAGAAGATGGTGCACATTTTGAATTAAGCCCAATGTATCATTGTTTGATGACTTACAGAGTACTGGATTGTTTTAATTTAGTATCTAATAATAATCTTTTCGACCAAGAATTGTTTCAGTTGTTAAAAGATAGGGCTGAGAAAATGCTTGCATTTATAAGTAACTTCACTTTCAGAAATGGTGATATTCCATTGTTTAATGATGCAGCAAACAGTATAGCTCCCACCCCAAATCAGTTACAATCATATGCAAAAGAATTAAATCTAGCTCCTAAAAAATATTTAAAATTGTCAGATTCGGGGTATAGAAAACTGGCTTCTGAGAATATCGAATTATTCTTTGACATAGGTGAAGTTGGCCCTACTTATCAACCGGGTCATGCACATGCGGATACATTATCTTTTGAACTATATATAAAAGGTCGTCCTGTAATCGTTGATACCGGAACTTCGACTTATGAGATGAACGAAACTAGGTTTTATGAGCGCTCCACAGCTGCACATAATACTGTGACTATAAATAATGAAAATTCAAGTCAGGTATGGGCCGGACATCGTGTTGGGAAAAGAGCTAAAACGAAGGTTGTTGAAGATACAGATTTTTGTGTAACTGCTTCTCACGATGGGTATTTTAAGCGTTTTGGAGTCATTCACAAAAGGGGTATTAGAATAAATGAAACTGAAGTTTTTATTGAAGATGATATATTGAATGGTGAAGGGATAGCACATTTTCATTTTCATCCTAATGAAGAAATAAAAATCTCAGAGAATAAGGTTATGGGTAAGGATTTTGTTGTAGTGTTTAAAAACGCATTGTCACTAACATTAAAAACCACACACTACTCGCCTGAATTTAATATACGTATTGAAAGCATGTCTATTGAAGTGTCTTTCCGTGGAAACTTGACTACTAATATTAAACTAAAATGAATATTTTATATTTAACATTCTACTTTGAACCGGATTTATGTGCCGGTTCTTTTAGAAATACACCCCTTGCCATGGAACTCTCTAAGCAGTGTGGAGAGGATTGCCATATTGATGTGGTCACTACACAACCCAATAGATATAGTTCTTTTAAAGTTGAAGCAAAAACGAGAGAAGATATTGGAAATATGAGTATTCATAGGATTGATCTTCCTTCTCATAAAAGTGGTATGCTAGATCAGGTACGCTCTTTCAGACGTTATTTTGCAAAAGCATTAAAGATTACAAGAAACGAAAAGTATGATTTAGTGTTTGCTTCTTCTTCAAGACTTTTTACGGCATATCTTGGTTTAGTTATAGCCAGAAAACAGAAAATACCTCTTTACTTGGATATCAGGGATATTTTTGTTGATACAATTGACGATGTGTTGAAGAATAAGTTGGTTAAAACAGCTATTCTTCCTTTTCTTAAAGTAATTGAAAAAAGAACGTTTTCTTATGCATCTCATATAAACCTTATCTCTGAAGGTTTCAAACCATATTTCAAAAAATACAATAACGCAAAATACTCTTTTTTCACTAATGGTATCGATGATGTCTTTTTAAACAACAACAAGAGCAGTAGCCTGAATGCTAGTACTAAAAAAACAATAACTTATGCTGGAAACATTGGTGAAGGCCAAGGATTACATAAAATTATTCCTCAAGTAGCATCACAACTAGGACCTAACTATCAGTTTAAAGTCATCGGAGATGGGGGAGCAAAGAAGGTGTTAGAGGATGAAATTGCGAAATTGGGTTTGAAGAATGTAGATTTAATTCCACCAGTGACACGTGAAAGGTTATTGGAGATATATAACGGCTCGGATTTCTTATTCCTTCACCTTAATGTATACGAAGCTTTTGAGAAGGTGCTTCCTTCCAAGATATTTGAATTAGCAACATTCGATAAACCAATTATAGCTGGAGTGGGTGGTTACGCTAATAAATTCATCACAGAAAATGTTAGTAACACGATTTTATTTAACCCCTGTGATGTGGATGCTATGGTATCTGGATTGCAAAATTATACTTACATAAACGAAAAACGTACAGACTTTATTGCAAAATTCAGCCGTAACAACATCAATCGTGAAATGGCTAAATCAATATTAAGTTACTTATAATATATGAAAGGAATTCTCATAACCGGCATAAACGGCTTCGTTGGTACTAACTTCACCAACAGCTGGAGCAAGCGTCACAAGTTATTCGGATTGGATATAATACAACCTAATAAAGAAGGTGTTGAACAAATATTTGGTTGGAATAATTTGGACAATTTACCTCCTTTGGACGCCATTGTACATCTTGCAGGTAAAGCGCATGACACTAAGAATAAGAGATTGACTCATAGCTATTTTGATATAAATGTTGGGTTAACACAAAAGATTTTTGACTACTTCATGGAAAGTGATGCTAAAACTTTTGTATTTTTCAGTTCGGTGAAAGCTGCAGCTGATAGTGTTCCGGGAGATATTCTTACAGAAAATGTGGTTCCGCATCCTGTTGGCCCTTATGGTGAGTCTAAAATAAAGGCAGAGCAGTATATCCTTAACTTCATGAAAAATGATCCCAGAGTTCATGATAAGAATATATATATACTAAGACCTTGTATGATTCACGGTCCAGGCAATAAAGGTAATTTAAATTTACTTTACAATGTGGTAAGCAAGGGTATTCCATGGCCACTGGGTTCTTATGAGAACTTACGATCATTTTGCTCTATAGATAATATCAGTTTCGTGGTGGAACAACTGATAGTGAAAGATGATATTGAAAGTGGGACCTATCATGTGGGGGATGATGAGCCTATTTCCACTAACGAACTGATCGGGATGATTAGTGAGTCGGTAGGCAAAAGATCTCGCATCTGGAGGCTCCCTAAAGGGCTTATTAATGTGGCTGCTTCAATTGGTGGTGTTCTGCATCTTCCTTTGGATAAAATAAGGCTGCGTAAGCTTACAGAGAACTACATTGTAAGTAATGATAAGATAAAAAGAGCCCTTGGGATTGAGAGTATGCCGGTTTCAGCCATTGAGGGAATGAAAAGGACGTTGGAGAGTTTTAGGTGATAAGGGATTTATTTTCAAATTAAAGGAATGTATTACATAATCATATTTGCCTTACTTATTATCGCGGAACTATCATATTTCAAGGTTGCAGACAGATTCAATATTATTGATAAACCCAACCTGAGGAGTTCGCACGATTATATAACTATTCGTGGGGGTGGCGTGATCTACTGGGTTGCTGCTCTGCTTTACCTGCTGTTTAATTTCTCCAGTGATGTTTTGCTGTTTTTTACAGGTATTACGCTTATTGGCGGGGTGAGTTTCATTGATGATATAACTGGTCTGGGACAGAAGGTGAGACTGTTGTTTCATTTGCTTGCCATGAGCTGTGCTTTTTACCTTGCGGGTGTGTTTGGTGGTTTCCCCTGGTGGGCTATCATCATTGGTTATATCGTGTTTATTGGTATCGTGAATGCGTATAACTTTATGGATGGGATTAATGGTATCACGGGGTTGTATAGTATTGCTGTGCTGGGATCACTGCAATATGTGAATCTTGTTTATGGGAATTTTGTGAATCCTGACATGATCTGGTACCCATTGATAGCCTCTGTTGTATTCCTATTTTTCAATTTCCGCAAAAGGGCTAAGTGCTTTGCAGGTGATGTGGGTGCCGTGAGTATTGCCTTCTGGATTGTGACATTATTGCTGTTATTGATATTGAAAACAAAAAATATAATATGGCTGGGCTTCCTAATGGTATATGGGGTTGATGCTGTAATGACTATCCTGCACAGGATTTACCTTAAAGAAAACATAATGGAGGCTCACAGATTGCATTTTTATCAGATTCTGGCCAACGAGAAGAAGATGCCTCATCGTTTGGTGAGTATTATATACTTTACTGTTCAGCTGGTATGCTCAGCTCTTATAATTGCATTTTACCCTACCCTTGGCTGGTGGATGTTTGTGGTTCTGCTGTTTATATTGATGGGACTGTATTCGATGAAATTTAGATTTATGAAACAGGTTTAGATTAAATAATATGATTAAACTGAATAACCTCTGATAAAAAAATCAGGGGTTATTTTTTTATCTGTTTGTGAGTGTGACTCTATTGTTGTATTTTTGCACTATAATTTAGGTTATTAACATATGAATTATTTTACCGCTGCTGAAGCTGCTAATCTTTTCAGAGTGAGTGCTCTGGATAAATCTAAAAAGTCTTTTACGAAGTTTGCACTAATGGCCATTTTGGGTGGTGCTTTTATTGCATTGGGAGGTTTGCTCACTGTGATGGTTGCAGGTGGTATGCCGGGTGTGGCATTGGATAACCCAGGAATAGTGAAGTTTGTGGCGGGTGCTTTGTTCCCTGTTGGACTGATCATGGTGTCGATAACTGGGGCTGACCTGTTTACCAGTGATTGTGCCTCTTTTACTTTCCCTGTACTTCACAAAGAGATTGATTTTGGCAAAGCAGCATTGTTTCTTCTGATTTCTTACCTGTTTAATTTCGTAGGTGCTCAGTTTATTGCGTATGTTTTGTCGGCCAACGTGGGTATGCTTGACGCGGATCCGTGGCGTACGTATCTGTTTGAACTGTCGAATGTTAAAGTTAACCAGGATTTCATGACGGTCTTCTGGAAGGGCGTGGGTGCTAACTGGCTGGTGTGTCTTGGTATGTATATGGGTTATGCAGGTAAAGATATTATTGGCAGGGCTGTTGGTATATGGATTCCTGTTATGCTGTTTGTTACCTTTGGTTATGAGCACTCTATCGCCAACATGTTTTTTATTCCGGCAGCAATTTATGCGGGTGCGGATATCACCTGGGGTGCCTTCCTGATTGATAATTTACTGCCGGCCACGCTGGGTAACTTAGTGGGTGGTGTTTTGCTGGTGGGGTGTGTTTATTGGTATTTGTTTTTGAAGGAGAAATAATGCGGAGGTATTCATCACTCATTATTTTCGAGTATAAAAGAAAATTACTATATTTGAGCCAATATTTTCGAGTGTAAAAGAATATTTACACCTTTGCATTAAAATATTCGAGTATGGAAGAAAATTTTGAGGCTCTGAAAAAATACAACTTTTGGGATAATAATTATCCGGAACTTGGTTTTCCACGTGATTTATATACTAATAAGATTTATGAATCAACTGGCAATAGGTTGATTAAAGTATTAGTTGGCCAGCGTCGCGTTGGAAAAAGCTACATCCTGCGCCAGATAATCTATCGTTTGATTGAAGGTGGCGTAAATAATAGAAACATAATTTATATCAACAAGGAATTTGCTGATTTCGACTTTATCAAAGATTATAAAGATCTGGATATGCTGATAAAAGTATATCGTGAAGAGCTAAATCCTGAGGGTAAAGTGTGGTTGTTTATTGATGAGATTCAGAATGTGGAAGGATGGGAGCATCTAATAAATTCTTATTCACAGGATTTTGTAGATAGTTATGAAGTGTTTATAAGTGGATCAAACTCCAAGATGCTGTCGGGTGAACTGGCTACTCTTTTATCCGGTCGTTATATTGAATTTCAGATATTCCCTTTTAGTTTTAATGAATATATAGGGATCACTAAGAAGGAAAATTCCAAACAAAGCTATATTAATTATATGGAAAGCGGTGGATTGCCTGAGCTTTTCATGTTGCCAAATGAAGAAACTAAACGCAACTATATTTCTGCTGTAAAAGATACCGTATTATTGCGTGATATAATTCAGAGGCATAATATTAAGGATGCTAAACTACTGGAGGACATATTTGTATATCTAGTAAACAATGCTTCAAATCTGGTTTCTATAACTAATATAGTAAACTACTTTAAGGGTAAAGGACGTAATACAACATATGATACTGTTTCTAACTATATAGGTTATTTAGAAGATTCTTTTATCATACACAGGGTTGAGCGTTATGATATTCGTGGAAAGGAGATTTTATCGGGAAATAACAAATACTATATTAATGATCTGTCTTTCAAAAACTATCTTTATCAGGGATTCGGCTATGGTGTGGGCTATAAGCTGGAAAATCTGATTTATCTGGAACTTAGAAGGTCTGGTTATGAAGTATATGTTGGTACTTTCAGAGATAGAGAGATTGATTTTGTCGCAAAAAAAGAGGACAGAGTGGTATATATACAAAGTTCTTATATTCTGACTGATGAGCAGACTATCCAAAGGGAATACTCGCCTTTGGAGTCGGTAGAAGATAATTATGAAAAATTTGTTGTTTCTCTTGATGATATAGCTTTTCCTTCAAATAAAGGTATCCGACACATTCAGGCTTGGAATTTCAGTAATATAATACAATAACTTGGATAAACAGCTAAATTTTATATTGGTTGACAGTATCTGAAAACAGGTTATTGTGTGCTGTGTTATTGTGTGGTGATGAATTTTGATTTGAAAAAGGAAGAAGTACGAGTGGGTACTCCTCCCTTTTGATTATTCTGTAATCTCTTCTTTTATTGCTTTAAATATTGGCGATATAAACACCCATCCAACGGAAATTACTACTCCCAGTAATAGGAAACCTACGATGATTATACTTCTCCTGGGTGCACTTTTTACAAGTGGAACTACGGGTGGATTTACCAATGTTAGAATTGTTTGATTCTCTTTTACGGCAATCTTGGCCTGTTCGCGTTGTGTTGCAAGCTCACGATAGATTGTGTATGCAATGTCATACTCGTTGCGAAGGCGGGCTTCCATTGAGCGCGCTGATGCTGTGGTGAGGCCCCTGTTTGCATCCTGAAATGATGTAAGTCTATCCTGAGCGTTTAGGAAATCTTCACGTGCTGTTTCGTAACTCTTTTCTATAAACTCCAGATTGTCGTTTAGCTTCTCTGATTTGAACTGTGAAACATACTCCTCGAGTGTATTATATATCTTATCTGTAACCTCTGCTGCAACTTTTGCTTCTGGGAATGTATAGCCAATGACTACTGTTCCACTTTTTGAGTTTGGGTTTATATCTATTGCTTTCTGAATAGCATTATATACTCTTCTTTCAGTTGATGAAAGATTAAACACGTTGGTTGAATCAACCACCGGAGAAGTTTCTACTATTGCGGATTGATTTCCTCCCCTGATTGCACTTATAATAACACCGGGGAGGCCGATTGTATATTTTTTTATTGCACCTAAAAGGTTGAACTCTCTGTATTGTTTATCAGCATAGTAATCGTAAAGGGTGATGGGCTGACCATTGGATTTCTTTACTATCACCTCTGTTTTCATTATCTCACGAGTGAACGGTACGCTCTTTATGATCTCGGGATAGATATTAGGTGAAAGGGTGCCTTCTGTCATCATTGCTGTTCCAAGATTTACACCCATAATTGCTGCTACACTACCCAGACTGCTGCCTCCGGATCTGTTACCGGTCTGAGGAACAACCGTGCAGGTAGAAGTGTACTGGACAGGTGCAATCATTGCATAAAAGAGTCCTATCAGAAGAAATATTACAGTTGTAATGAGTATAAAACGTCGTTTTAACCAAAGTTTTTTTAGAAATCCTGTAATATCAATTTCATAAGAATTATTTACTGTAATTATAGGCTTATTTTCTTGTTCCATTTCTTATTATCTTACCAGATTGGAAATTAACAGTGCTATTGATGCGATTGAAGTACCAAGGCTAAGTATTCCCTGCAAACTCATTGGCTCTCTTTCGGGTCTTTCAGGTACAATTATCTCGCAACCGGGTTCTATCTTTGCCCAGCGTCCTGAAGCCACCTCTCCGTTCATATATACAACAAAAGGTTTGCTCTTCAATGCAAGACGGGAGTATCCTCCTGCCTGATCGATATAGTATCCAAGTTTTTTATGCTTCCTGTAGGTTACCAGGTTAGGATAAAGTACTCCTCCTGATATCTTAACCAGCTCATTGTATTCAGGAATAGTTAGAACATCTCCCTCTCTGAGGATAATATCTTCCTGTCCTCCCGGGTTTTTAAGTGCTTTCTCAAGATTAATTGCAACATATTGAGTGGAGAGATCAACAGCTTCAAGTTGCTGCTGCAGGAGTGAATCTGTATCTAACTGATCTACCTGGGCTTTTATACGGAGAGACTCTTTTACCTTCTCCTGTTCATCAGCTGTAAGTCGGCGTGATAATCGTGCTCCTTTTATATATGCATATTTCGTTAGCCCCCCTGCCCTGTTTACTAGTGATGAGAGTCGCTCATCCTTTGAAATCTTAGCATAATCACCTTCAAACAGCACTTCGCCCTCAACAGTGACCATCTGCTGAATCTCGTATGCGGCGAAGTGCTGTTTGAAGGTGATTATGGCTGAAGCACGAAGTCGGGATCGCTGGAGACTATCTCTCCGTCGACCAGTGTAAATGATTGCATTATACTGGATAGATCTCCAAGAGTGGTGCTTCCGGGATCTTTTATTCTGCGGTATACATCGATTCGTGCTGTGGATGCAGCCTCTGTGATACCGCCTGCCTGAAGGATAATATCTTCAAGACGCATATTATCTGCATAGGGGTAGCTGTCGGGCTTACGAACCTCTCCTCCTATATATACCGTGAACCTGTCATCGAGTGATAGTACAGAAGGAATGTGGAGCAGGTCGTTTTTCTTTAACGTGATATCGTTGATACGTCCGCTCATAAGGTCGCTCACATTGAACGACTCAATTGAACGTGTCAGATCATCATTTTCGCGATAGAGAAGTGCACGCTGCAGGTAGGCATCGCCTGTGGTTCCCAGTGCAACCTCGAGAAGGTCTCTCACTGTAATAATCTTGTCGCCGATTGCATATCTGCCGGGACGATATACAGAACCGGTAATCTCTACCATGTTGGCGTACTCATCGAGGATATTGTTCACCTCTACCCTGTCGCCATCTTTAATCTGAAAGGTGGAGTATTCGGGCTGACTGAGGGTATATGCTTCCAGCTTTTCCTCTCCGCTTCTGATGAGTGTGAGTGCAGCTGTGTAAGCGTTACCGCTGAATCCTCCTGAATATCGGATAAGATCTTCGAGGGTTTCATCGGGTTTCATCTCATACCACATGGGGCGGCGCACTTCGCCTATTACCTGTGCCAGTGATCCGAAAGGTTCTACCATTACTATATCTCCATCCTGAAGCGTGATATCTGACATGCTGTTGCCTTTCATGAGATACTCATAGAGGTCGATCTCAGCAGCCTGACGCCCTGCCCTGAAGATGCGGATGTTGCGGAGACTACCAATATTGGTTGTTCCTCCTGCTGCATACATGGCGTGGAATGCTGATGAGAAGGAGCTTAGGGTGTATGTACCGGGGGTTCTGACCTCTCCCATAACATTCACTTTTATGGTTCTTACATTTCCTACTGATATAGCCAGGAAGGTGTGCGGCTCAGATGAATCTAAGTCGGAATATATTGTTGAAAATTGTGTGCGGATGCGACTTTCGGCCTGTTTGACATTCATGCCGCTAAGTTGTATTCTGCCGATACCCGGAACCGTGATATGTCCGTCCGGTGCTATTGTATATTGTACATTAAGCTCTGAATCTCCCCATACATCTATTATTAACTGATCTCCCGCACCCAGTATATAGTTTGCAGGGGTTGGCATATTCATGTTTGGTGCAAAGGTGAGATTTTGTGACTGAAACAGTTCGCGTCCATACACTCTATCCTGCTGGGCAGTGGTATCCTGAGGTATGAGGGTGTAGTCGTATGGACTTACATATTCGGCTGTCTGTCTTGTCTGTGGATCAGTGCCTTGCTGGTTGGGCTGACCTGTGCTTTGTGTTTGATTGTACTGTTCGCGTATTCGTTGTAACTGTGCTGTGGTTACCCCTTTTTTTACCATCTCAGCAGCAATCTGTTCTTGTGACATGCCTGAATTTTGATATCTTCTGAACTCATCAATTATCTGCTGATCACTCATCTGTGCAAAAAGACTGCCGGTAATAAATAGAAAGATAAGACCGGTAAGATGGTACCTTTTTAATTTCATTCTTATTTCTTAATTAATTAAGGATTGGAGAGCAAATTTAGTTGTTTTTATTATAACTCACAATATAACAATATGATTTTGGTTTTAATCTTGTTGTTTGCATTAAATGTATTAATTTTGTAGTTGACTATCAAAGAACTCAGTTTCATGAACAAATTGTTTTATTTAATTTCATCTATAATAATAATTTTAGGTGTAATTTCCTGTAATAGTGCCAAGAATGTGGCTTATATACAGGGTGCCGGTGAAAATGATATGGCGGGCTATGTGCAGACCAGTCCTATGTATGATGCACGCATTTTGCCTAAGGATCTGCTGACGATTACAGTGTCGGCAACCGATCCGGAGGCCGTGAAACCTTTTAACCTTACTGTGCCGAGTTTGACTACCGGTTCAAGTACTTACTCTCAACCTGCGCTGCAGAAATATCTGGTGGATAATAACGGACAGATAAATTTCCCGGTATTGGGTATGGTTACTCTTAGCGGATTGACTAAAAGGGAAGCGGAGACGAAGATTACGGGACTGCTTCAAAAGTATCTGAAGGAGCCTCCGGTGGTGACTGTGAGTTTTGTGAATTATAAGATCTCGGTACTGGGTGAGGTGGCTCGTCCGAACACTTTTACTATTGTGAATGAGAAGGTTAACATATTTGAAGCATTGGCCATGGCGGGTGATATGACTATCTATGGTAAGCGTGATAACGTTAAGGTTATCAGGGAGGATGCTGATGGCAACCAGAGTGTGATTGTGCTGAACCTGAATGATCCTTCTATTATTCACTCTCCATACTATTTTCTGCAGCAGAACGATGTGGTGTATGTGGAGCCTAACAAGACAAAAGCAAAGAGCTCGGAGATTGGAAGTGCTACAAGCCTTTGGATTTCAGGTACATCAATATTGATATCGCTGGCGGGACTGCTGGTTAATATCCTGAGAAAATAGAAAAACTCATTCTTTATTTAATTTACTATTTATTATTCTATAATGACTGATTTGTATTCCGTATCGGAACAGAATGATTTAGAAAATAGCGAATCGATCTCCCTACTGGAGATAGTTTTGAGATTTGCACGTTACTGGAAATGGTTTGTGCTGGGTATCGTACTTGCGCTTGCCGGAGTATTTTTGTATCTGAGATATACTACTCCTGTATATAATGTTTCGTCAAGTATAGTTCTAAAGGAGGCGAGGGATCAGCGTATGGAGCCATCGATAAGTGGGATGGATGGTATTCAGCTGGGTGGACTTGGTGCTGTAGCTAATCTGGAGAATGAGATTTATATCCTGCAGAGCCGGTCGATCATAAGAAATGTAATTAATCGTCTTAATCTGCATACCTCTTATGTTGTGAGTGGAAGGATTAAGAGTAACGACCTGTATAAACGGAGTCCGGTGATTGTGAGTATGGATCAGGGGAACCTGGATAAACTGACTCAGAATATCTCTTTCAATATGACTACAAATGAGAGTGATGGTACGATTACTATCTCGGGTCTTGAGAATGAGAAAGAGGTTGATACTGTGTTTACTACGTTACCGGCTATAATTGATACTCCTCAGGGTCATATCAGCTTTACAAAAAGACCTGATACCGAACTGGGGCATTATGAGATGAATGTGGTTATAATGCATCCTAATGAGGTGATCGGCCATTATAGAAAAAGGTTGTCTGTTCAGCAGGCATCGAAACAGGCTTCTGTGCTGAATCTGTCTATTAACACTCCCTATCCTGAAAAAGGTAAGGATTTCCTTAATATGCTGGTGGAGGTGTATAACAACGAAACCATTGAGGATAACAAGATGGAGGCATTTAATACTCAGGCTTTTATAAATGAGCGTATTGCTATTATTGACAGAGAGCTGAGTGATGCTGAAAGGAGTGTGGAGGATTATAAACAGCAGGAGGGATTGAGTGATTTGCAGATCGACCTTCAGCGTAATATGCAGATGGGTAGTCAGTATGAGCAGCAGCTTGTGCAGGTGGAGACTCAGCTGAATATTGTAAACTCGCTGAGTGAGTATGTGAAAAATCCTAATAATGCGAATAAGACTATTCCTGCTAATGTGGGTATTGAAGATCCTAATCTTGCTGCTACTACTAGTGAGTATAACAGACTGGTTCTGGAGCGTGAGCGTCTGTCGCAGAGCATGACGGCTGACAACCCTGCAATGATAAGGCTTGAGGAGCAGATTGCGGGACTGAGGGAGAATATTAACTCTTCCATCAGCAGTGTGCAGCAGGGGTTGAATATTCAGCGCCGTGATGCACGTAACCAGGCTAATATATATGGTGGACGTATTGGTGTGATGCCAACTCAGGAGAGGGAGTTTATGGAGCTTTCACGTGAACAGCAGATCAAGGCAAGTCTGTTTTTGATGCTGTTACAGAAGCGTGAGGAGAATGCTCTTGAACTGGCTGCTACGGCTAATAGTGCAAAAGTGCTGGATGAAGCTCTTACCGAAGGTCAGGTGTCTCCACGAAAGATGATTCTGCTGCTTGCTGCATTGATGCTTGGTGTGCTGATCCCTGCAGGTATTATCTATCTGAACGAGCTGCTGCAGTATAAGGTTCGCACAAGATCTGATGTGGACAGACTCAGCAAGGTTCCTGTACTTGGCGAAATACCTAAACATAAAGAGGAGAAGAATGTTGTGGTGGATGAGCAGGGGAATGACTCAATTGACGAAGCTTTCAGAATGGCTCGCACCAATTTGCTGCTCACTTTGGGAACTGACAATAAAGTGGTTACAATCACTTCTACAGTTTCCGGTGAGGGTAAAACATTTGTTGCTATAAATATGGCATTGAGTACAGCATTCCTGAATAAGAAGGTGCTGCTGATAGGTCTCGATTTGAGAATTCCACGATTAAGGGAGTATTTGAAGCTGGAGACTAAGAATGGTATGACAAACTATCTGTCGGGCTTTGAGAAGAATATCGATAATCTGATTGTTCAATCGGGACTGCATCCTAACCTGTTTGTTATTGCTGCGGGACCTGTTCCGCCTAACCCTGCTGAGCTTCTTTCGCGTCCTTCTCTGGACAAAGCGATCGGCAGCTTAAGGGAGGAGTTTGATTATATATTTATCGACTCATCTCCTTCGGCTCTGGTGACTGATACTCTGGTGATGAACAGGGTGACGGATGCTACCCTATATGTATGCAGGATGGATTTCTCAAGCAAGGGAAATATCAGGTTTGCAAACAATCTGATGCAGCAGAACAAGCTGAACAATATGTTGCTGGTGATTAATGATGTGGCTGACTTCCACCGTGGGTATGGTTATGGCTACGGGTATGGATTTGGTTATGGTTACGGCAACAAGAAAAAGAGTAAAAGAAGAAAGAAAAGCTAAAGGTTGAATATATTTTTAAAAGGTTGGTTCTCGTTTCCTAACGTCTGAACCAACCTTTTTTCTTTCTCTGTGGCATGGCTGAATGATTGATCATAAGAGAAAGTGGGTTGTCGTGACCATCAACCATGGCCTGAACTACATTATATATAACTCCCCAGTCGGGCAGCCCTCCCAGGTTTCGGTCATCAATAAAAAGATCAGCCTTGAGCTTGCGTGAGAAGTCCTGCTTCTCGATAGTCTCACCCCGATAGTTCTCGTTCTCAGCATAGAAATATAATCCTTGAGATGCACAGTAGTCAACCGCCTCCTTTAGCAGATCGCCCCTGCGTACAGTCCACAATATCAGCCTGTGTCCATCTTTCTGAAGATGAAGTAAGGTCTCTATAGCAAAAGGTATTGGTTTACCAATGGCCGGGTATTCATGTTCCACAATAGTACCATCGAAGTCTACGGCTATAATCATAATCAGTTTTCCGTTTTTGTAATTCGGACAAATATACGAAATAAATATTACCATGAGAGATTATGAGAGATTATATTGAAATAATAGCGACATATTAATTGTATAATTTACAATAAAAAATGCGGTTTTAATTAAGGAAATATTTCTTTATTCAGGATTTTAGAGTTATCTTTGCAGCCTCAAATCGGGATTTTATGTTATTTGATTTAGGTTATCAAAGATTATCGAGGTTATCGATTCGTTTTTTATTTATAGAATTCGCATCCGATTTTTTTAAAAACCACAGCATTGATCAACTTACCCAACCTAATGAGTTTAATTTAATATCCTGATATTTAAATATATAACATCAAACTAAAGTTTATCATGGATAGTAATAACGAGGCATGGAAAGGTTTCAAAGGCGACCTATGGAGAAAAGAGATTAACGTAAGGGATTTTATCATGAATAACTACACACCTTATGAGGGTGATGATAGTTTTCTTGTTTCTTCTACTGAACGCACGAAGAAGGTGTGGAACAAGCTTACAGAGATGTTCAAGGAAGAGCAGGCTAAGGGTGTTTATGATGCCGAAACTAAGCTTCCGCAGGAGATTGATACATACGGACCGGGATATATTGATAAGGATAATGAGGTGATTGTGGGTTTGCAGACTGATGCTCCACTGAAGAGGGGTATTTTCCCTAAAGGTGGTATCAGAATGGTGGAAAACTCACTTACTGCTTATGGTTATGAGCTGGATCCGCTTACTAAGGATATTTACACAAGATATAGGAAGACTCACAACGAGGGTGTTTTCTCTGCATATAATGATGAGATACTGGCTGCAAGAAAATCGGGAATTATAACCGGACTGCCTGACGCTTACGGTCGCGGAAGAATTATTGGTGACTATAGACGTGTGCCTCTTTATGGTACTGCTATCCTGATTAAGGAGAGAAAGGCTTTCCAGAAACAGCTGGATATTCAGGAGTTTAATGAGAATGTTATCAGAAGTCGTGAGGAGGTTACCGACCAGATAAAGGCTCTGCAGAAGTTTGAGAAGATGTGCCAGAGCTATGGTTTTGATGTTTCGCAGCCTGCAAGGAACGCTCATGAGGCTGTTCAGTTCTTGTATCTTGCTTACCTGGCTGCTGTGAAGGATCAGGATGGTGCTGCTATGTCGATTGGACGTACTTCTACTTTCCTGGATATATATATTGAGAAGGATCTTAAAGAGGGAGTGATTACTGAAAGTGAAGCGCAGGAGCTTATCGATCAGATGATTATCAAGCTGCGTATTGTGCGTTTCCTTCGTACTCCGGAATATAATGAGCTGTTCTCGGGTGACCCTGTGTGGGTGACTGAATCGCTGGGGGGACAGAATATTGAGGGTAAGACGCTTGTAACCCGTACATCTTTCCGCTATCTGCATACGCTGTATAACCTGGGACCGGCTCCTGAGCCAAACCTGACTGTATTGTGGTCGCAAAGCGCTCCTGAGAACTGGAAGAAGTTCTGTGCTAAGGTGTCGGTGGAGACTTCTGCTATTCAGTATGAGAATGACGATCTGATGCGTCCTGATTATGGTGACGACTACGGTATTGCCTGCTGTGTATCGCCAATGAGAATTGGTAAGCAGATGCAGCTGTTTGGTGCTCGTGCCAACCTGGCTAAGTGCTTGCTCTATGCTATCAATGGTGGCGTGGATGAGAAGTCGGGTGTTCAGGTGGCTCCTAAGTTTGAGGCTATCACTTCGGAATATCTTGATTATGACGAGGTGATGGAGAAGTTTGAGCAGACTATGCGTTGGCTGGCCAAGGTGTATGTGAATGCACTGAAGATTATTCACTACATGCATGATAAGTATGCATACGAAGCGTTTGAGATGGCTCTGCATGATGGTAATGTTCAGAGGATCATGGCTACCGGTATTGCGGGACTTTCAATTGTGGCTGACTCACTTGCTGCAATACGTGATACTAAGGTGAAGGTGATTCGTGATGAGCGTGGTATTGCTGTTGACTTTGAACGTGAGGGTGATTATGTTCCTTTTGGTAACAATGATGACAGGACCGACCAGATAGCGGTGGATATTGTGAAGAAGTTTATGGGTTATCTGCGTCAACATGAGACTTACAGAAATGCCATCACTTCACAGTCGATCCTGACCATCACCTCTAACGTGGTTTATGGTAAGAAGACTGGTTCTACTCCTGATGGCAGACCTGCAGGCACTCCTTTTGCTCCGGGTGCTAATCCTATGAACGGAAGAGACTCTAAGGGTGCTGTTGCGGCTCTTGCATCTGTAGCAAAACTTCCTTTCCAGCATGCTCATGATGGTATCTCATATACTTTTGCTGTATCGCCGGGTTCTCTTGGAAAAGATACTGATATGAGGGTTAATAATATGGTTAACCTGCTTGATGGCTATTTCACCGCTGATGGTGGTCAGCACCTTAATGTGAATGTGTTTGACAAGGATCTGCTTCTTGATGCGATGGATCATCCTGAGAAGTATCCGCAGCTTACTATCCGCGTTTCGGGTTATGCTGTGAATTTCATTAAGCTTACTCGTGAACAGCAGCTTGATGTTATTTCAAGGACTATCAATCAGTCTCTATAATATTTATATTTATTTGGTAACTTGCTCCCTGATTTTCGGGGAGCAATGTTTTTTTAAAGACTGCCAATACAATAAGACAGGAGCGTTTATCTTTTTCTATGATTGAACAATTATTCCTCGGACTGCGATAATTTTATCATCCGCTTGCTGATTGTTCACTATTTTATATAAACTCGCTTCGCTCAAACAGTATATAAAATTACGTGAACTTCACAGAGCGGGTCCCGATAAAATTATCTGAGGTCCTCGTAACAACAGTTCAATCACTTGACGCAAAAGATAAACTTACTGCAGCCGAAAGAAATACTTCAGCCGAAAGAAATATTACAGACGAAAAAAACATTGCAGTCCAAATAAACATTATTGGTTAGTATCAGTTTAAAATCACAGAAATATGAAAGCAAATATACATTCTCTTGAAAGCTTTGGAACAGTAGATGGTCCCGGAATAAGATTCGTAATATTCCTGCAGGGCTGTCCTTTGCGCTGCGTTTACTGCCACAACCCAGACACATGGGATAAGAAGGGAGAGGGCAAATATCAGCTTTCGCCGGAGGAGCTGCTTGCTGAAGTGATGAAATATAAGAACTTTATTGCTAAGGGGGGTGTGACTGTAACTGGTGGTGAACCGATTATGCAGGCGGCTTTTGTGAAGGAGTTTTTCATGCTTTGCAAAGAGAATGGTATTCATACTGCTCTTGATACGTCGGGAGCAATTTTCAATCAGACGGTGAAGGAGGTGCTGGATATTGTGGATCTTGTGTTGCTTGATATTAAGTCGATTGACCAGATGCAGTACAGGGAGCTTACCGGTGTTAAGATTGACAATACGCTGAAGTGCCTGAACTATCTTGAGGAGAAAAATATCAGGGCCTGGATCAGGCATGTGGTTATGCCGGGGTGGACCGACAACGATATTCTTCTGAACAGGCTTGCTGATTTCCTGAAACCTTATAAATGTATTGAGAAGGTGGAGCTTCTGCCCTACCACAAGATGGGTGTGAATAAGTATGAGCAGATGGGTATGGATTACAGACCTGGTGATCTGCCTGCTTTGTCGGAGGAGAGACTGCTGAATGCTAAGGATATTTTTAAAAAGGCGGGATTGAAGGTTTGATATTGCTTAGTTATTTTTTTCGATCTTGTGTTCAAAACCTTTGTTCTCAACGTCACCACCATTAATATAAGGTGCTGCAGCTCCACTCGTACCTAACACAGGAGCAACCACCAGCCAGTCCTTAGTAATCTTTCTATACCAGTCGAAATTCACACCCATGCGAGAATTGAAAAGACGCGCATCCAAACCAAAGTTAAGCTGCTCCGAAGTCTCCCATTTAACATCCGAGTTGAATTTGAATACTCAATATCCAATGATTCAGAAGGGATTGAATTTGAGGCGATTGTGCATAACCCTACGGATAAGATTGCATTCTTTATGGAGTTTATTCTTTCTGACAAGGTGTCGGGTGAACCTGTACTGCCTGTTTTCTGGAATGATAATTATATATCGTTATTACCTGGTGAAACCAGAATATTAAAAGGAACTGCCAAGGATAACCGAGCGGAACAGATGGAGATTCTAATGCAGGGTTATAATCTTGATAATTAGTATAGAAAAGTGAATAGTTGATAGTTAATGTGGTTAATATCCGTATATTCGATTATGATATACGGATATTTTTTTATTTATTATAAAAATATTTTCACACAATTTTGCAGTTTTTAGACTGAAACGTTTTAATTTTGTATCTTTAGTCAATATGAATATGAAGAGAACAAAGGTAACCATATATGATATAGCCAGGGAGCTGAATCTTTCTCCTTCCACTATCTCGAGAGCAATTGCAGGAAGCGATTTAATTAGTGATGAAGTGAAGGAAAAGGTTCTTGCGAAGGCAATGGAGATGGGTTATAGCAGCAGGAACTTCAGGGTTAATAAGGGTGACACGATTGCGATTGTTGTACCAGAGGTTAATAACTACTTTTACCATAAGGTACTGAAGAGCATACAGCAAAAAATAGATAACAGATACCTGGTTTCCATACTCTGTTCTTTCAATTCATTTGAAACAGAAAAGGCAATTGTGGAAAAGCTGTCGCCTTCAGAAGTGAGCTGCCTCATTATCACTCAAAGTATGAATGCAACCAACAGCCATCATATTGCCCAGGCAGAGAAGAGGGGTATACCTGTAATCATGTTCAACAGGGTTGACTTTGATTACACCTGCCCAAAGTTTGTTATCGACAATTATATGGATTCTTATCTGCTGACCAACCATCTTGTCAAGTCTGATTACAAAAGAATAGCATTTGCAGCAAAACACTTCAACTGCCCAATTTACAAAGAGAGAATTCAGGCATATAGTGATGTTCTCGCAGAAAATCAGACACCATTTAATCCCGACTATATAATTTACAGTGAACTCACAAATGAGGATATCACAGAGGTTATTATGCGATTTATAAATCTTCATCCACACCCCGATGCATTAATCCTTCCGGGATTCAGTGCTGCATTGCAGGCAATCTCAATATCAAAGGTATACAAAATTGATATCCCAAATGAGATGGCTATTGTGAGCTTTGACGAAGATCCTGAATGCAGATATTCATCTCCTGCAATCACAAGTATTGAGCGACCACTCCCTGAAATAGGCAGAAAGATTGGAGAGCTTGCATTGGAAATCAGTTCAAATAAAAAATATGATAAGAACAGGATAGATCTGTTTAAGTCGAATCTGGTGATTAGGGGATCTTCGTTAAGAATAACATCGCCTCGTGAAGTGTGATTTAAACAGGTGATTTATGGGACTCAAGTGAATGTGATTTAAGATAATCAGTGATAAAATAAAAAGTGCCGGAGATTAAAACCACCGGCACTTTTCTTTGATAGAGTTATTCTGAAAAGTAGTTACAAAGAGTATTACGATTTAGAATATTGATTAATTGTGGTCGATACTCTCACAAGAATATTTAATTTGATAAACTTTCAAATATCTGATTCAATAATCTCACAAGAATATCTGATCGGTTTGACTTAGATTAATAAGCAAACTTAAGACCATCAATTTTATCCCAGCCTCCACGTGTGAAGTCGGGTATTTCAACAGGCACACTGCCATTATCCAGTGAGATCTCAGTCAAAGGAATAAGACTGCACCACTCTGCAAGGTCATAAACATCCATATCCAGAGGCAGACCATTCTGCAGACAGTAAACAAGACGGTAATCCATGATGAAGTCCATACCTCCGTGACCACCTACTGTTTTAGCTTTCTCTTCAAGCTCTTTGTGGATAGGGTGTTTGTACTTCTCCATCAAGGCAGTCTTAACCTCTTCAGAAACGAAGCTGTGTGCGTTAAGATCTTCATGATTAGGAATACCTTCAGATTCTACCTGACCAGACTGGATAGCGTAGCCCTGTACAGGATATTTATTAGCAAATCCTTTTGTTCCTGTAAGCTGATACATACGTGAATATGGACGAGGAGTCATCACATTATGCTGAATGTTGATTGTCTTACCCTTCTCAGTCTTTATCAGTGTCAAAGTATGATCACCATTACGGAAATCAGGAGCTTCACGTCCATACAGTTCTTTCACTATTTCCGGACCAACGATTGGTTTAGTATCAACTGATACCAGGTAGTTCATTTTATCACCACGGTGGATATTAAGAAGCTGAGCAGCCGGTCCGATTCCGTGAGTTGGATAAACATCACCTCTGTTTTTCTCGTTATAATCAAGGCGCCAGTTATTCCAGTATGAATCCCAGAATGCTGACAGCTCATGGATATATGATCCTTCTGTATGGATAATCTCGCCAAATACGCCCTGCTGAGCCATGTTCAGTGTGGTAAGTTCAAAGAAATCATACACACAGTTCTCAAGCTGCATACAGTGCTTGCGTGTTCTCTCAGATGTATCAACAAGTGCCCATATCTGCTCAAGTGTCATTGCTGCAGGAACTTCAATAGCAACGTGTTTGCCATTTTCCATGGCATATACACCAATTTCGGCATGAGAATTCCAATCGGTTGCTACATACACTAAATCGATGTCATCACGCTCTACAAGCTCTTTCCATGAGTTTACATCACCTGAGTAACCTGCCGCTTCGGGGAAACCAGCTTTGCGAAGGATTTCCTGAGCAGCATCAACTCTCTCTGGTCTGAGGTCGCATAGTGCAACAATCTCTACTCCCGGTATATGAGTGAAACGTTGTACAGCACCGGGACCGCGCATTCCTAAACCTACAAACCCTACTCTTACTGTTGGAATGGGTTCTGCAGCAAACTGCAGCATGTCGGTTTGTCCAGCCGGCCTTTCAGGCACCTCTGTCTTAATCATCTGCGGCACCCCGTTCTCACTTGGAGCGACGCAGGAAAATGCGATGGTTGCAATAAAAAGCAACAAACTAAATTTTAAAAACTTCATCTAATTTATTAATTAAAAACATTAAATATATTGTCTATATTAAACTTCAGGCCTTAAATTAACTGACTAAACAGGTAATTAACAACCTTCATAACCTTTTCATCTATTCAAACCACAAATATACTCCAAATTTAGTGTGATTTGAGTTAAATTCTTAAATAAATTAATTAGATGTTGGATTTTGAGTAAGCGTACTTCCTGTTCCCTTGTATGCATTTATTGCATCCTGAGGAATGTAATACACCACCCTGTAATCGGTTGCCTCAACCACTTCCATGGCGTTGTGGGGACCCGGATATTTGCGTGTCAGAGGATCTCCGTTACGGAACACATCATAGCTGCGCTCTGCCTGGAAAGCAAGTTCCAGACGACGTTCCTTGTCGATCAGCTCACTTGCATTCTCTGCATTGAGTGATGTGTATCCTTCTCCGGGAAGTGAACGTTCACGTACAGTATTAAGAGCTGTAAGTGCAGTTGCATAATCACCCTGTTTTGCTGCTGCTTCTGCTTTATTCAGGTAGATCTCTCCAAGACGTGAGATTACAGGTGAGTGAAGGTGCGACTCCTCTCCCTCGCGTGAGCATTTAGTGATGTAGAACATCGGGAATGCACGGTTAAGTCTCATAAGCTTGTCAACTACCCCTGTATAGATCTTTCCATTAGTATATTCAATTGAATAGATACCCTGCTCTTCATCCACAGGTGTCATTTCGAATGTTGTGCTCTCTTCAGTACAAAACAGTTTACCATTAACTTCCGAGATAGGTGCCTGCACATAGCCATAGCCTGTCTGTGTTCCATTACCATTGTACACATCTTTAATGAAACGGAAAACCTCTGTTCCATCATCTGTATATTGTGGTTCGATAAAAGCAGCACGAGCATCTACCAGCTTGTTGTTTGCCCAGTCGTTGCGACCAGTCTCATCAAGCAGTGCTAAATATTCTGCACTGGCATACATCTCGCCCCAGCCCATTCCACCGATATTGGCATACATACCACCGATACCGTAATAGTGGTCATATCCCGAGAACTCAGAAGCAACACGCTTGATAGCAAAGATTGTTTCTGCATTGTTTTCAGGTGTGAAGGTGTTGTATCTCATAAACTCCTCACGTGGAAGTAGTTCATACTCGCCTGAAGCGATCACCTCATCGGCATATCTCTCTGCAAGCTCGGCATACTGAACATTAGGATTGTCGTATGTACCACTCATATAAAGATAGATACGTGACAAGAGCGCTTTTGCAGCCATCTCTGATGCATAGGCACTACCCCTGTTTACTGTGATAAGACTGGCTGCTTTCTCAAGATCGGCTATAGCCTGCTCATAAGTTTCACGTACAGTTGAGCGATCGGCCATCTCACCAAATACGTCGTCAGGTGTACCGTTTACGATGGGCACTCCAAGATTCTGATCTGGGTTCTGGGCAAACGGTCTGCCATAAGCTCTCACCAGGTAGTAGTACATCATCCCGCGCAGGAAGTAAGCTTCGCCGATTTGGCTGTCAATCTCAGGACTCTGTCCCTCTTCAATCATTGTAATGATGTTGGACGACTGCGCAATCACCTTGTAGCTGTTGTCCCAGAAGGTCTGCAACCTATAGTTATTTGGTGTTCTTGAGTATGATATAAATTCGTAAAATGCGTCGGTAGATGTTCCGCGAATCATTATATTATCACCTGCATACTCACCGCAGCGGTGCATAACATCAGACCATCCCTTAAGCTGTGAGTAGGTTCCTGTAAGCAATGTGTTGAGCGAAGCACCCGGATCATTTTTAATACTCTCATCGGGCATCGATCCATATGGTAATCTGTCTATATCGCAAGCAGTGAAAAGCAAAACTGCCGCCAGAATGCTATAAATAGTTATTTTTTTCATTCGATTTGATTTTTATTGTTCTCCTGATTGATTTACACTAATAATCATTACTGATCAATCAATTAAAAAGTAAGATTAAAACCTAATAGGAATTTCCTTGTAGAAGGATATACTGTGGTAGTAACACCAACCACCTTACCATCATAAGAAGGTATCTCCGGATCAACTCCTGAGTAGTCGGTAATTGTAAACAGATTCTCTCCTGTAAGGAATACTCTCACATTCTCAACACTCAACTGAGGAAGCTTGAAATTATAACCCAGAGAAAGTGTACGCATCTTCAGGTATGTTCCATCTTCGAGATAGCGGGAAGATACTTTATTAGATAGAGACGGGTTGTTATAACTTGCAACAGGGTGTGTAGCAATGTCGCCCGGCTTTTCCCAACGTTTCCAGGAAGGCATCAGGCGCATCTGGTTACGATCGCTGTAAGCACCATCAGAGTCATACTCGGCACGTGTGTAGTTGTATATCTTTCCGCCCACTGAATATCCGAATACCATATTTGCATCAAACTGCTTGTAGGTTAGCGTTGTAGAGAAGCCACCAAAAAACTTTGGAGTATATGCACCCATCTCAACCTGATTTGCCTGTGCATATTTCTCGGTAATCTCACGAACCTCTTCACCATTTTCATTTTTAACTGTGCGGTACCACTGCGGAGCTCCTGTTTCGGGATTCACTCCTGCCCATTCGGGGATGTACCATGTATCAGAATCGATACCTTCGCGAAGAATTCTGTTGGCTGATCCTGCAATACCCACTCCATCGCCTAAAATTATAGGTGCAACTTCACCTGTCTGCGGGTCACGCTGCCCATAAAGTTCGGTTACTTTATTGCGGTTGAGACCAATATTAGCATCAATTGTCCATAGCAAATCATCAGTTTTGATTACATCAACACCAAGGATAGCCTCGAACCCTTTATTTCTTACAGCACCAATATTTCTCCACACTCTTGTTACACCGGTAACACCGGGAACAGGAACCTGATAAAGCAGGTCGCTGGTATTTTTATCATAATAGTCGAGAGTAAGTCTCAATCTCTGATATAGTGACAGGTCGATCCCAACACCAGTAGTATATGATTTCTCCCATGTCAGATCTCTGTTACCAATCTGGCTGATAAGAGCACCCGACTCACCATTGTAGCTGTTACCAGCAGCAACTGCATAGAGGTCGTACTGCGGATACAAGCTTGATGGCCTGTTACCCACCGATCCGTATGAAGCTCTCAGTTTAAGCTGATCTACTGCATCGTTCCGGAAAAATTCCTCTTGATGTATATTCCAACCGGCACTGATTGAGAAGAAGTTACCATATTTAGCATTGTCACCAAAGTTAGATGCACCGTCGCGACGAAGCGAAAGCTGTGCCAGGTAGCGGTTGTCGTATGAGTAGTTGAAGTTTGAGAAGACCGACTGCACCGCCCACTCTGATACACCTCCTCTTGCAAGCTCCGGCTTTGCTGTTACATCAAGAATCTGAAATCCAGGAACAAATCCAATACCTGTAGAGCTTAATGTTTCGCCTGAATAGTCGTTATACTCATAAGCAAGTAATGCACTTAGAGAGTGTTTGCCGACCAGCTTGTTGAAACGAAGCAACTGGTTAGTATATAGGCGTGTCATATCTGTACGATACTCATTGATACGGCCATCAACACCTTCACCGGCTGAAGAGCGTGGATCTGTATATGTTCTTGATTTATGATTATTATACTTGATATTATTTACAGAAGAGAAAGTAAGCCAATCGGTAAACTTAATATCGAAGTCGAAATTACCCATAAACTCATAAGTAGCAGAGTTGCTGAAGTTATACTGCAGATCGTAAAGATAATTGGTACTATTACTGTTAACCCATCTGTCAGAATAGTGACCTACAATATTTCCCTCCTCATCAAAAGGGCTGTCCCATGGTAAAGCTGAGTACATTGCAGAAACAGAATACTGACGGTCGTCGATATCCCTGCGTGAACCTGAAATAAAAGGCTTGATAGTGATCCAGTCGGCCGGACGATAATCAGTCTTATAAAGAAGGTTATACCTTGTATACTCATAACCCTTAACAGCACCCTCCTCTTGATATACACCAACTGAAACCAGTGAGCGAAGCTGCTCTGAACCTCCCGAAAGTGAAAGATTGTATTCCTGTATTTTACCTGTCTGAGAGGCAAGATTCCACCAGTCGAAATTAGCATTTCTCAGTTCAGGATTCCATCTTGGGAAAACAATCTCCTCTTTGTTAGAGAATGATGAATAGTAGTCATATAACTCCTGACCATTCATCACCTGCAGATTTCCTTTATAAAGATTTGTGATACCTGCTTTTGCAGAGAAAGTAACATTCAGCTTATCTGCTGAAGGATTTTTTGTTGTTACTACAATAACACCATTAGCACCCTGCGAACCGTAAATAGCTGTAGATGCAGCATCCTTAAGGATAGTCATCGACTCAATATCAGCAGGGTTGAGTGAACCGGGAGAGCTTCCAACAATTACTCCATCAATTACCCATAGGGGGTCGGTGCTACCATTAACTGTGGATTTACCCCTGATTACAATTGTACCGGCAGATCCCGGTTGTCCCGATCCCGGTGCAACATAAACACCCGGAGCTTTTGAGTTAAGCATATTTTCTACCGAAGGGGTTGTGATATCTTTAAGCTTATCGCTTGATAGTGATTGCATAGAACCGGTGAGACTCTCTTTACGCTGTACCATGTAACCCACTACAACAAGTTCTTCCAGCTGCTGTGTGTCTTCTGATAAGATAATGTTAAGTCTGTTCAACCCCTGTGTTGCAATATCTTTTGTTTCATAACCGATGTATGAAACCTGAAGAATTGGGTTTCCTGTAATCTGAAGAGTGAAATTACCATCAAAATCGGTAACAGTACCCGTTGAAGGCTCATCTTTGAGAACAACAGTTGCACCGATAATAGGTTCGCCCGACGCATCGGTAATGGTACCGGTAACTGTTCTGTTTGATTGTTGGGCGGTCGACTGGCGAGCGGCAGTTGCACTCTTTGATACCAGTACGATAAGGTTATTTTCTTCAATTCTATAATCGATATCTGTACCTGCTAAGAGAGTACTCATAACCTGTGTGATATCAGCATCATTTACTTTGAGACTAGTTCTCTTTTCCAGTCCTGCGAGCGACTCGTTAAAGAAGAATTTATACTCGCTTTTTTTCTCGATCTCTTTCAGTGTTTCTCTCACTGATTTGTTTGTAACATTTACTGTAACCTGTGGATTTGCAGTGATTGCAAACATCCACAAAAGTAGCGGCAGCAATAATAGTTTACTTTTCATTCATTTTTGTTTTAGGATTTAACAAATTCTATTTTTTTTCATTCTCTCTCAAACTTGGTACTATTCAGTATAGTTTCAAGGTCGTTATATTGTTTACAATAAAGAGAATAAAAAGCACTAATCGATTAACTTTCATTAATATTATTTAACCAGGAAACTCTCTCCTGATAATTTGGTCAAAGCTTAATATTGTCTACTCGTAACTCAATATAGAAGCCCATTAAAGGCATGCTGATCATTTCATTACAATGATCAGAAAATTTTGTTTTTTAAAAATAAAATGTGATAATACAGCAGTAAAATATCAAATGTCAGATTTAATTCATGCCTAAAACAAATTATACCCTGTCAGATTAAGTATGTTTAAATTCATCCCTCGCTGTAATACAATTCAACTGTGGTTCCATTCATTTTGTAATACATCGGCGAAGTCAGCGAAAGTATATCCAGAACATTTTTTATACTACTGTTACCAAGTGTACCGGTGAATCTTATCGGACGCAGTTTATCTGATGTGAACACAATCTTCACGTTAAACATTCTTGATAATCTTTTGGCAATATCCTCAAAAGAGCTGTTATCGAAATAGAGATAACCATCTTTCCACAAGATATAATCCGATGCCGTAACAGCATCAGTTGCCAGAACATTACCCTCCCTGTAATAAGTTGCACGATGATTCTCATTCAGAATTCGCTCCTGCCCTTCTGCACTAACCCTGATACTACCCTCTATAAGTATTGAGGAGGAAGAGAGATCCTCTTCATAAGAGGTGACATTAAATGATGTTCCCAGTGCTTCCACAACAATATCGTTTGTCCTCACTATAAACGGTCTTTTCGTATCCTTAGCAACCTCAAAATATGCTTCACCTGAGAGATTCAGTACTCTGTCCTTATTGTTGTATGATGAATTATATGTAACTGTTGTGCCGGAGTTTAGCCATACCTGACTGCCATCTGGAAGTGTGATTTCCGCTTTCTCTCCATATCCTGTAGCAAATGTAACCGGAGAGTTTTGATAATTGATGCCTGAGCTAACTACATAGTATGTGATTATTGATGAGACAATTGGTAGCAATAGAATGGCTGTCCAGCGTAACACTCTGGTTGCCAGACTGCGTTGGTTGGAGGATCTCTCAGGTATTACCGATTTTATCCTTTTGAGCAGTTGTTCTTTTTTATATGGATCGATCTCACCAACAGAGCTAATCAATTCATCTTCTATAATCTGCTGAATGTGAGAGTCCTCTTCTACAAGTCTCGCAACCGTAACCTCCTCATCAGGAGCAACATCTCCCTTTAGGAATCTCTCCAACAGCTCTCTCTTTTCAATATTACTCATCGCTAACTACATTATTAAACAAAGGTGTCTCAATTATAATACATTCTAAAAGCTGTTTGCCGCTATTGGCTAACTGCTATTTACATATATTTAACTAAAAAAACAGAGTAAACAGAAGTGCTATAAAAATCAGTTTATCTCTATGTTTCAGTAACTCATTTTTCATATACTTTGTAGCGAGTGATAATTGGGTCTCCACGGTACTGACAGAAATTCCCAGTTTCTCTGCTATCTCTTTGGTTGACATCTCCTGCTGGCGACTCAACTTATAAATATTTTTCCTTCCCGGGGGCATCTGATCAATAAGATCATCCAGCGACCTCTTAAGCCACTCTCCCTCCACTTGCTGTTCGGTTGTATGATCTATCTCTGTCTCTTCTCTCAAAACCATCTCACGATAGATGAGCTCAACAGTCTGTCTCTTATACTTATTATACAAAGTGTTTTTGGCGATTGTTGCAAGATAGGAAATCAATGATTTTCCGGTATCAATTCTTTCGCGTGTTTCCCAAAGCCTGATAAAAGCTGTCTGCACCATCTCTTCAGACATATACTCATCTCCCCTGGTAATGCCTAACATGAAGTTATAAAGTTTACCCACATACCTGTTGTATATAATTTCGAAAGCCTCTCCCGAACCTCTTTTTAAATCTTTTATTACATCTGCTTCGTTATAAACTTTCATCTGGCAAAAACTCCTTAATATCTTATGGTCCAGCTAACCTGGAATGGTTTGCAAAAATATATAAAAAAAACTGCTTCACAAACAGTTAAATTTTCTACAGGTTGCGGTATTCATATGAAAACTACTTCATATCTTTACACCGAGGCTTTGAAAACATTTCTGTAGGCAAAACGAATTATTATTGCCCGGTTTTTATCAGTAATCAAGATGGATCATAATAGATCCTGTGTATCATCAGCGTTTAAATTAATTAAAACAGAATGGATAGAATAGTATATGTAACTGGCGGAGCCAACGGATTAGGAAAAGCTATCGTTACCCTTTTTTGTAAAAATGGAGATGATGTAACATTCTGCGACATAGACAAGGCAGCAGCCGAAAAGCTTTGCAGTGAGCTATCTGACTTTAAATGCACATTTCACGAAGTTGATATATCAGATGCAGCAGCCCTTGAGCAGTCGGTTAGCCAATTAATAAAAGATAAAGGAGATATAGATATAATAATAAACAATGCCGGAGTAAGTCGCTTCTCCTCAATCCTCGACATTACAGTCGAAGAGTTTGATAAGGTGCTGGATATTAACCTGCGACCCATATTCATTACTTCCCGCACACTTGCAAAACACAGAGACGCCAACCCCGAATTAAACAGCTATGGACGCATCATCAATATTGCATCCACCCGCTTTCTGATGAGCGAACCAAATTCAGAAGCATATGCAGCATCAAAAGGAGGTATATACTCACTCACCCACGCATTATCAATGTCGTTAAGCAAGTACAGGATAATAGTCAACTCCATAGTCCCGGCTGGATTGAAACCGGAAACTATGAACTTCTAAACGATCTGGATCACAATCAGCACCCCTCAGGCAGAGTAGGCAAACCAGAAGATATTGCCCGCACCTGTCTCTTCCTGTGTGAGTCCGACAATGATTTCATAAACGGGCAGAACATAGTGGTAGATGGAGGTATGACGAAGAAAATGATATATCTCTGACAGGTTAAATATTCGGTATTTAATTAAAGAGCCCTCCGGTTAAATAAAAATTTTCTCCGGTTAAATAAAAAAACTCTCAAGTACAATAAAAAAGGCGGTACATGACCGCCTTTGATTGTATTATTTTTTTCATTCTATAACCTCTTCTTCTGGACAATCTACAACACGCTTAACATCTAAGTGGATTCCATAATAAGCGAATGCATCTACTTCAATCACTGTTTCAGTTCCTTTATAGGTTGTAAACTGACCCGGTGCAGGATTGCCACTTGGGGCAGAATCATAACCCTGGATCTTAACAGTTTCATTACCATCCTGCAATATTGCATCATTGAGTGATGTGAGAGTAATAGTCACTTTACCATTTACAACCGGTGAGAAATGAGCGGTGCCAACCAGGTATGTCTGTGCTGCAAAAACATTAACTGTCAGGTTAGGAGCATAAGTAGTATAAGTTGCCCAGTTTCCGGGATTCTGATAGCGATCACCTGCAGCCCATGCTGTTTCCTCTTCGTTGCACACCTCTGGTTCCGGTTCATCTTCACAAACCTCTATGCAGTATTCAAACTTCATATCCCCATCATAATTTATTGATGTTGGTAAAGACTATGTATGGAATTGGAGGGGATTTTAGAAAAGAAAAATCTGAGTGGTTTATTTAATCCTCTCCATCATTTCCATGCACATTCTACCATTGTGATACGGACATTTCCAGAAACCTGCCTTATCGTCTACTAAATTGGGCATACCATCTGGTTTAATACTCCAGTACCATTCTCCATTTGTCTTATCAATCAAATGATTCTGTATATAGCTCCAAATCCGAAAAGCTAAATCCAAATAGGTGGTATCCTTAATATTCTGATACAAACTATAAAATCCTACAACAGCCTCTGCCTGAACCCACCAATGTTTTTCTCTATCAATAACAGTGTCCTCTTTTTCATAATTCAGACCACCATCAGAATCCAAACCCTCGGCAGCAGCCTTCGCGATTTTTGATGAAACTTCATTGACCCTTTCCAGAAGACCATTCTCACCCAATACTTCAGCAGCTTCTGTCAACAACCATGAGGCCTCAATATCATGTCCGTATGAAATTGCAGAAGATTTTACCTCCCAGAAATCATTAAAGAAAAGATTGAGGTGATATGATTCAGAATCAATAATCTTATCAATGAATATAGAGATCAAATCTCTCTGGGCATTCATAATATCCTCATGTCTCCATATCCTAAGAAGGTTGGTATATGGTTCAAGAATATGAAGATGAGTGTTCATTGTCTTTCTTTCATTTGCATCCTTCTCACTTAATCGCATATCGGATATTGGTTCCCAATCTCGGGTAAAGGCTTCAGGATACCCACCATATTCTGAATCTTTATACTTCTCTATCAGCCTGAATGTATCTACTGCCATTGCTAAGGCCTTTTCAGATCCGGTTGCCCTGTAAAATTCAGAGAATCCATAAAGCATAAAGCCTTGTGCATACATCTGCTTCTTGGTGTTTTCAGGGTTACCCATATAATCCAGTTCCCAAAAGGTTCCACCATACTCTTTGTCTATAAAATGAGACTCTATATAATCTAAAGCCCTCTGAGCAACATCCCTGTATTCATTATTTCCTAATATACGGTAGGCAGCAGAGAATGTCCATAATATTCTCGCATGCAAGATTGCTCCCTTGTTGGCTTCTTGGTAAATAACATCATTGCCATCGATGCGTCCGTAAAAGCCTCCATGCTCAAAATCCTGCATCTTTTCGATCCAATATGGAAGAATATTTTCAGTCAATTCCTTTTTAAATCCATAAATCCATTCTGTAGTCTGACAATTTATGCTTTTCATTTAATGTTGTTCAATATTTTAATCTTTCCAGTGCACTTTTCATTCATCCCTGTTCTCTTTTGTATTTTCTCTGCGCTCTTTCAATGATTGAGTAATTTCTTTAAGTCTACCCTCAGATAAAGGATAGAAAAATATAAAGATAATAGATAAGAAAGAACCAATTGCAGGAAGAAAACTCATGAACATCTTGATTCCATCTATAGTAGAACTATTCTGTACCTGATTTGCTTCAAATCCCAAATAGGCCAGTAACCATCCGGTAAGTGCCGTACCAATTGCCCAGCCGATTTTTTGACTCATTGACGAAGAACTGAATATAAGTCCGGTTGCCCTATTGCCTGTACTATATTCAGAATAATCGGCACAATCAGCATACATTGACCACAATAATGGAAATATACTACCTGCGCAAATACTAATTAGTGCCTGTAGAATAAATATAAATGCCAGGTTATGGCTCCCAAGTCCGTAGAAGATAATACTCAGTACCGTGGCGATTGTCATTGCTCCCATATACGTGTTTCTTTTGCCAATACTGTTGCTCACGGGTGCAGCCAGAATAACACCCAGGAGGTTGCCGGCTTGACCCAGTGCAAGATACAACCCACTGAGAACAAAAGGTATATTAAAGAGATTTATGGTACCAAATACATCCTCCTCGATATAATATTTGAAATAATATATGGTTGCACCATCACGTATAGAGTTAAAAATAAGTGCAGAAATACCAGCGCCTAGAAGAATCCACCAGGGCTTGTTCTTAACAAGATCCTTCAAATCATCCTTTAGGGGTGTCTGATCTTTTCTTAAAGGTTTTACTCTCTCCCTTGTAAATGCAAAGCAAAGGAAAAACAGGATTATGCATACAACAGCAATTACTCCCACAGCCATCAACCAGCCATACCGCTGATCTTCAATATCTTTACTATAATCGCTAAAGTAATTTACCAATGGCATGAAAAGAAGCAATGTTACGAAACTGCCTATGTAGGCAAACGCCATTCTATAAGTAGACAAAACGTTTCTGTCTTTGAGATCAGGGCTTATTACTCCTAGTAAGGATGCATATGGTACATTAATACCTGAGTAGATGATCATCATCAAAGAGTAGGTAACATATGCATAAATGACCTTGTCGGGAGTTGAAAAAGCAGGAGTGTAAAAGGTGAATACACCAATTACACCAAATGGTATCGCCAGGAATAGCAGATATGGTCTGAATTTTCCCCATTTCGATTCAGTACGATCGGCAATGACACCTACTACCGGATCGAAAAAGGAATCCCAGATTCGGGTAATTAGAAACATCGTACCTACTGCCGCTGCCTCCATACCAAACACATCAGTATAGAAAAACAGCAGGTACATACCAAATAACTTCCAGAACATCGACGATGCAGCGTCGCCAAATCCATATCCTAATTTTTCTTTGA
This sequence comes from Lascolabacillus massiliensis, assembly GCF_001282625.1. Lineage (NCBI taxonomy): Bacteria > Pseudomonadati > Bacteroidota > Bacteroidia > Bacteroidales > Porphyromonadaceae > Lascolabacillus > Lascolabacillus massiliensis. Next base: position 493,148 of record NZ_CTEJ01000002.1, read on the forward strand.
ATGATATCATGTTAAATCTCTTTTACTGATTTCAAATGCATCATATTACTGTGTATCTGTCTATACAATGTCTCCACCGATTTAGATGTCATTAGCTTATCTTCAGGTGTATTGAGGCAGTAATCAACCAGTCTGTCTATTGTTGATGTGGCTACATGCATTCTTGTATCAGAAGAAGCGTAATAGATATATACGGTACCATCATCATCGGTTATCCAGCCGTTGCTGAAGAGAACATTGGAGACATCTCCAACACGTTCTTCTCCCACCGGGGCCATAAAATACCCTCCCGGCGCAGCAATCTGTTTGGATGGATCCTCCAGCGATGTCATATACAAATATAGTACATATCTTAGACCTGCAGCACATGCTCTTACCCCGTGAGCAAGATGTAGCCATCCTTTAGATGTTTTGATAGGTGAAGGGCCCTCTCCATTCTTCAACTCTTTAATAGTATGGTAATAGCGTTGGTCAACTATTTTCTCATCACTAATCCTGGCATTGGTCATATCATCAACCAAAGCCCACCCAATGCCAAGTCCACTGCCTGCATTAATAAATCCATCCTGTGGACGGGTGTACAAAGCATATTTTCCATCAACAAATTCGGGATGAAGCACCACATTACGCTGCTGGCTTTTCGACTCAATATCAGGCAGTCTCTCCCAATTTATTAAATCCTTGGTTCTTACTACCCCTGCAGAAGCTTTCGCTTTTGACAAGTCGCCTTCCTCAGCAGTTTCATCAAATTTCTCCACACAGAAAATTCCATAAACCCAGCCATCTTCATGAAGAGTAAGTCTCATATCATATACATTTGTGGCAGGATCATCAGTCTCCGGTATTATCACCGGGTAATCCCAGAAACGGAAATTATCAATACCGTTAGGACTTTCAGCAATTGCAAAGAATGATTTCCTGTCGGCTCCCTCCATACGTGCCATCAATATATATTTACCATTCCATTTTATGGCAGCTGAGTTCATTACAGCATTTATTCCTATACGTTCCATTAAAAAGGGATTGGTCTTGGGATTCAGATCATACCGCCAGAATGGAGGAGTATGAGCTGCCGTTAACACAGGATTTTTATATCTCAGAAAGATACCATTTCCCGGTAGTAAAGGAGTATTTTTAATTGATATTAATTGTTCGTAGTTCTTATTAATTTCGTTAAGTCTATACTTGAAATCCATTTTATCCATTATATCCATTATATCCTTTATTTTGATTTATATTCCTTAAAGTTTCAGTTGAATTTTCATTTACTGTCAACTGATATTAGTTCTATTTTACCTTTACACCATGGGGCATCTTATACATATCAGGCAGATCACTTTCAAACAGGGTAAAACCATCCTTGTAGAATTGTATGAAATCGTCGGCCGAAGCATCTCCGGGGTATGGCCCATATGCATGTCCCGGTCTCTCGTTGCGCCATGCAACTACCATACTTACAGGGTAACTTCTAAGTGGTTTGAGCACATCAGAGGTCCAGTAATCAGCAGTATGATTATTCTCAAGTCCGGTTTCAGTTACTCCCACCGGTTTACCCAGAAATGTGGATAGTTTATGCATTGCTTTCAGGTTAGAGTAAAACGCTTTTGCATTGCGACCATGGTAACAATCCATTCCAAGGAAATCCACATAATCACTGCCTGGCCATCTGTAAAGCAGTCTGCTCTCCGCATTCTCATATACCTCATCCATCTGTGGAGAGATTGCATAAATAACATTATGTACATTCTTTACATCCCTCAGATAATGAACAATAAAACGCCAGAAAGCCACAAACTCAGCATCCGTAGTGGCAGTTGACCCCCACCAGTTCCATTTCTGGGTATGCTCATGCAACGGCCTGAATATTACAGGTATTGGTGTTCCATCATCATCTTTCATTGCATGTAGTGCATCGGCAACACCATCAAGTATTTTTTTATATTTGATGTTCATCTCACTTCCCTCAGTAAGAATCTGATCAACCACTTTGGTGTTATCCCAAGCAGTACCAATTGGATATTGTGCTCCAGCTTTTTCTGTCAAGGGATTGTTCTGATGCCATACAAGCATTGAAACACCTCCACGTTTATAAACCTCTTTCACGAAACTGATTTTAACATCGTCTATACGATGCATATCAAGACTGTAAACTGCAGGATGATCCCCCACAAGGTCCTTTACATCGCTTCGATCCCTATCCCCTTTCCATCCAATACCATATGATGGATAATCGTGATGTCCGAACATGGTACCTTGCCTTGATATAAGGTATAAGTTAGCATAAAGTGCTTTTGTTTCGGCGGTTGCAAGAGGATCAACCATTGAAAGCTCTATTGGCTGATCAACAAACAGACGCTGACTAAAGTCTCTCAGTTGCTGACGCCAAAATTCCCATTCATGACCATATGGAGCAGAATAAAACTCATGAGCAATGGATCTTTTTTTTAGTTCGTTCACAAAATCGAGATGACCCTGATATCTTGTATCCTTTTCCCCACAACTGATCCAGAGCAATGAAAGAGAGTCATTTACCACTTCAGGATCAGATGGAAAGTCAGATATATATTCTTTGAAATTAAAATTCTTATCACTCAAAAGACCTGAACTGAACTGGCCAATTGCAGAAAATTTATCCAGATTTCTCAGACCTATCACAAAGGATTGGCCACCACCCATTGAGAGACCAGCTATAGCTCTGCCAGATTGCTCTTTTTTCACTCTGTATCTCGATTCTATAAGAGGAATTATATCCTTCAGCAGTTCTTCCTCCAGTATCTTCATACCTTCTACGGAACTGCCACCTGCCCATGAGCCATCGGTAAGTCCGTTAGACATTACCACCAGCATTGGCACAGCTTTCCCTTCAGCTATAAGATTGTCCATAATTATTGCAGCACGACCATCCTTAACCCAGCTACTTTCATTGTCACCACCTCCGTGGCGTAGATAGAGCACCGGAAAATAGCGGTTCTGCTGACGTTCATACTGTACAGGAACATATACATACATTGAGCGTATTCTTCCCAGAGGAGTGGATTTATATGTAAGTATATGTACTTCTCCATGCGGCACATCCTGTATCTCGTCATATCTTGGAGTTTTACCATGCACTTCCACTATACTGCCATACACCGATGTGCCAGCCTTTACATCGGGATTTGCAAAGTCAACTACCTGCATACCATCAACCTCAAATGTGTACTGATACACTCTGGGTGATACAGGAGGGATGGTTACCTCCCACGTACCCTTTCCATCATTTTTCATATCCCATTTCGACACATCCCACTCATCGAAATTGAGAGTCACTTTTTTTGCTCCCGGTGCCTTCAGTCTGAAGGTGATGCTTCCATCGTCGTGCACAGCAGGAGAAAATGGAGGCTCTGCAGGTTTCCACCAACCCTCTGTAGAAAAAGTGTTTTTACTATCCTGTGCATAAGAAGTGAAAGCTACAAGATTAATCAATAACAGTAAAAAAAGCAGCTGTTTAGCCGTGAAATATATTTTTTTATACATCATTCAAATAATAATTAATTATCTATTAAGTAAAACCGAACAATTGTTACAATACCAATCTATATCACCCGGCATTACCAAATATAAGTGCCTACCGAACCCGGGTCAAGGCTAATATTGGCATACAGCCCATTGTGCTGGATCTTCACATTTCTAACAGACCAAGAGTCATTGGCTATAATCAGAACAATTTTCCCTTCCGGAGTTTTAAAAGCAACATTTGGCAACACGTCGCTATGTTCAACCAAGGTGGCACGTCTGACTTCGGCACGTTCTTCATCCTCTGTTATATCAACACCTTTATCGAATGGGTGGGTGGAATGAATGCGAACAGAGCCGGGACGTACAAACTTGGATGCATGTGCAATGGTATAATAGGCTATATTACGAACCACTTTATCTCCATCAATTGTTAAAGCACCCTGGCACATGGAACATCCTCCATTATCGGTATGCGGATCATTTAGAGGGTCGGCAGCTAAATTCCAAAGAATACTGTTTCTGCTCCAGTTACGCATCACATCAATAATCAACCTTTTCACAGAAGGAGCAATATTGATTGTACTGCTTTCGGGACGCTCTGTGAGCATCTGTTCAGTAAAATAAATATTCTTATCAGGACGTGCCAACTGTACTGTTGACATACCACTAAGGTAACCCCGATAGTGATGAAATGCCGAACCATCTACATATTGAGAAGTTTCAGGATCACTAAGAATAGCCAAAGGATAATCTGGACGATCACAATTATGGTCAAATATTACAATCTTTGTAGTCAATCCAGCCTCCCTAAAAGCCGGTCCAAGATGATCACGCACAAACTCATTATGCTCCTGCCAATACCATGGCATGCTTGGTGTGTTTCTAGAGTTTAGAGGCTCATTCTGAATAGTTACTGCATCTATCACGATACCCTCTTTGCCCATCTCCTGTACATATTTCACAAAATAATTTGCATAGGTGCCGTAATATTCCTTTTTAAGAGCACCACCCCGCACGTCACCGCTTGTCTTCATCCATACGGGTGCAGACCATGGAGATGCCATAATCTTTATGTCAGGTATGATTTCCAGTATCTCTTTCATAACAGGAATAATATCATCTCTGTCATGCCCCAGGCTAAAATATTTCAGTTCAGGGTCTGTTTCTCCCTCCTTCAGATCATTATAAGAGTATACAAAGTTATTTAGATCAGATGCTCCCAAAGTCAGACGAATATAACTAAACCCCACATTATCACCATCATGGGCAAACATCTCACGTAGGATCTTTGCACGGGAATCTTTACTCATTCTATTCAGGTGAAAAGCACTCCCTTCGGTCAGCGCAAAACCAAATCCATCTATTGATTGATACTCCTGCCTATCGTTGATAATGATAGGCAAACCTTTGCCCTCCTCCATGCCAAACTTGATCTTCTCCGGCACTCTTTCAAAAAGCGCTGATCGGTCGGCATTAGTAACCCAAGCCTCAATTTCGGGAGCACCTGATATTTTAACCTCTGTCTGTGCCATGACAGCAACAGATACACCCAGCAAGTAGCAAATCAATATTTTCCTCATTTTTTCGAAATTATGTAAAGTAACTCACAGTTGGAACCCAATATCTCACCCTTCAAAGTGATTTTTCCATCTGATGCATAGATATGATCCACTTCATTATAAACCCTCATTGCAGGCTCATAGCTTTCACATCTGTAGTTTCCAACAGTTCCGGGAAGATCAATCTCTATATCTGTAATGATGGTAGAATTCTTGGGATTGTATAGATAGACATAGACCTCATCACCACATTTCACACCATAAGCATGAAAATCACCAGCATTTACGGTCAATGATTCAAACTTACCTTTTCCTGCAGAAAGCATACGATCATTTATCTCCCTGACACCTCTGAAATAGGGAGTCATTCCACGAGCATCAAAATACTCCCACCACCAGCTCATAGGTGTTACAGGTGTTGGCGAGAATATTCCATACCACAAACCACGCTTGAAGTCGATATCCATCTCATGAGAGAAATCATCAAAATTCTTCGACCAGTCCCATTCGCGACCAAATTCCCCTATGATATATGGTTTGTTGAACTCCTCAACATATTTCACAATCTCCGATGATAAAATATCAGTATTGTTATAAATATGCTTTTGATTGATATCTATATTTTTAACTGAATTCAACCCTTCTATATCTCGATGAGATATACTTGTAGTTACAATATGTTTATAGGGATCAAGACCTTTGAGGTAAGTGCTCATTTCCTCATGCCAGGATACGATAGCTTCGTCAGGTATAGGATTTTTTTCATTTCTGAACTTGATATTGTCGATCTCATTAAAAAACTCCCACATAGCAATATTTGGGCTATATCCCCATTTTGCCACAATATAACGCAGTCTGTTTTTGTAACGCTTTTTCGCTTCACTATCAATAAAGAAATTGTTATCTGCATTTACATCACCCTGCCCCAAACAAAGCATAACATATACGTTCTCCTTTTCACATAAATCAATAAAATGATCCAACCTTTCCACAACACTTCTGTTGAAGTACTCTTCAGATGGCTCATATCTGCTGTTATTGAAGTTATCCTTCCTGTCGATAGGAAAGTTCCATGAACACATCCACACTCTTACAAAATTGCCTCCATTCTTTGCGAACTTAGGAATCATTCTATCGTAGTTAAAAATATCACCCCTCTCATGCAGCTCTTTAAAGAACCTGGAATCATCATTAATTCTAGATTCCCAGCATATATTCTCAGCCACACCCCTGAAAGGCATTCCATTGTCGAATCTCAATATCCAGTCGTTTTCTGTATTCAGGAACCCGTTAAGATCAGATTTCTCAGCAGTGAAGCTCTGTTTCCCGGAAACATTCCTCTTCACATTTTTTCCTTTCAATTCAAATTGATACTGATACTCTCCGCTTTCTCTCGGTGTAAAACGAGCCATCCAGACTGATACCTTTCCACTTTCGCCCGACTCATAATAACATGGGACTACCAGATTTTCACCACTTGGTGTAGTCACCAGCATATCCAAAGTAACCTCCTCCTGTAGGTATGGATTGGTCCATTTACCTTTCAGTTCAATACGGAAATCGGATCTGTCGTATTGGGTGATTTTCTCTGTAAGCTGCCTTACATTCCCAATCTGGGCATGTATCATAAATGAAAACAGTAATAAAATTGATGTTGTTAGAATATTTAGTTTCATAATTTAAGTTTATTGCTTAATAAATAATACCTGACTGACATTCATGATATTACTACAGATAAGTTCTTAATTTATCAACGTCAATCACAACATTTACTTTAGTTCCTTTTTCCGCCAATTCATAAAAAGTGGGATTAGTAATCTCTACAGTAAGTACCAATATCTTGCCATCATAAGCTTCAGTTAACAGTGCCTGAGAGTCAATTGACAGATAGAATACCTCTCCTGTCTTGTCAGAACTAACATCAACCTTGTTAGGAAGAGTATACATTGAAGATGGAAGAGCCTCTCCTTCCAACGACTCCAAGACTTCGGCCGATGGTGCATAGGACAAAATATCAACACTATAAGCTGCACTGCCAGAACTGCCTGAGCGCAAAACACCCAGGAGAACATCCACCTTGCCGTTATTGACGATAAAGTTATTGGTATACTCTCCACCTCCGGCGGGGACTGAATAGTTGTTGTTTATGCCTCCGGTAACCATGGCTTGCGGCATAAATATAAATTCATATCCAAACTCTTTGAAACCATCCCCTTTCTCACATCCCAGTAAAACCAGGATGAATAGTATTATAGTTAATTGCTTATTCATACCTTTTTATTTTTAATATCCTTCATTTTGTTTCAATGTATTATTTGAGTTAACTATCTCAGAGCGCAAGAATGGCAAGTAGTAATTTCTTTCATTAAACACGCGATCTGCCACTTTAATTTCAACATAGTTTACACTCTCACCATCTTCTACAACCTTTACTCCCATAATTGGCTGATTGAGTACCTGCATTGCATCCTTCCATCTCAGCAGATCCCAATATCTGTGATCTTCAAATGCCAACTCAATCCTCCTTTCATGCTTTATAGCACTCCTGAACTCATCTTTAGATTCAGTTGAAATAAGAGGCAGATCTGCACTGGCCCTGTTTCTCACCATATTTATTGCATCTGTTGCCGAAAGAGTGAAGCCTGCTGGGACATCTGTAGGTCCAAATGCTTCATTCATAGCTTCAGCATAGTTAAGTAAAATCTCTGCATACCTATAAGCAACCCAGTTATGTTGTGCGGTTTGCCCCTGAATAAGATTCAAATTATCGGTAAGGAATTTCTTCAGATAGTAACCGGTACGACTTGCATTTGCCTTTGTCATATCGTCACTGCCTCCCGGAAGCTGATCAATTACACGATCGTTCCATGTACTGCCATTGGTAACAACAGAAGCATATAGACGGGGATCCCTGTTTGCATAAGGATTGTTGGGATCAGGCTCTCCAACATATTCATATGCTGAAACCAGGTTGTGCGAAGGAGTTACACCACTATATCCGCCGGGAGTGGAGATCGGATAATTATTAACCTCCATACTGTTTGAAACTCCCCTTCTCACTGCATAGATGGTTTCAGGACTTGAAAGTGAATTTGCACCAATAAAGTAAGTACCGTAGTTCTGGTCCAAACTATAATCCAACTCCTCATTATCTATAAAATCACGGGCTGCCTCAGCTGCCTTTATCCATTTATTCAGATTACCTTCAGGGTTATGCAACGGGCTAGCTGCATATAATAAAACACGTGATTTGATGGCAAGTGCAGCACCAAGTGTAAATCGCCCTTCACGATCGGCAAACTCATCCCAGTTCACTGCAAGTTCTCCACTATATGTATCAATTTCATTGAGAATATATTCTACAACCTGATCATAAGAAGACTGAGTTACTTTCTCATTATCCGACTGCTCAATTGTTTTCTCTATGATTGGAACAGCACCATACATTTTTATCAATTCAGAGTAGTAGTATGCCCTTGCAATATGAGCCTCGGCAATATACCAGTTCAATGAAGCCACATCACGCATATAGGAGTAGATATCATTCTCAATATTACGATTCAGCTTAAGAAGCTCTTCACCCTTGCCATCCTTTACATAATCCAAGAAATAGTTGGCAGCACGAATACCTTCATAATAATTCCTATAGAGGTAAAACAGAGGATTAACACCCTCATTGAGGATACCTTTATTAAAGTAAAGAACATTGCTCGAAACCGCAGTCTGCTGTGCCTCATCAGAAGCCGAAGCAAATATATTATTATCTATCACAGAGTATCCATATGTGATAGGTGAATAAAATGCATTCGCCAGATTCCACAAAGTATTACGGTTTGTCTCTATTGTTTCAGATGTAGGATTTGTATCTAAACTAGTATCGAGAAAATCTGCACATCCCGATAACAAAAGGATAGATAGAAATACCAGTATTGTTTTTTTCATATATTTTAATGACATATTCAAGAGTTTTAAACGTTAAAATGTAAATGAAACACCTGCATTAAAAGATTTTACAGTTGGATATCCTCCGTAAATACTTTCTGGATCCATATTATAATCCTTTAATAAACTACTCCAGGTAAATGGATTTACAACACTAACAAAAATCCTCAGCTTCTCAACATTATCCATGTTAAGGGAGCTATTCTTTCCAAAATCATATCCCAATTCAATATTCCTGATTTTCAGGAAGTCTCTGTCTTTGATCCAGAAAGAGCTGGATCTGTAGTTATTATCGTTACTCTGCGTGGTCAGTCGCGGATACTTTGCAAAACTACGTGTATCAATATTCTGCTCAGGATAATATGCCCAGGCATTTTCAGCCAATGGATAAACTGTGCGATTATCAACAAAAGCTACAGTCTGATTCCAGTTATCCAGTAAATTAACTGAAGCACCGGCTATACCTTGAAATAAAATATTGAAATCGAAACCTTTAAACTCAGCTGAAGCACCGAACCCGTATGTCCATTCAGGATATATGGATTTACCAATCTTGGTAATATCATTCTGATCAATAACACCATTGTTATCCAAGTCCACATACTTGATGTCACCCGGCTGAACATTGCCAAATGCAGGCAATGGCAGGCCATCAACAAGAGAACCATCAGAATTAAAGTCGCTTAAATCATAGAACCCATCAGCTTCCAAACCCAGGAAAGTTCCAAAAGGTCTGTCTGTTTTGGCGTTATACTCATATGCTGTTGCCACTTCTGCCATATAATCAATATTATTGGTATTGTAAGACAACATACCATTGAGCGAATAATTGAAACTACCTATCTTATCCTGCCACATACCTGTAAGTTCAAACCCTTTGCTGGTCATCTTGCCAATATTGGAGAAGTAATAGTTAGTACCATAGTAATCCATTAAGGAATTATCCAAAGTTAGAATATCAGTACGTTTATCAAGATAAACATCTCCAATAAGTGTAAGCTTATCAAACAGACCAAGGTCAAAACCCAAATTATATTTGGTACTCTTTTCGGCATGTGCATCAGGATTAGATATAAACATTGGCACCATTGTGTTCTGCCAAGTTCCCGATGTAGCACCAGTATAGAACGATCCTACATAACTTGAAGTGAAATACTCCTTGAACAGGAATCTTCCGTTGGAGTTGAATGATGCAAGAACACCTGTTACATTTGAATCAGAAAAACCAGACTGTCCAGCAGAAGCTCTTACTTTCATGAAATCAACACTTTCGGCATCCTTCATAAAATCTTCATTAGAGACTATCCATGCTCCTGAAACTGCAGGATAAAATGCCCATCTGTTGGAAGGAGCATATGAGTCGTTTCCAAAATATGAAAATGAAATCTGTCCTATATATCTGTTATCGTAATTATAGTTGACATTACCATTATAGTTCAGATAATTATATTTATATGAAAAATACCCATCACCACTAAAAGCTGAAATATTCAGGTTAACAGAAGAAGATACAGCATGTTTACCGAAAACACGATCATATCCTGCCGTCAATTTACCCTGCTTCCAGTCTTCCATTGCTGCAGAACCATAACCACTGGCCCTGATAGAAGTGGTCTCATCAGTTGTAGTTGTTGCACCATTAAAATAACGTGCATAATTTTTGGTCTTGCTATAAGTGCTTAAAGTGTAAGCATTAAATGAGAACACCTCCTGCAAATATAATCCAGGAGTAATAAAATCGAGTTTCTCTTTAAGTGAGAAGTTACCCTGCAGAATACGCGATTGGTTGGATGCCCATCCCAAACCCTTGATAGAACCCACAGGGTTATTAGGATGAATAGCAGTTCCAGAATAATGATTTGCAGCCTCATCATCATAAATATTATAAATATTTGAAGGATAACGGGAAAGAACTGACATAAGATCCGATACAGCAATGTTTGGTCTCTTGCGCTGTTCAATTCGGCCTCCCAAGTCAACCCTTGCCTCAAAAATATCCAGCATGCTAAAATCGAGATTTGCTCTTAGATTATACCTTGTGTATCTCAGATTTGAGGTAGAGTCGCTATTGTTAACATTAAGTAATCCCTGATGGTCTACATATCCCAGAGTCACATTATATCTTGCCTTAGAGCTGCCACCATTGAATGTAACATCACCATCAACATAATTAGCTGAATTGCGAAGAACCTCATCATACCAGTCAACATTTACCCCTCTGCCACTCATATAGTCTGAAAGCTGATTTTGAGAATAAAATGGAGCCCATGTTCCATTATCATTACTTATAGCCTGATTATACAATGATGCATAGCCATAAGAGTCCAAAGGCTTATTTATACTTGATGCCGACTGAGAACCAAAGCGCATTTGAGCAGAAACAGTAGAAGGTCCAACCTTACCACGTTTTGTTTCAATCCATATAATTCCATTAGCACCTCTTTCACCAAAGGCCGTTAGAGTAGCTGCATCCTTAAGAATAGAAAAACTTTCTATCTCAACTGGTGAAAGGTATGCCAGATAGTTGCTATTCACTTCAAAACCATCCACAAATATCTTCGCTGCATTAAATCCGTTATTACCATAGCTACCGATACCACGGATCAGCCACTGAGCATTGTTATTCCCAACCTCACCTGTTCCCTGAATCAGAGTCATTCCCGATAGCAGTCCGGGTAAAGTATTTGTCAGGTTAGAGGATGTAGTCCGATAAAGCTTATCAGAACCAACATTGGATACAGCCGCAGTACTTGTGTTTATTTCCAGTGGTAATATTCCAAATGCATCAATCTTATTTTGAATCAACGAGTCTGGTTCAGCTGTAGAATTTTGTGCAAAGGCCGATACCTTAATCACAAGGAAAATAAGCGTGATTGAGATTACTCGAAAAATATTATATTTTCTCATATTGATTTCTTTCATATCTTTTAAATAAATGATATTATATTAATATCCAGGATTCTGGACAGTTATCCCTTTATTTACCTCAGACTGAGGAATTGGTTCAAGGTACATCATTGGACTCCAGAATGCGGTATATGTCACTGCATCCCAGTATGACTCCAAATTAACTGCTAGGTTGTTGCTACCGCTCGCATCTGCTTTAATTTTAAATTGCAGCTCACGCATATTTCCTCCAATTATTCCGTTAGCAATATCTTTATGTTTCCAATGCTTCACATCATAGTATCTGTGATTCTCATTGTAAAACTCAATAGCTTTCTCACGTTGGATTATCTCTCTTAATTTCGTCTTGTCGGTTTCAGTAATAGAAGGCAAACCGGCTCTGTTATGAACCATATTAAGATTCTCAAGAGCTTTAGCTGTGTTCCCAACTTCGTTATATGCTTCGGCCAGATTAAGGTATGTCTCTGCCAGTCTGAACAAAGGTGGTTCAAACCAGACTCTAGATCCAGCACCATAGTAGAATTTGACAGGGAAACCACAACCTTTTCCCACACTGATTGCATTTGGGAAAACGCCTTCTTTACCCGAGTTGGCAGTTGAACGTCCCCATCCTGAAGCACTATAATTGTAAACTCCCGGGTTATTATAAGCATCAAATCCCGGGAAAATATTATCAGCCAGACAACGAGCTTCCATATTAGGGATTTTCTCCAACCATTCCTCAGCACTTCTTGGAGAAGATTCACCAATTTTTGGCCACTCCTGGTTAGTTCCGTCATTTTTATAATAAAGCTCCAGGAAGTTAGTTAAGAGTCCAACCAAGTCTGTATCCCATCTATTGTTTGTCCAGTTGGCAGATGTATTCAGATAATAGAAAATTGCACTTGCGGGCCATTCCCACTGATTGGTTGAATTAATTTTATAAGCCAGCAGTACCTCATTGTTTGACGGAGTAGATGTAGCAGTACCATAGTCTTTCAAAGCATTGGGGTTAGGCTGTCCCAAGCCTGCACCACCTGTATTGATCAGCTCATAACCATTTGAACCGGCCCAATTGAGCACAGCCTCATTGGCCGTAATAGCATCATTCCATCTAGAAACATTTTCATTGCCAAAACTAATAAGATCATTATGTTCTCCATTATCCAGATAAGGCTTACTACTGTTAAACAGTGGTCGTGCCGCAAACATTAAGGCCCTTGCTTTGATTGCCAGAACCGCACCTCTGGTCAAACGTCCAGTCTTTTCATTGCTCCATCTGCCTTCAGGCAGTCCCTGGTAAGCCTCATCACACAACTCAATAATATAGTCAAGGGTAGCCTGCAGCGATTCTCTTGGAATATTCAAATCATCAGTGGCTTCGAACGACTTGCGTACAATTGGCAAACCACCATATCTGTAAAACATACCCATATATCTGTAAGCAATCAAACCTGTAGCCTCAGCTTTTATCTGAGTCTTTGTCGTTTCGCTCATATCAGGTACACGGTCGATATTCTCCTTAACTAAAAAGCAAGCCCTTATTGCACTCCAGTTATTTCCATAATGATCTGCACCTCCATCTGAACCATCTGTTCCATTTACAGACAAACCAGTCAGTGCAATAGTATATGTACCATGCCATGAATAACCATATGATCGTTCACCACTAATAGATGCCAAGGCGCCATGCCCAACACCCCAGCCACCAGGCCATCCATGAATTAAAATATTCCTGTAGCATGAAAAAAGAGCTGCTTCAGCATTCTTTGTTGAGCTATAAACCTCATCCAGGTCAACAGTTCCGGTAGTATCTGGCTTTTCCAGGAAAAAGTCCTCACATGCAGTAACTACCGAAAAACCTATAATTAAAAGTATTATTCCTATTTTTCTCATAAGATAAATTTTTTACTATTAAAATTGAAAACTCAACCCAACTGTTACAACCTTGGTCAAAGGATAAATATAAGTTCTTCCATCAGTTACTTCAGGGTCTATTCCAATTGCAGTTAGTTCATTTTTAAAGGTGAATAGGTTATTGGCATTCATATAGATTCTTAAACCCTGAACCAGTTTCAGGAATTTAAAAGAATCAGGTTGCATTGTATAGCCAATCTCTATATTTTTCAGCTTAAAGAAGTTATTAGATCTCATCCAGTAGTCGCTTGTCAAATAATTATTATGATCATTTGTTGCATCAAATGTTGACCTGGGATAAGTAATCTCTTCTCCAGCCAGATATTTCTCCATTGTCCATCTTCCGTCATACATCCACTGCCATGCATTACCTGCACGTTTGAAGAATGGAATTGTATAACCACTGTTCAGATAGTATGATCCGTTGGCCGAGCCCAAGAACAGGACATTCAGATCAAATCCCTTATAAGCAATCTTAATCTTAGAGCTGAAATGATACTCAGGATAATTAGGATATCCAATAGGTGCAATATCCTTACTATCAATTAGTCCATCACCATTCAGATCTTTATATCTCACATCACCCAGAGTTGCACGGTTAGAAGTGAAGGTATTATAAGGTCTGTTGTTTAACTCCTCAACAGTATTGTACAAACCATCGCTTCTCAAACCAAAACGCTGTCCTATAGAGAATCCTGTTGCATTCATCCATGGGTAAGGATTTTGTGCTTCTGCACGATATATAATCTTATTACGTGAATAGCTTGTGCTTCCTTCGATAGAGTAGCTCCAGTCTCCAACATGATCTTCCCATCTGATCTGAACCTCATAACCCTCATTCTTGGTTATACCAACGTTTGCCGGAGGTACAGAATTGCCAGGTACACCATAAATTGCGGGTATTGTTCCTAAAGTTGTGAGAATGTTATTTCTGTCCTCTTTGAACCAGTCGGCAGTAATGAATAGTCTGTCTCTGAAGAAGCCTAATTCCATACCCACGTCATATTTTTTTGCACGCTCCCATGTGATATTCTGGTTACCCAAAGCACCTTCGGTAGCACCCTGGTAATATGAGTTCTGCGATGAGCCATCACTATTTCCAAACCAGTAGCCACCCTGTCCCAGGTTATAGGTATTAGGCAGGTAATAATATCTTCTGCTTCCACCTAGCTGGTCGTTACCTACCTCACCGTAAGAAGCTCTCAGCTTGATAAATGTAAGGACATCATTCTTAGGGAAAAACTCTTCTGATGTTGGAACCCAGCCAACAGAGAATGCTGGGAAGAATCCAAACCTCTTGCCTTCGATAAACTGTTCAGTACCATTATATCCTACATTATATTCAGCCATATAACGATTCATGTAGTTATAGGTGACACGACCAACCAACCCCACAATTCCCGAAGGAACATTATATGAGTCTGAAGGCATAGTATATCTCGAGCCTTTACCCAATAAAAGAGCAGTAATATTATGGTCACCGATGCTTCCCGCCCAGTTCAGACCTGCATCCAGATATAATTTATTCCAGTTACTGTAGCCATATGAGTTGAAACTACCGGCATCCATGGATCCTCCAAAAAACTGCAGTACATTAGGATCATTCAGATCACGCTGAACTGTATAAGAAGGAATTGAAGGAGAATATGTTACATACCTATTATAGTTATCCTGATAACTTACCGATGCATGAGCATTAAGCCCCTTGAGCAGATAGTCCATCTTGTGATTTACTTTCACAGTATTACTTAGTAGGTTGTTATGGATAGTACCCCTACCGCTTATCAGCAGGTTATATACTGCATTCTGTGAACCAATTTGACTGCCCGTTTTTACGCCCAATGGATTTTGTATTGTTCCTGGTACACCTGCAAAATCGTTAATAAGCTTACCATCAATAATACCCGGAGTAATAAATGGGTTACCATCGTATATATATTGCATAATCACTTTGTAACGACCATCCAGGTCATAAGGACCTGAGTTTATACCTGGGCCTTGTGTCTCTCCGAACTGGCCTGCAATATTAATATCAACATCCCAGTTCTTTGCAATCTGGATTCCAAAGTTTCCCCTGAAGTTATATCTGTTAAACTTGGAGCCAGTATTGGATCCATAGTATTTGGTTGCATTGGTAATACCCTCTTGGTTGAAATATCCGAAAGAGACAAAATAGTTCACTCTCTCTGTACCACCTGAAATATTGATGTTTGTCTGCAGCTGAGGTGCATTCTTGCTAAACTGATCTCTATAAAGGTCCTTACTTGAATAATATAGTGCAGGAGAGTTCTTCAACTGCTCTTTCTGAGCCGGAGTCAGATTAGTCATAGCATCTACCTCTACCGGTGTAAAATCTCTGTTGTTTTTAAATTTCCACAAGTCGTAATCATTATACAGATAAGCCGACAAACTCTCTGTTCCGCTATAACTCCTCTGTTCATTTCTAATACCTTCATTCCTCATTAATGCATATTCATATGCTGTTACACCCTTCTGAAGGTTTGTAGCACTTGTAATACCATAATTGGAAGAGAAGTGAATTCTAGGAGTTCCGGAACGCCCTCTTTTTGTTGTAATAATAATTACACCATTAGCAGCACGTATACCATAAACTGCAGTAGATGCAGCATCCTTCAAAATACTTATCTGAGAAATTTCATTCGCATCCATAGAGTTGAGCTCTGCAAAAGCCTGTTCTGCAGCCTGTTCAACACCATCAATAACAATTAGCGGAGTGGACGAACCATAGGTAGATACCCCTCTGATCCTAAGGTTTGCAGCATTTCTACCAGGCTCACCCGAGGATTGCAAACCGGTAACACCAGGAGTGTTTCCAATTAAAGCATTCGAGATATTAGAAACAGGTGTAGCGATAAGAGCCTCGCCTCCTACAGAAGAGATAGCGCCTGTTACATTCACCTTCTTCTGAGTTGCAAAAGCAGTTACCACAACCTCATCAATGGTAGTGGTTTCCTCTTCAAGAGTAATCTCCACAATTCCACTTGCAAGAGATACAGGCACCTCTTTAGAGTGATACCCTATATATGAAACCTGCAATACGGCGCTTGATGTTTCAAGAGGCAGAGTAAACCTGCCATCAGCATCGGTGACTGTACCAACGGTTGTACCCTTAATAATAATTGTAGCCCCGGGCAGTTCACCTTGTGCATCCTTCACTATTCCATGGATATTACCTTGTTGTCCATAGATTACGTTAGTAAAGGCCAGCATAACCATGAAAGTGGACAACAAAAACACTTTTAAATATTTTATCATAAACTCGTGAATTTATTAATTCTCTAATTTGTAATTATCATAATTTTGTAACCTTCACAACAAAGTTTCTGGGATGCCATAAGTATTTAGCATCATCTTCCCAGATTACATCCCAGTTATCAGAAACTCCCTCAGTAATTGGAAAGTTAAAGGCCATGTTCTCAATAGTAATACTATTATACTCGTCAAAAGCATAAGTTCCTGCACTCCACAAATTACATGATCTTCTTACTCCATCCTTAGAAATGAAAGTGATAATTCCTGTCTTGGAGTTCTTTTCCCATTCACCTTCACCTTCAGGTATACATCTGTAGAAATGTTTCAGATCATGTTTAACCCAATTTCTGTCATCATATACAAAGCTAGCATACATACCGTCAGGACCGGCATCATTGATGCTGATACCGTAAGTATCACCAGTCTCTTCGTTCACACCCATCAAAATCAGAGAAATAATATTATCCTCTTCTGCAGTTGGTTTTCCGTCAACATTCCATCGCCAGCTTTTCTCCATCATAGGCCAAACCGCGCCACCACCATATTCCGGACCGGTTCCACCATACATCCAGAGCTGTTCTACTGCATAATCACCCACGATAGGTTCATAAAACTCATCAAACGTTACTACATAAGTTCTCTTTTCTCCATTTTCAGCAATCACTTCAAATGAATCAGAACCATTGCTTAAGTCCAGTGTGCTTCCAATAGTAAGCGTTGAAGTAGCATTGTACTGAAGTTTCAAATTTAAAACCTTCACATTCTTCAGGTCCTTTATAGCCGATGAAATTAGGGTAACTTTGATAGTTCCCTCTTCATCCTTTCGCCAATTATTCTCAATAAGGGGATCTCCCACCTGGCCTTCAATCTTAAAAGCAACAGGAGTCCTCTCCCTTAACCATGGATCAACAAGATCTTGCACCTCTCTCTGATTATTATCGCAAGACCATAAAATGGCTAAGACCAATACAATTATTCCCTTAACAAGTGTTGATGTTCTCATAATTTAGGTAAATAAATATCCATTTTTAATTATAAATTTTTGAATTTGAATTTTTCACAATATTAACCACATACTAATAAAGCTCACTTTAGCTTTATTCTCCAATCGCTTTTCAATAAAAAGAGCCTAGTCTAGATTTTAACAGAAATTACTCGTTCCACCGCAACAAATTTATAGTGTTGAAATTTCTAAAATTGATACTTTTTTATCAACTCATATGCATTTTTTGACATACGTATATAAAAAAAGTCAATAACCCTCTACAGCAATCCCTTTTGCCATAATATACATGTCAGGAAGATCTTTAGAGAAGAAAGATGCCGGATGATCATACATGGAGATAAAATTACTTTCAGTTGCATGCCCTTTAAATACGGAGTAAAAATGGTGTCCTTCCTCATTAGGGTCATACTTATTTCTCCACATTACAATCATACTTACCGACTGCCCCAAAGAGGGCGTCAGAATCTGCTCAGTCCAATATCTGTATTGAGTTTTACCACTACCATCAATCAAACCCTCAACACCCGTTTCTGTAACACCACACGGCTTTTTAAGCTCCTTTGACAATTTAGACAAAGCCGTCATGTTTATAGCGAATGTTGTGGGATTAAGACCATGATAACAATCCATGCCAATAAAATCAACATACTCATTACCGGGCCATCTGAACAAAAAATCACTTCTGCCCTTTGGTGAATCCATTTGTGGTGATATAGCATAGATAAAATTATGTACACCTTTTGTATCCCTTAGATAACTAATTGTAAACTGCCACAACCTCACAAATTCACTCTCTGTGGTACAAGATCTTCCCCACCATGACCATGTTTGAGTATGTTCGTGATAGGGACGAAATATTACAGGAATCAACTTGCCATCAGACCCTTTTAAATCCATTGCAAACTGAGCCAGCCTATCTAGCCAAACCTTGTACTTAATATTAGTTTCCCCACCCTCATTAAGAATCTCCTTCACAACATCCTTTCTGGAGTTATCCCAGGAGTCACCCCCAGTGAGCGGATTATTTATATGAATACAAGCAGTAATCACCTCACCCCTGTCGTAAGCCTCCCTGATTACTCTTTTACGTATCATATTCTCATTTATATCAAATTCATAGGAATATCTGTCGTCCATTACAGATCCAAAGTCAACACTGAACACGGCAGGATAATCGCCACAAACATCCCTGGTATCAGAGACTCCCGGAACATTGTACCATTTTCTTCCATACCATAGATCATCATGATGCCCAAACATAAAGCCACTTTTTTGAATCTCCCATAGATTAGAATAGAGCGCTTTTGTCTCGTAAGTAGCATTTTTATCAGCAAGATAAAGCAGGGTAAGATTATCTTCGTTAGGTTCACCCACTATCTCATCCCCTGTTTCAGAGCATGAGAATGAAACTATAAGTAAAATCGAGATAAGTATAAACAACCTTTTCACAGTAAATAAAGTATCAAATTGTGCAATTATGAATAGATAACTATTATATTGTCAAAGGTAGTCCGCTTATCAATGAAAAAATAATACAATATTATCAATTATTGACATTTTAATAATTGAACGGTTATTGAAAAGTTAAAATGGTTGTGGGATAAAGGTCGGAGATATGCTACTATACTATAAGCTTGGTTTTCCTGTAGTTTTCCCTGAAAACCTTGGGTGAGCACTCTTTTCTTTTTTTAAATATACGGTTAAAATTGGATACATTATTAAATCCACATTCGTAGCATATCTCCGAGATGGTGTTGGTAGTATCAACAAGCAACCTAGTTGCATTTCCTAAACGAATATCAATAATATATTCAGAAATGGTCTTTCCCGCTCTCAGTTTAAAGAAGCGACTGAAAGCTACAGGAGTCATGCCAACCAAGTTAGCAAGCTCTTCAAGTCTGATATCCTCTTTATAGTGGGCATTTATATAATCATATATCTTTTTTACCCTTCTGCTGTCTGTGTTATCCTCTGCCTGTGCAAAAGAAGAACTTGCCAGAGTATGACAATTCTCACACAACGAAAGTTCATACAGTATATGCATTAAATTCATAACAGCGTGAAACCCCGACTCTTCTGAAGACAACTTATCGAGCATTGGATAAACCCTCATGATGGTCTCCATAGGGAAATTTATTCCCTTCTGCGCCTTGATCAGCATATTTTTAATTGAGCTGAACTGATTTTTATGGATGAAATTATCAAAAAAAAGATCTTTCGAAAACTGAATTGTAATTTCTCTTATATTCCTTGATGTGCACTCGTGCTGCTCCCATACATGCTCCAGATCATCGCCTGTTATAAGTGTAAGATCCCAATTTCCAATTACCTCAACAGAATCACCCACAATACGTTTTACTCCTGCAGCATTTTCAACATAATTGAGTTCATATTCACTGTGAGAATGCAGAGGATAGGTAAATTCAGATTTCCTTCGATCAGCAATGTAGAAGCAATCCTTATCAGATAAGGGTGTTATCTCATTAATAATATTGTTAACATGCGAGCTCATAGAGGGGTAAGAATAAGTGTATTCAAAGATATATACAAATCTCAATAATAACAAAAATTGAATAAAAAATGAGACGTGTTAAAAGTGAATTAACTATTTTGACTGCTATTAAGTGTTTTAGGAGGTGAGTTGGGTCAATATATATTCAATTTTTTAATTTTGTATATGATCTAATTTGTTCTTAAATTTGAAAATCAGTTTTTATTCTATTTATTACAAGCAACCTTTATCATATTTACACAAAAACAATCTTCAATTTCACTGGAAAATTATGGCTAAAATACCTCAGTCAGAATACCTATCGACTAATAATCTAAGCTGTGTATTCAATAATACATCTGCAACCTATAAGTTTTATTGGTTTAAATCCCTTCTGCAAATGCGAAATGAGGAAGGAGCCGTTCGTATGTCAGTATGGGATTTAGTAATAAGGATGGTTGCAAACGCATGGTACACTATTCACTATTTTCGCCTCTCTTTCGGAACAATGGATTCTTTACATGATATAGTAACCGAATTGCAATGGTTAACAGGTTTGCTAATGGATTCCAGTAGAGAAGATGTTATCAAATGTCTTACCGGAAATTTGGAAAACAAGAAGGTTAAGAGACTATTACATACACTTACATTAAATGTTCCATACAGATTCCTAAGTCCATGGATAAATTATAGATCAGACGAAGACGTTAGCTAAGAACATGGGTTATGAGGAATGGCAAGGATGAAGCTAACTGAATTAAAAACTAAATATTCCCCAAAAGGTCCATATCTTAACTCCTTTCTTAATGTTGATATCAAAAACAATTATAAATACCTATTTTAATTTATGAAGAATATCGTTTTAACACTACTCTGTATTTCACTACTCGCTCTTACCGGATGTAAAGAAAATAGTGGTAAGGCACAAACTGGAGAGGCTGGAGATGTAACAACTGTTGATAAACTGACTTCTGAGCAGATCAAGGCTGCTTCTTTTGAGGATCTGTTCAAGACTATTGATGCCAATGAGGTTGAGGAGGATATTTTTACTCTTATAAACCAGGATTACTCTGTGCTGACTGCAGGAACTCCCGATCATTACAACTCGATGGTGGCCAGCTGGGGTGGTTGGGGTATACTGTTCAACAAACAGGTGGTGTTTTCTATGCTCCGTTCTAATCGTTATACGCTTGAACTTATTCGTAAGGAGAACAGATATACGATGTCTTTCTTCGACCGGGAGTATCAGGATGAGATCGTTAAGTTTGGTATGTCGTCTGGCAGGGATAGCAATAAGAAGATGACTAATACTACCCTAACTGCTGTGGAAACTCCTTCGGGCAATATGAGCTATAAGGAGGCCAAGATTATAATTGAACTGGATCTGTTTGAAGTGACTACGGTTTCTCCAGATGATTTCCTTACTGAGGATGCCAGACAGTTCATCATTGATGCTCACACTGAAACTAACGAGTATCACAAGCTTGTTTTTGGTGAGATAAAGAATGTGTGGGTTCGTAAATGATTACACACACACACATTTAAAAACTTATTTTAATTTCCCCGCTGCTTTGTAGTATCTTGTTTCTGCAAGCTGTGCGTTGCATCCTGCCTCGACTGACTCTGACTTGGCTTGTTGCCACATGGCTTGTGCTTCCAGCAGGTTGGAGAGGGTTTCCATTCCGGCATCATATCTGTCACGACTCTCGCGAAGGTTTTCTTCTGCCTGGCTCAGGGAGCGGTTGGTGAGTTGGATTGCGGCTAACGACTCCTGATAGTTCTGCAGTGCCTGTTGTACTTCCAGTTCCATCATTCCGGTCAGTTCTTCCTGCTGCAGTTGAGCCATTCGTTTCTCGGCCATAGCGCTGCGAACTCTGTTTTTGCCTTCACCCCAGTGGAATATTGGTACCTGTACGGAGACTACTGCCGAAAAGGCGGTATTGTCTAATAGTTTGTTGTCGTTCAGCTTCAATCCATTGGCATAGGAAAAGTTGCCTCCTATGCCTACCTGTGGGAGGAACTCGCTACGTGCAAGTTTCACCTGCTCCACCTTAAGCTCTACCTGATGCATGAGCAGTTCCACTTCCGGTCGTAATGCCAAATCCGGCAATGGTAATGCCTCTTCTTGTGGTGCAGTTGTATGAGGAGCTACTGTGATTTCGCTGTTAAGCGGTAAGCCTATCACGTGGCATAGGTTCATCCTTGCCAGTCTTACCCCATTATCTGCCTTCAGTAATTGTAGTTCAACCTCATTACGTTTCACCTCTACCCTTAGCAGATCGTTGCGTGGCACCATCCCTGCTTCATATGCGTTGGTAACATCTGTTCCCAGCTGATCAAGCATCTCTTTATAGGCTTCGGCAACTTTCTTCAGTTCTAAAACCCTGACATAGGTCCAATATGCCTCATCCGCCTGAAGGATTACTTCAGCTTCTGTCTTCTGTCGGTTTAACCTTGCCATCTCTTCACCCAATAGTGCCATACGGTAGGCAGAGGTGATCTTTCCCCCGGTATAGATTGGTTGTTCCAGTCGCACCCCTGCCAGATAAGTACCATTAGGCTTGAGATTAAGTTCCATACCCGGAAAGAAGGCATACTCCTTGAATATTGGTACACCATCAACTGTGGTAAGTATATTGGGAACGAGCTGACCCGTTGCATCCGGCACATAGGTTGGCAGATGGAATGAGGGGATTTCTCTCTCCATTGAAGCAGTTGTGAGCAGATAGTTACCTGTAACAGAGATTTTTGGCAGGAAGTTGGCACGATAGCTCTTCACCCCATAACCAGCCTTCTCTACCTGTTGTTCAGCCACCGCTATCTGCTTGTTGTTGGTTAGGGCCATTGAACGGCACTCCTCAAGAGTGAGAGGTTCTTGCACTGACAGACTAAGTGGCTGTTGGGCAGACAGACTTAACGGTTGTTGTTCTGAGAGTCTGAGTGGTTGTTGTGCCGATAGACTGACCGTAACCAGCATACCGGCAATTATCATATATATTGTATTGTAATGTTTCATTTTTTCTGAATCTTTATTTTGAAGAAAATGGAGTATAATAATGGAATGACCACAAGGGTGATCAGGGTACCGATAAGTAGTCCCCCCATAATGGTTACCGCAAGCGGACCGAACAGGTCGTCACTCAACAGCGGAATCATTCCAAGGATGGTTGTTCCCGAAGCCATCATAACCGGGCGGAAACGACCAAATGAGCTGATCAGTAGAGCTTCCACAGGATCAATATCCTCTCTCTTCAGTTGCAGCTCGATCTCATCCATCAGTACAATACCATTCTTGATGATCATTCCCACCAGTCCAAGTACACCTACTATGGCTACGAAACCGAAGGCCTTGCCGGAAGCGAGCATACCGAAGATAACACCGATCAACAGCAGTGGAATACAACAAACGATGATCAGAGGTTTGCGATAATCGCGGAAAAGAATGATCAGTATGGCTATCATAAGGATGATGGCCAGAGGAAAGTATTTGAAGAGGTAGGAGCTGGACTGCTGACTGGCTTTCCATTCTCCTTCCCATTGCATTGTGTACCCTTCGGGCAGCTCGATTGCTTCGATCTGTTTGGCTATGGTTTGCCTTGCATCCTCTGTTCCTATTCCTCTGACGGGACTACCCTGCGCACGCATGGCTCGCTGTCCGTTGTAGCGGATTATAAGCGGATCTTCCCATGTAAGACGGATACCATTGGTTACCTGACTAAGCGGTATAGTACGGAGTGCCTCATGGATAACATCCTCTTCTGAGTATACGCCTGTGAGCAATCCTTGCAGCATCTCCCTGTTGACAAATGAGAGGGAAGGTATCATGCTGAATATCTGCGCATTCTCGAGCGACTCGATAGGGTTGCCATCTTTATCTACAGACTTCAGATAGATGGTCTGCCTCTGATTGCCATCATAGAAATAGCTGGCAGGAATACCGCCTGTGGTACTAAGCAGGGAGAGACCAACGTCCTGACGACTGATTCCAACATTTCGGGCAATTGGCTGATCGTAGTCGACCATCAGCACCGGTGTTTTTGCTTCCCAGTTGGAGCATGTCAGAGTGATGGCGGTACTCTCCTCCATAATGGCGAGAGCCTGTGCTGTCAGATCTCGCAGTACAGCGGGGTCCGAACCATTGAACTGCACTTCTATGGGGTGTTTCTTATACATAAGATTATACCTTTTAAGTCGCACATAAGCATCCGGATAGTGGTCGGTTAGATACTCCTGTATCTCATCTATCGTGCCCACCAGCTGCTTTGAAGTGGTGTAGTCGACGATCAGCTCTCCGTATGAAAGAGACGGGTCGGCCATACTTCGCACCAGGTTGTAACGTGCAGGTGTTCCTCCTACGGAAGCGGTGACATGCGTAATCTCTTCACGAGAAAGGAGATAATCGGTGATCGACTGCAGATCGTTCTTCACCCTCTCGCTTGTATATCCTTCGGGTAACTTATACTCTATATAAAGTTGATTGTAATCCATATCGGGGAAGAAGCCCTGTGGCAGGAAGCGGTAACATCCCACCGCTGCAATCATTAGCAGGGTGATTGCACCAATGGTAAGGCTTCGGTTATGCAGGGTCCATGTAAGTACTGAACGCAACGCACGGTAGAAGCCATTATCATAAGGGTCCTTACCCACCCTATCCTCTTTGATTTTAACAATCCTGTCGGCCTGTATCGGAACATATACCAGTGACAGCAACCAGCTCAGCAGAAGCGATACTGCAAGAACTATAAAGAGATCGCGCACATAATATCCTGCTGTATCGGGCGACAGGAAGATTGGGAAGAAAGCAAGAATGGCGATTAGCGTGGCTCCCAATAGCGGCATCGCTGTTTTCTTTCCGATAAGGGTAAGCGCTTTTTTCTTCGGCAATCCCCTTTGCATATCGATGAGTATACCATCGAGGATCACTATAGCATTATCCACCAGCATCCCCATGGCGAGGATAAAGGAGCCAAGTGAAACACGCTGCAGTGTACCTCCTGCCATATTGAGAATAAGCAGAGAACCGATCACGATCACTACCAGGTTGAGACCGATAATCACACCACTTCGGAATCCCATGAAGAAGATAAGCAGCAGAACAACAATAATTACCGATTCAACCAGGTTGATCATAAAGGTGTTGAGTGCATCACTTACCCTGTCGGGCTGAAAAAACACCTTATGAAGCTCTATACCTATCGGCAGGCGACTTGCAGTGAGCTCATCAATCCTCTTCTCCACTCTTTTACCCACCTGAGTTATATCAGCATCGTAATTTGCAGAGATAGCTATCCCCAATGCCTTTTGATTATCATACATCAACTCATTGCGAACAGGATCCTCATAACCTGTCCACACCTTTGCAACATCCTTCAGTCTGAACTGATCACCCTGATGCCCCTTGAGCAGCAGATCACCAATATCATCAGCATTGCGGTATCGGTCGTTCACAGTTACACGAAGCGACATATCATCTGCATTGTAGTTGCCGGAGTAGACAGTCTTGTTTTGCCCGCTCAAAGTGGAAAGTACCTCCGCAGGCGAAATACCCAGGTTGGCCATTCGATCCTCATACATCTCGATATAGATGCACTCCTTGCCCTGACCATAAATATCAACACGTGAGACACCATCCAGTGCCAGTAGTTCGCGCTTTATCAATTCAGCATAATCGCCCATTTCACGGTCGCTATACCCATCGGAAGTCATCGCATAAAACATACCCATCACATCGCCGAAATCATCCTTAACCACAGGTACCGATGCCCCTTCCGGCAGTTTAGCCTGCACATCGCTCACCTTACGGCGCAGCTGAGTCCATACATGATCAACCTCATCATTAGGTACCAGAGTTGAAATTCCTACAGTAATCATTGAGAGGTCGTTCATAGACCGGCTCTCGATAAAATCCACATCCTTCATTGTGCGGATAGATTTCTCCAGCAGGTCGGTCACCTCCAGCTCCACCTGATGAGCCGATGCACCGGGATAGGTGGTTACAACCAGCGCCTGTTTCACTACCAGCTCAGGGTCCTCCAGCTTTCCCATACTACGGATGGCAAGGAAGCCACCAACCAGAAGACAAAGTACAAGGAAGCTTACCAGCTTGCGGTTTTCTAATCCCCATTTACCAAAATCAATCATAATATTCCTCCCACATTTGTTTCACTTTTCGCTGGTATCAATGACACTTTCTCCCCCTCTTTTACAGAGTGAATACCGGCAGTAAGCACCAGTTCCCCCGCTTTCAGTCCCGACGACACCACAACCCTTCCATCGGTCAGTATCTGAGATGGAGTGACCTGACGAGTAGTGACAGTACCGGTTTCAGGATCATAAACCCATACCGAAGCACGACCATCAGTCTGTATCAGAGCTGATAACGGAATAGATAGCGTCTCGGCCTCATCATTACGATAGAGGATAGTCACCATAACCGACATGCCCGGTCCAGGTAGCTCACCCTCACCACCGGCAAGTCGGAATCGCATGGAATAAAGCTGACTGGCGTTAGCTTTGGGAGTTATCCCTATCAGCTCCAGCGGGAAGATCTTTCCAGGATATATATCTGCAGTACAGTAATAACTTTCGAACTGATTGCGGCGTATATAATCGCCCGAAGGGATATGCACCTCAACCTCAGCAGAACCTGCGGAAACCATAGAGATGACCGGTATACCCGCTCCTACTGTTTCGCCCGGTTCAAAAAGACGTTTCTGGATATATCCATCTACAGGAGCTAGTAGCTTTGTATCGGCAAGCGCATTACGATGCGCATTAAGTTTAGCACTTATCTGCTGGAAACCATAGCGAGCCTTATCGTAATCGTTTGGGGTAACTGACCCTTTCTCGTGCAGTCCCATGATTCGGTCCACCTCGCTCTTTATACTATTATATTCAGCCTCGGTAGCCGCCAGCTGCAGTTCATAGTCACGCGGATCAATCTGTGCCAGCAGATCACCCTTACGCACATATGCACCAACCCTGGCGTTCATTTTACTAATTGGTCCACTTACACGAAAAGCCAGGTTGAGATCAGATGCCGGCATCACTTTACCGGGAAACAAGTTGCTGCCGGCCTGTCCATAAACCCTAACAGTATCTACTTTCACGCTCCTCACTGTGGAGTGCTTCTCCGGGGTGCTTTTACAGCTTATCAATAGCATCAGACACCCTAAAAACATCATATACTTTTTCATTTGCATCATTCAAATTTATTTTAGTGCGCAAAGGTAGGTCTATTTATACCGTTAGGTTTACCAATATTTCCCTCTTATTGTCCAATATGTCGGTTTTTTCGTCTTTTATACTTATTTATTCGATGTAATATTGTTACATTTGCAACCAATAAGGCGAAAATGATAAATGATCAATACATACTTGAAGAGAGGATAGCACGCAGGCTATTGCCCGATAATGGCTATCTGATGCTGGACAGTTCAACCACCGACTTTCACGTCCACTTGAAGCGCACACCCTTTATTCTGGATGCGGGAGTAGTGGTATTTGTATGCCTTGGTGGAGAGGCAGAAATTGTGGTGGATATGAAACGTATACATATTCACCGGGGAAGCTTTGTTTTGGTACTGCCCTACTCGGTAATACAACTGGTGGATGTGTCTGATGATCTGAAAGTGACGCTCATTGCAACTGGAATGGGATTTCTGGAGAAGCTGGCTATGTCGCATCCTGTGGAGAACTATGTAGAGAAGATACGGGAGATGCCTAACCTGCAGTTGAGTGAGGATCAGCTGGAGAATGCAAAAGAGATATACAGTCTTGTTGAGAAACGTTATCGCGAAGCCTCCGGTCCTTTAGCTCAGGAAGTACGAAATACTTTAATGACCTACCTCTCACTGGAGATAGTCACACTTTATGCCATGAACCAACCTGCAGGCAAGCCCAGAATATCGCGTCAGGAGCAGATATTTCGCAACTTCACCATCTCGCTGGCAAAACATGTAAGGGAGCATCGCACAGTGGAGTTCTACGCAAATGAGGCCTGTCTTACTCCCAAGCACTTCTCGATGGTGATTAAAAAGCGGTCAGGCAAACTACCCATGGAGTGGATCACCGAGAGGACCGTAGCCCTGATTAAGTTCCTGCTCACCAATACCGACCAGTCGATTCAGGAAATATCCAACGGGCTGAACTTTCCAAACCAATCATTCTTTACTCGCTATTTCAAGAGGCACACAGGGCTTACCCCTACTGCATACAGACAGGAGAGTATCAGAGGGGATGGGAATGTTTTGATGCCGTAAAGCCGATATTTACAGCGCAGGAGTGGAAACGCAAGGCGTTAACCCAAGAGCAATTGAAACAATGAAGGATAATGGAATCGACATTTCAGGTCATACTTCTAATAATGTAGATGAATATCGTGATATCAACTTCGATTTCGTCATCACAGTCTGCGATAATGCACGCGAACGCTGCCCATACTTCCCTACCAATGCCATAAAGTTTCACCACAATTTTCCTGATCCTGCAAAAGTAGTGGGAACGGAAGATGAAATAAAGGCAGAGTTCAGAAGAGTGCGGGATATGATCAAAATTTACTGTGAAGAATTTGTGAAGGAAAGATTGAGGTAGAATAAGAGTGATGAAAAAAGTGACGTAATCAAATTGATACGATTAGGTAGTCATTCTGAATTATTTAAAAATTAGTCATTCAAGCAAAAGATTATGATATCTTCTTCCTCACTATTCACACTTGTTTGAAAATAAATATTTAACTTTGAGACTTAGAAGTGCGAGACAACACATAAACAAACACACGCTTAACCAGCAACTCTACGAAAACATACAACTTCCTTTAAGCGATATTAATGGACGAATACAGCCAGTTAAAACCTCTAATTAGAAAACAAAAGTACTAAACAAAAAATTACTAATACAATGGAAACAGACATTGAAAAGTTATTACAAGCAATCGCCAACAATGGACTGGGTATAGGAGCTATTGAATACGATGAAAGAAAAGTGTCAGAATACTAACAAGAAACATAAAACTAAAATGAAAGGGATAATAAACATTCTTCTGACAATATGTATTTCGATTTTTCTGAACTCGTGTGCAACTACAATGACCCCTATGCAAGTGAACAGGACACTTCCGATGCTTACAAAATCAACATATTTGTCGTTAGAACAAACACAAAATCCAAATTGTAAGTGTCTTGCATCTGGAAGAAGCTATACTGCACCAGTCGGACTAACCACTAAGAGTGATTTACGAAATGGCGCAAAAGGAATTGATGAATGGGTTTCTATTGACGGAGGTAATGCATATAAACTCATAAATTTCAGGTGGATTACAATTTCGACTGACCAATACGGTTTACCAAGTTTAACACAACTTGTAATTGATTTTGATACATACATTTGCCAATAAAAAAATAATGGCATTAAGTCACGTTTCCACATTTTATACATTATCAACAATAACTGACTATATATTAACTATTTCAGGTAAACACAAATATTCCTTTTTCTGTTTTAAATAAAATACTTTAGTATCAATTTAAAGCATTACTTAATGTACAATACTCCCATAATTATAGAAAAGGTTTATCCCTTACCTTTATCGAAGGCCTGCGAAAACTATGTGTCAAAAAGACCTGCCTAATGTAAAATTTACTTGGAGCTTTCGGGTGAAAGGCGGTACAGGACGGGGTTTCTTCACAACTGAATTACTCCCATCTTCGCGTATCCTTTCCTGTTATCTCCTGTTTGATATTAATGTTAAATATATCTGATGGCATCAGCGTTGAAGAGGTTCAGAATCAGGTAGAGGTAGCTTTAATGGCAGAAAAGTATTTCGCTGTGGCTAAATCCTACATGCTATACAGGCAAAAACACACAGAAGATCGTGAAGTATCGGAAAAACTCAAATTCCTGATGGATTACTGTAACGCATCCAATGCAGCCACAGGAAGTAAATTTGATGCGAATGCCAATGTCGAAAACAAGAACATGGCAACGCTTATTGGCGAATTGCCGAAATCTAATTTTATCCGTCTTAACAGAAGAATGCTGACCGACCGTATCAAAGAGATGTACGGGAAAGAGGTTGCGGATAAATACATCGAACTCCTTAACAATCATTTTATATACAAGAATGATGAAACCAGTCTGGCTAACTATTGTGCCAGTATAACGATGTACCCTTGGTTAATCGGCGGTACGAACTCCATTGGCGGGAACACAAAAGCCCCAACCAATCTAAAATCATTTAGTGGCGGATTCGTAAACATGGTGTTTATGGTATCGAGCATGTTAAGTGGTGCATGTGCCACGCCTGAGTTTTTGATGTATATGAACTATTTTATCGGTTTGGAATATGGGCGGGATTACCACAAAAATGCAGATCAAGTAGTCGATTTGTCGAAAAAGCAACGCACACTTGATAAAATGATTACCGACTATTTCGAGCAAATAGTCTATTCTATCAATCAACCTACCGGAGCAAGAAACTTTCAAGCAGTTTTCTGGAATATCTCTTATTACGACAAATTCTATTTTGAGAGTTTATTTGAAAACTTCGTTTTCCCAGACGGAAGCAAACCCGATTGGGATTCGCTTAGTTGGCTGCAAAAACGCTTTATGCGATGGTTTAATCAGGAGCGGACACGCTCCATTCTGACTTTTCCTGTCGAGACAATGGCATTACTGAATTTGGACTATCTGACCCGTATTATAGGCTATATGAAGCGTGTAAGTAATTTCTCTCAACCAAGACAACAAGAAGCAGCAAAACGTCATTATGCTACGGTTTCACAACTATGATATTGTCTTTCAGGAAATCCCCTCTGAGGTAACGTTGGCAATCAATATATCAGGTTGTCCTAATCGTTGCAAAGGATGTCATAGTCCACATTTATGGAATGACATCGGAAAAGTTCTTGATGAAAGCTCCATTGCTGTATTAATGGAAAAATATGGTAATGCCATTACCTGTATTTGTTTTATGGGCGGAGATTCCGAGCCAGACGAAGTGGATCGACTGGCTGTTCATTTACGAAGATCAATTAAACAGCCTATAAAAACTGCATGGTATTCGGGGAAGCAAAATATTCCTAAATCCTGTAACTTGCACAACTTCGACTATATTAAATTAGGGGCTTATATAGAAGAATTGGGCGGATTAGATTCTCCGAAAACGAATCAACGATTATATAAAATTACAAATGAACAAATGGAAGATATTACCAATCATTTTCAAAAACAGAAGCAATGAAAGGATATATTCAAATTTACACCGAAAACGGGAAAGGTAAAATAACCGCTTCGATAGGACTAACATTAAGAGCCCTTAGCGCGGGTAAAAAAGTGTTTTTTGCTCAATTTGCAAAAAGGAAAATATATTCTGAAATCAAAGTATTGGATTTGTTTGACACATTTGTAACAGTAAAATAGTATGGATTATATTGTTTCGTCTGTGATAAGCCCCCAAGCCGATATAGATGCCGCTCGATATGCAGCAAAGACGGAATCTTTCCTGAATACCTTACATCAATAAATGGGATTTTCACATCAAAAGAAATATTGGATTTTATTTTTTTTTCAGAATAGTTTTTGTAATTTTGTTTTGCATTGGTTTGAATATACCTTTCGGTATATTCGACGAAGAGGGAATCAGGTGCAAATCCTGAACAGACCCGCTACTGTAAGTCCTATGCAACGTTTTGACAATTCTAAAAGCCACTGTATCCCTGCTGGGATGTGGGAAGGCAGTTCAAAACGGGGACAAGTCAGGAGACCTGCCAGCGCATATAATTTTTAAAGCTTTCGAGGAATAGAGCTTTGGAACCAAATGCGAATCTGCATAGTTGCCATTTGATTTCATTATTTTTCCACGATTGCTATTTGTTTAACCGGAGCAAGTAGGTGTTTTGCTATTGTCTAACACCAATCTTCTCCATGCAAATAGTTAATTTATGTTTTTCGGTAAACAGCAACGTTTACGGGTAAGGGAAGGTATGCTTCTGGTTGTAGCATTACTGATAATTTCACTTACAACTTATGCCCAAAACACAACAACTAAAACACTTTCGGAAGTATCGCTTGACAGCCTCAAAGTTTATACAATGCCGGGGGTTACAATATATGGTCGAAGGTCCCAAATTGTACCCGCTCAAACTCTATCGGGAGAACAACTAAAAAAACTAAGCGTGGTTTCAGTAGCCGATGCCTTGCGGTACTTTTCGGGGGTACAGATCAAAGATTACGGCGGTATAGGCGGACTGAAAACAGTTAATGTCCGCAGTATGGGTAGCCAGCATGTCGGAGTATTCTTTGATGGCATTCAGATCGGGAATGCACAAAATGGCACAGTCGATCTTGGTAAATTCTCACTCGATAACATGGAAACCATTTCCGTTTACAATGGGCAGAAGAGTGAAATTTTTCAATCTGCAAAAGACTACGCATCAGCAAGTGCCGTGTATATGGTTACACGCAAACCTGTCTTTGATGATAACAGAAAGAATAATTTGACATTAAAAGCTAAGACAGGCTCGTTTGATCTTGCCAATGCTTCAGCTCTGTGGGAAACCAAACTTTCAGAAAATATAAGTCTATCGACAAACGCCGAGTTTATGTACACTTCGGGGAGGTACAAATTTAGATATCAAAAAGATGGAGGATACGATACCACAGAAGTCCGTCGAAACGGAGATGTAAGGTCATTGCGTGCTGAAACGGCATTATTTGGAAAAATAAAACATGGCGAATGGCAGGCTAAAGCCTATTTCTATAACTCGGAGCGTGGATATCCTGGGGCAGCGGTAAAAAAAGATTATGGAATATCTCTTCTAAATGAAGATCGCCAAAAAGACCGTAATTTCTTTGTTCAATCCCTTTTTCGTAAGAATTTATCATCCTTCTATAGTTTGAAAGTGCAGGCAAAATATGCCAATGACTATATGAATTACATCATGCCACCTGAGAGTACACTTGAACCGATGAATAATCATTATTGGCAACAAGAGGTATTTGTGTCCGCAGCTAATTTATTTTCTATTACCGATTGGTGGAGTGCAAATCTTGCCATTGATATGCAATACAATCATCTCGATGCCGATGGTACAGATATGTTCAACGTAGGCTTTGTTCAGCCTCGCCGTTATACAGTTCTCAGTGCTGCTGCCACTTCGATGCGAATCCAAAGGTTGAAAGTACAGGGGAATCTACTTTATACTTTTGTGACAGACGAAAGTGCTCGTAACAAGGCTGTTGCTACAGACAAAAACATCTTTACTCCGACAATTGTTGCCTCATATAAGCCTTTCGTAAAAAGCGATCTTGAACTTCGAGCTTTCTACAAAAAAATATTTCGAATGCCGACTTTTAATGACCTCTATTATGTTCAAATAGGTAATCGTCTATTGAAACCCGAATATACAACTCAGTATAATCTGGGTATTGTCTATAATAAATCATTCGACAAAGGAATATTTACCAATATAGGAATCCAAGCCGATGCGTACTATAATCGGGTTACAGACAAAATTATAGCCACTCCTACATCTAACCAATTAGTTTGGACAATGGTGAATCTGGGATATGTTGAAATCAAAGGTGTAGATGTAGGAATAACGCAAGGTTTTAAATTCGATCAAGTGATCTTCAATACGAGATTAAATTACACCTATCAAACAGCAAAAGACCTTACCCCTGAAAAAGATAGTGGTGGAAGCGGAGGTTCGGATCATACCGAAAATTTCTTCGGACATCAGATACCCTACATTCCTTGGCATAGTGGATCGGCAATCGTGAACGCTTCTTACCGTTCATGGGATTTGAATTACAGCTTTATATATACAGGTGAGAGGTATATGCTGGGTGGGAATATACCTGAAAACTATATTCAACCGTGGTACACTCACGATATGTCTGTCACAAAAAACTTCCAAATTAAAAAATCAACATTCAAAATCACAGCCGAGATTAATAACATTTTCAATCAACAATATGAAGTAGTTAAATGGTATCCGATGCCGGGAACAAACTTTAAAATCAATTTAATATTAATAATATGAAAAAAAACGCATTACACATCAGGCAATTTATTGTCCTGTTGCTGACTGTTGTTTTCATAACATCATGTCGGGAGGACGATCCGATACTACCTTCAAAACCCATAGAAGTAAATCCATGGGAGAAAGTTACAGGTGACATTTATGGTTTCTATCTTCTTAATGAAGGTAATATGGGAAGTAATAAAGCCTCTCTCGATTTTTATGACTATGAAACGGGCATCTATCATCGCAATATTTTCGGAGAGCGTAATCCGAACGAGGTAAAGGATTTGGGCGATGTAGGGAACGATATTCAGATTTATGGAGATAAGCTATACGCCATAATCAACTGTTCCAACTATTTGGAAGTAATGGATGTTAACACAGCGAAACACATCACAAAAATTGCTATTCCTAACTGTCGGTATATAGCCTTTAAGGATCAGTATGCTTATGTAAGTGCCTATGCAGGGCCAGTTGAAATTGACCAGAATGCCCGAATAGGCTATGTGGCAAAAATTGATACAGTAAGCTTTAAAGTTATTGATGAGTGTATAGTAGGTTATCAACCTGAAGAGATGGCAATTGTAGGTGATAAATTGTATGTTGCCAATTCTGGAGGATATCGTGTTCCCAATTACGACCGAACAGTATCAGTTATAGACCTCACTACTTTTACGGAAATTAATAAAATAGATGTTGCTATCAACCTACACAGAATTACGCCTGATAACTACGGGAACATCTATGTATCATCGCGAGGTGATTATTACCATACCCCTTCAAAAACATTCATTATAGATACAAGAACCGATAAGGTCATTGGAGAGATTGCAGATCTTCCTAATAGTAATATGACTCTCTGCCGTGATTCACTTTATGTATATAGCACCGAATGGAGCTACGTAAATAACGACTGGACAGTTTCTTATGCAATAGTCGATACCCGTACCCAGCAAGTCGTTACACGCAATTTCATTAAAGACGGCACAGATAAAAATATAAAAGTTCCGTACGGTATAGCTGTGAACCCTAATACGGGTGATTTTTTTGTCACTGATGCCAAAGACTATGTTTCACCCGGAACATTACACTGCTTTAATAAAGAGGGCATTAAGAAATGGTCAGTAACTACAGGCGATATACCTGCACACATTGTCTTCACACGCAAAAAATTGCAACCTATTAATTAATAAATTATATCAGAAAATGAAAACAAAATTAATTAAAACTACTCTAATTGCAGTAGCCATTTGTCTCGCATTGGGACTCTCGTTCACTTCATGTGACAATGCGGATGATCTGTATCTTCTTAAAGAAGAAGACATTAAGGTAGAACAGCCTGTTGGTGGCTTTACCACAAATGTAGACCAACTTTTAAAAATTGAAGTGATAAGTACTTCAGATGAAGGGGTCGTTTATCAATGGTTGATTGATGACGAAGTGATAGCGACAACAAAAAACTTGGAGCATATGTTTGCCGAAGCCGGAGAATATGACCTAATACTGAAAGTGGCACAAGGTCAGGTAAGTTATGAGTATCTCTTCAAAGTAACTGTTGGTTTTGGCGGAATTGATAAACCACAAGAAGGAGCGACCGCTTACATCACAAAAGTGCTGGATTTTATGCCAGCGGTAGGTCAATTCACCAATAAATTACCCAAATATGAAGATGGCGATACACAGGAGACAATGAATCAAAAGGTACTCAAAGCTATTGGGAATAATAATAGAGAGATGATTTCATTGGGTGGATATGGTGGATATGTTGTTGTAGGATTTGACCATACGATTGAAAACAAACCCGGCAAAAGAGATTTTCGCGTTACTGCAAATGCGTTTTATGCGGCGGGAAATCCAGACTCTAACGCACCTGAAGGCGGAAGCTGTGAACCGGGAATTATTATGGTAGCCTATGATGCCAATAAAAATGGTGTGCCAGACGAAAATGAGTGGTATGAAATTGCGGGAAGCTCTCACGAAGATGTGACAAAAGAGCTTTGGTATCAAAAGGCAAAAGATGCAGGAAACAATGTAAACCTATACCGTGATTATGAACTTACATACTACAAACCAGAAACAGAACCAACCTCAAAAGAAGAATGGGCAACTTATATTCGATGGGAAGATAATAAGGGTAATTCGGGATATAAAGTAAAGAATCAATTCCATCAGCAATGCTACTACCCTCTTTGGGCAAAAGATAATAAAGTCACATTTAAAGGAACGTGTTTACCTCAAAACGGCATAGATGAAAATGGTGCAGGAAGTTACTATGTTTTATATAAGTTCCGTTACGGGTATGCTGATAACGAAGTAAACACTAAAGACGAATCTGCCATAGATATTGATTGGGCTGTTAATAGCAAGGGACAAAAAGTACAATTACCAGGAGTCGATTTCATAAAAATATATACCGGAGTAAATCAAGAAAACGGCTGGTTAGGAGAGTGTTCGACCGAAATCACCAATGTAGAGGATCTCCACATATTAGGAATTAGTATTGATACACGTAAATAATTAACAATTTAAAATTAAAAAATGAAACAATTTTATTTTTCACTGACACTTTGTATTGCGGTTTTATTTGCATCATGTTCCCATGATGACTCAATTTACACACCTACTCCTCCGACAATCGCTATAGAAAACCTTTCTATAGAGACATCAATTGCACAAGAGGACACTATTTATTTAAAAGCAAAAATTGAAAGCCCATTAGAAACAACATTTACTTGGTCTGTAAACAATGTTGCTTCAGTATCAGATAAAGTAGCAACGGACTCTATCTATAAATTCGTTCAAAAAGAAGTTGGTGATTACACTGTCACCCTTACAGCACAGAATGCAGATGGAGAAACAAAAACGACTGTTAACCTAAATGTTTACGGCAAATTTAAATATGGAACGTTTGTCTTAAACGAAGGAAGTGCTTTTCAGGAGAACAGTTCTCTGATATTTATCAGCCCTAAAGGTATAGTTACAGATAGTGCCTATTGGAAGGTGAACCATACGGAGTTAGGTAATACTTCTCAAGACTTGTTTATCAGTGCAGGTAAAATATATTTTATTGCACAAAATGGAAAAAGTAGCCTTGGAAATTATCCGAATGATGGAAAACTGATAATCGCCAATGCTGAAACTCTGAAAAAAGAAGCGGCATACGATGATGAGCTATCAGTCCTTAGCTGGCCTACACATATAGCGGTGTTGGGGAATGAAGTCTTTATTCGCGACAATAAGGGAATATATTCATTCAATACTTCTACAAAAGAATTGAAGTTTATAGAGGGCTCTAATGGTGCACAAAAAAACAGAATGGCTGTAGCCGAAGGCAAAGTTTTTGTTCCAGCCAATAAATCTGTTTTGGTTTTGGAAGCCGGAAAATCGGAAATTTCACATAAGATAGAACTAAATGCTGCTGTTTCGGGGGTTATTAAAACATCAGATAATAATATTTATATTTCCACCACAGGTACACCGAATAAAATTTCTAAGATCAATGCAAAAAATTATTCTGTTATAAAAGAGAATGAAGTATCCGAAGGGAAATTGGGAGCAGGATGGGGTGCAACTCCGGGTATCAGTGCCAAAGGCGATACTATTTATTATGGAAATGCAACAACTAAAATTTATCGACATATCTTCAATACAGGAAAATCAGAATATTTGATTGACGCAAAAGATATTGTTGAAGATGCAGGTATGGCTTATAACAATCTTGCAGTACATCCGATCTCTGGCGAAGTTTATCAAACAACAATTAAGGCTTATGGTATGGATTTTCTTAAAAATAATATCAGTGTCTTCAATTTTAGCAAAAGTGAGTCTAAACTAAGGGTTAATTATAAGAATCATACCCATTTTCCAGCAGGAATATTTTTCACGTATGATTTTGAATAAAAACACAACATTATGAATAAAAATAAGATAAATCTTAGATTCAGTGTTATTACACTTATAATACTATCAGCAGCGATGAGTAGACTACTTCCTCATCCGCCAAATTTCGCGCCTATTGGCGGAATGGCTCTTTTCGGAGCTGCCTATTTTAGTAAAAAATATTGGGCTTTTATTATTCCGATAGTTTCTATGTGGGTTAGTGATTTAATTTTGAACAATGTGATTTACGGACAGTACTTTGACCATTTCGTATGGTTTTACAGTGGATCATTGTTTACCTATGGGGCATTCGCATTAATCGTTGTGCTTGGAATGTTTACACTTAAAAAAGTACGAGTTCCTAACTTGGCGGTATCGGCTTTGGGCGCATCAGTCATATTCTTTATAGTATCAAACTTTGGAGTATGGCTTACGTCAGGAATGTATCCTCCCACATTTAGCGGTCTAATGACATGTTACACCGCAGGGATTCCATTTTTCCACAACACTATCCTTGGCGATTTAGTGTACACGGGTGTATTGTTTGGTGCTTTTGAATTATGTGTTAGAAAAATTCCTCAATTAAGAGTTGCTCCATTTCAGTAAATATATGAAATCCATAGAGGTTGAGATAAAACAGCCTCTATGGATTCTATTTTAGATATCTATACCAATATAAAACATGAGAGATTATTTCAACAAATTAGTAGAGCAGATTTCAATAGAAACGAGTGTTGTTGATATGGAAGATTGCGATATCACCATTGAAGAATCTATTGCAATGATCAAACTTTTGAAGAAACATCTTTCTGATTTAAGGAGTTTCTTTCTTTCAAAAGAATCAATTAGTACACAAGAAGAAATAGTTTTCTTTAAAGAAATGAAACCTGAGATATTGGGTTTATTACTGTACTTTAATAAAATTCATAATATAGAATTGAAACGTCCAACCGGAAGTAACTGTCACGAGGTGTGTGAACTGTAACCTCACCCAGAGAAGTCTGAACCTGCTTGCGGTTATAGCCGTTGCGGCGATTACCCGATAAGCGCTCCTCTTCATCCATGTGGACATCCATCTCACCCTCCAATGCAGCATTCAGAAGGTTCTCCAGTAATGGCGCAAATGCACCGTCTTTTCCTAAAAGAGGCTTGCCGGCTTTTAACTGCTCCAGCGCCTTGGCTTGAAACGACTTGTAATCAAAATCTTCCATAATGTAAACTGTTGTGTAAAAGTAATAAAAAAATGATTTATTCTTTGACACAGTTTACTTTACAGTCTCACAATTTGAAATTAATTACACGATTACCGACAAGTCAGACACCGGAAACAAAAATGGAACTATTGTAAGAATTATCTTACGATCTCTCGAATCAATAAATTGATCATCCAAAAACCTGCCTTTTGAAACAAGTTTTCATTCTGTAGCCTTCCCAATTTGTAGGACAGTTCCAGGTCAGACAAGAATATTCACTTTATTTGGCAAGAGTCTTACGCCACAGAGTCATATCAATTTTTCTTCATATGCCATTTTAACCAAGACGGCTGTATTGCGTGCACCGAGTTTGAGGAGCAGATTTTTCCGGTAACTGTTCACGGTTTCAACGCTGAGAAACAGTTTTTCGGCGATTTCTACATTCGTGAAGCCATCGGCAATGAATTTCAATAATTCTTTCTCGCGTGGTGTGAGCCAGATATGCTGTTTGGTGGAGCGCTTCATCAGCATATCGATCTGCTCGCAGAGAAAAGTCTCGCCGTCGGCAACCGACTCGATGCTCATCAGGATTTCTTCGGGCATGGCGTTTTTAATCACGTATCCCGAAGCACCGTTCTCTATCATCTGCCTCACGATGGCGTATTCAGAATAACTTGTCAACGCCACAATCTTCACTTTCGGGAAAAGCGATTTTATTTCCTTGCACAAATCAATGCCGCTGGCATCGGGAAGGTTTATATCGAGCAAAATCACATCGGGTTGCTCGCGCCGCAGTTGCGTCATACATTCTTTGCCGGTATAACTGACAGCCGTGGTTTTGGCAAATCCCGATTCATCGACTAGTTTTTGCAGGCCTTCCACCAATATTTTATGGTCATCAACAATATGTACGGTTATCATATTAAATTTATGTTTTGCATTCGTCATCCGACACCTGTCTTCAGTCTCTTTAAATTTTGAACTCCACGTTAATTTCAGTTCCTTTTCCCGGTTCAGAGAAGACATTCATGCTTCCGCCAACCGATTCCGCGCGCGTGCGAATGTTGTTCAGTCCGGTGCCTTTAACAGGAGTAGTTGGATCGAAGCCTTTCCCATCGTCCTGCACGGTGAGCGAAACCCTGTCGGGTTGCTGAACGATCTGTACGTTTATGTTTTCCGCCTCGGCATATTTCAGCGCGTTGTTTACCAACTCGTGTACGCTGCGGTAAATCATGATCTCCAATGTGTTCTCAAGACGTTCATCATTGCCGAAGAAATGAAACTGCACGATGGAAAGGCTATCGCAAAAATCCTGCAACGAAACCTTTAACCCGTATCGCGAGAGTGAATCGGGCATCATGTTATGCGCAACGCGCCTTAGCTCGTTGATGGAGCTGTCCAGCATATCCACCACTTTATTAAATTGTATCACATCTTCCGAAGCGAGGAGTGCTCCACCTTTTTTCATATCAAATAAATTAAGTTTCACTGCCGAAAGCATGCCGCCAAGTCCGTCGTGCAGGTCGCGCGCCAAACGTGTGCGCTCGGTGGCTTCTCCTTCAAGAATGGCATGTGTGGCAATGAGTTGTTTTTCTTTTTCCAATTGAATCACCTGTTGCTGAGCCAGGTGTTTTTTTGCTCTCTGACGAAGATAGAGTGCTCCCAGCAAAATAATTATTCCCAATAAGCTTACCGCGAATATGATTCCATAAAGAACACGTTCTTTCTCCAATGTGTTGATCCGGATTTCTTTTTTCTCTGTTTGATATTCCGTTTCCAACAATGCCATTTGCTGCCGGTTGTTTTCAGCATAAACAGAGTCTTTTAACAGGTATGCCGAATCAAGTTGTTGAAAAGCAGTTTCAAAATCACGGTTATGCGCGTTTGTATGTGCCAATACCCACAGCGATTCGCGCTGCTTGTCTTTCGCTTGCAGCTTTTTGGCAGTGTTCAGCGCCTTTGCTGCCGCTTCTTGTGATTTGCCATACTGT
Source organism: Lascolabacillus massiliensis (assembly GCF_001282625.1). NCBI lineage: Bacteria > Pseudomonadati > Bacteroidota > Bacteroidia > Bacteroidales > Porphyromonadaceae > Lascolabacillus > Lascolabacillus massiliensis. Next base: position 534,807 of record NZ_CTEJ01000002.1, read on the forward strand.
TCATTCATCAGATATGCTTCGGAAAGAGCCAGGTAATTGCGCATGATCTCCCACTCATCACCAACTTGTGTGGCGAGTTGCTGCGCTTTTTCATACTCCTGCAGGGCTGAAGCATAATCTTTTTTATAACTCATCAAATACTTGCCGTAATTTAGATGATACAGAAATATTTTGTATGGGTCATCCTGCTCCTTGCCATAATCCAATATTTGATGAAGCAAAGGGAGCACCTCTTCGTACTTTTCTTGAGTCATTAACGCATCGGCTAAAATAATACGCCCTGTTGCGGTCATAAACTCATCTCCGTTTTTATCAGCCAAGGAGATACATTGGTGCGCATACGCTTCCGATTTCTGAGCATCACCCACGAGACCATATAATGTGGCAAGATTATTGAGTGTATAAGGCGAAAATTGAGAATCCTCAACTTCATCAAATATCTTCGATGCCTGAATGTAATAATCGATGGCTTTTACGTAATCACCTTGAATCTGTTTCACTGTACCATAATTATGAAAGACCATTCCCAAGCCGAGAGTGGCTTCCCTTGTCTGTAACTTACGGTAGGCATGTTCCGCTTTTTCCAGGTAATGAAACGATGAGTCTAAATCAGTATTTATCAACGTAAATATAGCCCCTATGCTTCTGTAGCTGCTGGCGAGCTGCATCTGGTCTTTCTGTTCTTCGGCGATGGCGATAGCTCTTTCGGTAATTTCGAACGACTTGGCAGGACGACTGTAAAGGTATTGCTTACCCACTGCCAGCATTGAATCAACATTCACTTTTCCATGCTTGTCTGTATGCTTCAAAACAAGTGAATCCACATCCTGCGAAAACAACCTTATCGACATGAAAAAGAGAAAGAAGAGTGGAAGACATATAATAATTGGATTCCTTATTCTCATAATTATTTAATTACAAGTGTGTTATAAAGCTGTGAGTCTTTAATTTTTTACTTATGACAAAGTTAAGTTTGAACCGCCATAAGATAAACCCCTTTTTTGGGGGTATTTTCCGCTTTCGCGGCACTGTACATTTGCATCGGTAAAGATGTGTAAAAATATCGAAAAGAAAAACTAACGATCATCTTTAACACAATACAAAATATTAAATCAACATTTTAAATCATCACAGCAATGAAAAAGTATTTTAATTTTACCTGTTTGGCAATGCTTGCCGCACTTTTGTTTCTCGCTTCGTGCGAAAAGGACGATTTGTTGCAGGAAGAAATTCCACAAGGCTGCAACATCGTAGAAGTAACGGAGAACATTACCACACCTACCACGTGGACAGAGGGAAACGTCTATGTAATCAGACAGACGATATCCATACGCAATGTATTGACAATAGAACCCGGGGTAACCGTGAAGCTGAAAGATGCTTCCATTAATGTTATCGAAGGAAAAGTAATAGCAGCCGGTACACCGCAAAAACGCATTGTATTCACATCGCTTGCCGATGACCGCTATTGTGGCGACTCCAATGGTGATGCAGCACTCACGATGCCTGAAAAAGGTGATTGGGAAAGGATCAATCTGCAAGATGGCACGGGACACCTGTTTAAATACGTGGATTTCTTTTATGCCGGACAAAACAGCGGTGGATTTTATAACGCATTAAAGGTAGGTGCTAGTTCTTTCGAATTCGACAACTGCCGGTTTGCGCATACGCTTTTCAGTCCGTCAGCATCCTACGAAAATGCCACGGCATTCTACGGTGGTGCGGCGATGACCAACCCCGAAATGCAAAAGTTTACCAACAATTCGTTCTATGACAATGGAAAACCGTTGTATGTCTGGACGCACTACACGGTGAATCCCAACAATAAATTCCATAATCCGGAGAATCCACAACAACAAAACAGCCACAACGGAATTGCCATGATACGCAGCAGCGGCGGTTTGGATGCAACCGTGCAATGGCATGTTACCGAAGTGCCTTATATATTGGATGAATATATACAGGTATACGGTTCTCAGGTAATTGACATAGGCTCTAATGCCGTGATAAAATTCAAGCGGGCCGGTGCCGGCATTCAACGCAGTTCGGCATCAAACGTTATCCTGCCATCCTCAGCGATTCTCACTTCATATAAAGACGATTCGGTAGGCGGCGACACGAACGGTGATGGAAATGCCTCTGCACCAGCAAAAGGCGATTGGCTGGGATTTCGAAATGCTTATAGTGGTAATCCCTATTACGAGGAAAGTGTGAATATCCGTTACGCAAAGAATCCCTGATATAAAAGGTATTAATCTTCAATTCAATGATAAAATAAATAAATTATTTTCTACATTTTAAAAATCAAAAACAATGAAAAAAGTTATCTTTATTGCCCTATTGGCAGCCGTAACAATCATGCCTTTATCCGCTCAACAGTTTCAAAAAGACATGGGCGCAGTAAACTTAGGAATCGGTATAGGAACCGTTTTAAGCGGCCTGGGCACCGGACGTCCTGCCGTGACACTCGCTTACGACCACGGAATGTGGGATATTGAAGATGCCGGAGTAATAAGCATCGGAGGCTATTTCGGAAATGCCGGATATTCCTACAAAGACGCAGGTTACTCTCAGAAATGGAATTACTGGTTAGTGGGAGCGCGCGGTGCATACCATCACCACGGTTTCAAAAGTGTTCCACAACTCGATCCTTACGTGGGTTTGATGCTGGGTTATAATATCGTGACATATTCTTCGAGTGGAGATTACACGGGACCAAACAGTTACGGAAGCGGAATAGGATACTCTATTTTTCTCGGCAGCCGCTGGTTTTTTAATGATAATTTCGCTGCTTTTGCCGAATTAGGGTACGGAATAGCCGTTTTAAACGCAGGTGTATCGTTTAAGTTTTAATTGACTGCATTTCATTCGAGGTTGATTCGTGTTGCATCTCAATTTTCAGTAAACTTATCCGTTTCTATACAGCCGTTTGCCATGTGATTCAAAGTCCCGTTCATACCGCAAGAAAAGGGTTACAGCTTAAAGTTGTAGCTCTTTTTTTTTGGAAATTACCCATTGAAGTGTCATCATAGTGTAAAACTATTTTTGAAGCACTACTGTCACCTTTCCTATTTGTGTAAGCTACCCATAAGTTATACTTTTCAATTATTGCAATATATTCGTCCATAATCGAATATTTTGTGCGAATGTGGTGATTTTCGTTTATATATGAATATCATTAGTGTCCACTGTAAGCATTCGGTAAACCCCGTCCTATTTTAACTTCTGATCCTTGCTATATTTGCCCATAAAAAATAACATATGGACATTACAGCAGTTTGAGGAGATATTTGATCGTTACCAGTCCAGCGGGCTTCGCATAAAAGAGTTTTGCCGGAACGAGTCAATCGTTGAATCCAGGTTTTATTACTGGCAGAAGAGATTGCAGGAGCACAACTACAGAACAGTTCGAGAGTCCGGTTTTGTTCCGATCGTCTTTACCGGTTCCAATTCATTGCCTGCAAACAAAGCAGTCCATTTTTCTTCTTTTTCTTCTGATCCGTTAAAAGATTTAAAACTTTCCTATTTGCTTTGTCGCATATACTATAATCAATGTCAATGCAGATATCAGTCATTTTATGTTCTTTAGATACATGCCCCAAACAAAAATCTATGTCAGGCTTTGATATATCTGCTTTATTTCTTGCTATGCTGGCCCAAGAGTGTCGAGCCCAGCTTGAACTCAGTTTTGAGATACCAATTTCTTCACCTATCTCTTTCAGGCCTTTGTTAAGACTACTGCGGAAACTATCGATTGATGAATACCTGTTTTTGACATCAGAAAGAAAACCTTTTGAACTATATTTATCAATTAGTATTTGAAGTTCAGGCTCAATCTTTATAGATAACATAAACATTTCATTGTCGTCCGTATCCGTTTTAGAGCGTTCGTAATTTAGTCGGCCATCAACTGGCTGATCAAGACGATATAAGTCACCGATATTTATTCCCATCATATAGAACATCATCATAAACATGTCACGTGAGAATGCAGCTCTTTCAAAGGTGCAGACATGATCACGTATTTTCTTTATATTCTCGACGGAAACATTTTTCTTTTTGTACGCTGGTATTTCAACTGCGAACGGTTCGTTTGGTATTCGAATAATGTTGTAATCAGGTTGATTATAGGTTCCTTTGCAAAAGTTATATAGTGCACGTAGACCTCTCACATAGTTACTGATTGAACCGTTTTTTAATGGCTCACCTCGCTTTCCTGATACTTTTAATTTCTCAATATAATCAGCTATTTTATTCCGGGTGATATCCCTTGCATCGATTTTCGACTTTCCATAATACCACACGAAGCTATCAAGTGACTGTTGATACCACTCCCTAGTTTTCTCTTTCTTTGTTTTTGAAATAAGTTGATTGCAGTATTCAACGAAATCAATAGTATCATAGTCTGGTTGCGTTGACTGTACGAGGTAATCCCGGTATTCTGCACAACTCATTTTAGATGATCTTTCACTTCCTAGCTCTAAGCCGGCTTTTCGGTACTTCTGAATAACCTCGCCTAATTCAAAGTTATACAGGTCTGTATTTGGATGAAGAGGATTAATAGAGCCATCCGGGAGCATGAATGACGGATCTATGTAATATTCGGTAGGAATGTATTGCGATTCTTTATTGTGATATACTCTAATTTTTATATTAGTGGTTCCGTCTGACTTTATATGATTTTTAGTATTGAATACAATTGGTTTAAAAGTTGCCATTATTGATTTGCTTAAATAGTTATTAATTCAAATCAATTTTGGAGCGCAAAAAATATACTTCAAAGAAAGTTCAAAGATATTTCAAAGAAATATACCTCTTATATGCCGTTTTTAGTTAAAAATAAGGTCGGTTTTAACAAAAAAAGCGGGTTAGCTCAAAATTGAACCAACTCGCTTTACTCTTTTCTCGCTGTTTATCAGCTCTTTAACTCTGCGGTATGGACGGGACTCGAACCCGCGACCCCCTGCGTGACAGGCAGGTATTCTAACCAACTGAACTACCACACCATTGGTTTTGCTATTGAACTTCTTACTTTATAACTGAGAATCTCCATTCTCTGTAAGTGCAGCTCTCATTAGCGAGTGCAAAGATACGTATATTTTCAGAACTGCAAAACATTTCAGATTATTTTTTTTAAGATTGAAGCAAAATCTGTATTAATTTTACCTGTTTCTTAAATTATTACTGTTCTTACCCTGCCTCACCCTTCTAAAACAGTAGATATAGAAGGGTGAGGTTAAGGATATAAACAGCTGTTATTTCAACCACTGATCGAACCATCTGAAGAACTCTCTCTGGAATAGAATGCCGTTCTGTGGCTTTGCTATCCAGTGGTTCTCATCAGGGAAAATAAGCATTCGTGAAGGGATATCGCGCATCTGTGCGGCATTGAAGGCCATCATTCCCTGTGATGCAAGAATACGATAGTCGAGCTCTCCGTGAGAGATCATGATTGGTGTATCCCATTTCTCTACGAATAGGTGTGGAGAGTTGGCATATGTTTTTTGTACTACTGCATTACTCTTATCCCAATAAGGTCCGCCCATATCCCAGTTGGCAAAGAACATCTCTTCTGTTTCGAGGTACTGTGCTTCCAGATTGAAGATACCTGCATGAGAGAAGAATGCTTTAAAGCGACCGTCGTGATTGCCTGCAAGCCAATATACTGAGAATCCTCCATAGCTGGCTCCTGTGGCACCCAATCTATTCTCATCAACAAATGGTTCAGCAGCAACTGCATCAATTGCTGAGAAGTAGTCCTTCATATTCTGACCACCATAATCGCCACTTATCTGCTCGAGCCATTCACTGCCGAATCCGGGTACACCGCGACGGTTTGGAGCGACAACAATATATCCGTTTGCTGCCATCATCTGCATATTCCAGCGGTATGACCAGAACTGATCGAGACTGCTTTGCGGTCCTCCCTGACAATATAGCAGTGCAGGGTATTTCTTTGCAGGATCAAAATTAGGAGGATAAACAACCCATGTGAGCATCTGCTTTCCATCGGTGGTTTCTATCCAGCGCTCCTCAACCTCTCCCATCTGAAGCTGATCGAGTATATGTTTATTTTCCTCAGTGATATTGGTTGATTCACCGGTATTTAGGTTTACACTATAAATCTCGGTTGGCTGTGACATCGATTGACGTGATGCTATTATTCCATCAGCTCCCAAAGCTATTGAAAGATAGTTGTGCTTACCTTCCGTCAGCGCTTTAATCTCTTTTGTGGCAAGGGTTACCGAGTAAATCTGTGAGGTACCGTTAACCGACGACACCATATAAATAGTGCTGTTATCCTCACCCCAGATATATGTATCGCAGTTATTATCGAAATTCTCAGTAAGATCTGTCTTCTCGCCTGTGGCAAGATTCATAACAAACAGTCGGTTCTTATCAGCCTCATAACCATCACGCTCCATGCTCTGCCAAGCAAGCATGGTTCCGTCAGGCGAGAATGTGGGGTTAATATCATAACCCATCATTCCTTCGGTCATATTTTTTACCTCACCACTCTCAAGATTATAAAAATAGATATCGGAGTTGGTAGATTCTGCATATTCTCTTCCTGTTTTCTTCTTGGATGTATATGCAACTATCTTGCTGTCGGGACTCCAGGCCAATTGCTCAATACCGCCAAAAGGTGCCAGTGGTGCTTCGTACGGCTCACCCTCCAGAAGATCTTTTATGTTGGTCAGTTTATTTCCTGAAACGTCTGCCACAAATGGATGAGGAACTGATTCCACCCAGTGATCCCAGTGCTTGTACATCAGATCGTCTACTACCCTTCCCGAAGCTTTCTGAAGATCAGAATACCTGTCGGATGCAGTATCAACACTTTTTACACTCTTTATAAAAAGGACCTTTGTTTCATCAGGTGAAAATTTGAATCCTTCTATATCTCCATCTACATCAGAAAGTTTGGTCATACCTCCTCCGTCAGGATTCATACTCCAGATCTGGGAAGATCCTGTTTCGCTTCCAAGGAATGCAATTTTCTTTCCTTTATTAATCCAATGAGGATTGCTTTCTGATATATTGGTGACAGTGAGTCTTCTCTTTTCTGATCCATCACTTTTCATTATAAAAAGCTCTGAGTTAGATTTGTTTTGCGGAATGCTGACATATGTCACCTGATAGAGTAAACTTGTTTTATCGGGTGATACCTCGAAGCTGCCCACTCTCCCAAAGCTGTGAAGCACTTCAGGTGTCATAATACCGTTCTCTATTACAGGGTTGGCCTGACCGATAATCTCGTTTTTATCCATTCTTGCTCTGTTGCTTTCTTCAGGAGTGCCGTTGCATGAGAGCAGACTCCCTCCTATAATTATTGACATAAATAGTAATTTACCTTTCATCTTTTTATCTTATTTGCCTGTTGAATAGTCGGATATATTGATCAATCGATAATTTCACCGTCGATCATATGAATTGTTCTGTCGGTTATGCTTGCCAGATGCTCATCGTGTGTAACAATGATGAAAGTCTGATCGAGTTTATTACGCAGCTCGAAAAATAGTCGATGCAACTCCACCTTGTTATCGGAGTCCAGACTACCCGATGGCTCATCGGCAAACACCACTGCAGGATTGTTGATTAATGCACGTGCAACTGCCACTCTCTGTTTTTCACCTCCGGAGAGCTCTGCAGGCTTGTGCTCTGCCCTGTCTCTCAATCGCATCATATCAAGCAGCTCCATGGCTCTTTTCTGGGCGTCGTGGTAACTGGTATTACCAATCAGTGCAGGGATCATAACGTTCTCCAATGCTGTAAATTCGGGAAGTAGCTGATGAAACTGAAATACAAATCCTATATTCTTATTACGGAAATCTGACAACCTCTTCTCACTCAGCTTACTAAGCTCATTGCCATCTATGTAAATCTTGCCTGAGTCAGCCTTTTCAAGTGTTCCCATTATCATAAGAAGTGTGGTTTTGCCGGCACCGCTGGGACCAACAATTGATACTATCTCCCCCTTTTTAACTTCAAGGTCGATGCCTTTGAGCACCTTGAGGTCACCAAAGCTTTTGAAAATCTTTTCTACTTTAATCATTTACAACAAATTTCCACGAAAATAAGCAAAATATGCGTCTTTACGCATTATTAACGACCAAAAAGTTGCAAATAGCTCATATAGTAGTTTATATTTGTACTTTTTACAGTTACTAATTAAGTTGTTTGCTGATGAGTAATTTACGTCAAATGCGTCAGGAATATGCTGCAGGAAGCCTCAACGAAAATGAGATGGCCTCTGATCCTATTCAAGAGTTTGAACAATGGATGGATGCAGCAATAAATGCGGGGCTTTCAGAACCGAACGCCATGATAATTGCCACGGCAACGCCCGATGGAAAACCTTCTGCACGTGTTGTGCTGTTAAAAGAGTTTAACCATGAGGGGTTCGTGTTTTTCACAAACTATAATAGCCGAAAAGGTAAGGAATTGAAGCAAAATCCTTCTGCCGCTATACTGTTCGATTGGCATGACATTGAACGCCAGGTACGTATAGAGGGAATGGTGGAGAAAATATCTGAAGAGGCTTCTGATGAATATTTTAATTCAAGACCTGAGAGTGCAAAGATTGGAGCATGGGCATCTCCGCAAAGTAGAATAATTAAGGACAGGGATGAGCTGGAGAAGCTTCAGGAGGAGATTGAAGATCAGTTTGATGATCTGCCTGTACACCGCCCCTCACACTGGGGAGGTTATCTGGTGAGACCTACAAGCATTGAGTTCTGGCAGGGACGACCAAACCGTATGCATGATCGCATTGTCTACTATAAAACAGAGGATGGTTGGACCATGCATCGGCTTGCACCTTAGTTTTTAGCCCTCAAAGCTAATCTTGCGATGGGTACCGTCGCAGATCGGGTAATGAATAAATAGTCCTATTATTTAACGTTAATAACTTTATTTTTTGGCGTAGTTGCCACAAATTCTTTAAGGTAAAATGGTTCGAAATAGGCGCTGTCAACGAAATCTCCAGCAGCATACGCCTGCTCGGCAAGTGGTACCATTGCTGTTGCCAGCGGATCTACATTATCTATAAATATTGAATTGGGATGGGTTGACAGCTCCTTGCATTTAGATGAGCCATTGCCGAAGAAAGCGATCCTGTTTTCATCCAAAAGGTCATTATATGTATCGGCTTCGATAATATCAGCTGATGTTTCGCGGATTACGTTCAGCGACTGGTCATAGAATGTGGCATAGACCTCCATTCGCCTTGCATCTATCATAGGGCAAAGCAGTGTACCCTCTTCTACTTTATCTCTCATCATTGATGCCATTATCTTGGAGGTGGGGATTGCAATCATCGGAACACCAAGACCATAACTCAGACCTTTGGCTTCTGAGACACCGATGCGAAGTCCGGTATATGAACCGGGACCACTGCTTACCGCTACTGCATCAATCTTTAAATTATTCTGCCTGGCATATTCCATATGTTCATTGACAAAGACGCCAAGAAGTGATGCATGTGACTGTGCCGTATGACTCTCTCTGTTTTGTAATATTTCACCGTCGCGCGATAATGTACAGGAACAAACGGGTGTAGCTGTTTCTATTGAAAGTATAATTGGCATACTGCTCTGAATTGATAAAACACTTGAATGTATATGTATGATAATCAACCAATAGTTACCGGCAAACAATATTTAAAACAATAAATATCTTTGGTAAATGCTACTAATTGAACAGTAAAGATACAAAAAATAGGACACAAAAAAACTGCACCCCTGAGGAATGCAGTTTAATCGTAAACCTATAAAGATTAATACCTGTTTCTGTCGCGATTACCGTAACCACCACGATTGCCACCGCCACCTGCTGGTCTTTCAGTACGTGGACGAGCTACTGAAACAGACAATGTACGTCCGTCGTATTCTGCATCGTTTAGTTCTTCAATGGCACGCTGTCCATCACCTTCGTTAGACATTTCAACAAAACCGTATCCTTTAGAACGGCGTGTTTCACGGTCGGTAATAATTTTTGCTGAGGACACTTCACCATATTCCTCAAAAAGTTCTTTTAAATCGGCGTCAGTAATCTGATAACTTAAGCCAGCTACAAAAATGTTCATGTAAAAAAAATAAAAATTTGAATAATTAATTTTGCAGAAGTTATTAAAAAAGAGGAGTTAGGAAATAACTTACATTGGTGTGAAGTAATAAAATAACGACCTGCTGTAAAAATACTTTTGCCCGACAAAGATAGGTATAAATTAATTGTAACAAAACATTTTGAGAAAAAAAACGTAATTATTTTACTATCAGGGAGAAATAGGTGTAAATATCACACTTCCAAATGGATGGGTTATTGAGTAAAAAATGAAATTTTGTTTTACCCTGATTCAGCGAAATTGTTTTCTAAATGTTATATTTGTAATCATGTTCAGGCAAATGATTTATAATTTTAAATAATTGTAGTCTGAGCTTTGTTTCTAATACATTAAAATAAACAACATGGCAACAAAAGCAAGTGAAAACGCAACTATGGTAGAAAATACCACTAAAAAAAGTACCACCACAAAGTCTAAAACTAAAATTAAAAAAGAAATAACAGGGCCAAAGAAAAACTTTATACTTGATACAAATGTGATTTTACATGACTTCGAAGCTATCAATAATTTCGAAGAGAATGATATTTATATCCCGTTTATTGTGCTTGAGGAGCTTGATAAATTCAAGAAAGGCAGCGAGCAGATCAACTATAATGCAAGGGCTTTTGTAAGGGAGTTAGATCTTATAACTGACGATGATCTGTTTACCAGCGGCGCTGAGCTGGGTTTAGGTAAAGGAAAACTATATATTGTGAATGCATCGAAGGATAATAAGAAGATTACTGATGCATTTCCTGAAAGATCACCGGATAACCGCATTCTCTCGGTATTGTCTGAGATTGCAGAGAAGAACCCGGGAATGAAAACGATACTTGTTTCAAAGGATATCAACCTGAGAATGAAGGCTCGCTCACTGGGTTTCCTGGCTGAGGACTACATCAATGATAAGGTTACTGATGTGAATATTTTTGACACAGGTGAGCATGTTGTTGAGAGCTTTGATCCGGATATGATTGACAGGATCTATGCACAGCCGGGAGGTGTTGATGTTAGTGAGTTTAACTTCGAATTCCAGCTTAACCCTAATCACTGTTTTATACTTAAGAGCGAGAGAAACAGTGTTCTTGTAAGGTATAACCCATTCACTCAAAAGATTAAGAAAGTTGAGAAGGATGTGAATTTTGGTATTCACCCAAGAAACGCTGAACAAACATTCGCATTTGAGGTTCTGAATGATCCGGATATCAAACTGGTAGGTCTGACAGGTAAGGCGGGTACAGGTAAAACTTTACTGGCGCTTGCTTCTGCCTTGAAACAAAACAAAACATACAGTCAGATACTTCTGGCAAGACCAATAGTTTCTCTTTCGAACAGGGATCTCGGATATTTACCGGGAGATGAAAAACAGAAGGTTGCTCCATATATGCAGCCACTCTTTGATAACCTGAATGTGATAAAATCACAGCTGGGGCAGAATAGTCCCGACCTCCGTTTGATTGATGAGCTGCAGAAAACAGGTAGACTGGAGATTGAGGCTCTTGCTTTTATCAGAGGACGAAGTCTGACAGAAACATTCTGCATAATTGATGAAGCACAGAACCTTACACCACATGAGGTGAAAACGATTATTACCCGTGCAGGTGAAAACACTAAGATGGTGTTTACGGGCGACCTGCAGCAGATTGATTCTCCTTATCTTGATATGCAGTCGAATGGTTTGGCTTATATGATTGATAAAATGAGAGGTCAGAACATTTTTGGACATGTTAATCTCGTCAAAGGCGAACGTAGCGAATTATCTGAATTAGCGAGCAATCTGCTTTGATTTAGCCTCGTTCCTCTTTTGCATTAATAGATTTAATGGTTGTATAGCAGCCCTCAGACAATTCTATCGGGATCCGATCTGCGAATTTCACGCAATTTGATTTGATGTCCGAGTTTCAGACTTCTTCGAAGAGGAGCCTTGCCCTGCAGGCAATACCTTTATCGCGAGTAACAATCTCAAAGCGAAAATCATCAGGAGCAACCTCTTCGCGGTGGACCTTACCCTTATCGTCGATAGTGAGCTCTTTCAGGAAGTTGATATCGAATCGTCGGATCCTGTGCTCTCGATAGAAATCGAGTGAGAAGCAGTCTGAAATCCACTGTACGTAATATAGACTGTTAGCATGGTTATTTACATCAATCTTGCTGTATCTCACAGTAAAACTGTTGACTATCTCACCCTCAACCCCGGGCAGATGTTCAGGATCGCCAATAGGTGTTGATTCATTAATAATAAACTCTTTCATTGCAGGGATTGAATCAAGAGGTATACTACGACGTGTTTTCATATCCATAATGGCCCATGAGGTTGCGGCATAACCAATTACTATCCCATCTGCATCACTTATCCGGAAATTACGGGTGGTAAACGCTGTACCTATCTTCTCAATCCATGTTTCGATAGAGATTGTATCATCTTCGTGGGGTATGCGATCCATCTGTATGACCAGCCTCGATAATACCCATGTGAGATCCTCCTTCTGGAGATCCATTATACCAAAGCCATTCTCATCAGCATTCTTACCTGCAGTAATAAGTATGAAATTTGTAAGTGATTTCAGGGAAACCTTTCTTCTGAAGTCAATATCCTGAGGTTCTATATCGTAAACATATATTTTCTTTGCACCCATATATAATTTGTTTTTCTGACAATTATTCACTAAGTTGTCTGTTACAAAGTTAAAAATAATCCGTTAAAAATGATTATCTTTGTTATCAGTTCAACTTAATACTTTACAACTCCTTAGTTTCAGAAAAAATCGCCTTTATATGCAATCAATCAAAGAATTATACAGAATAGGAAATGGTCCTTCCAGCAGTCACACTATGGGTCCGAAGAAAGCAGCAGAACTTTTTCTGGATGATCACCCCCATGCTGCCAGGTTTAATGTTACACTTTATGGAAGTCTGGCCGCCACAGGAAAGGGTCACTTGACAGATCAGGCACTTCTTAATGTTCTTGAACCGGTTGCACCTACAACCATAGAGTGGCTGCCAAAAACTTTCCTTCCATTTCACCCTAATGCCTTGAGACTGGATGCTTTTGATGAAAATGAAAAGATTATTGATTCCCGCACACTATATAGCGTGGGAGGCGGTGCGCTCTCAGATGGAGAGAAAATAATCGGTCTCACTGAAAACCAGGGAAAGGATATATACCCTATGACCACCATGTCGGAGATTATGAACTGGTGTGAAAAGACTGGCAAAAGCTACTGGGAGTATGTTGAAGATTGTGAGGGGAAAGATATCTGGGACTATCTGAAAGAGGTGTGGAGAGTTATGAAAGAGGCTGTGATAAGAGGTTTGGATAATGAAGGGTTACTGCCCGGACCGCTTAGTTTGCACCGCAAAGCTGTGAGTTATCACATCAAGGCGAAGGGATATAAAGATTCGTTACGCTCACGTGGATTGGTTTTTGCTTATGCTCTTGCTGTATCGGAGGAGAATGCTTCGGGAGGTGAGATTGTTACTGCACCTACATGCGGATCGTGCGGTGTGGTGCCTGCAGTACTCTATCATCTTGAGCAGAGCAGAGGATTCAGTGAAAACAGGATGCTAAGGGCACTGGCTACTGCAGGGTTGTTTGGCAATATTGTGAAACAGAATGCATCAATTTCGGGAGCTGAGGTAGGCTGTCAGGGTGAAGTTGGCGTTGCCTGCGCAATGGCGGCAGCAGCAGCAAGTCAGCTCTTCGGAGGCAGTCCTGCTCAGATTGAGTATGCCGCGGAGATGGGACTCGAGCATCATCTTGGTATGACTTGTGACCCGGTGTGCGGACTGGTTCAGATTCCTTGCATTGAACGTAATGCATATGCTGCTGCACGTGCTCTTGATGCCAATTTATACTCTTCCTTCACTGATGGTATTCACAGGGTCTCATTTGATCGTGTGGTTGCTGTGATGAAACAGACTGGTCACGATCTGCCTTCTCTTTATAAGGAGACGGGGGAAGGGGGACTTGCCAAAGGGCATGAGTTCTCGCACTGATAATCTTGAATACTGAACTTGAACTGATTGAATTGACTTAGGAATTTATTTAGATATACAAATATTGATCATCGTAATTTAGCGGGCAGTTTTATAATTTTTTCCCGGAACCACCGTTATAAGGGTGGTATTACGTAATAAACCAACTGATTTAAAATGATTGACTATATCAAAGGAGAAGTGGCAGAAATAACTCCTGCATCTGTAACTCTGGAGTGTGGCGGAATAGGCTACCAGATGAATATTTCGCTTAATACTTATGGAGAATTGAATGGAAAGACCGAAGCGAAGTTATATGTATATGAATCGATCAGAGAAGATGCACATGTACTTTTCGGATTTATGAATAAGCATGAGAGGGAGTTGTTCATGCTGCTGATAAGTGTCTCGGGGGTTGGACCCAGTACAGCACGTGTGATACTTTCATCACTAAGCTCAAAGGAGCTGGAGAATGTGATAGCATCTGAAAATGCAGCTGTATTGCAATCTGTTAAAGGAATTGGAGCAAAAACAGCACAGAGAATTATAGTCGACCTAAAAGATAAGATCAAGTTTACCGATGAGAGTGGGAACGTTGTACAATCCGCCAAGGATGATCTCACTGAAACCGGTCACGCTGCTATTTCTGCTCTCATTATGCTTGGGTTCGTTAAGAATGCATCTCAGAAAGTGGTTTCTAAAATCATTAAGGAGGATCCCTCATTACCAGTTGAGGCCATTATAAAAGAGGCGTTAAAGAGATTATAGACTATCTTCTGAGATTGAAAATAGAAGAAATTGAAGGGAAGAAATTGAGACCATGCAGTAAATTTTTTAAGATTATAAATCATTTCTGTTGTTGTCAATCTCTTCAAGAGTTTATAAATCAGTAAAACAGTTGTTGGAAAGCAATCCTGAAGACAAAGATTAAACAGTTGGCGTTTTACGTAATACGCTAATAGATTAGAAAACTGTTTAGCTGTTGTCTCACTGAAAAAGTTTATTCACATATCTATGTTAATACTCCTGCTGGTTTTGCAGGAGAAGATGGTTTATGCATTAACAGCATCAGATAGATTAGTAACAGAGTCAAACAATAATGAAGTCGACTCGCTTCAAAATCCTCTTGAAAAACTTCATACCCCTCCCTATATACAAACCTCGATTAGGTATGACTTTCTGACTCAAAGATATATCCTCGAGAAAAGAATTGGTTCAACCCTCCTATCTGAGCCGGTTTATATGACCTTTGATGAATACAAAAGATATAATCAGCAACAAAATCAGACCAGTTACTTCAGAGAGCGCAACTCACTCACTTACAACCCCTCTCAGTCGCCTCAACGTTATCAGCTGCCACAGCGAAAGAAAAAAAGAGATCCGATGGAATCGGTATTTGGTCCCGGCGGACTTCAGATTACCACCAACGGATATATTCAGGTGGGTGCAGGGTTTAAACGTAATATAATCAACAACCCTACTCTCCCGCAAAGAGCTCGCAGAAGGACATACTTTGATTTTGATCAGGATATTGATATCAACATGAATGCAAAGGTTGGTGAGAAGATCAACTTTGATATAAATTACGATAGTGAGGCAGGTTTTGATATGGACTCCAAGAAGATAAGGCTTGCCTACACAGGAAATGAGGATGATATAATAAAGAATATTGAAGCGGGTAATGTGAGTATGACTACCACCAACTCGCTGATTGATGGTGGTGCTGCACTTTTTGGGATAAAGAGTGATTTGCAGTTTGGTAACCTCCATATAAATACAATATTCTCGCAGCAGCAGTCGGAATCACAAACTGTTACCTCAAGCGGGGGAGTCAACACAACACCTTTTGAGTTCAGGGCAGATGAGTATGCTGTCAATCAGCATTTCTTTCTTGGTCACTATTTCAGGGAAGCATATGATAAAGCGATGAGCAAGCTCCCCTTTGTGCAGTCGCGCGTCTCAATAACCCGTATGGAAGTATGGGTAACAAACAGGCGCAGCAATTATGAGCAGGTGCATGATATAGTTGCATTTGCCGATCTGGGTGAGCATGATAATATACATAACCCCCTGTGGATTAGCCAGGGCAGTGTAGAAATTACCCATAATGGTGCAAACAACTTGTATAGTCAGCTGACATCAGTCTACGATGGAGCACGTGATATCATCAATGTTGCAAGTGTGTTACCTGCAATGATGACACAGGGTACCGATTACGAGAAGCTAGAGAATGCACGAATGCTTACTTCTGCTGAGTACAGATATCAGCCTCAGCTTGGATATATCTCCCTGAAAATGCCACTTCAGGATGATGAGGTACTTGCTGTCGCTTTTGAGTTCAGCTATAATGGCGATGTTTATCAGGTGGGTGAATTTGCAAATGATACTGAATCATCGGGAGCTGTTTTTGTTAAGCTCCTGAAGCCTGTTTCTCTATCACCATATTCACCAACATGGAATCTGATGATGAAAAATATCTACTCGCTGGGGTATGGAATTTATGAGATTCAGAAAGAGAGATTCAGGATGGATATCGCCTATCAAAGCGATTCGACAGGCATCTATCTTAACTATCTACCGGAGAATGGGATTGGTGACTGGCAATTGCTAAGTCTGATGAATCTCGATCGCCTTAACGGAAGGGGTGATCCCTATCCTGATGGCATATTTGATTTCCTTGATGGATATACTGTTGACACTGAAAACGGAAATATCATCTTCCCTGTTGTTGAGCCATTTGGCTCTCATCTTAGACAGATTATAGGCAATGATGCTGTTGCTGACAGATATGTTTTTCAGGAGCTGTATGACTCAACACTTACAGTTGCGAGACAGATACCGGAAAGAAACAAATTCCGCATGAGCGGTGAGTACAGAGGATCATCAGGCAGCGAAATAAATCTCAATGTAATGAATATTGCCAGAGGTTCGGTAAGAGCTACTGCAGCAGGAGTGGTTCTGACTGAGGGTGTGGATTATAGTGTTGATTACATGATGGGGATGGTTACAATACTCAACAGACAGCTGATTGACTCAGGTACTCCCATCAGTGTGACAATTGAGAATCAGCCCATAATGCAGACTCAGAGAAAAACCCTCATGGGCATTAATTTGCTGTATGACATCAGTAAGAATCTTTCTGTAGGTGGAACATTGATGCACTATTATGAAAAACCGATTATTGCAAAGACCGCTTTTGGTGATGAGGCTTCAAAAAACACATTATGGGGGGCTAATTTGGAATATCGCAAGCAGTCATATATGCTTACCAATCTCCTGGATATGCTCCCTTTTGTGGAGGCTTCTGTGCCATCTGAGATTACTGCCAAACTTGAGTTCGCACAGATGATGCCTGGGCATTACAAAAATAAATACACAGGTGCTTATTCATATCTGGATGATTTTGAATCATCTGCACAGGGAATAGATATACACTCGCCATACACATGGACATTAGCCTCAACGCCATACAACAACAGTCCCAACGCCCTGTTTCCCGAAGCGGCACTTTCTAATAACATCGATTATGGAAAGAACCGTGCTCAGTTAGCTTGGTTTTACATTGATGGAATATTTACACGCCGCAACTCGAATCTCACACCTTCTCATATAAAGAATGACCCTGATCAGCTCTCCAACCATCTGGTACGCGAGGTACTGGAAAGGGAAATCTTTCCTGAAAGAGATGCATATTATGGTATGCCTACAACAATACCAGTGCTAAACATCTCATACTATCCGGATGAAAGAGGTCCGTATAATCTCGACCCGGAGGTGGACAGTGAGGGCAGATTGCTCAACCCTGCCAGTCGATGGGGTGGTATAACACGACGTATGGATATACGTGATTTTGAGGCTGCTAATATTGAGTATATCGAGTTCTGGCTGATGGATCCGTTTGTAAACGACTCACTGGGTGTTTCACGAGGAGGTGATCTCTACTTTAACCTGGGGGATATTTCGGAAGATGTATTAAAAGATGGCAGGAAATTCTTCGAAAACGGTTTGCCACTTGATGGAGATACAACTGAAGTTGGCTATTCAGTTTGGGGAAAATATCCTAAGAGACAGTCAACAGTTTACGCTTTTGACAACTCTGAAGGAACTGACGCCAGGAAGATACAGGATGTTGGACTAAACGGGATGAGCAGTGAGGAGGAGAAAATATACCCTACTTATAGTCGCTACCTCGAGGAGTTGAAACCGCGACTCTCCGGTGCAACCATTGCAAGAATGGAAGAGGATCCCCATTCACCTTTAAATGACCCTTCGGGAGACAAATTCCGTCATTACAGGGGAAGCGAACCGGACCGCCTTCAACTATCTATCCTTGATCGATATAAATATTTCAACGGTACAGAGGGCAATTCACTTGCAGCAGAGGAGGATGGCCATTATGGGGCTTCACGCAATACACCTGACGTGGAAGATATTAACGGTGATAATACGCTCAACGAGCATGAGTCATACTATCAGTATAAAATATCGCTGCGACCGGAAGATATGGTTGTAGGAAGCAATTTCATATCTGACAGCAGGGAAGTAACTGTAAGACTGCGCAATGGCAAGGATAGCAGAGTAACATGGTATCAGTTCAAGATACCGGTGAGAGAGTATCAGTCGGTCATCGGCAACATTCGCGGCTTCAATAATATCCGCTTCATGAGAATGTTCCTTACAGGTTTTGAAGAGCCTGTTTTCCTTAGATTTGCTACACTTGAACTGGTTAGAAGCGATTGGCGTACTTATCGCCGTGACCTGGTTACAGGAGGTGATATCACCGGTGCAGGAAGCATTGACATATCAACAGTTAACATTGAGGAGAATGGTAGCCGCACACCTATAAATTATGTTCTTCCTCCTGGGGTAAACAGAATTATCGATCCCGGGCAACCACAACTAAGGCAAGAGAATGAGCAGTCGATGTCACTAAAAATAACCAATCTGGAACCGGGTGACTCAAGATCGGTTTACCGTAACAGTGCATATGATATGAGGCGATATAAACGTTTGCAGATGTTTGTTCATGCGAGCAGGCTTCAGGAAGACCCCAATCTGGAAGATGAAGATCTTACCATCTTTATCCGTCTGGGTTCGGATTATATGAATAACTATTATGAGTATGAGATTCCGCTGAAAATAACTCCGGAAGGGCAGTACAGCACACATAACGAGGAAGATAGGGAAAAAGTATGGCCTGCTGCCAATATGTTTAATTTTCCGCTGGACTTGCTAACTGCTTTGAAAAATGAGCGCAATAAAGCAGAACATGAGGGATTGATAAGTGACATATTCAGCCGCTTTTCAAAACCTGATCCTGAAAAACCATACAATGCTGTATCGATTGCCGGCAATCCATCACTGGAAGAAGTGAAGGTCATGATGATCGGAATACGTAACAGATCTGATGCAGTGAAGTCTGCCGAAGTATGGGTTAATGAGATGCGACTTAGTGAGTTTGACGAGAAAGGTGGTTGGGCTGCCCAGGCAAATGTTAATCTGGCACTTTCAGATATTGGAAATATCAACATCTCAGGCAGAAAGGAGACTGCAGGATTCGGGGCAATTGATCAGAGCATCCTGCAACGGAGGTATGATGATTTCACATCATTTAGTCTGGCTCTAAACCTGCAACTGGGACGCTTCATGCCAAAACAGGCAAAACTCTCAGCTCCACTATACTACTCTTTCACCAATCAGCTATCAGCACCAATGTATGATCCTTTCAATAAAGATATTTTATTGTCGGAGTCGCTTAAACTATCGGACAATCAAAACTTCACCGACTCCATCAAGAGCATCTCATTAACTACATGGACCAACAAGAATCTGAGCTTGAACAATCTCTTTTTTGATATTAAAAGTAGCAAGCCAATGCCATATGACCCTGCTAATTTCAGGTTTGGATATTCAAGTAATGTAAACAGACAAAAAAGTCCAGATACCGAATTTGCTACAATAAAAGATTGGCGTCTTAATGGTGAATACAGTTACTCTCCACTTATAAAACCATGGCAGCCATTTGCAGACTCTAAATATTTCAACTGGATAAACTTCAGGTTTGCACCCAATTCTCTCAGGTTATCTTCTATGTTATATCGCAATTATCAGGAGATAAAGTTAAGAGATCTGACGCAGTCGCCCAATGATGGACAAAACAGGTTCCTCACATTCAGCAGTAATTTCTTCTGGGACAGGGATTTTGCCTTTACATGGGATATGACCAGAAACCTTCGCCTGTCGTTTCGTTCTGGAACACTTGCAGAGATCGAGGAGCCATACCTTCAGGTGAACAGACAGATAAACAGAAGTGATTATGAGATATGGAGGGATTCGGTAATTCATAGTATAACAGAGCTGGGCAGACCACTTAATTATGAGCAGTCGTCCGAAATAACCTACACCCTACCCTTTGCAAATATTCCATTTCTCAACTGGATTAATTCGAGCGTTGCCTATAACTCCCGCTACAGGTGGGAAAGGGGTGCATTTATAGAGGATGCTCTGATAGGGAATTTCTTGCAGAATGATCTCTCGGTGACTTTGAACAGTGTGTTAAATTTCACCACGCTATACCGGAAATCGCCTCTGAAGACTATAAACATTAACCTTGGATATAAAACGAGAACAGATCTGCCCGGATATAAACCTGTTATAGGTGATATATTTGGTCAGCACAGCAATTCAGGGGTACTACAGCCGGGAATTGCCTTTGCTTTTGGTTTGGATGGTGGAATGGACTTCGTGAAACGTGCACTTGACAATGATCTTCTGGTTATTAATGAGGAAAACATCACACCGGCATTCTTTAATGAGACCGATAATATGAGAATGGAGGCTGTTATTGAGCCGGTGAAAGGACTACTGATCAGTTTGAACATGATATATGAGGATAACCGGAGAACAGAATTGCAATATATGGTGGATGGTATGCCTGTTATCCGTGGCGGAAGTTTTGCTATGTCAACAGTTGCTATATCCAATTATGGTACCCAAGCCTTCAATAAGTTCATGCAAAACAGGGAGATTATTGCAACCAGAGTTCATGGGCAATATCGCAATTTAAACCTTCAGGATATTTTTCCTGAAGGTAACCCAGTGATAAAATCCAACTCTGCTGATGTTCTGATACCCGCATTTATTTCGGCATACACAGGCAGAAACCCGGATAAAACGGGATTGACTGCTTTTCCCGATATACTAACTCTGTTGCCCAACTGGAATATCAGTTACAGGATTAATTCGCTCACTCTCAACCATCGTTATGTATCTCAATACAGAGTTGGGTCATACTCATCTTTCTTAAGCTGGAAACCGGTTACTGATAACAAAAACAGCAATCTGGGCTATATCCGGGATCCTGCGTCAGGTGCGCTTATTGCTACAACACCTTTCGATATTCCTGCAGTCAGCATAATCGAGAGCTTCAACCCATTGATAGAGGCACAAAGTGTACTTTACAACGATGTTAATATGTCAGTCCGACTGAATAAAACCCGTGCACTAAATCTAAATATTGCTTCAAACAGGGTTGTGGAAACAAGTGATAATGATTTCATAGTTAGTATGGGTTACAAGTATGCAAATCTTACTACAAGGATGGATTTGTCTCATAAATCGACTAAGGCACTTATCAGAAAGCTTGAGGATGGATTTACTCAGGCAGCGAGTGGACTAAAATCTACATCAATTTATTTAACTGCGGATTATGCTTTAAGCAAAACAATGACTCTGAGGGCATTTTATGAGAGGATACAGCATAGACCGACTGTATCTTCCAACTCATATCCGATGATTAACAGCAATGCCGGTGTTAGTGTCAGGCTGAACCTTAATCAATAAGTGATCTTAAAAGATTAACACTCAACAAAAAAGGTGTTTTGAATGTTAAGATTAAAACATTCTAAAAATCACGAATATGAGAGTCTTAATTTTAACTGTATTACTAATGAGCGCATTTCAGGGAGTAAGTTCTCAATCACTCAAAACTGTTTCATATCAGGATGAAACTCAGAAATTAAACGGTATTGTAACTTCAAATGCGGGGCAGAAACTACCGGGAGTGCTTATCCTGCCTGCCTGGAGAGGTGTGGATAATGAAGCACGACAGGCTGCTATGGATCTTGAGAAAGAGGGTTATATTGCTTTTATTGCCGATATTTATGGAGAAGGAAATAATCCTGAAGATAATGCCGCTGCTGCAAAGTTGGCCGGTACCTACCGAAATGATTATAAGGCATATCAACGGAGAATCTCGTTAGCTTTAGAGCAGTTAAAGGCTCAGGGAGCAGAAAAGGTTGCTGTGATTGGATACTGCTTTGGTGGTACAGGTGCTTTAGAGGCTGCAAGAGGAGGATTGGATGTTGAAGGAGTGGTTTCTATACATGGAGGATTGAGTAAGGATATTTCTCGTACAAACGGCCCTATCACCACCAAAGTACTGGTAGAGCACCCTGCAGAAGACAAGAGTGTTTCTGAGGAAGATTTTGACAATCTGGTGAAAGAGCTTAAGGAGGGTAATGCCGACTGGCAGATTATTATATATGCAAACACAGGTCACACTTTCACTAATCCTGAATCGCAGGAATATGACGAAGTTATGGCAAAAAGGGCATGGAACCATACCTTGTTGTTTTTAGAAGAATGTTTAAAATGAATTTTAATAACAATAAACTTAAAATCCCATTTTAACAAAACATAATTTAAAACTATAATAGGCCTTTTTTTCTTAATTATTGTTGAAACATCGGTTTTTTCACTCATTTTTTCAATTTTAAGATGATATGTTAAACAAAAAAGTCGTTTATTTGTTAAATTATTGATTAATAAAGACGATCTTTGAAATTAAAATTGTAATAAAAACGGAGGTAAGTAAAAATAAGTATGAAAAAATCGACTATTTGGTTGCTTGCCGTAGTGATGTTTACCGCTTTCTTTGCTTTGCTGTTTCTGCAGGTGAGATATATGCGGACAAGTATGAATATCCGTACCCAGCAGTTTGACGAACAGGTCAACAGAAGCTTGTATAATGTGATGAGGGACCTTGAACAGGACCAGACACTATACTACCTGGAACAGGATATGATTGAGTCGGAAAACAGATATACACAGCAGTATAGCCAGTCGGGCAATACAGAAGGCATCACAAATGAGCAGTCAGTTACTGCCGGTGAGCAGGCTGATGTTGGTGGACAGGAACTTGAATCGAACAGACCGCAACTATCGTTACGTCCGGAAGAGGATCAGGAGAGGGTATTTATTACACCTCGGCAGAATGCCAGTACAATCTCCAAGACGCAGTATGAAATGCAGCAAATACTATCGAAACGTTATCTGCATGAACGATCGCTTTTGGATGAAGTTATCTTTAAGATAATGAATCGTGCCAGCAATGAGCCTATAGAGAACAGGGTTGACTTCAACCGATTGGAGCAAAACATCAGGTTAGAGCTATCCTATAATGGATTGAATGAGCCGTTCAGTTTTCAGGTAGTGAATTTCAACAACGAAGTGGTTTATTCATCACCGGGCTTTTCGAACAGAGACAGAAGTGCGATATATACTCAGACACTGTTTCCCTACGATTCATCGGCAAAGCTTAATACTTTGAGGGTATATTTCCCTACAAAAAGAAATTATGTTTATAGCGAACTTTCATTCTTCATACCATCTCTGATTTTCACGTTTATCCTATTGATAACGTTTATTTTTACAATGGTATCGTTATTCAGGCAAAAGCGTTTGTCTGAAATGAAAAATGATTTTATTAATAACATGACGCATGAGTTAAAAACTCCTGTATCAACAATTTCACTGGCATCACAGATGCTTAAGGATGAGTCTATTCTGAAATCACCGGAAGTGTTTAAACATGTAACCGGCGTGATTAATGATGAGACCAAGCGTTTGAGCCTCCAGGTAGAAAAGGTATTGCATATGTCACTGTTTGATCAGCAGAAGACCAAACTAAAGATGAAAGAGTTAGATGCAAACGATCTGGTGGCGAGTGTTGCCAATACGCATGTTTTGAAGGTGGAAAAACTTGAAGGTACACTTGATATTGATCTTCAGGCTGAGAGATCTACAATATATGTGGATGAAATGCACTTTACAAACGTGCTTTTTAATATTCTGGATAATGCACTGAAATATCGCAAGAGAGATGTGCCGCCGGAATTGATGATTCGCACACGTAATGAAGGAAATAAAATCATTATCTCGATTGAGGATAATGGAATTGGAATGAAAAAGGAGGATGCTAAAAAAGTATTCGAGAGATTCTATCGTGTACATACAGGCAACAGGCACGATGTGAAGGGATTTGGACTGGGATTGGCCTATGTAAAGAAAATAGTAACAGATCTGAATGGCACTATACGTGCTGATAGTGATCTAGGTAAAGGAACAAAATTTATAATAAGTTTACCCGTAATAACACAAAAATGATATGGAAGAAAAATTGAAGATTTTTTTATGCGAAGATGATGAAAATCTTGGCATGCTGTTGAGAGAGTATCTCCAGGCTAAAGGGTTTGATACCGACCTGTTCCCTGATGGGGAAGCCGGTTTCAAAGGGTTTGTAAAAACAAAATACGACCTGTGCATTGTTGACGTGATGATGCCAAAAAAAGATGGTGTAACATTGGTTAAGGAAATTAGACAAATCAACTCTGAGATTCCAGTGATTTTCCTTACTGCTAAAAATATGAAAGAGGATGTACTGGAAGGCTTCAAAGCAGGAGCTGATGACTATATTACCAAACCTTTCAGTATGGAAGAACTTGTTCTTCGTATTGAAGCGATTATCCGTCGTGTTAAAGGCAAGAAGAGCAAAGAACAGCAGGTATACAGCTTTGGTTCGATGATGTTTGATACTCAGAAACAGATTCTGACTATTGGTGACATTCAGACTAAACTTACTACAAAAGAGTCTGAGCTACTTTCACTTCTTTGCGCTCATGCAAATGATA
The DNA here is from genome assembly GCF_001282625.1 of Lascolabacillus massiliensis. Classification (NCBI taxonomy): domain Bacteria; kingdom Pseudomonadati; phylum Bacteroidota; class Bacteroidia; order Bacteroidales; family Porphyromonadaceae; genus Lascolabacillus; species Lascolabacillus massiliensis. The sequence continues at coordinate 559,857 of NZ_CTEJ01000002.1, forward strand.
TACTCGAAAGAAACCACGCTCTGAAGCAGATATGGGAAGAGGATACATATTTCAATGCCCGCAGTATGGATGTTTATATCACTAAACTGCGCAAGTTGCTGAAACCTGAACCCAATATTGAAATTATCAACATTCATGGTAAAGGATACAAACTTATAGTTCCAACCGAAGAAGATGATAAGTCAGAGTTATAATAGCTGTACACTGAAAATTTAAAAAAGATCGGGCAGGAGGAGAAATATAATTTTCTCCTCCTGTTTTTTTATTACCTGAAAAATTGCAATAAAAACAAGACATCTGTAAACATATTTTATTAATATTGTAGTTTATAAGTAAATACTATAACTTTGTGGAGTATAATTCTGAATCATAATATGTAAGAATTGAAGAGTGAGAAGCAAAAGATGAGATTCATTAAAAAAATAGCACCATTTTTTTTAATTTTTGCAGGCTTTATACTGCTTGCTCATACTGTTATACCTCATCATCATCACGACGACTCCACAATTGTTTTATTAAGCATTCATAAATCAAACTGTACACCTCATGATCATAACCAGTGCGATTCAAATCACTGTGATAACTCTGACAGGGATTGTCGGGATAACAGTAAGAATTGTACAGATGCTAATATTGTTCTTAAAGGTGGCGACGACTCAAGAGAAGAGTTAACAGTTGAAGTAAATGATCTTACTCCGCTCCTGTTGCTTTTTTCAGCAGTTGATGAGTATCACACACTTATAGAAGATTTTCAATCTGAGTTTTACGACACTTTTACCATCCCGGATTATACCGACTATCTGCCTGACTCTCAGGGATTGAGAGCACCCCCTGTTTGCTGATTTATCCAATTTAATTATCAAACTTCTTTATACAGCTTCTTTTTTAGAGGAGGTACTTGAATGAAGTATAGGATAAACTGAGTAAATAAACCAAAATGAAAACATATTATATTTTTATTATTATATCAATTTTCGTGGCTTCATTTATTGGCTGCGGGAACAACAGTCATGAACATGATCATATTCATCACGTGAATGAGTATCTCCATCTGACATCATACACACCTGAATTTGAGGTGTATGTGACTGCCTCACCTCTTATTGCCGGTGAAGAGGCGCATGTTATGGCACATATAACCTTGCTGGAGGATTTTAAACCGATGAATCAAGGGAGGGTGACTGTGAAACTAAACATGGGAAGTGAAACAGTATCACAAACACTTGAAAGTCCAACTCATGAAGGAATATATGAGTTTGAAATTATACCGGCAGAAGCTGGAACAGGCATACTCTCCTTTGAGATTGAATCGTATGGTACAACAACAGTGGTGTCTATGGAGCCTGTTGAGGTACATGCTGATATTCACGAGGCGGAGCATGAACATGCTGAAGCACACTCAGAAGGAGAAAACATTGCTGCCAGTGGAAACAGTGTAAACTTTTCGAAGGAGCAGAGCTGGAAAATAGATTTCTCAACAGAGTTGGTTAAAGAGGAGACCATTGGTCAAATTATCCGTTCAGCAGGTCAAATAAGAAATAGACCGGAAAATGTACATGTAGTCTCTTCCTCAATGGGAGGTGTAATTCAGTTTACGGGAAGCAGCCTGTTTGCCGGGACTCAAGTGAATTCGGGACAATCACTTTTTACAATAGATGGTAGTTCAATGGCTGAAAACAACCTCTCTGTTCGCATTGCTGAAGCTGAAAGTGAGTACAATAGAGCAAAAGCAGAATATGAAAGAAAAGAGTTACTGGCTGCAGAACGTATCGCTTCGGAAAGTGAGCTGAATCAGGCCATGGCTGAGTTTAAACGTGCAGAAGCGAATTACAATAACCTTAGTAGAAACTTCAAAGCTGGCAGTCAGCAAGTCTCCTCCCCTATTTCGGGATACATAAATGAACTACTGGTAAAGAATGGTCAGTTTGTGAATGCAGGTGAACCTGTTATGACAATATCGAGGAATAACAGACTTATCATTCAAACTGAATTACAGTCTAGATATTATGACCAGCTTGATAATATCAATTCTGCGAACTTCAGGATATTAAATAGTGATAAGATATTCTCACTTGATAAAATTGCTGCAGGTAACATACTATATAGCAGATCGGTTGATCTCAATAATCCACTTATTACGTTAACCATTCAGCTTGATAAAGGGGAAGATTTGCTACCTGGCAGTATGGTTGATCTCTATCTGAAAACAGATGGGAATATGAGCGTGATAACTGTACCTAACGAATCAATTGTGGAGGAGATGGGTAATTACTTCGTTTTTGTTCAACAGACACCGGAATTGTTTGAGAAGCGCCCCGTTTTGATTGGTGTTAATGATGGTAGAAGAACAGAAATCAAAGAGGGAGTTTTGGCAGGAGAAAGAGTAATAGCCAAAGGTGCTGTATTGGTGAAATTATCACAATCGGCAGGTGCAATCGATGTCCATTCGGGTCATGTTCATTAATATTAAGGAAGTAAGCTATGCTAAATAAAATTATACACTTCTCTCTTAATAACAGGCTCTTTATTCTGCTTGCAGCAATTCTGCTTATAGTTGGGGGACTATATATTTCTCAGGATATGGAGGTTGATGTATTTCCTGATCTCACTGCCCCTACCGTTGTGGTTATGACCGATGCTCAGGGTATGTCGGCCGAAGAGGTGGAACGTCTGGTTACCTTTCATATAGAGACAGCAATGAATGGCGCTACTGATGTAAGGCGAGTAAGATCAACATCAGCACAGGGTTCATCATTTGTATGGGTGGAGTTCGACTGGGGTGCTGATATATATAAAACGCGACAGGTAGTGAGTGAGAAGCTTGTAACACTTGGAGATGTTTTGCCTGAAGGTGTAATCCCGGTTCTTGCTCCTCAATCTAGTGTTATGGGTGAGATACTTTTTATAGGTATGCAGAGCGACAGCACTTCGCAAATGGAACTGCGCACACTAGCCGAGTGGGTTGTTAAGCCTGCTATCCTGGCAACAGGTGGTGTTTCGCAGGTTACCATTATTGGAGGTGATTACAAACAATATCAGATACTTGCAGATCCTCAACTGATGAATTTGTATGGTGTTACAATGGAAGAACTCACTAAAGCCGGTGCTTCAATGAGCAGTAACTCAAACGGTGGGGTTCTGAGGGATTATGGCAATGAGTATGCTTTAAGAGGTATAGCCCGCACAAACAGTATAGATGAGTTAAAAAACACTTATATTAAGACTGTGAATGGTAGTCCCATTTTGCTATCTGATGTTGCTGAACTGAAAATTGGAAGTGCTGTAAAGATGGGACATGCATCTATGAATGGCAAGCCTGCAGTAATAATATCAGTATCAAAACAACCTCATATAAATACTCTTGCGGTTACTGAAAATATTGAGCGGAATCTAGAAGAGATAAGAAAAACATTCCCTGCAGATGTGAAGATGGACAGTGAGATTTTCCGTCAGGCTGATTTTATTGAAGCTTCGGTAAACAATGTGGGCAAAGCGCTTTTAGAGGGTGCGCTGTTTGTGATAATTGTACTCTTCCTCTTCCTTGGAAGTGGTAGAACTACAATAATATCTGTTGTTGCTATTCCATTATCGCTTCTGGGAACCATAATTGTACTTCACTATTTGGGAATGAACATCAACACTATGACACTTGGTGGAATGGCTATAGCAATTGGTTCTCTGGTGGATGATGCAGTAATCGATGTGGAGAATGTGTATAAACGATTGCGTCAGAATTATAGATTGCCTGAAACTGAACGCAAACCTGTGCTTGATGTGGTTTTTAACGCATCAGTAGAGATTCGTGCTTCCATACTCAATGCAACATTTATAATTATTGCATCATTTGTGCCGCTATTCTTCCTTTCAGGAATGGAGGGCCGAATGCTGAAACCACTTGGCATTGCATATTTAGTTTCTCTCACGATGTCTCTCATTATAGCTATGACCGTGACGCCATTGATGTGCAGGTTACTGTTGACAAATGAAAAATATCTCGAGAAAAAACAGAAAGACAACTGGCTTACCCGCAGATTATCATCGGCATATAAAAGAACTCTCTCCATTGCACTGAATAATAAAAGAAAGGTACTTTATCCAGCATTTGCACTGTTTATTATAGCTTTAGGTTTATTCTTCACACTTGGACAGAGCTTCCTCCCGGAATTTAATGAGGGCTCGCTGGTAATTACTGCAGTTACCAAACCTGGAATTTCTCTGGATGAAAACAATAAACTTGGCAATCTGATAGAATCAGAACTGCTCGATATTCCAGAAGTTACCAGCACAGCCAGGAGAACAGGTCGCGGTGAGCTTGACGAACATGCACAGTCGGCAAACAGTGCTGAGATTGAGGTTAACTTTGACCTGATAGATAGAAGCAGGAAAGATTTTTTAGCAGATGTTCGCTCCAGACTTGCTAACATTCCTGGAGTAGTAACATCTGTTGGTCAGCCCCTGGGACATAGAATTGACCACATGCTGTCAGGTACTCAGGCAAATATCGCGATAAAGATTTTTGGATCCGATCTTAGCTCACTATTCATGATGGGCAATCAGATAAAGAATTCAATTCAGGAAATTGAAGGTGTTGTGGATGTGGCAGTTGAACAACAAACAGAGGTTCCTCAGCTGCAGTTAAGAGCCAACCGGCTTATGCTGGCAAAATATGGAATAACGATAGATGATTTCAACCGATTCATAAATCTTGCTTTCCCCGGTGAGAAACTTGCCGATATTTACGAGGGAGAGCGAAGCTTTGATCTGGTAATCAAGCTCAACGACAATTATACAACTAATATAGAGCAGGTAAAATCTGCACTTATTGATACAGGTTTTGGCGGAAAAGTACCAATTGAAGAGGTTGCCGAGATTGTATCTGTTGGAGGACCAAACAGTATTAGTCGCGAGAATGTGCAGCGTAAGATAGTTGTTTCGGCAAATGTTTCATCAGGATATGACCTGAATGGTGCGGTTAATATGATCAGAAACAGGATAAACAGTGAGATTACACTACCTGAAGGTTACAGAATAGAGTACGGGGGACAGTTTGAGAATGCATCAAAGGCATCGCGTACACTTTTCATAACCTCAACACTTGCAATTTTGGTTATATTCCTGCTATTGTTTGGTGAATTCAAGGATCTGACACTTTCAGGCATCATTTTAATTAATCTGCCTCTTGCCCTTATTGGTGGCGTTTTTGCGCTATTGTTAACGTCAGGTACCGTAAGCATTCCCTCAATCATAGGATTTATAACACTTTTTGGAATTGCAACCCGCAATGGGATTCTGCTCGTTTCCCGATATGAGCATATGAGGCAGGATGGTGAAAATCTTCACGACACAGTATTAAAAGGTTCAGCTGACAGACTAAATCCTATCCTTATGACTGCAATAACTTCTGCCTTGGCTCTTATACCACTTGTATTTCAAGGAGATAAGCCGGGCAATGAAATACAGAGTCCTATGGCTGTAGTTGTTTTGGGTGGATTAATTACTTCCACTTTGCTTAATATTTATATAATTCCAATTGTATATGAGGTAATTCAGAAAAGAAGATCGAGGAAAATAAATAAGTTGATAGTTAAGAAGGTGAAATAAATACCTTTCAATTGGAGTTATACGGTCCATGAACTGCTATAACCTTGTACTCTTCAGATGAGTCATCCAATATATATATCATGTAGGTATCGCCACCCGGACTTACCCTTACTACAATATGTCCCCGCTGACTTTTCAGCTTGTCAATTGTAGGACCAATCACTACCTGTGCTTCATCCATAATATATGTTGCAAAAACATCGCGGGGACCAGGATATAACTCTGTTGACAACATCCCTAATAGTGCATTTGATGAAGGGTGAGTTGGACAGGAGGCCTGGATAATATGAACCCTGGGGCGGGTAGCCTTCAGGAAAGAATCTCCCATTGCATTAAGATATGCATGATGGTTTGCGATACAGACATCAACAGGACCTGTAACCAAACCTATAGGAGTTTCTATATCCCTCCAGTCATAAGGTTCTGCAGTAGAGATATCTCCCCCATTGAAATAGTCGAACCTTCCATAAGATAGCCTGAAAGCAATGCTGTTTATATTCTCAGAAGGATATTCCTGCGGTGTCAAACTCTCAAGTGATGGAAAATGATTTCTGACATTTGTAGAAAATCCTGTCCAAATAACACCGTTTGCTGCTATATTACGTATCTCAAAATTATTGTATTTGTCAGGTCTGTTTACCATAGTCAGCTGGTCATTGTAACCAACACGCAATTTTTCATATACTATTCCATTATTCTGTACCTGCCAATCTACAAAATTCCTGTAGTTTTCAAAGTAATCATCTTTAGGAGTAAGAAAATCCCACCCACGGTCTACTATCTTTGAAAATTTAACAAGATCACCAACTTGGGTGATTCCTGTCACTTTGTATGGTCCATTTTTAGAGTCTGTTACCCCGGGATACTGAAGATCTCCCATATGGTCGCTATGAAAATGGGTTAGAAGTATGTAATCAATTTTCTTTACCGGTTGTCCTTCCATCATTTGAAGAATATATCTGGATATCCATTCTCCCGGCATCCTGCTTGCGTTTGGCTGTGGATTTGGTCTTGGTGGTCTTACACGTGAAGAGGAACCGGCATCAACCAGCATAGTTGTTCCATCAGGGAAAATGAAAAATGATGATTCACCTTTGCCTGTATTAATATGATGTATATCCAGATAACCTTCAGACCAGGCGGGTAAAGTACTTCCTACCTGTGCATGTAACTCACTATAGGTAAACAGCACTAAAAAAATGGAACAGATAACAGATAATTTCAATGAGCAAGGATTTCCTTTTACCATATCTACATAGTATTAATTAATTATTCAAACTTCATTAACTGATTCGGAAAACGAATTTACTGAAAACTCAATCGAAAACAATGAAAATAAGCAGTGATTTACTTAAAGTTAATCTATAAATTCAAATATGATTTTAAATTCTCAATATACTCTTCCATTGCCAGTTTTCCTTCCTCAGTCAACCTACATGTAGTACGAGTCTTTTTTCCCACGAACTCTTTGGTTATCTTAATATATCCGGCACTGCTTAGTTTATCCAGCTGTACACTTATATTTCCTGATGTAGCATTTGTCTTTTCTTTCAGATAACTGAAATCAGCCTCCTCTACCGAAACAAGCAGAGTCATGATAGCCAGTCGGAGTTGGGAATGTATAAGCGGGTTTAGTTCTTTCAGCATGATTCTTTTGCTTTATTATTTAGTATATACCCTGGTATAACCATCATTATTAAAAAGGAGGCTCCGAAAAGCAAATTCCACCAATCAAATACTGATGTGTCAGTTATCAATGAAGCAAGCATATAGATTGCAACTACAAAAGCAGCAAGTGGTGTATAAATCATTAGTTCGATTATGAGTCATATGCACCAATAAGTAAATTACCACTGCCAGGATTACAGCCGGATAACCATAATACAACAAGATGTTACCACTGCCTATTTCCATATTTTTTTTGCTCTGTTGAATCATCTGAGAGATTAGTTCTAAACTATCTTTCTCTGTAAAGCTATTCTTTTCCATATAAGTAATATTATGGATGTTATTACAATAGAATCGAAAGCATTTAAGGAACTGGAAGAAAAGATTAATGCTATTGCTGATTATATATTTAATAAGCAGGAAGCAGAAAATATCAACGAAGATGAAATATGGGTAGACAGTTACGAAGTCTGCACATTCCTGAAAATAAGCGCAAAAACATTACAAAGGCTACGAGTGGCAGGAACAATCACCTACTCCAATATTAGAGGGCGATATTTTTATAAAATCGGAGAGATAAAGCGAATGTTAGAAGAGCGGTTGATCAGAAGTAATACAGAATGTTTAAAAGACTTGGTAACAAATCATAAGTTTTATGTTAAGGAAAGAAGAAATCTTAGAAAGAACAAGTAACGGACTTAATGTTTTCAAGCATTACATTACTTGCCAGTGGCGTGTAGGACGTAATTTCTTCAATCCTTTGTATGAGGATAGAAAAGCTTCCTGTAATATCTATTTTGATCGAAAAACCGGAACGTATAAACTAAAAGACTTTGGTAATGATGAATATAGCGGAGATTGTTTCTTCTTCGTTGGTAAATTGAAAGGGCTTAACTGTAATAATTCCAATGATTTTATAGAAATACTAAAAACGATTAACCAAGAACTGTCATTGGGATTATCAGAAGAAATAGACATTCCAATACAATTAGATCCTGCACCAGCGACTCTAATTCCTGACAAGAAATCTAAACCATACAGTTTTCAAGAACAAGGGTTCACTCGAAAAGAAATGGAATATTGGCAACAATATGGTATTAACATTGAGACATTAGCACTATATAAAGTTTGCTCCATCAGGGAGTTCAAAAGTGTGAACAACGAGAATCAACCTTATTCTATCGTTTCATCATTAACAGAACCAATCTTCGGGTACAATAATAAACATTATATAAAACTGTATCGTCCATTTTCTAAAATACGATTCCTATATGGTGGAGATATTGGTAAAAATTATTGCTTCGGACTCGAACAATTACCTGCTAAAGGTGATACAGTCTTTATTACGGGGGTGAGAAAGATGTTCTTCTGTAGATACTGTTATCATGGGAGGAAGAACTTATCATGAATTATCATGCATGGATATTTTATGGCCATACAAGGATAAGAAAACTTTTGTGGTATCTCATAAAGCGATAGATACAAAAGAAAACATAGAGTTTATAACAGATAATATTATCGAACGAATATCTGATCTCAAAAATAGAAGCAGTCAGGATATTTGGCTAGCTGGTGGTGGAGAATTAATCACCATGTGCATAAATGCAGGCTTGGTTGATGAGATGCAAATCTGCTACATCCCCGTAATTTTAGGTTCAGGCATTCCATTGTTTCCCAGCAACCCCAAAGAATCTAATTGGGAATTGAGAGAAAATATTGCCTACGCTTCCGGCATTATAAAATTGAGTTATAGACTATTGAGATAATCACGTATGTAGCATTTTGAAGAAATGGTTAGGTTTATTCGACTATTATTCATACATTTGCAATCGAATTTAAAAATACTCTGATGAAAATAAACAATTAATAATTGGTTTTAATTAAACCGACACCATAGAGTTCTACATACCTTCGGTTTAATCCGATTCCTCTTTGGAATCACTATTAATTGTTGCAAAATGAGTATTATCGTCAGTGATGTTTCTTATCACTATTTCAATCAACATACACTATTCGAGTCTGTAAGTTTTTCTGTTTCACGTGGCGGGAAAGTATCTCTTATTGGCAATAACGGAGTAGGAAAATCAACCCTACTAAAGTTGTTGGCAGGAGAACTTATGCCTTCTTTCGGTAATATCCGAACAGAATCCAAGCCTTACTATGTTCCCCAGCAGATAAACATCAAAGAGCAGACTATTGCCGAAGCTCTCGGAGTATCAGAAAAACTAAATGCTCTCAACGCAATTTTTGGAGGAGCTTCTGAACAGGTTTACTATGACACTCTAAACGATGATTGGGAGGTAGAAAACAGATGTCGTCAAGCTTTAGAATACTGGGGATTAGAAGGCATCGAACTTGATTCATCTATCTCATTATTAAGCGGAGGAGAAAAAACGAAAGTTCTATTGGCGGGATTGGCTCTGCATAAGCCGGAGATTGTTTTACTCGATGAACCAACCAACCATCTTGACCTGTCTGCTCGGAAAATATTATATGAATACATCCAGAACACAAAAACTACAGTTGTAGTTGTCAGTCATGATGTTAGCCTGTTAAATCTTTTAGATACAACATACGAGTTGTCTCCAAAAGGAATTAGGCTATATGGAGGGAATTATGATTTTTACAGAGAACAAAAAGAGATAGAAGATCGGTCTTTAGAACAGCAAATTGATGCAGAACAAACTGCCCTTCGGGTAGCTCGAAAAAAAGCACAGGAAGTTCGAGAACGACAAGAAAAACGTACCTCGCAAGGTGAACGAAGCAAACAAAAAGGTGGTATTGCTCGAATCGTTATGAATGCTCGTGGTAATTTAGCAGAAAACAGTTCTGCCAAATTGAGAGAAAAGCATTCAAATATTATTGACAATACCAGACAACGCCTATCTGCATTACGGGATCGCCAGCTACAAAACACAGAATTGAAAATAGATTTTGAGGACACGAAACTACATAACGGGAAAATTCTAATCTCTGCCCACGAACTCAATTTCGGATATGTGAAAGATAAATTTCTTTGGCAATCTCCTATCGATATTGAAATAAGGAGTGGTGATCGAATTCACATTCGAGGGAATAACGGCTGTGGTAAAACAACTTTTCTGAAATTATTGCTTGGAGAATTATCTCCAATACAAGGCAAAGTTATCAGATCTGATTTTTCGTATGTCTATCTCGATCAAGAATATGAGCAGGTAAACCAACCTCTCACTGTATTGGAATTAGCAGAGCAGTATAATAAAGACAATTTGGCAGACTATGAAATTAAAATCCGATTAAACCGAGCTTTATTTCCACTGGAATCGTGGAATAAAAATTGTCAAACGTTAAGCGGAGGCGAACGTATGCGGCTTTATCTCTGTTGTTTAATGATATCAAATCACATTCCTGACATTTTTGTTTTAGATGAGCCTACAAATAATCTTGATTTATCAAGCTTGTCGATTTTGATGGAAACAATCAAGAATTATCGGGGAACAGTCTTGATTATTTCACACGATGAATATTTCATCAACGAAATAGGAGTAACAAATAGTATTCAACTATAATTAAATTGAAAGGATCATGGGTATAAACGTAGATTTAGATTCGATTATCTATCACTAATTACTTTTAAGATAGAGATTTACAGGGTGTGTTTGACAAGGGTTTATCATTCTTGTTCTAAATACTCTATGCCTTTTTTAAGTTATTAGTCTGTAAAATCAACAATTTACAGAGATAGTCTTATCATTAAAAACTACTGAAATGATTAGAAAAATAGAAAATATATCAAAACAGATAGAAGATCAGATACAAATAAAGGAACTGGAAGTATCCAATATAATACGTGATGTACCTCCTATAATTCTGATATTAGAGAGAGGATTCGTGGAAATGAAGTCTTTAGTTTTAAGTGAAAACTTCAAAACTAATTCTGATGAAATCCATTTTTTCAAAGAAACAAAACCAAAGTTATTCTCCAAATTAATTTACTACAAAAAGATACACAATATCGAATTAAACAAGCCTGTATGTGGTTTTGATACAATCAAAGAATATTTGGAAAAGGAACAAGAGAACATTAACTTCTTTTACCACAAAAACAATGATTTTATTCAATACTACCGACTTGGGAAAACAATTTTGGATGAATATTACTTTGTAAGGAATCGGCGGGAAATGGGTTTAAATTTGGAATCTTTTTATTTTGAAAGAGATCCCAATTTTTCCACTAATTACGATTTCAAAGTCGCTAAACTTCTTGCGAATGATATGTTGGCAGCCTATCTGGAATCAGAGTTGACAAGATTGAAACAAAGAGAAGAACTCTTTGACAAAAATTCGCTTACTAACACCAAACATACTTGGACAGACACAAAATCTGCTCTGGTTGAATTAATTTATGCTGTTCATGCCGAACAGAGTGTCAATTCCGGGAATATTGACTTGAAAGTTTTAGCCTTAGTATTTGAAAAAATATTCAATATTGAATTAGGCGATATTTACCGGATATTTCTGGAGATTAGAGGACGAAAAGGAGAAAGAACGACTTATTTAAACCGTTTGGTAGTTGCTCTTAATAAACGAATGAATGATGCAGATAGCAGGTGATTTCAAGTTGAGTGAATTAAATAAAATAAGAAACACGCAGAATATATAATTTCTGCTTATTAATAATCTGAATATGAAACAATTATATTTAATTAACGAATTTAAGAAAAAATCTATTGAGGACTGTACTATTTCTGCTGTCTTAATGTATGGTTCTTTTATAAAAGGAGAAGGCGATAAGTTTTCGGATATTGAATTTTATATATTTCTTCGAGATGATTGCCATATAGATAAATACAAGTGGATATCTTCTGTTAATCCAATAGCGTTGATGTTTGTAAATGAATTTGGTACAGATGTAGTTATATTTGATAATCTCATTAGAGGAGAATTTCATTTTTTGCCATTAAAAGAGATTTCAATAATCAAAAGTTGGCAAGGACACACTTCATTTGAGTTTAAAGAGAAGATGAATTTAGTAGATAAGGACGGTTTACTTACAGATGTATTAAATGACATTGAGCCTCCTTATGAACCAATTCGTAATACTCCAGCTCAAATTGAGTGGCTTGCTGATTCATTAATAAACAATTTACTTTTTGCATCCAATCTTTTCCAAAGGGGAGAATATGCACATCTACATAATATCTTTCAATATATTCAAAAACACACATTGTGGTTGATAAGGATATATGAACAATCAGAAAAACATTGGGAGAGTCCAACAAAAAAACTGGAAGTCGATATTTCTTCTTATTGGTACAATAAATATCAGACCATTGTTCCTATAATCACAAGAAAAAGTCTAAACAAAGCTCTCTTAAATGCTTTTGTCCTATCTAAAGATATATTCAAGAAAACAAATGTGTCATCCTCTAAATTAGAACTTATTTACAGAATAGAAAACACGTTTGAAATAAACCACAGAAATGAAGAAACCTAATAATTGACAATTATTGATATTTCATCCTGCTGATAAATAGTAGCAGAGATAAAACAGATAAATCGTTCCAATTTTCATCAAAATTAGACCTTTTATAGCTTGTAAAACACCCCATAAACACATTTCATTCATAACCAACAACATATAGGCTATTTAAAAAAAACTCACCCAACTTGGGTTTATCTTGTGAAATCAGCATTTTATTCTTTCTGACCTTTGCAACAAATCAATAAGTTACAATTATGGATGTCATAACAGTTGAATCAAAAGCCTTTAAGGAATTGGAGGCTAAGATTAATGCTATTGCAGATTATGTTCTTAATAAGCAAGAAGCGGATAATATAAATGAAGATGAAATCTGGGTGGATAGTTATGAGGTCTGTACATTCTTAAAAATCAGCGACAAAACATTGCAAAGACTTCGGGTATCAGGAACAATTGCTTATTCTAATATTCGAGGACGCTATTTTTATAAAATCGGCGAGATAAAACGAATGCTGGAAGAAAGGCTGATTAAAAGTAATTCGGAATGTCTAAATGACTTGGTAACAAATCACAGGCTATATGTTAAGGAAAGAAGAAATCTTAGAAAGAACAAATAACGGGTTGAATGTTTTCAAGCATTATATCACCTGTCAATGGCGTGTCGGGCGTAATTTCTTTAATCCTTTATATGAAGACAAAAAGGCTTCATGTAATATATATTTCGACCGGAAAAACGGAGTATACAACCTGAAAGATTTCGGAAATGATGAGTACAGCGGGGATTGTTTCTACTTTGTCGGTAAACTGAAAGGATTAAACTGCAACAATACCATTGATTTTGTAGAAATCCTGAAAAGCATAAATCGTGATTTATCGCTGGGGCTATCGGAAGATACAGAAATACCAATCCAATCAATCCCGAAGCCAACTATACCCATCCTTCCCGAAAAGAAAACCAAGCCATACAGTTTCCAGGAACAAAGATTCACCCAAAATGAATTAGAGTATTGGGAAAAATATGGGATAAACTCGGAGCTATTGGAACAATATAAAGTTTGTTCTGTTCGGGAGTTCAAAAGTGAAAATTCCGATAACAAGCCGTACTCCATTGCTTCTTCTTCGGCAGAACCGATATTTGGCTATAAGTCCAAACGCTATATAAAGCTATACCGTCCGTCTTCCAAAATACGATTCCTGTATGGCGGAGATATCGGCGATAATTATTGTTTCGGACTTGAACAACTGCCCGCCAAAGGCGATACGGTCTTTATTACCGGCGGGGAAAAGGATGTCCTTTCCCTGGTAGCTAAGGGTTTCCATGCAATCTGTTTTAACAGTGAAACCGTAAACATTCCGGCAACAATCATTCATAAACTGTCATTCCGGTTCAAACATATCATTCTACTTTATGATGTAGATAAAACCGGGCTTGAGAGTTCTTCCAAACATAAAAAACAGTTGGCAGAATACGGCGTAAAACGCCTTCTATTACCACTTTCAGGAACAAAAGAAGAGAAAGATATATCCGATTATTTCAGGCTTGGGAATAACCGTGAATCGTTTCTGAAACTCTTCCTTGATTTTTTAGATACTCTATACAGCGATACTATGACTATGCTGAAATCGTGCGAAATAGACTTTAATAATCCTCCGGCAAAAGCACAGGAAATCATATCTGCCGGGGATGTACCACTGGGTACACAAGGAAATATCCTTTGTATCACAGGCGGTGAAGGAACTGGGAAAAGCAACTATGTGGCAGCACTGGTGGCTGGGTCGATAAAACCGGAAAATGTTCGTATAGATACGTTGGGAATCCATGTATACGAAAACAGTCAAAATAAAGCTGTTCTGCTGTATGATACAGAACAGTCCGAAGTACAGCTGTTTAAGAATGTTTCCAACCTATTAAAGAGGGCAAAACAAGCAGAAAAGCCGGAAGAGTTGAAAGCCTTCTGTCTTACCGGGATGTCCCGCAAAGAACGTTTACAGGCTATTGTACAAAGCATGGATAAGTTTCATTATCAATATGGCGGTATCCAGTTGGTTGTAATAGATGGTATTGCCGATTTGGTACATTCCGCCAATGATGAAGCCGAAAGTTTGCGGGTTGTCGATGAACTCTACCGATTGGCTGGAATATATCAGACCTGTATTGTTTGTGTATTGCACTATGTTCCGAACGGATTAAAGCTTCGTGGGCACTTGGGGTCGGAACTGCAACGTAAAGCGGCTGCGATTCTTTCCATTGAGTTGGATAATGATCCGACTATATCAGTCGTGAAGGCTCTGAAAGTTCGTGAAGGCAGTCCTTTGGATGTTCCGTTAATGCAGTTCACTTGGAACAAAGAAGTCGGAATGCACCTGTATCTTGGAGAAAAGCCCCGTGAAGAGAAAGAGAAACGGAAAGAAAAGGAACTGGTTAGCGTTACCCGTGAAGTTTTCGACCAACAAACATTTATCACTTATATAGATTTGTGCGAACAGATACAGCAAATTATGGATGTAAAGGAACGCACGGCGAAAAGCTATATCCGTTTTATGCGGGAGAAGGAAATTATCATCAAAGATCCTTCAAATCAGAGTTATTTTATCAAAGGTCATTTTTAATCGGTTATTGTCATGAATATAGATAGAGAAACATTCATCGCCTGGATGGAACGTATAATGGACAGGTTCGAAATGGCGGATAAGAAAATCGAACGATTGACAACCCAACGTAATTGCTTGGATGGTGAACAACTTTTAGATAATCAGGATTTGATGTTTCTCTTGAAAGTCAGCCTTCGCACACTTCAACGCTATCGAGCAAAGGGTATTCTACCTTACATCAAATTAGATGATGGAAGATGTTACTATAAGGCTTCGGATGTGCACAAACTGATTAGGGAACGATTTTAATTATACTCTTTCCTTCAAAATACAGTTTTAAGCATATCCACCACAAATAGATTCCATATTTCTCAATTTCAAAATGAGTTAGAAGTCCATGAGACAAATTATTCCTGAAATTGACATCTATCCCATTTTGTAGAAAGGATTCTATTTCATATAGTATTTCTTCGTCAATCACGCCTTGAAGCATCGGGAAAATTACACCTAAAGAAGGAGCCTCTTGACGTTTTTTCTCTAAAGTAGTTATGTTTCCCTTTGTGATTTCAGCAATATTATGCAAAGCATGCTCTAAATATGGCATTAGGATATGAGATGCACTTATAAAGTCTTTATTTAAGCCTGCGGCAATTCCTTTAGTCCAAAATATCAAGTTTTCTTCTTCTATATATACTGGTTTTTCCTTTTGCAAATAGAAATAGATAAAATCCTCTTCCGATTTTATATTTGACCATTGATGAAGATTGATATATGTCCATATTGCGTACAGCCTTTTTTGTCGAAAATAAATATGAGCTTCTGTTTTTAATGACTTCTCTGACTCTGCTACGCCTACGACATTTCCCTTTTTATCTAACTGATTGTGTCCAAACATAGAAGACACAGGGCTTGCCTTTCTCACTGCTGCTTCATAGGAACTGACTCCTTCCGAAGTCATGAAAGGAATTGAAAGCATCAGGTTAATTGTGTCAATAAAATTACCTATAGTGATTTTTGAAACGGATTTTTCTACACTTTTAATGAAATCATCAGAAAGTTCTATTTGAGTTTTAATACCGCAGAGAGAAAGCATATCCATAAAATCAGACTTTTCTTGTAGCAACTTACCTTTTATCCTTTCAAACTCTTCTGGTGCTTGATTTTTAATTTGAAAAATTTCATTATATGCATTTTGGTAAATATCAACTAAATTCGGATAAAAAGTATTCGGCTCTTTATTATTCACAGTGGCATCTGCTTCATTTTCAAAACATAAAGCCATTTCTTTATGAAACATCTGCTTACTTATTACTTTAAGTGAGCATTGGGCTTTTATATACTCTCTTTTTTCGGAATAATTACCGTCAATCAAGCTGTTTTTTTGACATTCAATATAATTGCATAATTTTTCAAGTTTTTCTACAGGGTATGATTTTTTTATAGAATCAACAACTCTCTGAATCCAAAATGGATGACTAAATTTATCGTTAATTGCAGATAAGATATCTTTCAAAAAATCATCAGTATTAAGAATCTTGATATCACGAACTGTAATTGAGCGGATTAAAAATTCAATCTCACCAAATAACTGATAAGCGACAAGATAATTATTTGATATTATTACTTTTATGAAACGTTTATCTTTCTCAAATCTACAAAGAACATCACTACAGCGTGATTTCACTTCTGCGTTTTCAGAATTGTTCCATTCGTGAAATAAAACAAGCTTCCGTTCTTCCTCTGTTAGGATTAAATCTTTAATTTGATTTGACTTGTGGAAATCCGTCAGATTTGTCATGCAAATTTTATGTAATAATTCAACAGCTTGTTTTTTATCCTCAGTCTCAAATCTATTAGGATGAAGAAAGCATAGCAATTTAGAACCATGCAAGTCTTTCGGAACTATAATTTTGTTTTTTACATCTTTACTCATTGTCTATTATTCTACATAAATAGCTTTTACGAAAAGCACCCGGCGTCCCCACCGGGTGCTAACCACAAAAATCCTCAATTACGGATAGCATAAAATCTATTCATAATGGAATTTTCTGTGGTAAAGATACGGAATTTCAGATTATTTCCTTGATTTCCCTTTCTTTTCAGGGAAAACGAATACAACATTGAACTGGTCGTCAAAAGCCAGTGAAGCATCGAAAGACTTCCTGGCTTTACTCTTGAAGCCTTTTATTAATCCGGTTTTCTTGGCTGTTACCAGTTCCATAACCTGTTTGTCGGATAGCTGCTTATCGCTTTTATTCCTGAAAACGATTAGCCCACAATCGGTATTATCACATTTGGCAACTTTCGGATACAGCATAATTTTACCTGTTTCGCATTTCGGACAGATTAAATCCAGCTGCGTTTTTAAGGTGAGCTGCATTCCTAACAGTTCGCTGGTTATTTGTGAAGCATAAACTTCGGTACTTTTATGGAAAGTATCGGGATTCATTTCCCCGCTTTCTATTTTGGAAAGGGCATTTTCCCACATCCCTGTCATTTCCACGTCTGCGATTTTCTTGTCCCGGACTATATCGTAAACCGCCAGTCCCTTTTCAGTCGGCACAAGGGCTTTCTTCTCCCTGACAATATATTGACGAGTAAAGAGAGTTTCGATAATCGCTGCCCGTGTCGCTGGCGTACCGATACCGGAATCCTTCATGCTGGCTTTCAGTTCGACATCTTCCAGTTCTTTCCCTGCGTTCTCCATAGCCGATAGCAACAAACTTTCCGTATGCAACGGTTTGGGCTTAGTCTGCTTTTCCAGCAACTCAATATCGGATAGAGCTAAATTATCACCTTCTTTTAATGCTGGCAAAACGGTATTTTTTTCGCCTTCTTCTTGGGTGTTGAAAACAGCCCGCCATCCGGCAGACTTTATTACTGTTCCTTTCACTGCAAAAATACTGTCGCCACTGGTGAGAGAAATTGAAGTAACTTCCTTGACACACTTTTGCGAAAAAGCTTCCAGCATCCTTCCGGCAACCAGTTCGTATATTGCTTGTTCATCCGCCTGTAAACTGCCGGGCTTATTCTCGGTTATAATCAATGCGTGATGGTCTGTAACTTTTTTATCATCCACTGTTCGACGGTTCAGATTACTACCTTTCATTGATTTTGCGTAGCCGGCAAACCGGTCGTAAGTATCCAGCAGGGAAATACGTTCCGGTATTTCATAGAAAACGTCCTGTGATATATAACGGCTTCCGGTTCGGGGGTATGAAATCAGCTTGCCTTCATACAGTTTTTGTGCAATAGACAGCGTTTTATCTGCGGAGAAATTAAGTTTTGTATTTGCCTCCTTTTGCAAGGTGGTAAGGTCATACAAAAGCGGTGGTTCCTGGTTCACTTCCTTACATTCCACCGATTCAACCTGCACCTGACCGCTATGCTTTATCATTTGCAGCTTGCCGATGGCAGGTTGCTGGCTATCGAATTTTTCTTCTGAAAGGGCTGAAAACTTGATGCTGTCTTTCCCGGTTTGTAATTTCAGTTGCCAATACTTCTGTTGAACGAAGTTCTTGTTCTCAAGATAACGGGAACATATCATCGCCAGCGTGGGTGTCTGTACCCGTCCCAAAGAATATGTCCCCCTTCCGGCAGCTATACTTAACGCTTGGGAAGCATTAATACCGATAAGCCAATCTGCTTCGCTTCTTGCCTTTGCCGACCGGAAAAGGTTATCGTACATTGTCCCGTCCTTGAGATTCTGCAATCCTTCCCGGATGGCTTTATCCGTCAGGCTACTTATCCATAAGCGAACGAAAGGTTTCCGGCAATCAAGATATTGGTAGATATACCTAAATATCAGTTCACCTTCTCTTCCGGCATCAGTCGCAACGATAATCTTATCGCACTGGTCGAATACTTCTTTGATAATCTTGAGTTGCTTAACCGTTCCGCTATCTGGCTTATATCCTTTGTCGGTTTTTACCTGACGGGGAATAAGCTGGAACAACTGCGGTAGTATGGGTAAATTTTCCCGCTTGAAGTTTTCGATTCCGTAGGTATCAGGCATGGCAAGTCCTACCAAATGACCGAACGCCCAGGTAACGATGTATCCGTTACCTGAAATGTTCCCGTCATTCTTTTGTGTTGCTCCCAGTACGGTGGCTATATCCCTTGCCACACTGGGCTTTTCTGCTATTACTGCTATCATTATATAATTGGATTTTTGTGGTTAATAATTATTTCATTTTGCGACCTTGCGACTTTTTAGGCTTGTCGGGTTTTTGTTCTTCTTTCTTCTCTTCCTGCTTTTTCTTCTGTTCCCCGGTAGGTGTAGCCTGTCCGGGCTTCAAAGGTTCTTTCGTATGCTTGGTCGCTTCGTTCGTTTTGCCTTCGGAATTGACCGCTACCTGTGTTTTATGTTCGTTGGCAGGGGTTATTTCTTTGGCTTTCTCTTTCGCTTTATCAGGATTGAATTTGTAGAAATCCAGCTTCCCTTTTTCATGGTTTACCTTTACATAGGCATTATATTCCTGCCCTTCTTTATCTTTCAGCCCTTTCACATAGATGGTTTTATCCGCCCGCAAATCAGCCTGCTGTTTGTCGGATAATTCCACTCCTGCAAGGGATTTGGGAATACGCACCCCTTCGGGCTGGTCGTTTCTTTGCTGTTGTCCCTGCTGCTGGGTTTGCTTTTGCTCTTTTTCGGGAAAGATAAATTCAAGGCTGCGTTTTTCCGCATTGACCTGAACGAAGGCAGAAAACGGTTTATTCTTGGCGGAAATCATATTTTCAAGGAATACCGCTTTACCTTCCATCAGGGCCGCTTTTTGTTTCTCATCCAGCTTAACGCCTTTTATTTCATCAGGGAGTTTGAGGGACGAAGCCTTCATGGATACCAGTTCATTGGTCTGTTTGTCGATACTGATAAAAGAAGGACAAGTTCGCCTGTGCGATAGTTCTTTACATCAACAATTCTACCCATATTTCCGGTTTCCCGGAGATTCTTTTTGTCTTCATCGGTAAACTGGTGTCCAAAGAACGGACGGTCAAGTTCCGGTTCTTTGCGGATACCATGAATAGCCAATACCACATTCCCTTCACTGTCCGGACGAAACGAAAGACGGGCATCCGTTTTCATTACCATTGACCCGAAGTTGGCTTCAATCGGAAAGGTAGAAGGCGACTTATATCCTCGCAGCATAGGTTCTAAAACCTTTGACTTTTCAAGCTGTTCTTTGGTGATACCCAGATTTTTCAGGTCGTCCCAGTTGATTTTGTTAGGGTCGATGAAATACTTATTCGTATCGGGCTTCTGTTCTTGTACTGTGGATTCTTTCGGATTTTCCACTTTCAGGTCTTTAGGCTCGATACGGATTTTATCAAGCATTTCATCCGCAGCAGGTGTCGGATTCTTGATATTCTCCTGAATGATTTTTACTGTCCGTTCGGTATCTTCGGGTGCTATTTTGAAGAAACTGAAACGGGTCGGGTCTTTTAGCTGGTTGAAAAAGTTCTTCAAAAAATTTTCAAGTGCGTTACCCTGCTTATCCACTTTCAGGAAATCGTTGTTATGTTTCTGCTTCGGCGGAACGGTTTGCAGTTCCCCGTTTTCATCAATACCCTTTACGGCATTAATC
Source organism: Lascolabacillus massiliensis (assembly GCF_001282625.1). Lineage (NCBI taxonomy): Bacteria > Pseudomonadati > Bacteroidota > Bacteroidia > Bacteroidales > Porphyromonadaceae > Lascolabacillus > Lascolabacillus massiliensis. Next base: position 580,764 of record NZ_CTEJ01000002.1, read on the forward strand.
GTTTTCTTTTCCTTGTCAAAGACAAGAAGAATGTCCATCATCTGTTCATCAGAGCCGGAATTGTTGTTTGAATTTATAGCCATAACTTTTGATTTTAATGATTAAACATCTAATTATCAAATCAAAGTTAGGCTATATAAAAAAGCTGCCACCCTATTTTTAGAAAGGAGGTAACAGATGTCTTTAAGTGACTGAAGAAGACCTAAATATTGTGTAAATACAGGAAGAAATAGTATTACACTTCAATATCCCATATTTAAGACTCATTCTATTACAAATATTTTGAATATCTTTGTATACAGTCCGTTTGATTATAAATAGTACTAAATTGAATGATGGAATACAATTATATTTTGGGTGATTCTTTAGATGTTTTAAAAGAGATAGAAGATAATAAATTTAAACTAATTATTACTTCTCCACCATACAATGTGGGGAAAGAATATGAAGTAAAAAAATCTATTGAACTATATTTAGAAGAACAAGATGAAATAATTAATGAATTAATACGTGTCCTTCATCCTTTAGGTAGTATATGCTGGCAAGTGGGTAATTTTGTAAATAAAGGAGAAGTCTTCCCTCTCGATATCTTTTACTATAATATTTTCAAGAACAAAGGTTTATTTTTGAGAAATAGAATTATTTGGCAATTTGGTCACGGATTGCACTCCTCTAAAAAATTTTCAGGGCGTTATGAGACAATTCTTTGGTTTACTAAATCAGACGAATATACATTTAATTTAGACCCTGTTAGAATACCATCTAAATATCCAGGAAAAAAACATTTCAAAGGTCCTAAAAAGGGTCAATATTCGAGTAATCCTAAAGGTAAGAATCCCTCAGATATCTGGGAAATAGTACTCAATGATTGGGAAAATGAAATTTGGAATATACCGAATGTAAAATCTAATCATATAGAAAAGACAGCACATCCATGCCAATATCCAATAGAATTGGTAGAACGATGTGTTTTAGCTTTAACCGATGAAAATGATTGGATATTAGACCCATATGCGGGTGTTGGGTCTACAATTCTTGCTAGCCTTAAAAATAACAGAAAGGTAGTAGGTATTGAGCGTATAAAAAAATACTTAGAAATAGGAACTCAACGAATAGAGCAATTTAAGTCTGGAAATTTAAAGTTTAGATCTATTGATACTCCAATATATGATAATAAAAAATCTAAGCTATCAGAAATACCTGAAGAATTTAAAAAAAATGAAAAACAGTGATCAATATAGCCATCGAAATGCTCTGGAAATTATACAGAGTAAAGATAATATAATGAGTGAGTTAAATGATATTGTGAATATATCAGACATTAAGTTTGGCACTCATAGTCCCAATAACATAAAGACCATTATAAGTGATAGGTTTAATGAAAAGGGGTGGGCTGACAGGGTTAAAGTTGGAAGATCAAATCTTACTATTAGTTTCTTAAAATCAAAAATAGGGGTGTGTTTCCAAATTGGCAATGTAGCTCGAACATATGCCGATATTCTTAAATTAATGCAACTTCATCATAAAGGTGTTATTGATGCAGGAGTAATATTCGTCCCTCACGCATTAGAATCGAAGAAAATGGGAGCTAATTATGCACAATATGAAAGATTATCAAAAGAAATAGTACATTTCAAAGAAATAATAACAATGCCAGTTCTTGTGATTGGAATTTCAAATTAAATACTATGAAATCAAGAGAAGAACGAATAGAATATATTCGAAGAGTCCACAAAGCAGCACTAGATGATAATATCTCAAAAAATTATTATACCATCAAACACTGGCGAGGTAAGCCTCTGTACAGAAAAGTAATACAAATTGACTCTGAATACCTTATGTTCCGAATAGAAAATTCAAGAACAGAAATTCAACAGTTATCCTACATCAGAAGTAAATCATTGCCTAGCGATTTTTTTAATGATCCTGAATCATATTTGGTTCAACAAGCTCAAGAAGAGATTCTAATAAATATGGTTCGAAATAAAGGCAAAGATTTATTAGATGACTTGCGTTTAAGAAAACAAGAAGATCCTTGTATAATTACTTATGATGGATATCTCGTTAACGGAAATAGAAGAACATCAGCTCTAAAATCACTAGACGAACGTTATATAGAATGTGTTGTATTGCCAGAAGATACAACTCCGAAAGATATATATTTCTTAGAACAACAATTACAAATATCTGAAGATTTTAGAGAAGAATATCATTGGATTAATGAGTTAAGAAATATTAGAAAAGGATTAGAAGATACCAGACTTAATTTTACAGAAAAAGAGTTAGCAAATAATCTTCGTCTGGATCTAAAAGATCTAAGAGTAAAACTAAAAATGTTAGATTTAGTTGATGCTTTTTTAATCTGGAAAAACATTAAAGGGCAATATGATTACTCCAAATTGGATGATGCGGAAGAGGTTTTTAGGCAATTAGAAAAAGCTATAAAAAAATATAATCGAGATATTGTAAAACAAAAGAGTTTACAAAATGCTATTTTTATCTTAATCGAAGAAAGACCAACCTCAGGACGTCTTTATAATTATGTTACAGCTTTAATTAAAAACTTTGACAAAGTTTGTGATAAAATGCCTGATGACTCTGAAGAAAAAATTAAAAGTGAAACAGAATTAGTCGCAAATGACTCAGACAAGGATATTCTTGAAGAATTAATTGGAGACAAAAAAAATGACAATATAGATATTTTTAATGACCCTGCCAACGCACAAGAAACTGCAAGTATATTGATTGATGCAATAGCAGATGTTCAGGCAGAGAATAAAGAAAAACGTAATGCTGAGGCTGTATACGAAGGGGTTAGTGCTGCTTTGAGAGATATACAAGGATTAATTATTGATTCGGAAACCGCTAAAATAAATAGTATTAGAAACAAATTAGAACAAATTATTGATGCTGCACAACGTTTATTACGTGAAGCTAATTCAATTGGAAAATAAAAAAAATGACTGCTAATATTTCCGTTTGTCAAGAAACACTAATAGCCTCAATTAGATTAAGTGAAACAAATGATAAATTGATAAATGAATTGAAAATATTATGTTCTAATTTATCAGACAATTATTCTTTTCACAATAATACCTTTATGTTACCTTGGTTTGAATTAAGAAGAGGCATTACAAGTATTGCATACGTTCTTAAACAAGAACTAGTCAACGTAATTTTTGACTCATTTTCAACAGAACTAATTTCTGAAATTATCACAGATAGACAAAATATAAAGCAAAGGAGAGCGTCATTTGAAATTGGAGAAGATGAATTTGAAAATTACTTGAGTGAATCAAATTTCCAGCGAACCTTAAAGCCTGAACAAAAGAGAGATGCACTAAAACTATTGTCGTTAAGGCATGGTGCAAATTTTTCCGTTCCTGGTGCAGGAAAAACGACAACAATTCTAGCCGTACATTCTATACTAAAGAAAATAAGTATCGTCAATAAATTAATTGTAATTTCTCCCATTAACGCTTTTATCTCATGGGAAGATGAAATAGATGAAATATATAAGGATAATAAACCTAAAATTGTAAGATTAAACAAATTCCATTTTGAAGACTCTTCTATTTTGAAAAAAGAAGACCCAGACATTTTATTAGTTAACTACGAAAAATTAAGACGAAATATTAACGAAATAGTTCCTTTTTTTATAAATAATAAAGTTCATTTAATATTAGATGAATCACATAGAATAAAAAGCGGAGTTAACAATATAAGCTTTAATCAGATAATTAAATTAGCCGATATTGCGAAACGTAGAGATATTCTATCAGGAACTCCAATGCCTCAAAGTTATTTGGATTTAGAACCTCAGTTTGATTATTTATGGCCTGGAGAAAATATTATTAAATCGCAAAGCGATAAAGACGAGAATATTGTTATTGCTAACATAAATACATCTATTAATAAATTATTTGTCAGAACAACCAAAAATGAGTTGGGATTAACACCCCCAGTTGTTAAATACACAACTGTTCCTATGGGGCCAATACAGTCAGAGCTATATAGGCTTTTTAAATCTGAGACAGCTAGAGTTATAGCTGGGATAGACAAACCTAACATGTATACTTTTAGACGAATTGGGAAAAGCGTAGTAAAGTTGCTTCAAGCTGCAACTAATCCTATGCTTCTGTCGTTGAAAGATGATTATACTACTGATACATTACCCATTCCTAATAATAAGGAATATTGGGAATTACTAGAGGATTTTCGAAAATATGAAAAGCCTGTAAAAATAGAATATCTCATTAAACGAGTTAAAGAAATTACATCTGAAAACCCAGAGAATAAAGTTTTGATATGGACATATTTTGTTAGAAACATATTAATACTTGAGAAAATATTCAAAGAATATAATCCTGTTACAATATATGGGGGGATACCATCTGGGTCTGATGAAGAAGAAACCAATAGAGAGGGAAGAATAAGAAAGTTTCATGATGACCCCTCGTGCAAAATTATGATTGCTAACCCCCAAGCTTGTGGAGAAGGAATAAGTCTACATAAAATATGTCACTATGCAATTTATTTAGATAGAAATTTTAATTCTGCTTTTTATCTACAATCCATTGATAGAATACATAGATTAGGTTTACCTAAAGAGATTGATACTAATATTGAGATTTTGATATCTGAGAATTCTATTGAGGAGTTGCTAATCTCTAGATTAAATGATAAAATAAAAGCTATGGGAGATGTACTTGATGACCCTTATTTACACTCTTTAGCATATGACCCTGCAGACATTCCTATAGAAGATGAAGTTGGTATTGACATGAAAGACTTTGAAGTAATAAAAGAGCATGTAAATAGTAAATGAAAAAAAAAATTAAATATTATTCGATTACTTATGGCCATGTAGTAGCTTCATGGTACATTCTATCTTTAATATCCCGTCATGAGCACTTAAAGCCTGATGCTGTTCACCGCATTTTAAATAATTCAGGAAAACTTGGCGGTACAATGCCATCGAAACAAGGTCTTAAAATTTGTATTGATTATGAGTTATTAGTATTTAAAGATGGAATCCTTCATCTTACAGATATCTCCAAAAATGAAATAGTTTCGCTTTGTGATAATGATGATCCTAATATAGATGCACTCAGAGCTATCCTATTTCACTTGATTTCATATCATAACTTTCAATGGTTAATTTTTTATGATTCGGACCCAGAGATATTCAGAGCTTATCTCTTTGACAATGATCAAGAGTGGACTAATCTTCTTGATAACGCAAAATTGTTTAATTTTGACGAACCTTGTGTTAATGATTGGTGGAATAGAGTTTTGGCAAAATACGAGGATTATAAAGAAAAGCTTAAAAAAGCGATTGGAGATGTAGGTGAAAAATTAACTTATGAGCATGAATTATCTCGAATAGATAGAGATGGATTCAAACCCGCTAAATCATTTGTAAAATGGGCTTCTTTAATAAGCGATCGCTTTGGCTATGACATTCTTTCTATAAAAGGAAAATCTCTACCTTTCGATTTAAATGATAGAGATAAAATACAAATTGAAGTTAAATCCTCTGATATATCCAATATAGAATCCTTTAGATTCTACATATCAAAACCAGAATGGAAGACTGCCCTGAATAATTTGCAATCATACTTTTTTTATTGCTGGCCTGGAATAAATTTAGAAAAAGAATCAGCAATTGATGGGCCATTTATTATTCCAGCGAAAGAATTAGAAGATCATATGCCTAAAGATACGAGCCCTATCTCAGAATGGTCTGAATGTAGATGTGTTTTGGATATTTCTAAATATAGAATATAAGTTTAATATCTCATTCATTTTATTCTCTAAGCAAATACAGTAACTCCGGATCATTCTTAATACGTACCATTTCATCAATTACTATCTGATTGACTTCCTGCTTAATCCGATTATAATTTAGCTGGATTTGCTCTTCCATCAGGTCGTGACCATTTGCATCTCGGAAATTGATAATCTCTGGTATCTTTTCATAGCTGGCAGTTTCACATTTTACTTTCTCGTTGTCCACTACGATTTCAGCATGGAATATTTTTTGTTCTATCCGTTCATCGAAATTATCACTGACTGCACCCACAAACATTCCTTGTGTAAGATTCGATATTTTACCTGTGGGAATTAAACTGTCCATCTGTGTACTGATAGAAGTTGACTTATCCTGACGATTGATTGTCATGGATTGACGTTTCTGCAAGACTTTCCCGAAACGTTCCGATAAAGTCTTAGCAGTTTCTCCAACTACCTGACCGGAAAAGATGTTTCCTACTGTATTCTGAATCACTTTACTTTCTTTATCTCCATAATCCCTTGTTAGCTGGCTATAGTCCTGAAAACCTAGACAAACTGCTACCTTATTAGAACGGGCGGTAGCAATTAGGTTGTCCAACCCTCGAAAATAGATAGTCGGCAGCTCGTCAATAATAACAGAACTCTTTAGCTTTCCCTTTTTGTTTATCAGCTTTACAATACGGCTATTATACAGTCCCAGTGCTGCCGAGTAGATATTCTGACGATCGGGATTATTTCCTACCACGAGTATTTTGGGCTCTAGCGGATTATTGATGTCCAATGTGAAATCATCACCTGTCATAACCCAATACAATGCAGGACTTATCATTCTTGATAACGGAATCTTTGCTGAAGCAATCTGTCCTTGAAGCTGATCTTGTGCACCACCTTCCCACGCATCCATAAAAGGACTTAAATAATTTTCAAGTTCTGGATAAGAAGTCAGAATAGTAAACGTATCCACATACTTTTTATTCAAAAACTCAATAGCGTGAGGAAAAGTGCAATATTGTCCATCTTTATATATCTTGAGAAACCAAATAATAGCCGCTAATAGGATAATTGGAGATTCCACAAAGAAATCGCCTTGCTTGGTTATCCAGTTGCGATTTAAGTTCAGCATAATAGTATATGCTGATTCATAAGAATCCGATATGTCAGTCATAAATTTAGGATTAATAGGATTGCATCGGTGACTATGGCGTGGATCATCGAAATTAATTACATAAAAGGTCGGTTTAACTTTATAAGCATCCGAATGATTTATCAGATGGTTATATGCAATTTCTGACAAATCCGGAAATTTATAATCATAGCAGTAGAGTGCAAATCCTTTTTCTATCTGTTCTTTAATGTAATTATTTATCACAGCATAAGACTTACCACTACCTGGTGTTCCTAGCACGATAGTACCACGAAAAGGATTTACGACGTTAATCGGTTCTTCGTCAAATTTGGTGCAGGTTATCCTGAGTTGGAAAACACTACCTTTCGTCTTAACAGTTCAAATCCAGCCCTGCCATACATCTCTCTTTTCTTGTTTTTTAATCTGTTTACGTGACCCTCTACAACTCCATTACTCCAAGGGTATTTAATGGCGTTTTTTACTGCTTCCAAATCATGATTAATACCATTTATAAAACTTTTAATCCTCTTTATTTTAGTCGATTTATACTTCTCGAGCCATTGGTCTAACCTAAGCTCATCTTTACTGTTTAAAATCTCTCTAAAAGTGTTGTATGCTTCTCTCATGTTTTTTAATAGAATAGAGGAGTTAATAATCTCTTCTGCCAGTATGTGAGATTTGCTGCACTCGCCTGTTTCCTTTGAAACACCCCATTCACTGTTTGTTAAATGAATGGCAAGTCTGTTGGGTGACATTCCGCTAAATTTAGTTGCCTCATATACTATCGGGGAGGAACCTAGTGGTACTGGTAATCTTTTCTTAGTCTGATATTCCGGGAAGTGTCTGTTGAACCACTGATAAAAAGATGTTTGATTACCTTTGAATCCCTGTTTTTTTATAGAGACAAATATAGTTCTTACATTAAATCCTTGATTACAACACTCCTTTATCAGATCCATAAAATCTCCATAATTATTATAATAGATGGCTGCTCGTGGCAACAACTCTTCCATTTCAAAATAATATCTTACAGTATTACGGTTAATGTTTAAAGCCTTGGCAATTGCTCTTTGAGAGTAGTTATGTTTTTTAAGTTCATGAATCCTGATAAACATCTCCTGTTTTCTATGGTTAACACTATTGTTGTTTTTGTTATATTGTGAATCGCGTGTATCTTCATGACCTCCGCTACTTGAAGAACTGTTATTTTCTTTGCTTTGATAAAGACTCTTTCTATGAGCCAGCCATTCATTTTTAATAGTTTTATACCCCATTCGTATCTCATCTGATATATGATCTCCCAGATTTTTCACCAAATTAAACCTGTCAGCTATTTGTGCAGCATTAGGAGCTCCTGATTTTATAGCTTTAGAGTAACTGCTTGATCGATCCCTGGTGATATATTGTATGGAATTATGTTCTTTAAGCCAATCTGCAACTTCTTCTTTGTCTCTACTCTTAAGCAATTCTACAGGACGGTTATTAATCGCATTTACAATAATAGTACCATAGGATTTGCCTTTTCTGTATGCCCAGTCATCTATTCCTATCGTAGTTAGTTCCTGATAATCGGGCATTTCAATAGACTTAACGATTCTAAGACAGGTAGAACTGCTCTGTTTTATTGAGAAGAGACTGCTTATATACTCACCTTTACAAGAAGAGACCTCAACTAACAGTCTTTGCAAATAGTGAGTTGTGCGTTCTGTCAGTCGTGAGTATCTTTGTGTTAATGGCAGATGTTGTTCAGAGAAAATTGTTTGAGTGCAACTACTGCTACGGCATCTAAACTTTCTGACTTTCAGTATAATTTTCACAGCCCTGCCGGTTACTGAAAGATCGGTTAATTTGCGCGTATAGGATGAGTGAACGCTTTTACTCCTTTTACCGCAACAAGTACATTTTGCTGTCTTGGCTTTAAGACGAGCAGAAAGGAAAATCAAATTATCTCTTATAACGGAATCATAAAATACAACACCTGGTATTCCAAAAATAGCTTGAAGTGAGTGTTTGTTAATAGAAAAGTTACTATATTTGGTTTGGCTAGTGTAGTCAATCATCTTTAAAGTCTTTAGTGTCAGAGCTTTAAAGATAATAAAAATGATTCGATTATGCTAGCTTTATTGCCATTTATTTATCTGAATATCAGTAATATAACTGTATTTTTATAAGGAGGTTTAAGAGTTGTAATTTTGCACCAAATTTGACGAAGAACCCATATGCTCCGGAATAATCAAGAGGTAGTTGCTCGGGTGCTTACCAAAAAAAACACACAGTCAACGCTAAAGTGTGCGTAAAACTGTGTGTAAGTTTTGCAAAACATTGACATTCAATGTATATTGCGGAGAGAGAGGGATTCGAACCCCCGGAAGCTCGCACTTCAACGGTTTTCAAGACCGCCGCAATCGACCACTCTGCCATCTCTCCTAAAAATCGAGTGCAAAGATATGATTAATTCTCTTAATAAAAAAGACAAAATCAGGAATATTTTTATTCAATTTAAAAAAATCAATATTTCGTTGTATCTTTGTATAAACTGAGTGTTGTAAAGTACTTTTATACATACCTCAAACATATATTCTACTCTAACAATAAACTATCATATGCTATTTACCGAACTTCCCTTAACAGATTCTCTTTTAGAAGGATTGGATGCAATGAATTTTAAAGAAACTACTCCTATTCAGGAACAGGCAATTCCTATCCTGCTCAAGAAAAAGGATGTTATAGCCTGTGCACAAACAGGAACGGGCAAGACTGCTGCATTTTTGCTTCCACTTTTAAATAATCTGCAAACAGATGATCATGATCAAAATAAGGTAAATGCAATTATTATGGCTCCAACGAGAGAGCTGGCTCAACAGATCGACCAGATGATGGAAGGTTTTTCTTATTATACTCCATTTTCTTCGGTTGCGGTTTATGGTGGTAATGATGGTGAGGCATGGGATGTTCAGAAAAAAGGACTTTTAAATGGGGCAGATGTGGTGATTTCAACTCCGGGAAGGTTATTATCACACATAAATCTTTATAATATAGATTTCTCAGGAGTTAAATATTTCATCCTTGATGAGGCTGACAGGATGCTGGATATGGGATTCTATGATGATATCATGAAGATAGTGAAGCTGCTTCCAAAAGATAGGCAGACTGTAATGTTTTCAGCAACCATGCCACCTAAAATCCAACAGATGGCAAAAACAATTCTTAGAAATCCTGAAGAGATAACTATATCTGTAGCAAAACCACCTGAATCAATTATTCAGTCGTCTTACATCTGTTATGAGTCACAGAAAATGGAGATTCTTAAACTCCTTTTCAAAAATAAAAAGCCTCACAAGGTTATACTTTTCTCTGGAAAAAAACAGAAGGTAAAAGAGATTGCTAAAACACTTCAGAAGATGGACCTTTCTGTAGGTGAGATGCATTCCGATCTGGATCAGTCACAGCGTGAGCATGTCATGCGTGAGTTTAAAAATGAAAGAATTGATATTTTAGTAGCCACTGATATTGTTTCACGAGGCATTGATATTGATGATATTACCCTTGTAATAAATTTTGATGTACCTTACGATGTGGAGGATTATGTGCATAGAATAGGGAGAACTGCACGTGCAGGTGATTCAGGAATGGCAATAACTTTTGTTTCACCGGAGGATCAGCATCTGTTTGAGAAAATAGAACAGTTCCTTCAGAAAAAGATTTATAGAATACCTGTACCAAGTGAACTTGGTGAAACACCTGAATATAATCCTGAAGAATTCAGAAAACAAAAAGGTACAAAGAGAAATTCATCAAAGAGAAGGTCTTCAACTAAACCGGGTGGTAATGATAAAAGAGAAAAAGTGGAGAAATCTGCAAGATCCGGGAATAAACAGCGTAAAGGGAATAAGAATCGTACAATTAAGGGTTCTAAAGAAGAGTCTGTAAATAATGTGACAAAAGAGAACGAGAATCTAAAAAACGACCTGAGTAATAAAGAGAACAGCAACAATAATCAGAATAGAAAAAGGAATAATCGTAATAATAGAAAAAGAAAACTGGTTCAAGAAAATACTCAACAGAATGTTAAAACTGCTCAGGGTAAGGTTAAATCAAATAAGCAGGATTCAAATAATACAACCCCTGGTAAATCTACAAACAAAAGGTTGGTAAAGAAAAAAGATCTTAACAGGTCGGATATATCTGCCGCAGAAACCGGTAATAAAGGAGTATCAGCTGAAGTAAAATCAGGTAAAGGAAGAGATACTGGCTCACGAAAGATGAAAGCTGTTGCGAAAAAACAGGACTCTGCTAAAGTTAAAAATGAATCGGTAAAACAGCAGGAGAAAACGGCTAAAAAAAAGTGGTGGAGTTGGTGGCCATTCGGCTCTAAATAAATCGCGAAGCCGGACTGACAGGCATCAGACCGGCTCCTAATCGGAAAGATAGTTTTTGATCCTATTCCATCCGCTTTATGATAATGTTTTTATAATCTCAGAATATTTTCAGCTTTTATGTTTATTAATTAAACTGTTTCTAAAACTGCTCTGTTTTCCAGTTCCACTACTTCCATTCCACGAATAATAGCTTTTTCGTTAATCGGCAACAGATAATGATGACGCTCAGGCAAAGTCTCCTTAAGTCCTTTCATCACATTCTCTATCTTAAGCATAGAAGAGATTTTGAGTAATCCTCCCAGAATAATCATATTAAAAACTTTACTGTTTTCCATCTTCACCGACTCATCCATCGCATTGATTCGATATATATTTATATCGGTGCGCTGCACTTTATTGTTGATACCATATCCATCGTAGATAAGGATCCCACCAGGCTTAACCTTGTCCTGAAACTTGTCTAGTGATGGTTGGTTAAGAACAATTGCAACATCATAATTATTAACAACAGGAGAGCTAATTGGTTCATCAGAAATGATCACTGTAACATTTGCTGTTCCCCCTCTTTGCTCTGGTCCATAAGCCGGAAACCAAGACACCTCTTTACCCTCCATGATACCTGAATAAGCCAGTATCTTGCCCATCGACAAAACACCCTGACCACCAAAACCAGCAATTACAATTTCCTGTAGCATTTTATATAATTAAAGTTTTTAAACGTTTTTCAAATCACCAAGAGGAAACACCGGGAACATATTTTCAACCATCCAGTCATTTGCTGCAGCAGGTGTCATTTTCCAACCTGAGTTGCAAGTTGAAACAACCTCTACGATTGATGTGCCCTTACCTGCCATTGAGTTTTCAAATGCAAGCTTGATAAGTCTCTTGGTTTTCTTTACTGCAGCTGCAGTGTGCACGCTTGTACGACTGGCCAGGCAAACGCCATCCAGCTGTGCAAGCATGTCAAGGATTTTAAGAGGACGACCCATACTGCTGGTGTCACGTCCGAAAGGACTTGTAGATGTTTTCATATCCTCCAGTGTTGTAGGAGCCATTTGACCACCTGTCATACCATAAATTGCATTGTTTATGAATATTATGGCAATATTCTCACCCCTGTTTGCAGTGTGGATTGTTTCAGCAGTACCAATTGCGGCAAGGTCGCCATCACCTTGGTATGTGAATACCATTTTATCAGGAAGGAGTCGTTTTGTCGCAGTGGCAACAGCGGGAGCGCGACCATGAGCAGCTTCCTGCCAGTCAATATCAAGATAGTTATACGCAAATACTGCACAACCAACAGGTGCAATTCCAATTGTTTTCTCCTGAAGTCCAAGCTCTTTTATAACCTCCGCAATTATTTTATGTACTACTCCATGAGAACAGCCCGGGCAGTAGTGCATATAATTTTCGTTCATGATATCCGGTTTTGAGTAAATCAAATTTTCCGGACATACTATATCTTCTCTATTCATTCGATTAAACTATTTATTTTCAATTGTATCGCACGATACTGTTTACCTTTTACTGAACCTGTAGATCAGATAAAATATTATTGCTGCTCCTCCTGACCACCAGGTGAGTTTCATATCCTTATCGGTTGAAAAGTAAATTACAATTGTTGCGATAAACGCTAATAGGAAAAGCAACAGAAACAAATTTCTTATTTTTGGATCCATGACGTAAGGTTTTTATTTTACTATTTTTTCTTTTAAAGCATCAAGAACACCGTCTGGAGTTGGAACAATACCACCGAGTCGGCCATAATGTTCAACTGGTACTTTACCATTGACTGATAAGCGTACATCTTCAACCATCTGACCGGCATTCATCTCCACAGTTAGCATCCCTTTAACCTTGCCTGCATATTCATTGAGTATCTTAGCTGGGAAAGGCCATAAGGTGATAGGACGAACCAGACCAACCTTTATGCCCTCTTGTCTGGCCATCTCAATTGCTTTAAGGCAGATACGAGCAGTTGAGCCAAATGCAACTATTATATATTCAGCATCATCACATTTAACCTCTTCATAACGTACTTCGTTTGCTTCAATCTGACGATATTTTGCCTGGAAACGAATGTTATTTTTCTCCATAGATGCTGAATCAAGTTCAAGCGAGGTAATGATATTAGGACCTCTTTCAGGGGTCTTCCCAAGTGTTGCCCAGGGACACTGTTCACGTATTTCCTGTTCTGTTCTTCTTGGTTTGAAATCGGGAAGTTTCACCTTCTCCATCATCTGACCAATTACTCCGTCAGTCAGAATCATTGCCGGATTGCGGTATTTAAAAGCTAGATCAAAAGCCAAGCCCACAAAGTCGGCCATCTCCTGAACCGAATTAGGAGCAAGAGTAATAAGTTTATAATCACCATGTCCCCCACCCTTTACAGTCTGGAAGTAATCAGCCTGCGATGGCTGTATTGTACCCAAACCCGGTCCGCCACGCATTACATTTACAATAAGTCCTGGCAGCTCAGCACCTGCCATATAAGAAATTCCTTCCTGCTTGAGACTAACTCCCGGGCTGGAAGATGAGGTCATCGAGTATTTTCCACATGCTGCTCCACCATATACCATGTTTATTGCAGCTACTTCGCTTTCAGCCTGTAACACCACCATTCCGGTTGTATTCCATGGTGCTTCAGCCATTAAGGTTTCAATAATTTCAGACTGTGGTGTGATCGGGTACCCAAAATAGCCTTCAACACCATAACGAATTGCTGCATGGGCAATGGCCTCGTTCCCTTTCATCAAAGATATCGCTTCTGACATACTATTATTTTAAAAAAATTTATACGGTGTAAAAAAATTAGCCCACTTTTTTCTTGTAAACTGTAAGACATGCATCCGGACAAACATATCCGCAATTTGCACATCCAATACAATCATCGGGATTTTTCATATACACATAGTGATACCCGCGATCGTTAACTTCGCGTGGTTCAAGTTCAAGAACGTCAGTAGGACATGATACAACACAAAGATCACACCCTTTACAGTGATCTTTATCTACCACAACATAACCAATGAATTTTGCCATTATCCGGAGGTTTTTTTATTTTATTTTTGCAAATATACCTGTTTTAAATGATTAAACAGGTTAAAAACTTTAATAATTACCAACCAAAAGCTGTCTCGCTCATCCAATGTCCCTGAACTTTCAGAACCTGCTCAATTACATCACGGGCAACCCCTTCCCCCCCTTTTTTTGGAGAGATATATTTTGCGATAGCTTTTATTTCATGAGCTGCATCGTTTGATGCAATGGGCAGACCAACAGCTTTCATTACTTTATAATCGGGTATATCATCACCCACATAAATTATCTCTTCTGGTTTATATCCGGTTCTATTTATATAGTCAAGAAAATCATTCATTTTAATTCCTGACTTCATATATATATCCTTAATACCAAGTGATTCATAACGTACTTTTACTGAGTCTGAATTTCCTCCGGTAATTATTGCCACGCCATATCCAAGTTTAACAGCAAGGTTTAATGCATAACCGTCGTGTATATTAGCTGTACGTAGTGGCTCACCATCCGCTGAAAGATTGATTGTCTGTTTTGATAATACACCATCAATATCAAAAATAAATGATTTAATCTTTGTCAGATCGTAGTTTATTGCGCTCATTTAGAATGTTTATTTATGCTTTTGCTTATTAATTCATATATTTTTTTCGTGTCGTTGTCTTGTATCAGATCCAGATGTTTTTGAATAACCTTTTCATCATATCTTACGGCAGGTCCGGTTTGTGCCTTTTTAGGCTCCATAACCATTACCTTGGCCACAGTTTCACTTATTAATGGTTTTAATACTTCAGCAGAGACTCCTTCCTGATCTAATATCTCTGATGCCAGCGTAAACATATGATTACTGAAATTATTTGCAAATACTGCTGCCAGATGAAGGTATCTTCTTTTCTCACTATCAAGCAGTCTTACACTACCGGAAATCGATTTAGCAGTTTCCACTAGAATATGCTCTGTTTTAGGGTTGTCTCCTTCAATAAAAAAAGGAATATTACTGAAGTCTGCCTCTCTGCTCTTACTGAATGTCTGCAATGGATAAACTACTCCATATCCCTCTCTTCGTTTAGCTGAAAAGAGATACATCGGCATACTCCCGGCGGTGTGAGCCCATATTCCAGTGGTTTCAGGCATATGCTCCACAATCTCAGGTAGTATATCATCCTTTACTGAATAAATGTACAGGTCTGCATTGGTGTTTATCAACTTAATATCGTCTATTGGATCAGCATCTACCTTTGAGGCAAGTAACTCAGCATTTTCCAGAGTTTTACTGTAAACCTGAATAATATCGTTTCCGGTTTTCTTAAGTGCAAACGACAGATGCGTTGCAACATTTCCCGATCCTAAAAATACTATTCTCATTTTTTTAAATAACATGTAATTCTCTCTAACTCAAACGGACGTACTATTAACTAATTAATAGTTCAATTAAGATTAAATGTCATCAAATTTTCTCTATTATTTTAATACCCACCTTTTCAACACCGATTAGTGGGTCATCTTTCATTATCTGTTTGATTTGCAAAATATATAGACGCGATGTGTCGAGTGGTATATCTGACTTATATGGGAGTGATATCTGGTGCAAACCACCTGTCCCACTGCCCAGCCATTTACCATAATCATCTGTCAGTCTGAAATGCAAGGTGTCGCATCTGTAAATAGTGTCGATAAGGTTATGCTCAACCTGCATCCATATATCTTTATAATGATAGATATCAGCAGTTGTAAGCTCTATTGATAAATCATGTCTGGCAGCAGGATTAAAGCCGATGGAATCCATAGTGAAAGTCAACGCACTATCACTATACCATTTCCCTCTCTCTATATGATGATATCTAAAATAAACCTCTCCATCAGAACAGGACGTATGTGTTATAAATAGCGTACCGACTAATAGAAAGAGGATTTTATTCCTTTTTATCACCTGACGATCTGTTATTTTTCTGATTATTGTTTCCTGCATTACCTGAAGCTCTTCTTCTAGGCTTTCTCTTTTTCTTGTTTTTACTCTTAGCAGTATTATCAAATCGGGTTATACTCTGATCTTCAAGTATATCATTGTTATATACAACCTCCTTGTTTGGATCATTATTTTGGTTTTCAGGAGCAAGCTTATCAGGTTTTAAACCCTTGTTGTTCATTCCAATAATTTCGAAAGCCCTGTCTTTATGTATAGTCACCTGATTTCCCATACCATTCTTGTCTGTCGCATACGTAATCATCCCAGCCAGAATATCGGTTTTGAAATGATAGTAATCTGCATCTTTGGTGCGAAGAACAATTTCACGTGAAGGAAGACTGCGCTGTGCTTCAACATACATATCAACTTCGTAATTCATGCAGCATTTAAGTTTACCGCACTGACCCGCAAGCTTCTGTGGATTGATTGATATATCCTGACAACGGGCTGCATTTGTTGATACAGAGACAAAACTTGACACCCAGCTGCTGCAACACATTTCGCGTCCGCAGGGACCAATTCCTCCAATTCGTCCTGCCTCCTGACGGGCACCAATCTGCTTCATCTCAATCTTTACTCTGAACTCACTGGCCAGCACTTTGATTAACTGACGGAAATCGACTCTCTCATCAGCGATATAGTAAAAGATAGCTTTATTACCATCACCCTGATACTCAACATCGCCAATCTTCATCTGCAGTCCAAGCTCCTCGGCAATCTGACGTGAACGAATCATGGTCGACTGCTCACGCGCTTTTGCCTGTTCATACTTTTCCAGGTCGGCGGGACGTGCAATACGATAAATACGTTTCAATCCACCATTTGCATCCTCCCGGTAATTATTTTTCTTCATCTGCTTCTCTACCAGTTTCCCGGTTAGAGTAACAGTACCAATATCATGTCCGGGAGTAGCCTCAACGGCTACCAGATCACCCAGTTCCAGCTTGAGATCATTACTGTTTATGTAATACCCTTTTCTTGTATTTTTAAACTGAACCTCCACCATTTTTGTGAGATCCTGAAATTCAGGAAAGTCGTGAAGCCAGTCATATATGTGAAGTTTATTTGTATGGCGTGTACATCCCTTACAACTTTTAGTATTTCGTATAGTAGTCTCTTTTGCAGGTACAATGTCCGCCAGTTTATCTGCTAATATTTCTCTGTCCATATATATAAATCGCTTTTTAGGATTGAAAAGCGAGACTTTATGTTTATTTTAATAGTAAAATATAATGCAAGTTACAAATTATTTCCTTAAAAGCATTGTTGCTTTTAAACAAAGATCGAGGAAAATAATTTTTGCATTTCCGTTCTGTTCTATCTGCCGATAAGCAAGAGAGAACTCTTCATTGAATTTCTCAATGTTTTTCTCGTTAATAAAGGGAGAAAAACGCTCACCGAAATCCTGTTCATAATCATTCATATAAACCATTTCAGGTGCTCCAAGATTATTCACAAAATACTCCCTGAACATCCTTATCGAATAGCTGAGAAAGCTTTTTTGCATCTCTCTCCCTATTCCCGCAATTTCATTGGCTGACTGCTTGATTGATTTAATGTTACCCGATACTGAACTTCGCATCATGTTTACAAACAGTTCAAATAAAAAGCGGGTATCGTCAGAAGAGTTGATCATTTCAACCGCCTTGGTATAGCTTCCGTTGGCAATATGTGCTATTGTCTGGGCTTCGTCGGCTTCCAAATCAAAATTTTGCTGAATAACCCTTATCATCTCTTCATCACCAATTGAATTTATCCGTAAGGGTTGACAACGAGACCATATAGTTTGCAACACATTTTCCCTATCTTCAGATATTAGCAGAAATACTGTATTACCAGGTGGTTCTTCTATCATCTTCAGAAGCTTATTTGCACAGGAATCATGCATTTTCTCAGGAAGCCATATAATCATCACTTTATATGGAGCTTCATAAACCTTAAGATTCAACTTTCGGATTATCTCATCACTCTCCTTTGAGTAAATGACACCCTGAGCATTCTCTGCATTAATGTATGCTAACCATTGATTGAGATTAAAGTAGGCACTACCGGATAAAAATTCACGCCACTGTGGCAGATAGTCGTCACTCACTTTTGACTTCACCACGGGAAATACAAAATGGAGATCAGGGTGTGCCAGTTTATCAAACTTGTGACATGAGGGACATTTACCACAAGAGTCATCTATACCACGATCTGCACAGTTAAGATATCTTGCGTATGCTAAGGACAGAGGTAGTTTACCAACACCTTCGGGACCGTAGAGCATTGTTGCATGAGGCACTTTCCCTCGTCTGACACTCTCGATAAGATGCTGTTTTATATCACTATGTCCTATAACATCACGAAAATACATCAATATATCTCTTTTGCTACTCTGTAAATACTTTCTGTAGCCATTAGTGAGTAGAAGTGTATGCTTGGTACGTTGGCAGCTATCAACTCTTTGCACTGTTTGATACACCACTCAACACCTACCTCTTTGGCATCATCATCACTTTTACATTTACGAAGCTCTTTCTCAAGCTCTTCCGGAATATCTGTTCGGAAAATACGCGGAAGTACAGTAAGCTGACTCATTAAGTTAATAGGTTTTATCCCGGGAATAATTGGAACTGTTATTCCTGCAGCTCTGCATCTGTCAACAAATTCAAAATATTTCCTGTTATCGAAAAACATCTGAGTTGCAAGATATTCTGCCCCATTATCCACCTTCATCTTGGTGAAGAATATCTCCGACTCCATATTTGGAGACTCCTCATGCTTCTCGGGATAACAAGCCATTCCGTAAGAAAAAGGAACTTCAGGAGGAGCTAAAGGAGATCCATCGAAAGAGATGCCTTTGTTAAAGTTATTAACCTGTTCCTGCAGTCCTGTTGCATTCTTATGACTATCCATCGCTCTCTGATCAGCATCAAGCTTTTTTGTATCTCCCCTTAATAACAGCAGATTGGTAACGCCAAGAAAAGAGAGATCTATTAGTGCATACTCGGTCTCTTCTTTTGTAAATCCCTGTGATATAATGTGAGGAATAGCTGTCACCCCATATCTGTTCTGAATTGCCGCGGCAATCGCAACTGATCCCGGACGCTTTCTGACATTTACCTTACGGTAAACACCATTGCTATCCTCTTTATATATGTTTTCACTATGATGAGTTGTAATATTAATATATTTTGGATCAAACTCTATCAAGCGATCAATAGTCCTGTACACCTGCTGTATACTGTTTCCCTTCAGGGGAGGCAGCAATTCAAAAGAAAAAGCTGTTTTACCTCCTTTTCCAATTAATTCTGGAATATTCATACTATACACTTTAATTCTTTAGATCAACCGATTAATAAACTATTCTGATTATTCAGTAAAAATTTATTTAAAGATAGCTCTTACAATATCCATTCCATTTGCATACAGCACTAATGCAAACAGCAATACCATTCCAGCAATCTGTGCATATTCCATTACCTTCTCATTGGGCTTGCGCTTTGTAATAACTTCATATATCAAAAACATTACATGGCCCCCATCGAGTGCAGGTATAGGCAGAATATTCATGAATGCAAGAATAACAGACAGAAATGCGGTCATCATCCAGAATGACTGCCAGTTCCATTGTGCAGGGAACAAATTACCAATAGCACCAAATCCTCCAAGGGAAGAAGCTCCCGCTTTAGTGAACACATATTTGAATTGTGCAATATAGTCTTTTAATGTCTGAATACCCATTTTCATCCCGGCAGGGAAAGATTCAAAAAAGCCATATGTAAGTGTATGGGTATTGTAAACCATGGCTGCAGGCATTACATAAAATCCAAGTGTTCCTGCAGAATCAAGCTTAGCTGTTGTTGAATATTGGATACCACCCCTATAATAATCAAGGGCTACTTCACCGTCACGATTTTCATCAAGGATATTTCGCAAATCTGCAAATGATGGAGTAGTTACACCATTTACGGCTACTATACTGTCACCTTTTGTCAGTCCGGCCAGCTCTGCAGAGCTACCTTCCATCGTATCATAAATTACAGTAGGTATACGATATGTTGCAAATCCTTCTTTGTCAGTAAGCAGATTCTTCATCAGCCCTTCTTCCATTTTCAGATCAATAATATCTCCATTTCTTTTTACAGTTACTACCTCAGCATCAGCCACATCAAGCAGTGTACGTACTCCAAATCTTTCAAGCTTTTTACCATCAGCCATCAATAGAATATCACCATCCTGAAAACCTGCTTTTTTAGCTGCAGTGCTAAATTCCATCCCCTGAGTAACATTTTCAAGAGGCAGATATGTATCATCCCATGCAAATAGAACCATGGAATAGATAAAAAATGCCAGGATAAGATTGAAGAAGACACCTGCAACCATTACCAGCAACCTCTGCCATGCCGGCTTGGTTCTGAATTCCCATGGTTGCGGAGGCAGAGCCATCTGCTCTTTATCCATTGATTCATCAATCATACCGGAGATCTTAACGTAGCCTCCTAAAGGAAGCCAGCCAACACCATACTCGGTTTGACTATTTTTCGGTTTGTATCTGAAAAGTGCGAAGCCTGCATCAAAAAACAGATAGAACTTCTCTACCCTGATTTTAAACATTCTCGCGAAAATATAATGCCCAAACTCGTGTACGATTACTAAAATCGATAAGCTCATTATGAGCTGCAACGCTTTAATTAAAAATGATTCCATCCACTAAATTTTTCACACAGTAATGTGTGTTTTGAATAATTCTGTAACTATATCTCTTGTCTCACTGTCAGTCTGCAAGTAATCCTCAAGCGATGGATTTTTCACAAACGAAGCTTTTTGTAATGTTTTCTCAATCAACAGGCTCATATCCAGGAACCCAATCCTTTCCTGAAGGAAAAGTTCTACAGCTATCTCATTTGCTGCATTGAGTATACATGGCATATTACCACCTGTTTTTATAACTTCATAAGCATAGCTGAGGTTAGGAAACCTATTCAGATCGGGCTTCTCAAAGGTAAGCTGCGAAAGCTTGAAAAAGTCCACCTCATCTACTTCAGTTTTCAGTCTCTCAGGATATGAAAAAGCATATTGTATGGGAACTCTCATATCAGGCTGTCCCAACTGTGCAATAATTGATTTGTCTTCAAACTGTACCATCGAGTGAATAATAGATTCCGGATGAACAAGCACCTCTATCTGTGAAGAGTCCACTCCAAACAGCCATTTTGCTTCAATCATTTCAAAACCTTTGTTCATGAGGGTTGATGAGTCGATTGTAACCTTTGCCCCCATACTCCAGTTTGGATGAGCAAGCGCCTGATCTCTGGTAACACTCTGCAGCTGATCTTTGGAAAAGCTGCGGAATGGTCCGCCTGAAGCAGTTAATAACAATTTCTCAACATTATTGTTCCCTTCTCCATTCAAGCATTGAAAAATAGCTGAATGCTCAGAATCAACAGGC